>CAMDFO010000070.1 GCA_945897515.1 Rhodoplanes serenus | reverse complement strand
CGACTTGCACCCAATTCGCCGATGCGACGCTCGGGTTCCTGCGTGAAACAGTTCCTCGGAATTGGCCGGACCTTTGCGATTCAGTCACCGACAATTTCCGCATCATCAACCCAAAGGATTTTCGGGTTGTGACGTGAACGGGGTATATCCTCAAGCCGAAACACCGCGGCAAGGGCAGATCGGTGGTGGGCAGATCCGCTCGCGCTAATCTTTCCGCCGTGCGGTCAGCGAAAGCGACAGCAGCGCGCGCTGCGACAGCGCCTCGGCGAGCGCCGGCGTGCGGCGGACATTGAGCGCGGCGTCGGCCAACTGCTCCATGGCGCGCGCCAGCCTCGGCGCGCTCCAGGCGTTGAGCGCCGCCTTGACCTGGTTCTGGCGGCGGAAATGCACCGGTGGGATGAAGCTGTAGAGCGCCTGCTCGACGCGGTCGCCGGCGTCGATCGCGAGCCGCGCCTTGTGCATCTGCGTGACGTGGCGCAGCGTCGCGAACATGATCGTGCCAGCCGAGGTGCCGGCGCCGAGCGCCTTGGCGAACTGCGTCTCGGCGTCGCCGGTGCGGCCCGCGAAGGTCGCGTCCACCACGCCGTCAAGCGCCAGCGCCGAAGCGTCGGCCACCACCGCGAGCACGTCGTCGAGCTCGACGCGATCCTTGCCGTGGGCGTAGAGCGCGAGCTTGCGGATCTCGCTGCGCGAGGCGCGCCGGTCGCCGCCGATCAGCGTGACGAGCGCGTCGCGGGCGTCGGGCGCGATGGTGAGCTTGGCTTCGCGCATCTCGGTGTCGATCAGGCGGCCAAGGCTTTGCTCGTCATCGGCGTAGCACGCGATGACGGCGGCGTGCCTGGCCTTTTCGCAGATCGCACGCAGCGGCGAGGTCTTGCGCAGGTCGCCGGCTTCGATCACGACGCGGCAATCGACCGGCGGCGCGGCGGTGAGCAGGGCTTCGACCGCGGGTGCGAAATTGCGGGTGCTCGGCTTGACCCAGACCGCGCGGCGGCCGCCGAACAGCGGCATGGTGTGGGCTTCCTCGACCAGCCGCGACGGTTCGGAGGCGAGCTGATCGCCTTCCAGATGGGCGAGCGCGAACGGGTCCTTCGGATCGTCGATCGAGGCGCGGATGATGCTCTCGGCGCGCTCGCGCACCAGGCCTGCGTCCTGGCCGAACACCAGCACGATCGGCCGCGCCGGATCGGGGCGGGCGACGAACGCATCGGCATCGGAGGTTTTGATGGCGGTCATTTGGATGTTCGGTAGTGCGTCAGGGGCTCGCAACCTACTCCGCTGTCATGCCCCGCGAAGGCGGGGCATCCACACTGCATGATCCACGATTGTGTGCGTCCCGCCTGGATCGCCCGCCTTCGCGGGCGATGACAGTAAAACGCGTCACGTCCCGGCGACGAAGAACGACGCCAGCCGCGACTTGATGTTGTCGGCGACCACCTTGGCGGCACGGTTCTCGGCGTCGCGCAGGCCGCGGGCGCGCGCGAAGCGCTGCTCCTGGCCCGGGATGTCGAACGACACCCGCGAGAAGGTCTGGCCGGTCACCACCACACGGCCGGTGGCGAGGTCGACCAGCGTATAGGTGGCGTTGATGCCGTAGTTCTCGACGTCCGGCCGCGCGGTCTGGATGTCGACGATGACCTGCTGGCGGCTCGACGAAAGCTGGATGTTCAGCCGGTGGGTCGGATTGGTCGAGCCGGAGCCGCCGGTGATCTCGAACAGCAGCGCGTTGCGGATCTCGACGCCGATCCGGGCCTCCGGCGTGCCGTTCGGCGCATTGATCTGCGCCACGTCGACGGCGCGCAACGCCTCGCCGAGCGCCGGGCCGCCGCTCAGCGACTGCTGGCCGTACAGCGGCTGGAAGCAGCCGGCGAGCAGGCCGGCCATCGCCAGCGTCAGCGCGATCCGGGCGAGCCGGCCGGCGGCCGTGTCGGTCTCAGGCGACCACATTCACGATCCTCTGCGGGACGACGATGACCTTTTTCGGGCTCTTGCCGTCGAGCGCCTTTTGTACCGCATCGAGCGCCAGCACGGCAGCCTCAATTTCGGAGTTATTCGCATCGCGGGAGACCGTGATGTCGGCCTTTTTCTTGCCGTTGATCTGCACCGGCAGCGTAATGGTGCTCTCGACCAGCAATTCCGGCTCGAGCTTGGGCCAGGGTTCGGCGGCCAGCAGCGTGTCGTGGCCGAGCGCGGCCCAGCATTCCTCGGCGAGGTGCGGCATCATCGGGTGGAACAGCCGCACCATGATCTCGGCGGCTTCGCGCACTGCGTATGCGAAATCGGGGCTATCCGCAGGTCGTGCAATGGCCGAGCCGAGCGCGTTGGCGAACTCGTAGATCTGCGCCACCGCGACATTGAAGTGCAGCTTCTCGATCGCGTCGGTGATTCGGGCGAGCGCGCCATGCGCGGCCTTGCGCAGCGCCAGCGCTGGTTCACTGAACGAGTCCGGGCGTGCGGCCGGCGCCGCCTTGGTCAGCGCGGCCGCCTCGTGGATCATCCGCCACAGCCGCTGCACGAAGGTCCAGCGCGCCTGCACGCCGCGTTCGGTCCACTCCACGTCGCGCTCGGGCGGCGAGTCCGAGATCACGAACCAGCGCGCCACGTCGGCGCCGTAGCTCTCGATGATATCGTCGGGGTCGATGGTGTTCTTCTTCGACTTCGACATCTTCTCGATGCCGCCAATGACGATCGGCTCTCCGGTGGCGGCCAGCGTGGCGCGGCGCTCGCCGCCTTCGCCCTCGAACTTCACCTCCGCCGGCGTGACCCATTCGCCGCTCTGCTTGGCGTAGGTCTCGTGCACCACCATGCCTTGCGTGAACAGGCCGGCGAACGGCTCGTCCAGTCCGGCGTGACCGGTGGCCTTCATGGCGCGGGTGAAGAACCGCGAGTAGAGCAGGTGCAGGATCGCGTGCTCGATGCCGCCGATGTACTGGTCGACCGGCAGCCATTCGTCGACCATCTTGCGGTCAGTCGGCGTGTCGGTGCGCCACGGATCGGTGAAGCGCGCGAAGTACCACGACGAGTCCACGAACGTGTCCATGGTGTCGGTCTCGCGCCGCGCGGCCTTTCCGCATTGCGGGCAGGCGACATTCTTCCAGGTCGGATGGCGGTCGAGCGGATTGCCGGGCCGGTCGAACGTCACGTCCTCGGGCAGCGTCACCGGCAGATCCTTGTCCGGCACCGGCACCACGCCGCAGGCTTCGCAATGGATGATCGGGATCGGGCAGCCCCAATAGCGTTGCCGCGAGATGCCCCAGTCGCGCAGCCGGAAATTGACCTGGCGCTGGCCGACCGGCGCGTTGCCGCGCGCCGCCTGCTCCAGCCGCTTCGCCACGTCCTCCTTCGCCTGCTCGATGGTCATGCCGTCGAGGAAGCGCGAGTTGATCATGCGGCCGTCGCCGTCATAGGCCACGTCGGTGATGATGAAGCTTTTCGGATCGACGTCGGGCGGACACACCACCGGCGTGTTGCCCAGCCCGTACTTGTTGACGAAATCCAGATCGCGCTGGTCGTGCGCCGGACAGCCGAAGATCGCACCGGTGCCGTAGTCCATCAGGATGAAGTTTGCGACATACACCGGCAGCTTCCATTCCGGATCGAACGGATGGATCGCGCGGATGCCGGTGTCGAAACCCTTTTTCTCCGCGGTCTCGATCTCGGCCTGCGCGGTGCCCATGCGCTTGCACTCGGCGATGAAATCCGCGAGCGCAGGATTTTTCGCCGCCGCCGCTGTCGCCAGCGGATGGTCCGGCGCGATCGCCATGAACTTCGCGCCGAACAGCGTGTCGTGCCGGGTGGTGAAAATCTCCAGCTCGTCCTCGCCGCCGGGCGTCGTCTTCGCATCGAGCGCGAACCGCACCAGCATGCCCTCGGAACGCCCGATCCAGTTCTTCTGCATCAGCCGGACTTTTTCCGGCCAGCGATCCAGCCGATCCAACGCGCCCAGCAGATCCTCGGCGAAATCGCTGATCTTGAAAAACCACTGCGTCAGCTCGCGCTGTTCGACCGGAGCGCCGGAGCGCCAGCCTTTGCCGTCGATCACCTGCTCGTTGGCCAGCACGGTCTGGTCGACCGGGTCCCAGTTCACCTTCGACTTCTTGCGCTCGACCAGGCCGGCGCGCACGAAGTCGAGGAACATCTTCTGCTGGTGCTTGTAATAGGCCGGGTCGCAGGTCGCGATCTCGCGGCTCCAGTCCAGCGACAGCCCCATCGACTGAAGCTGCTTCTTCATCGCGGCGATGTTGTCGTAGGTCCAGGATTTGGGATGGACCTTGCGCTCGATCGCGGCGTTCTCGGCCGGCATGCCGAAGGCGTCCCAGCCCATCGGGTGCAGCACGTTGAAGCCGGCGGCGCGCTTGTAGCGCGCGACCACGTCGCCCATCGTGTAGTTGCGCACGTGCCCCATGTGGATGCGCCCCGATGGGTAGGGGAACATCTCCAGCACGTAGTATTTCGGCCGCGGGTCGTCGTTCTTCGTGGCGAAGGTGCCGCGGGAGTCCCAGGCCTGCTGCCAGCGGGACTCGGCCTCGCGGGCGTTGTAGCGGTCGGATTTCTGTGATTCTGCGGTCATTTGCCCGTTCTTTTAGAGGCGGGCGGCGGGATGGGGAAGGGGCTTGGCGGGCGGTGCCGATATTGACAATTGAGCCAGCCCGCCCGATGTAATACCTTAAATCAAGAGGTAATACCATGAGCACCACGGTCACCAGCAAGGGCCAGGTCACTATCCCGAAGGCGGTGCGCGACCGGCTGAACATCAAGCCCGGCAGTGCGGTCGATTTCGAACTCGCGCCGGACGGACGGGTCGTGCTGACGAAGGCAGGAAAGAAGCAGGCGCCACCGAAGAGCCGGTTCGACCGTATCCGGGGCTCCATGAAAAGCGACATGACGACGGATGAAATCATGGCGTTGATGCGTGGCGATCCCGCCGAGGTATGATCTTCGTCGACACCAACGTCCTACTTGATGTCGTCATTGACGATCCGACTTGGGCGGACTGGTCACAGCAGCAACTCAACGCTGCTGCGCTGCGCGACAGGCTGGCGATCAACCCGGTGGTCTATGCCGAGTTCTCCAGCCGCTTTGCCAAGATCGAAGATCTCGACGCGATGCTGGCGTCGGTGGAAATCGCCGTTGCCGAAATGACGCGGGCGGCGCTGTTCCTCGCCGGTCAGGCCTTCAAGACCTATCGCCGTCGCGGCGGTCCGCGGACCAGCGTGCTGCCGGATTTTTTCATCGGTGCGCAAGCGGCGGTGCTCGGCGCGCCGCTGATCACGCGTGATGCAAGTCGGTATCGGAGCTATTTTCCGATGGTCAAACTTGTTGCGCCGGAGTGAAGCTCAGCAGCGTTGCCCGGATGGAGCGCAACGAAATCCGGGGCCGCTCTATCGACCTGTTGCGTGATCCCGGATTGCGCTTCGCTCCATCCGGCTACGAAGAACCGCTACTCCACCTGCATCCCACTCGCCTTGATCGGCCCCGCCCATTTCTCCGTCTCGCTCTTCACGAACTGCGCGAGATACGCCGGCGTCGCCTGCGCCTCCGACACGACCTGCGCGCCGAGCGCGGCGAGCTTCTCGCGCACGGCCGGAGTCTTGATCGCTTCGACGGCGGCGGCATTCAGCTTTTGCACGATCGCGGCGGGCGCGCCCTTCGGCAGGAAGATCGCGTTCCAGGTGTAGCCTTCGACGTTGGCGCCCTGCTCGCGGGCGGTCGGCAGGTCGGGCATCGCCGGCGAGCGCGCGGCGCTGAGCACGGCCAAGCCTTTGAGGCTGCCGTTGTCGATCACCGGCTTCGCCGTGGTGATGCCGGCGCACATGAAGTCGATGCGGCCGCCGAGCAGGTCCTGGGTCGCGGGCGCGCTGCCGCGATAGGGCACGTGCGTCACGCTGGTGCCGAGCAAATGATTGAGCAGCATGCAGGCGAGATGCGGCGCCGAGCCGGTGCCGCCGGTGCCGTAGGACATCTTGCCCTGGTTGACCTTGGTGTAGGTCACGAACTCGCGGAAATCCTTGACCGGCAGGTCCTTACGCGCGGCCAGCACGATCGGGACGTCGGCGATCAGCGCGACCGGCGTGAAATCGGTCTGCGAGTTGTAGAGCGGCTTCTTGTAGAGCGTCTGGCCCTGGGCGTGGGTGCCGACGGTGCCGAGACCCATGACGTAACCGTCCGGCGCGGCGTCGGCGACGCGCTTCGATCCAACCTGGCCGCCGCCGGCGGCGACATTTTCGGCGACGATCGACTGGCCGAGGATTTCGCTCATCCGCTGAGCGATGACGCGGCCGAGCACGTCGGTCGGTCCGCCGGCCGCGAACGGGATGATCAGGGTCAGCGGTCGCGCCGGATAGGTCTGCGCGTGCGCGCCGCTTGCGCCGAGGAATAATGCCGCGAGAGCGGTGGCGATCCTGGCGCGGTGCATGGCGTTGTCCTGTTTCTTTCTCGGTCTGCAAAGTTGTATGGCGGGGCTATCGGCGTCGCAAGATCGCGGAGATAACCCGGATTGCGCTCCATCCGGGCTACAGATCGACACGTCAGGTTTCGGGTGGCCGGCTGCGCTCACCTATGGGATTGGTTGTGCAAAGGAGCCAGCACATGAGCGTTCGCAAGCGTCAATCGGAAATTTCAGACGACACCGTCGCCGATCGCGTCGCCGACCTCGACTGGACCCGAATCGCCGCCGATCTCGACGCGTCCGGCTGCGCCATCACCGGACCGCTGCTGCCGCCGGACGAATGCGCCGCGCTGGCCGCGCTCTATCCATTGGACAAGCCGTTCCGCAGCCGCGTGATCATGGCGCGGCACGGGTTCGGCCGCGGCGAGTACAAATACTTCGCCTATCCGCTGCCGGATGCGGTTGCGGCGCTGCGCACGGCGCTCTATCCCCGGCTCGCAGAGATTGCCAATCGCTGGAACGAGGCGATGGGGATCGACGTGCGCTATCCTGGCGAGCACGCGGATTATCTGGTGGGCTGCCACAAGGCGGGGCAAACCCGACCGACGCCGCTGCTGTTGCAATACGGCGCGAGCGACTACAATTGCCTGCACCAGGACCTTTACGGCGAGCTGGTGTTTCCGCTCCAGGTCACGGTGCTGCTGTCACGGCCGGGCGAGGATTTCAGCGGCGGCGAGTTCGTGCTGACCGAACAGCGGCCGCGGATGCAGTCGCGCGCCGAGGTGGTGCCGCTGTCGCAGGGCGAGGCGGTGATCTTTCCGGTGCATCACCGGCCGGTGCAGGGCACGCGTGGCGTCTATCGCGTCAACATGCGGCACGGCGTGAGCCGGTTGCGCAGCGGGCAGCGGCACACCATGGGAATCATCTTTCACGACGCGAAGTGACGACGGTCGCAGCGACTACTTCACCAGTCCGAGCCGCACCAGCAGCGTCTTCTTGTCGGCGACGTCGGCGTCGAGCCGCTTGGCGAACGTGGCGGCGTCCGCGTAGTAGTTGTTGCCTTGGTGCAGGCGCTTCGCCAGATCGGTGTAGACGGTCTGCTGGACCGCAAACCGGCAGCCGGCATTGAGCCTGGTCAGCACGTCGGCGGGCACGCCCGCCGGCGCGAACAGTCCGCCGAAGCTGGTCGGCGCGACGTCGTAGCCCTGTTCCTTGACGGTCGGGGCGTCGGGCAGCGACGGATTGCGCGCGTCGGCAAAGATTCCAAGCACGCGCACCGAAGGCCCGGCGGCCGCGGCCGATGCCAGCGTGGTGGTGGCGAAGTCGACATGGCCGCCGATCAACTGGCCCATCAGCTCGCCGTCGCCGCGGAACGGCACGTGGTTGAGCGGGACCTTGGCGGCGTCGGCGAGCGCCGCCCCCGCCAGATGCGTGATGGTGCCGACGGCGGTGGCGGCGAAGTGGATGCCGCCGGCCTTGGCGCGCGCCGCTTCGACGACATCGCGCACCGTTTTCAACGGCGAGCCCGGCCGCACGATCAGCGCCATCTGGTTCTCGAAGGTCTGGCAAACCGGCGCAAACGAGTTGGTGGCGTAGCCGACGTTGGCCTGCATATGCGGGAGCACCGAATAGGCCAGCGCCGGGACGAACAGCAGGGTGTGACCGTCCGGCGTCGCGCGCGCCACATATGCGACGCCGAGCGCGCCGCCCGCGCCGGTGCGGTTCGACACCACGAACGACTGCTTGAAGTGGGTCGACAGGCCCTCGCCGAGCGCGCGCAGCAGCAGGTCGATGCCGCCGCCGGCCGCGTAGGGGATCACCAGGTCGACAGTGCGTTCGGGGTAGTCCGCCCGTGCGCCGGACGGGAGCAGGATGGCGGCAACCAATGCGGCCGCTGTCACATGCTTGTTGATGGTCATATTCGCCTCCCGGATTTTTTCGTTACAGAAATTTCAACGGCTCATTCCATGTTGCGCTGGCGCGCGTGGTCCGGACCTTGTGGAGGCCCCCAGACCAGCGCGGCCGATTTGCGGTCCCAGACCTTCGGACGCTGCGGACGATCCCGGTGCCAGGGGCGCGGATCGAAGTAGCCCAGATCCTCGTCCAGCATCTGGTCCATCTCGGTGTAGAACTCGACCATCTGGTCGTCCGGATCGCGATGATAGATGAAGATGTTGTGGCTGATGCCGTGCCGGCCCGGACCCCAAACGATCGGAACCTCCTTGTGGCCGAGATGATCGCAGGCGGTCTGCACGTGCGCCCAGTCCTTCAGCTCGAAGGCGATGTGGTGCATCCGCGTGCTTTTGCCGGTGGCAAAGTTGATGGTGTGGTGGTCGGCGCCGCAACGCATGAAGCAGAAGAAATCCTCCTGCCAGTCCGAAACCCGGAAGCCGAGAACCTTCTGGTAGAATTCCACGAACGGATGGATGTCGGGCATCATGAACGCGATGTGCCCGAGCTTGAGCGGCCCCACCGCGGTCGGGCCGGTGATGACGCCGGCCGGACGAGCCTCGGTGAACACCTCGATGGTCGTGCCCTTGGGGTCCTGAAACGTCAGCACCTTGCCGATGCCGGGCACCGAAGCCTGATCGACGCTTGCCGCAATGCCGTTGCCGGTCAGTGTCTTCGCCAGGGCCGCAAGGTCGTCATGCGGCGAAACCTGGAATGCGATCTTGGTCAGCTTCGGCGCGGAGCCGCGATGCAGGATGACACTCAGGTCGCCGAGTCGGCTGACCAGGATGGCGCGGTCCTTCTCCCGTTCCAGCAGAACCAGGCCGACGACGCCGGTATAGTAGTCGAGCTGCCGCTCCACATCCGGCGTTTCGAATGTCGCGTGGCCGATGCGTTTGATTCCGATCACGTCAAAACTCCGCGCCCATGAACGGAACGCAGTATTGCCGCGGCGGCCTCCGTGGGCAACGGCTCCGATTGGTGTGGAGCGTCCGCTTACAGCCGCCAGGCGTCGGGCGCGAACAGCACCATGTCCTGAATCCGCTTCCAGCGCGCCGTATGCGGCGGCGTCACGCCCCACTGGTCGAGCCGGCCGGGCGGCCATTTCCAGTATTCCGGGCCGTTCGGCGTGTAGCTGTGGTCGATCTGGAGCACCTCGCCGGTGTATTCGAGCGGAAACTCCTCGGGTCCGGCGAAGTACGCGAACACGTTGTTGCCGGCGCCGTGACGACCGACGCCCCATTCGATCGGGTAGCCGCTGTCCCGCATCCGCCCGGCGCCGCGCATGGTGGAATCGAGATCGGGCATCTCGAACGCGACATGATTGAGCGTCGGCAGCTTCGCCGGCCCGATCACCATCGAAGAATGGTCGGTGCTGTCGCAATGCATGAACCACAGCGCGGCGGTCTCGTCGATCAGCGTGAAGCCGAGCGCGTCGATGAGGAATTGCGCCGTTGCTTTCACGTCAGGCGTGTTGAGGTTGACGTGTGCGATCTTGCGCGGCCGGTCCTTCGCGTCCGCGCTGTCGGCATGATCGGCCGCGCCGCAGACCACGGCGAGGTTACACAGATGCGGATCGACAAAGCCGAAGCCGTAGCCGCCGCCCGGGGTTCGCAGCGCATGGGGCTCCTCGCAACGGGTTGCCCTGGCGCGCGTCTGATCGAACAGCCGATCCACGGCGGCCTGGTCGGCGGCGTCGAACACCACCCGGCGCAACGCGGCGCCATGGGTCGCGGGGTGGATCGCAAGAATGTGGTGGTGCCGCCCGGTGCCGCGGAAATAGATTGAGCCGCCGTCGCGGGCGACCTCGTGGAGATTCCAGACCCTGGAATAGAAGTCCGCGGCGCGCTCCGGATCGGCCATCTCGATCTCGATGCTTCGCACGCCGCGCACCCGTGCGGTTAACGTCGTCGCCATGTCCTTGGGGGCCATGTCCTTGCCTCGAAAAGAAATTTTGCAAAATTTGGATATCGCTCCCACCGGCCCAAGTCCATCGCTGGATTAACTACGAACCACTAAACCGCGCCGCTGCGACAGCATTCGCAGAGCAAGTTCCGTCTGGTTTTGCTATCAATGATGTGGGAGGCCGTGCTGACCCTGAGGGAGGGCTGCGTGGCTGTAATTCGGCGGGCAATCGGAAGCGCATTGCTGGTGACGGCGGTCACGGCGGCGCTGATCACGACCGGCACGGTCCATTCGGCCGCGGCGGACGATTGGGAA
This sequence comes from Rhodoplanes serenus, assembly GCA_945897515.1. Classification (GTDB taxonomy): domain Bacteria; phylum Pseudomonadota; class Alphaproteobacteria; order Rhizobiales; family Xanthobacteraceae; genus Z2-YC6860. The sequence continues at coordinate 14,406 of CAMDFO010000070.1, read as the reverse complement.
TCGTGTGCAAAGGATTCCGGCGACGCGGCGATCGCCGCCTGCACGCGCTCGATCAACGCCAAGCGATACAGCGGCCGCGTCCTGGCGCTGGCCTACAGCAACCGCGGCGTCGAATGGAAGGCGAAGGGCGATCTTGTCCGCGCCATCGCCGACTACGACGAGGCGATCAAACACGATCCGTTGCAATCGGCGGCCTTCAACAACCGCGGCATCGCCAAAGCCGCCAAGGGCGACTACGATCTCGCCATCACCGACTATGATGCGGCGATCGATCTCAACCCGCAATACGCGGCGGCACTGAACAATCGCGGACTCGCGCATTTCAGCAAGGGACAGTATCAGCGCGCGATTACCGACTACGACCAGGCGATCAAGCTCGAACCCGACGCCGTCCGCTTGAACAATCGCGGCAACGCCTACGCCAGCCGCGGCCAGCACGACCGCGCCATCCAGGACTTCGATGAGGCGGTTGCGCTCGATCCGAAATATCCGATTGCGTTCTACAACCGCGGCAACGCGCAGTTCGCGATCAAGGACTACGACCGCGCCATTCAGAACTACGATCAGGCGCTGGCCCTGTATGACAAGTATCAGGACGCCTTCGTCAACCGCGGCGTCGCCTACGAGAAGAAGGGCCAGTTCGATCGCGCCATCGCGGACTACGACCAGGCGCTCCGGCTCGATCCCAAGGATGTGGTCGCCTACAACAATCGCGGCAACGCGCTGCTCAAGAAGGGCCAGCCGGAACGCGCGATCAGGGACTACGATCAGGCCATCCGGCTCAACGGACAATACGCCGCCGCCGTGTTCAGCCGCGCGCTCGCGTTCGAGAGCATGCGGCAGTACGACCGCGCCATCGCCGACTACGACCAGGTCACGCGCCTGCAGCCGAACAACGCCGCGGCGTGGAACAGCCGGTGCTGGACACGCGCCACCATCGGGCAGTTGCAGCCGGCGCTGGTGGATTGCAACGAGGCGATCCGCCTTCGTCCCGACTACGTCAACGCGCTCGACAGCCGCGGCTTCGTCCATCTCCGGATCGGACAAATCGAGCTATCGATCCAGGATTACGACGAGGCGCTTCGAATCGAGCCGGGCAAGGTCGCGTCGCTCTACGGCCGCGGCATGGCCAAGCGCAAAAAAGGCGAAATCGCGGAAGGCAACGCCGACATTGCTGCTGCGCGTGCGGTGAAACCGGACGTGGGAGCGGAATTCGCGCAATACGGGCTTGCCCCGCCGGGTGGAGAAGCCACCGCTCGCCGCAGCCCGGAACCATCAGGACGCCGCAGCCGTTAGCAAAGTGAATGCTAAACGGAGGTGTCCATGTTCAATCAAGGCGATATCAAGGAACACATGGAGGTTCTGGGTTCCGACGGTCAGCATCTCGGAACTGTCGACCATGTCGAGGGCTCGAAGCATATCAAGCTGACGAGAACCGATTCACCGGACGGCAAGCATCACTTGATCCCGGTGGATTGGATCGACCATGTGGATCAGCATGTCCACCTCAACAAGTCGACCAAGGACGCCAAGGCGCAATGGAAGATTGCGGCCTGAACTGAATTCAAATGATCCCTGTTGCAAAGCCCGGAATATTTCCGGGCTTTGCCGTTTTCGACACGCAGCCATACCGGCGGTTCGGGAACGGCTCTCCGCGAGCGCGGTTATGTTTTCATGTCTGACGAGACCTCCGGGTTCCAATACAAGCCGGCGTTGCGCCTGGTGGGCGGGCTGGTGATCCGCAATTTGGATGAGGCAACCGAATTCGCGCGCCGCTATGAGGCCTCGCGCAACGTGGTGCGGCGCGACAGCCTGGTTCACAAGCTGGAGGGCGCGCGCACCGCCGAGCAGATGGCGGACGCCGCCAATGCATTCCGCGCCTGGATCGAGGGTGAAGGCCTGCTCGTCGGTTTCACCGAGTAGCGATTTGCCTCTTTGAGGAATCGGCTTCGCTCTCGCGGCGTGCTATTCAGCCGCGCATGAGCACCTTGGCAACTGACACCGGATTGGCTGCGGTCCGCCGCGAGATCGAGCGCGCCTGCCGCGACGCGGGGCGCGACCCGTCCGCGGTCACGCTGGTCGCGGTATCGAAGACATTCGAGCCGGATGTGATTTTGCCGGTGATCGCGGCCGGTCAGCGGGTGTTCGGCGAGAACCGGGTGCAGGAGGCCAAGGCGAAATGGCCGGCGCTGACGGCGCAACATCCCGGACTCGAGCTGCACATGATCGGGCCGTTGCAGTCGAACAAGGCCAAGGAAGCGGTCGCGCTGTTCGACGCCATCCATTCGATCGATCGGCCCAGCCTGTGCGAAGCGCTGGCCAAGGAGATCGAGAAGCAGGGACGGCGTCCGCGCCTGTTCGTCGAGATCAACACCGGCGCCGAGCCGCAGAAGGCCGGCATCCTGCCGCAAGACGCGGATGCGTTTCTCACGCAATGCCGGGAGCGTTACGGTCTGACGATCGACGGGCTGATGTGCATCCCGCCGGCCGACGAAGCGCCGGCGCCGCATTTCGCGCTCACCGCCAAGATCGCCGGCCGCAACGGATTGAAGCTGCTGTCGATGGGCATGAGCGCGGATTTCCCGGTCGCCATCGCGATGGGCGCGACGCACGTGCGGGTCGGCAGCGCGATTTTTGGAGCGCGGGGCTAGGCGGCTTTCGCAATCCGCGCCTGCCAGACGCAGAGCAGCGGCGTGACGACAAGCTCCATGCCGAGCCCGAACAGCATCGGCGCCGATGGCAGTCCCTGCACCGCGACGCCGTAAAGCCGGGCAAGTCCGCCGACCACGACCAGCGCGGTCAGCAGCCGGACGCGCGCGGTCTTCCGCTCGATGGCAGGGACGGTGCTCCAGAAGCCCAGGCCGATCGCGAGCAGCAATCCCGATAGGTAGCGGACGTGGCTGTCGGTTGAAATGTCGGCCAGCGCGCTGCCCGTCATGCCCGTGCCGAACAGCACGCCGGTCGATCCGGCGATAACCGGCACCAGCGACAGGACTGCGACGGCGGTCTGAAGCAGACGCCTTTCGTTCAGCACGCTCGGCTCAGCGCCAGCGCGGCGCGGCGGGCGGAATCGGCGTGTCCGCGGCGGTGGCCAGCGGCTTGCGCAGGATGCTCGGCCGTTGCGCTTCGATGCTGGGCCGCTGCGGCTCGAAGCCAGTCCCCGGTTGCAGCGGCGCGTCGTCCCGCACCGGTGCGATGTTGTCGCGCCATGAGGCGGCGCTCGCGTTCGCGCCGGCGTCGTCGAAGTCCATCCGCTGGCTCATGGTCGAGGCGCGCCAGCGATCGATGACCGAGCCGACAAGGTTGCGGTCCATCGTCGTCGACACGGCCGACTGGGCAATGCCGCCGGCCTCGCTGTTGGGCCGCAGCGCCGGCGGCAGCTCCTTGAACTTCATCCGGGTCGGCAGCGCCACGCCGGCGCCGAACGCGAACACCTCGCCGGTGCCGAGCGACGGAATGAACGACAAGAGGTTTGCGGCCGCATCCGATACCGCCGAGCGGATCAGCAACTGGTCGCGATCGTTCGACAGCCGCATGACGAACAGCGTGCTGCATTGTGAAATGATCGTGTGATCGATTTCGGCGGGCCGCTGCGTCACGAGGCCGAGGAACACGCCGTACTTGCGGCCTTCCTTGGCAATGCGCGACAGCGCGCGGCGAGTCGGTCCGAAGCCGATCTTGGAATCGGCCGGCGCGTAGCGGTGCGCTTCCTCGCAGACGAACAGCAGCGGCGCGACGCCGTCGCTCCACAGGCCGAAGTCGAACGCCATGCGCGACACGACGGACACCACCGAGTCGACGACCTCGGCCGGGAAGCCGGCGAGCTGCATAATCGTCATCGGCTTGCCGCCGGGCGGCAACCGGAACAGATGGCCGATGACCTCGGCCATGGTGTCGCCGCCGACGGTGGCGTTCTCGAACATGAAGCCGTAGCGCGGATGGTTGCGGAAGGTCTGAATGCGCTGGATCAGCTTGTAGAACGTCATCCGCGAATTCTTGTTCTCGAGCTTGCCGAGCCGCTCGTCGATCAGCGAGATCAGGTCTTCCATCCGGTACGGCACCGGAGTGTCGACGCCGTAGCCGACGCTGCGCGCCTCCTTCTTCTTGGCCAACGCGCGATCGCCGCCGCCGCGATACTGGCTGTAGGCCTCCTTCGCCAGCGGGATCACCTCGGCGAGAATCTCGACCTCTTCCTCGATGCCGGGTCGGCCGCCGAAGAAGGCATCGACCGTCTCCTCGAAGTTGAACAGCCAGAACGGCAGCCGCAGATTGAGCGGCGTAAGCACCTGCGCCTTGTCGCCGAAGCAGCGGCCGTACTCGTTATGTGGGTCGATCAGGAAGATCCGAAGGTCCGGGCGCTCCTCCAGTATTCGCTGCAGGATGATCGCGACGCCGCTCGACTTGCCGACGCCGGTGGTGCCCAGGATGGCGAAGTGCTTGCTCACCAGGTTGTCGATGTCGATGCAGGCGGCGATCGTCGAATCCTGCTGGAGCGCGCCGATGTTGGCCTGCTTCGAGTTTGGCGCGCCGCTGTAGATCAGCCGCAGCTCGCGATCGGCCATCAGCATGGCGGGTTCGCCGATCGTTGGATATTCGCTGACGCCGCGCTGGAAGTGCGCGACTCCCGCCGCCGTTTTGATTTCTCCGACCAGGTCCAGCCGCGCGGTGCTGCGGCAGGTCGGCTCCTGCTCGCGCGCCGGGCGCTCGATGACCTCGGTGACCATACCGACGATGATCGTGCTGCCGCTAACGACGCCGAGAAATTTTCCGACGGTGGCTCGCGCCGGTACGGCTGACGCGGTCGCGGCCAATCCGACGGTGACCTGGGCGCCGTTGACCGCGAGCACGCGGCCGATCGTTTCATGCGTCGCGCGCGCAGGCGTAGCCGGCGGCGTAACGGGAATGGTGGTCATGGTCTGCCCCGAACCAATGAATTGCGCCGCGGTGCGGTGTGATAACGGCAGAATTCTTAGAGGAAGACCTTCGATATTCAGTTAAGGCACGGGCCGCATTTGCAAATGTCGTGATTTACGGATGTCTTGATTTACAAAGTCTGCGACGAACGATTGATGCACCATAAATTGCGACAAGGGGCTAGCCGACGACGATGCGGGTTCGCGGTCCGAGCCGCGCCAGCAGCCGTTGCAGCGCGCCCGGCTTCAACGCAACGCAGCCTGCGGTGGGTGCAAAACCTGGCCGCGCCACGTGGATGAACACGGCGCTGCCGCGGCCGGCGATGCGCGGGCGGGTGTTGTGGTCGAGTTCGATGATGAGATCGTAGAGCCGGTCGTCCCGCCACAGCCGGTCTGCCGTGCTGCCGGTCGGCACCCTGACCGGGCGATTGTAGAGCCGGTCGGAGGCATCCTCGCACCAGCCGTCGTCGCGCCGGATACGCCGGACCGGCAGGTGGGTCATTGGCCGAGCGTGCCGGTCGGCCCGCCACCACAGCCGCCGCAACCGGAACGTGCCCCGTGGGGTGCCGCCGTCGCCCTCTCTTTTGTTGGCCCTGATGCCGCCGCGCCCGAGCGCAACCGGCAGGGCCAGCGGTCCAGCGATCAGCCATCCGCGCGTGCGCTCGCCGGCCCGTGCACGCACCCGGATGGTGTCGATCGTGGTTTTCCGCATCGGTTGCAACCCGCTTGCTCTTTTACCCCCGAATGCTCTACTTCGCGCAAAGTCGCCGGGCTAGACCGGTGGGGGTCCCGGATTCATGCCCAATACCCGAAAAATCCTGATCGTCGACGACGATACGGAACTTCGCGAGGCGCTGGTCGAGCAGCTTGCGCTGCATGACGAATTCGAAGCCGTTGCGGTCGAGAGCGGCACCAAGGGTGTGCAGGCCGCCAAGGCCGGCCAGATCGACCTCGTCATCATGGATGTCGGGCTGCCGGACGTCGACGGCCGCGAGGCGGTGCGCATCCTGCGCAAGAACGGGTTCAAGGCGCCGATCATCATGCTGACCGGCCACGACACCGATTCGGACACCATCCTGGGATTGGAATCCGGCGCCAACGACTACGTCACCAAGCCGTTCCGATTCGCCGTGCTGCTGGCGCGCATCCGCGCCCAGCTTCGCCAGCACGAGGCGAGCGAGGACGCTGTGTTCACCATCGGCCACTACACGTTCCGGCCGAGCTCGAAGCTCCTGCTCAGCCCGAAGGGCGGCAAGGTTCGCCTGACCGAAAAGGAAACCGCGATCCTGCGCTACCTTTATCGTGCGGGCCAGCGGCCGGTGTCGCGCGAGACCTTGCTGCAGGAGGTGTGGGGCTACAATTCCGGCGTCACCACGCACACGCTCGAGACGCACGTCTATCGTCTGCGGCAAAAGGTCGAGAAGGACGCCGCCAATCCGGCGATCCTGGTCACGGACGCCGGCGGTTACAAGCTCGTGCCGTGAGTATCGAAGACGACATTGCTTTCTTTGAACGGGTGCCGACGCTGCGGCTGCTCGGCCGCACCGCGTTGCGCATTCTCGCGATCGGCGCCGAGAGCCGGTACGTGCATGACGGCGAAGTGCTGTTTCACGCCGGCGACGCCGCGGACGGCGGCTACGTCGTGCAGGACGGCTCGTTCGACGTGCAGAGCGAAAGCGGGCGTTTCGAGGAGATCGTCGCGGGGCCCGGCACGCTGCTCGGCGAGCTTGCGCTGCTGGCGGATACGGTGCGTCCGGCGAAGGCGACAGCGCGCGAGCCGTCGACCGTGATCCGCATTTCGCGCAGCCTGTTTCTCAAGATGCTGGAAGGCTATCCGGAAGCGGCGGTCAAATTGCGCGAGCAGATCGTCATGCGATCCGAAGAGGCCATCGGCGGCATCCAGAACGTGCGCGCCATGTTGGGCGTGAGCGACATCGCGGACGACAATTAAACCTCCAGCGTCGCGGTCACCGGCACGTGGTCGGACGGCCGTTCCCAGCCGCGCGCGTCCTTGGTCACCGTGATGCTCGCCAGTCGGTCGCCGAGGCCCTGCGAGACCCAGACGTGGTCGAGCCGGCGGCCCTTGTCGGCGGCGACCCAGTCCGGCGAGCGATAGCTCCACCAAGTGTACAGCTTCTCCGGCTCGCGCACGAAGGTCCGCGCCACGTCGATCCATTCGCCGGCCTTCTGCGCGGCGAGCAGCTTCTCGCATTCGATCGGCGTGTGCGACACCACCTTGAGCAGCGCCTTGTGGCTCCAGACGTCGCACTCCAGCGGAGCGACGTTGAGATCGCCAACCACGATCGAGCGCTCGCCGCGCGCCGGCAGCATGTGGGTGCATTCGCGCAGCTCGTCGAGGAACGAAAGCTTGTGCGCGAATTTCGGATTGATCTCGGGATCGGGCTCGTCGCCACCGGCGGGCACATAGTAATTGTGCACCGTCAGCGGATCGCGCAGGCCGGCCTTCTCGCCGAGCGTGACGCCGACGTGACGCGAGTCGGTCTTGCCGCAATAGCCTTTTTTGGTGGTGGTTTCGAACGGCAGCCGCGAGATCACGGCGACGCCGTGATAGCCCTTCTGGCCGTTGGTCGCGACGTGCTCGTAACCAAGCCGCTTGAGCCGCTTGAGCGGAAAAGCGTCGTCGATGCACTTGATCTCTTGCAGGCAGAGCACGTCCGGGCGGACCGACTTGATGAACTTCGCCACCAGATCGATGCGCAGCCGCACCGAATTGATGTTCCAGGTGGTGACCTTGAGTTGCATGCTGATATTCACATCCGGTGTCATGCCCCGCGAAGGCGGGGCATCCAGAATACAAACGGCCGCAAGTGCTGGATCGCCCGCCTTCGCGGGCGATGACACCAAATATAGGGCGGAAGGTCAGGCAGGAAAGAGCAGCGCTGCCGGCTACTGGATCGGCCTAGTGTAATCGATCCGGAACAGGTTCGGGTCCGGCCGCTTCGTGGTGTCGAGGTTGTACACCGCGATCGTGGTGTCGAAGCCCTGCGGGTCGGTGACGGTCCATTGCCGGAGCTGGAAGTCCTGGGCGCCGAACATCAGCATCAGGCGGTGGGTGCCGCCGAGTATCTGCCGCTCTTCGATCACCACGGTGACGAAGACATCGTCGGCATAGACGCCGATCAGGTTGGTGTCGCGCAACAGGTCGACGCGGTCGGACAGCAGAAACCGTAGCGGCGTCTGCGACAGCGGGTACAGGTCCTGGGTCGCGAGCTTGCGGTCGCGCACCACGATCGACGAGCCGTCGGCGATCAGTTCCAGCGGGTTCGGCGGATTGTAGTCGAAGCGAACCCGGCCGGGCTTCTGCATGTAGAACTCGCCCTCGGATTTCTTGCCGTCGGGTCCGATCTGCACGAAGTCGCCGGTCAGCACGCGGGTGCTGGAGAGATAGGCGCTGACGCGATCGACCAGCGCGCGCTGCCTTGCATCGTAGGCGGTGGCCTCGCCGGGACGGAGTTGCATCTGCGGCCGCGCGGCCGGAACACCCGGCGTGGGGCCGCGCTGCGCGACGTCGCTCGGTGGACGCGGGGTCTGTTGCCCCGGCGCCAGCGTCATCGGCGCGCCCGGCTTCTGCTGCTGGGCGGGCGCTGCGCCGCGCTGCGGCGCGGGCGTCGGCAGCGGAACGTTCTGTGCGTTTGCTGCGGTGGTCAAAGCCCAGCCGCTGAGCGCCAGGGTTCCAAGCAATGTCGCCAGAACTGCCGCCGGGCGTGTCATGTCCTGCTCCGCTTCATTCTTAGTTTCGCGGGCCACTAGCCGTTGGTTGTGTGGCGATTTCGCGGCTGGGCCGCGAACCGAAGGTGCAGGGGACCTTAAGGCGCAAACGCGGTGATTCTCAATACCGCTGGTGCTCTTCCTCGCCGACCAGAATGTCGCGCTTTCCGGCGTGGTTGGCCTGGCCGACGATGCCTTCGTTCTCCATCCGCTCCATGATCGAAGCGGCGCGGTTGTAGCCGATCTGCAGGCGGCGCTGGATGTAGCTGGTCGAGGCCTTCTTGTCGCGGGTCACGATCTGCACCGCCTGCTGGTAGAGGTCGGTGGCGTCGCCGGTTGCGCCCATGCTGGTGGCGTCGAAGATCGGGTTGCCGTCCTCGTCCTCGGCTTCGGCCGCGGTCACGGCTTCGAGATATTGCGGTGTGCCTTGCGACTTGAGGTGGCGGACGACCTTCTCGACCTCTTCGTCCGAGCAGAACGGGCCGTGGATACGGCTGATGCGGCCGCCTCCGGCCATGTAGAGCATGTCGCCCTGGCCCAGGAGCTGCTCGGCGCCCTGCTCGCCCAGGATGGTGCGGCTGTCGATCTTGGAGGTGACCTGGAAGGAGATGCGGGTCGGGAAGTTGGCCTTGATGGTGCCGGTGATGACGTCGACCGACGGACGCTGGGTCGCCAGGATCACATGGATGCCGGCGGCGCGCGCCATCTGGGCGAGCCGCTGCACCGCGCCCTCGATGTCCTTGCCGGCGACCATCATCAGGTCGGCCATCTCGTCGACGATCACCACGATGTACGGCAGCGCTTCGAGGTCGAGCTCTTCCTTCTCGTAGATCGCCTCGCCCGATTCCTTGTCGTAGCCGGTGTGAACCGTGCGCGAGAGCTGCTCGCCCTTGGCCTTGGCTTCGGCGAGCCGGGTGTTGTAGCCGTCGATGTTGCGCACGCCGAGCTTCGACATCTTCTTGTAGCGCTCTTCCATCTCGCGCACCGCCCACTTGAGCGCGACCACCGCTTTCTTCGGATCGGTCACGACCGGGGTGAGCAGATGCGGGATGCCGTCGTACACCGACAGTTCGAGCATCTTGGGATCGACCATGATCAGCCGGCACTGTTCCGGCTTGAGCCGGTACAGCAGGCTCAAAATCATGGTGTTGATGGCGACCGACTTGCCGGAGCCGGTGGTGCCGGCGATCAGCAGATGCGGCATGCGGGCGAGATCGACCACCACGGGCTCGCCGCCGATGGTCTTGCCGAGGCACAGCGCCAGCTTGGCCTGGGTGTCGGTGTATTCGTCGGCGGCCAGCATCTCGCGGAAATAGACCTTCTCGCGCCGGTCGTTCGGCAGCTCGATGCCGATGACGTTGCGGCCGGAGACCACGGCAACGCGCGCCGACAGCGCGCTCATCGAGCGCGCGATGTCGTCGGCGAGACCGATCACGCGCGACGACTTGATGCCGGGCGCGGGCTCGAGCTCGTACAGCGTCACGACCGGACCGGGCCGCGCATTGATGATCTCGCCGCGAACGCCGAAATCGCCCAGTACGCTTTCAAGCGTCTTGGCGGTGGCCTCGATCGCCTCCTGGCTCGGCGCGAAGCGATCCATGGCGCGAGGCGCGCCGAGCAGATTGAGCGAGGGAAGCTGATAGCCGCCGTTGGATTTTTTCGACGCCGGCTTGGCGCGCTCCGCTTTGCGGGCCGGCCGTTCGATCGACACCGGAGACTCGTCTTCCTCGTCTTCTTCCTCGTCTTCCGGTTCCGGCGGCGGCGTGGAGCCGAAGCGCGGCTCCGCCCGTTCGGCGGTCGGCGCCGGGCGCCTGGACGTCGGCTGGGCCGGTTCGCGCAACGGCGTGCGGCGGACCACCAGCCGTGCGAAGCGCGCCTTCAGGCTGAGCAGTCCATGCACCACGCGGCCGAACGCAATCGCGAGCCGGCTGTCTTCGGTCTCTTCCTCTTCCGCTTCGGCCTGACGCCTGCGCCGCTTGTGCGGCGATTCGGCGGGCACGCTCCGCCAGCCGAAACCGGAGGCCACTGTGATCGTGAGCAGCGTGGCGACGCCGAGCACGGCCGCGAATGCGATCAGCGTCACGCCGGTGCGCGGACCCAGCAGCCATTCCGGCACGCTCAGCATCGCATCGCCGACGACGCCGCCCAGTCCGCTGGGCAGCGGCCATGACGGACTCTTGGGCAGGCAGGATGCAAAGCCGGAGCCCAATAGCGTGCCGATCAGCCACAACAGCAGGCGCTGCCATTCGCGGTCGAACTCGCGGTGGGTGGCGATGCGCCAGCCCCAGACCGCGATCGGCAGAACCAGCACCACCGCCGCCAGCCCGAACAATTGCATCAGCAAGTCGGAACCGATGGCGCCCGGCGTGCCGAGCAGGTTGCGCACCGGCGCGTCGGTGGCGTGGCTGAGCGAAGGGTCCTGCACCGACCAGGTGGCGAGCGCGACCGACATGATCACGGCCAGCGTGATCAGCGCGACGCCGCCGCATTCGCGGATGCGGCGGCGGATTGCGCCGCGCATGTCGTCGGACCAGAGCCAGCCGTCGAAGGTGCGGTCCATTGTCGTCATGGCTTGTTCCGACTTTTCCGGATCATGCTCAGCCCAACACGGCGACGAGGCGGTGCAGCGCCTCGGCCGTGGTCTCCTTGTCCGAAACCAGCGCAACGCGGATGTAGCCCATGCCGGGATTGCGGCCGTCGGCGCCGTCGCGTGCGAGGTAATGTCCGGGGATGACGCGCAGACCGCCCTCGCGCCACAGCCGCTGGGTCACCTCTTCGTCGGTGCCGTGCGCGCTGATGTCGAGCCACAGGAAGAAGCCGCCCGGCGGCCGGCGATAGCCGTAGCGGTCGCCGACGATCTGGTCAGCGAGATCGAACTTGGCGACGTAGAGATCGCGGTTGGCTTCGACATGCGCGTCGTCGCCATAGGCCGCGATGGCGACCTCCTGCGCCGGCACCGGAACCTGCGGCGCGGCAATGTTGCGCAACTCGATGTAGCGCGTCAGGAAGCGGCGGTCGCCGGCCGCAAAGCCGACACGCATGCCGGGCAGGTTGGAGCGCTTGGACAGCGAGTGGAACACCACGACGTTGGCGAAGTCGGGTCCAGCGGCCTGCAGCATGCCGTGCGGCATCTGGCCATTGAGATAGATCTCGCAATAGCACTCGTCGGCAAACACCAGGAATCCGAAGCGGCGAGCCAGCGCGGCGAGCCGCTGAAGATAGACCGGGCTTGCCACTGCGCCCTGCGGGTTCGAGGGCGAGGCGATGAAGAACGCCACCGTGCGCGCCAGCAGGTCGTCGGGGATGGCGTCGAGGTCGGGCAGGAAGCCGGTCTCGCGTGTAGTCGGCAGATAGACCGGCTCGCAATCGGCCGCGGCGGCGCCGGCCGAATAGGCCGCATAGAACGGATTGGGAATCAGGATCGCGGGCTTGCCGGAGCGCTGGGTGACGAAGCGCTTGGCCGCGATCGCGCCCAGGAACAGGCCCTCGCGGGTGCCGTTGAGCACGATGACCTCGGTCTCCGGGTCCATTGGCCGAGTCAGGTGGTAGCGCTTGGTCAGCCAGGCGGCGACGGTCTTGCGGAACGGCTCGGTGCCTTTGTTGGCCGGATAGCGGCCGAAATCGTTGAGGTGCGCCTGAAGCACTGGGCCAACGAACGACGGGATCGGATGTTGCGGCTCGCCGACCGACAGGTTGATCGCGGGCTTGCCGGGCTTGAGGTCGGCCAACAGCTCATGCAGCCGGACGAACGGCGAGCGTCCTTCGGTCTTGGGAGCGGCAGGTTGTGGCGCGGCTGCGGCTGTGACGGTCATGAACTCAACGGCTACGGGGCGGCGGGACCGCCCCGCCGCACACGCGTTCAATACCATAGGGGCGGCGAGGTTAAGGCGCGATTAACCATCGGGGTTGCAGTCCCCCGGCGTGACCCGCATGCGCAAATTGTCGCCGGCCTTGCTGGAACTTGCATGGTCCCCTAGCTGTTGGCGCGCCAGGTCCAGGCCCCTCTGGCGTGTGCGCAGCACCGCCATGTCGGACCTCTAATCTTGCCCTTGCGGCTGGGCCGCAACCGCAAAAGGAGCCTCGTGCCATGGACGCGTTTTCACTGCCTTATCTCGCCGGACTGGCGGCCGACCCGGTGGTGTGGGCCTCGCTCGCGACCTTGATTGCCATGGAGGTCGTGCTTGGCATCGACAACCTGATCTTCATCTCGATCGTCACCAACAAGCTTCCCGAGCATCAGCGGGAGCGGGCGCGGCGGATCGGCATTGCGCTCGCGCTGGTCCTGCGGCTGGCCCTGCTTGGGACGGTGTTCATCATCGTGCAGCTTACGACGCCGGTGTTCACGGTGTTCGGCCAAGGCTTTTCGTGGCGCGACCTCATCCTGATCGCGGGCGGACTGTTCCTGGTCTGGAAGGCGACCAAGGAAATCCATCACCATGTCGATCCCGATCATGCTCCGGACCTGTTCGATAGCCGGGCTGTCAGCGCGACCTTCGGCGCGGTGATCGGCCAAATCCTCGTGCTCGACATGGTGTTTTCGGTCGACAGCATCATCACCGCCGTCGGTATGACGCCGCATGTGCCGGTCATGGTGGTCGCGGTGATCGTCGCGGTGGTGGTGATGCTGGTCGCCGCGACCCCGCTGGCCAACTTCATCAATGCCCATCCCACGGTGGTCATGCTCGCGCTCGGCTTCCTCATCATGATTGGAATGACGCTGATCGCGGAAGGGTTCGGCGCGCACGTGCCGAAGGGCTACGTCTACAGCGCGATGGCGTTCTCGACCGCTATCGAGGCGCTCAACCTGATGTCGCAGCGGGCGCGGCGGAAACGGGCAGCGCACAAGCCGCCGCCGCCAGCGTCGTAGCTGTCAAAAAGTGAGAGGCCCCGGTCTTGCGACCGAGGCCTCCCGACGGACGGGGCGGTGCCGGGTGTCCACCCCAACCGCATTCCTTACATGTTGTACGCGCGCTCGCCGTGATCGGTGAGATCGAGGCCTTCGCGCTCCTTCTCGACGGTGGTGCGCAGCCCGATCGTGTAGTCGATCACCTTGAAGATGATGAACGACCCGATGCCGGTCCACACGACCGTCAGCAACACGGCCTTGATCTGGGCCCAGACCTGGGTCGCGAACGCGTAATCCGCGACCTTGCCGGTGGTGTAATCCATGATGCCGGCCCCGCCGAGTGCGGGCGCCACCAGGATGCCGGTGAGGATCGCGCCGACGATGCCGCCGACGCCGTGGATGCCGAACACGTCGAGCGCGTCGTCGTAGCCGAACATGTTCTTCACCGTGGAGCAGAAGAACAGGCAGACCACGCCGGCGATCAGGCCGAGCACGATGGCGCCCATCGGTCCGGAGAAGCCGGCCGCGGGCGTCACCGCGACCAGTCCGGCGATGCAGCCGGAGAGCGCGCCGAGCAGCGATGGCTTACCCTTCACGATCCATTCGGCAAACATCCACGACAGCGCCGCCGCCGCAGTTGCGACGAAGGTATTGATCATGGCGAGCGCCGCGCCGCCGGTGGCCTCGAGGTTGGAGCCTGCGTTGAAGCCGAACCAGCCGACCCAGAGCAGGCAGGCCCCGATGAAGGTCATCATCAGCGAGTGCGGAGGCATCAGCTCCTTGCCGTGGCCGGTGCGCTTGCCGACGCAGTACGCGCCGACCAGACCGGCGATGCCGGCGTTGATGTGAACGACGGTGCCACCGGCAAAGTCGATCGCACCCCACGAGAAGATGAGGCCGGCGTCGGCCAGGCCTTCA
>CAMDFO010000069.1 GCA_945897515.1 Rhodoplanes serenus | reverse complement strand
CAAGTTTCCCTGGGTTGTTCCGAACTGAAGGGTACGTTCCCACGTGTTACTCTCCCGTCTGCCGCTCCCGTATTGCTACGGGCGCTCGACTTGCATGTGTTAGGCCTGCCGCCAGCGTTCGCTCTGAGCCAGGATCAAACTCTCAAGTTGGATGAGATTTTGATCTCGGCTGATCACACGTTTTGTTTGACGAGGTCCCACCTTCACCCCGCAGACGATTGCTCGCCTACGTGATGTTAGTGAAGACCTAAAACGTGAACCGCCGAAAGTCTCGTCCGACCGCTCTTCTTTCAAAGCCGACTTCTTTCGAAGCCTTCTCCGATCGAGGAAGCGGTCCGCAAGGACTCCGCCGTCCACGTTTCTCTTTCTTCTGATTCACCTGTCAAACAGCCCGGAAACCTAGTGGTCTCCTACCTCCCGGCGGACCGGAAAGCGACGAAGCAAAAACCCCCGAGACTTATCGGCGGCTTGTCCCACATTCAGTGAGGAGCTTCGGAGGCGCGTCATCACGCCGTAGCGGACGGCGCGCCCAATGAGGAGCTTATATGGCCCAGGTCCGGGGCTTGTCAACCTTGGAAATCCGACGATTCTGACATTTGTCAATTCCCGCGATTTCAGGCCTTAAGCCAATTTTCACACCTCCCCGGGCTGTGCACCGGGACCGGTGCTGCGCCGCACTTGAGCCACATTCCTAAGTCGTTCTTGGCATAGGGAAAGTGCCTTCGAAGCGCCGTTAAGGGTCACCCAAGGTCTTATGCGCGTCGCCCGCCCTGTCCAATTGACGGGGGAAGCACCGCAACGGCATCGTGCCGCAGGCCTTGAGTCGCCGTCCGGTCAAAAGCCGGCGGAGCCGATCGAGGCCTTTTTTCTGCGACCGTTCGACGGCGGCGCGCTGCTGGGACCGAGGGGACGACGTTTGGATCACGGAAGGCCGCGCGGCTCGCACCGATCGAAACTGGATTCCGAGATGATCGATCTCGGCAACGAACCGCCGCTTTCCGTCGATGGCGGCACCGGCGGCATGATCGATCGGCGCCGGGTTTCGGTGCAGTGGTTTTCCGGCACAATTCTGACCGGTGTATGCGGCGCAGCCTTGATGGGCGGCGCCGTTTTCGCGTCGCTCGACGGCGAGACCAATTTCGCGACCGTCCCCGAGCGGGTCGAAACCGCGTTGCGCGGCGCCATCGGCGCGTTGGGAGAAAAGCTCGCCACCCGCAAGGGCGATAGGCTGCCCCCGGTCGGCGAGACCAACGCCGCCCGCCAGGTGATCCGCGTCACCACAACGAACCGTGTCGGCGACCGCGAGGTGGTGCGGGTGCGCCCCTTCGTCCGGGTCGCCGCCAACCTGTCGCTGGGGACCTCGGACCTCACCGCAAGCATCCCGCCGTTCAACGCGCAGAAAATTCTGGCGGCGGCCGGCGCCGACGGCATCCCGGTCGACGATCAGCCGGGCGCTGAGCCCGACGCCGAGGTCTCGTTCGTGACGCGCGATCTCGCCAGCATTCTGCCGCGGGTGCGGGTCGCATCCATGCTGCCGATCGACGACATCATCGCGCGCGTGCGCGACACCGCCAATTGGACCGGAGGCGCGCCGCAGCAGCGTTACCAGGTGGCCGGTGTCCAGCCCACCGCCAGGCTCGCCTATGCCGCCGAGGGCGATCCCGATCCTTACGCCGGCTTCGAGACCCGCATCGTTCCCGAGAACATCACGCTGTTGCCCAAGACCGGCAGCCAGACCACCGGCGGCAACGCCTGGAATGAGCGCGCGGTCACGGTGAAAAAGGGCGAGAGCATCAGTTCGATCCTGAAAGAGCTCGGCGCCACGCCCGACGAGACCAGGGCCATCGCCGCGGCGCTCGGTCCACGCGGCCGCGACGGCGGCCTCAAGGAAGGCCAGAGGCTGCGCATCCTGATCGCGGCCGGCGGGCTTGCCCGCATGCAGCCGATCCGCGTGATCGTGACCGGCGACAGCGCGGTCGAGGCTGTGGTCGCACTATCCGACAAAGGCAAATACGTCCCGGTGGACGTGACCAGCATGAACACCGAAGTCGCCGACGCCGGCGACGAAGAGGAAGACGACGGCAAGGGCGTCCGGCTCTATCACAGCATCTACGAGACCGCGCTGCGCAATCAAATTCCGCGGCCGGTGATCGAGAGCCTGCTTCGCATCTATTCCTACGATGTCGATTTCCAGCATAAGACTCAGCCGGGCGATTCATTCGACGTGCTGTACGCCGGCGAAGACGAAAACACCGGCGCCGATACCAAGGCCGACGTCCTGTTTGCGCTGCTCACGGTCGGCGGTGACACCAAGAAGTTTTATCGCTTCCAGACTCCCGACGACGGCATCGTCGACTACTACGACGAGACCGGGAAAAGCGCGAAGAAGTTCCTGGTGCGCAAGCCGGTGGCCAGCGGCATCATGCGGTCGGGCTTCGGCGGACGAAACCATCCGCTGCTCGGCTATCACAAGATGCACACCGGCGTGGACTGGGCGGCGCCGCTTGGCACGCCGATCTACGCATCCGGCAACGGCGTGGTCGACAAGGTCGGCTGGGAAAGCGGCTACGGCAAGTACATCCGGCTGCGCCATGCCAACGGCTACGAGACCGCCTACGGCCACATGACGGCATTCGCGCGTTCGATCACGCCGGGCGCGCGGGTTCGCCAGGGCCAGGTGATCGGCTACGTCGGTTCGACCGGCCTCTCGACCGGCCCGCACCTGCACTACGAGATCCTGGTGAACGGCCGCTTCGTCGATCCTTTGCGGCTTCGGTTGCCGCGGGGCCGCGTGCTCGACGGAGCGGTGCTCGCCGGCTTCGAGCAGGAGCGCGAGCGGCTGGACGCGATGGTCACGCGGGCCGGTTCGCGCATGGCGCAGAACGCGCAAGCCGGGCGCTGAACCTTCAGTCCGTCATTTTGCAATGATGGCGTTGCGCAGTTCGAATGGCGCCGCGATGCGCCGCACCTCGATCGCGTTGGAGCCGCCCGTCCCCATCACCTTGATCGTCCCGTAGTCGAGCAGGCGACCCAGCACGGTCTGGTCGATGTCCACGGTTTCGACCTTGTCCATGTTCATCTCCTCGGTTTCGCGCCAGATGAAACCGCGCTTGGAAATGACGCGCCGGTTGGTCACAGCGAACTCCGTGATCCAACGAATGAACCAGGCGCGCACGAACGCCACGACGAACAGCGCGCCGAATGTAATCGTCGTGGCAATCAGCAGGTCGTTATGCGGCCAGTGCCGGTATTCCACCCAGACCAGCATGATGCCGGCGACCAGGCACACGATCGCCGGCCAATAGATGATCCAGTGCAGCCGTCCAGTGGCTACGATGGTCTCGCCTTCCTGGAGGACGGATCTCGCGTAGCTCATCCCGGGCTCTGAGTGGTTCGGCGCGGCTATTCGCGCGCCGAACCTTAGCCGACCTACGCCGCCGCGGCGACCTGACCGTTGAAGGTCAGGCCGTCATAGGCGGCGGAGATCGTCACGGCCTCACCGTCCTTGATCCCACCGGACAGGATCAGCTCGGCGAGCGTGTCTTGCACCGACTTCTGGATCACGCGCTTGAGCGGCCGCGCGCCATAGGCCGGGTCGTAGCCCTTTTCCGCCAGCCATTCCCGCGCCGCGGGCTCGAGCGTGATGGCGATCTTGCGATCCTCCAGGAGCTTACCGATCCGCGTCATCTGGATGTCGACGATGCGGCCCATGTGCTCGCGCCGAAGCCTGTGGAACAGGATGATCTCGTCGACGCGGTTGAGGAATTCGGGCCGGA
This sequence comes from Rhodoplanes serenus, assembly GCA_945897515.1. GTDB lineage: Bacteria > Pseudomonadota > Alphaproteobacteria > Rhizobiales > Xanthobacteraceae > Z2-YC6860. The sequence goes on along the minus strand of CAMDFO010000069.1, from coordinate 21,252 downwards.
AGCTGGCCCGCACCACCGTCATCACCTGGTCCTTGACCGCATCGGTGTCCTGGCCTTCCGGCTGGTTCACCAGGAAATCCGCGCCGAGGTTCGAGGTCATGACAATGAGCGTATTGCGGAAGTCGACCGCATGTCCCTGGCCGTCGGTCAGGCGTCCGTCGTCGAGCACCTGGAGCAGCACGTTGAACACGTCGGGGTGGGCCTTTTCGATCTCATCGAACAGGATCACCTGATAGGGCCGTCGCCGCACCGCTTCGGTGAGCGCGCCGCCTTCCTCGTAACCGACATAGCCGGGAGGAGCGCCGATCAGGCGCGCCACCGAATGCTTCTCCATGTACTCCGACATGTCGATGCGGATGAGCGCCTGCTCGTCGTCGAACAGATAGGCGGCGAGCGCCTTGGTCAGCTCGGTCTTGCCGACGCCGGTCGGCCCCAGGAACATGAACGAGCCGATCGGCCGGTGCGGGTCCTGCAGGCCCGCGCGCGCACGGCGCACAGCCGTCGATACCGCCTTGACCGCTTCGGCTTGGCCGACCACGCGATGCGTGAGCTGCTCCTCCATGCGGAGCAGCTTGTCCTTCTCCCCTTCCAACATCCGGTCGACCGGCACGCCGGTCCAGCGCGACACCACCTGTGCGATGTGATCGGCGGTCACCGCCTCCTCCACAACCGCGCCGGCGTTCTTGCCTTCGATGTCTTTGAGCTTCTTCTCCAGCTCCGGGATTCGCCCGTAGGCCAGTTCGCCAGCCTTCTGGTACTCACCGCGCCGTTGCGCGTTGGCCAGCTCGACACGCAACTGGTCGAGCTCGGTCTTGAGCTTCTGCGCTTCGGAGAGCTTGTCCTTCTCGGACTTCCAGCGCGTTGTGAGATCGGCGGATTTCTTCTCCAGCTCGCCAAGCTCGCCTTCGAGCCGCTGCAGGCGATCCTTGGAGCCCGGATCGCTCTCTTTCTTGAGCGCCTCCTGCTCGATCTTGAGCCGGACGATTTCGCGGTCGATGGAATCGAGCTCCTCCGGCTTGGAGTCGACCTGCATCTTCAACCGCGCCGCCGCCTCGTCCATCAGGTCGATTGCCTTGTCCGGCAGGAACCGGTCGGAGATGTAGCGGTGCGACAGCGTCGCCGCGGAAACCAGCGCAGAGTCGGTGATCCGCACGCCGTGGTGCTGCTCGTACTTGTCCTTGAGGCCGCGAAGGATCGAAACCGTGTCCTCGACGCTCGGCTCGTTGACGAACACCGGCTGGAAGCGCCGCGCCAGCGCCGCGTCCTTCTCGACGTGCTTCTTGTATTCGTCGAGCGTGGTCGCGCCGACGCAGTGCAGCTCGCCGCGCGCCAAAGCCGGTTTGAGCAGGTTGGACGCATCCATCGCGCCGTCGGCCTTGCCGGCGCCGACCAGCGTGTGCATCTCGTCGATGAACAGCACGATGCCGCCGTCCGAGGACATCACCTCGTTCAGCACGGCCTTGAGCCGCTCCTCGAATTCGCCGCGATACTTTGCGCCGGCGATCAACGCCCCCATGTCGAGCGCGAGCAGCTTCTTGTCCTTGAGGCTTTCCGGCACGTCCTCGTTGACGATGCGCAGCGCCAGGCCTTCGACGATCGCAGTCTTGCCGACGCCCGGCTCGCCGATCAGCACCGGATTGTTCTTGGTGCGGCGGGACAGCACCTGGATGGTGCGGCGGATTTCCTCGTCGCGGCCGATCACCGGATCGAGCTTGCCGTTGCGGGCGGCTTCGGTCAGATCGCGTGCGTATTTCTTGAGCGCGTCATAGGCATTCTCCGCCGAGGTGGAATCGGCGGTGCGGCCCTTGCGCAGCGAATTGATGGCGGCGTTGAGGTTCTGCGCGGTCACGCCGGCATTGCCGAGAATGCGGCCGGCCTCGCTGTCTTTTTCAAGCGCGAGCGCCAGCAGCAGCCGCTCGACCGTGACGTAGGAATCGCCGGCCTTCTCCGCGACCTTCTCGGCCTGATCAAACACCCGCGCGACTGCGGTAGACAGATAAAGCTGACCGCTGCCGCCCGACACCTTGGGCATCTTGCCGAGCGCGGTTTCGACCGCGGTCAGCGCCTGCCGCGACTGCCCGCCGGATCGGTCGATCAGGCCGGCTGCGAGACCCTCCGGGTCGTCCAGAAGGACCTTGAGAAGATGCTCGGGCGTGAATTGCTGGTGACCCTCGCGCAAAGCGAGAGACTGGGCGGATTGGACAAAACCACGCGCCCTATCGGTGTATTTCTCCATATTCATTCGATCGCTCCCTCCGGGCCCATGACAGCACCCGCTGGCCGACCCCGTTTGGGCGTCCGCCGCCTACAAATGTAGGAACCGACCTTAAGAGGTGGAAGGGGGGGTCGTTTTGATTTTCCTCAATGTCCTGAGCGCAATACCGGCACCGCGATTTCCGGTGTGATCCTTTCCGGCAGCAGGCCCCACACTTGCGGGTGATGCCAACACAGATCTTGGCCACTACTATCCCTATGCGCGCGAATGCCGGCTCGCAATCGCTGCACCTCCGCGACAAGCTCCTCCCTGCTTTTCTGGTGAAGATCATCATCCATCACATCCAACCTTTCGTGCGGTGAAATGTGTCGTCGCCCTCAAACGTAACCACGGTCCGGTCGATTTACAGGTATCCGGTGAAGGGCCTCTCACCGGAGCCGCTTGCCCGAACGCCGCTTTCCATCGGGCAGACCCTGCCCTTCGACCGGCTCTACGCCATTGAAAATGGCCCAGCAGGCTTCGATCCCGCGGAACCGAAATACTTCCCGAAAATCCGTTTCCTGATGCTGATGCGGAATGCACGGCTGGCGGAGTTGCGAACGGCGTTCGACGACGCCACGCATGTCCTCACCATCCGCTACGAGAATCGCGTGGCCACGAAAGGCGATTTGCAGACGCCGGAGGGTCGTACGGCGATCGAAGCGTTCATGGTGGAACATTGCGCGGAGGAATTGCGCGGACCGCCGAAGATCTTGCAGGCGGCCGGCCATAGCTTCTCCGATGTCGCCAGGAAGGTGGTGTCGATCATCAATCTGGCATCCGTCCAGGCGCTGGAGGACGTCGCCGGCGTGCCGGTGAACCCGCTGCGCTTCCGGGGGAATGTCCACGTCCAGGGCTGGCCGGCCTGGCATGAGTTCGATCTGCTCGGACGGGAAATCGCAATCGGCCCATCGGCGCGGCTCAAGGTCGTCAAACGAATCGTGCGCTGCGCCGCGACCGAGGTCGATCCCGATACCGGGCTACGCGATCTCGCGATTCCCCGGACGCTGATGGACGCGTATGGCCACGCCGACTGCGGCGTCTATGCCGAGGTGATTGCGGATGGAGCTATCGCGGCGGGTGACCATGTCGCCGTGATGAAAGAAGCGAGTCCGAAGCTGCCGTTTTGATCACTGAGCGGCGATGGCACCATTCGCCCGGATCACCGCCGCCCCCGACGGACCTTTGACGAATTCAATGAAAGCCTTGACCGCTTCGGAAGGTGCGCCGGCTGTGATCAGAAACGCGTCTCGGGTCAGCCGGTAGCGCGCCGCGAGCACGCTTATCTCGCTGGGCTCGACTCCGTCGAGCGATAGCGCCTTGATCTTGCCGCCGCTCTGCTCGACCACGGTCGCGCTGGTGAAGCCGACCGCGCCGGCGGTGTCGGCGAGCGCACGGGCCATGTCCCCGGCGCGGGCCTGCTGCTTTACGCTGTCATGAAATTTGAGATCCTTCATGCACGCGACGCCATCGCGTACCACCTCGGCATCGACTTCGCTGTCCGGACGCGCCAGCGGCATGATCGTGAGATCGACGCCGCTCAAATCTTTCCAGTTGCCGATGCGGCCGGAGTAGACCGCGCAAATCTGCGTTGCCGCCAGATCAGAGATCGGCACCGACTGATGAACCGCAAACACCACCGGAGTCATCGCGATGCGATGAACCTGCATGCCTCGCTTGCGCACATCGTCAACGTTGAGCCCGTGGCTCGCCATCGCGATGTCGATTTTTCCGCCCGCCAGCGCTTCGAAGCGCGCCCTGGTGCCGAGCCCCTTGCCGATATCGACCGAGGCGTTGCCTCGGCTTGCGAACGCTTTGCCGAGCGCCTGGACCAGCGGCGCGGTGCCGGTCGATCCATCGACCATGATTTTCTGTTGAGCGTCCGCTGGACTGGCGGACAGCAGAAGCAACCACGTTGCGACAAGGCTGCCGAACGTGCCTAACCGGTGAAGCGTCTTCATGAGGCCCCCAACGTCGATGGAAGCGCACTCTATCAAGACGGAGCTAATCGATGAAGGCCAGCGGCCGCGCCACCGTTTCCAGCGGCTTGCGCTCGGCCGGAACAGCGAACAATGCCGCGACCACGTCGGCAATCACCATCAAGGCGGCACCGAGCAGATAGCCGCCGAATACGCTCATGCGCGAGCCGGTGTCGATCAGCACGCCGAACAGCCATGGCCCGACCATGCCGCCGACCCCGGTGCCCACCGCATAGAAGATGGCGATGGCAAGCGCGCGAATTTCCAGCGGGAAGGTCTCGCTCACCGTGAGATAGGCCGAGCTCGCTGCCGCCGATGCAAAGAAGAAGATGATGGTCCAGGCCAAGGTCTGCTGCGCCGCAGTTAGCAACTCCGCTGCGAACAGATGCCCGCTGATCGCCAGCAGAACGCCCGAGATGATGTAGGTGAACGCGATCATGATGCGGCGGCCGATCACGTCGAACAGCCGGCCCAGGATGAGCGGCCCCAAAAAATTTCCGGCGGCGAACGGCAGCAGGTACCAGCCGACCTTGTCCGCGCCAATGCCGTAGAAGTCGGTGAGGATCAGCGCATAGGTGAAGAAGATGGCGTTGTAGAAAAACGCCTGGGCGCCCATCAGCGTCAGCCCGACGAACGTGCGCTTGGGATGGGTGCGGACCAGCGTCCGCAAAACCTCCAGCAGCGGCGTGTGGCTGCGGGCGCGTAGCCGCACCCGCAGGAGTTCGTCCTTGGGCAACAAATGGCCATGCGTCATCGCCTGGCGCTCGATCGCGGCAACGATCCGTTCGGCTTCCTCGGCGCGGCCGTGCGTCATCAGCCAGCGCGGGCTTTCCGGCAGCCACAGCCGCATGAAGAAGATCACCAGCGCGAGCAACGCGCCGATCAGGAACGCCAGCCGCCAGCCGTATTCCGGATCGATTACCTGCGGATCGAGCAGCACGATGGCGCCGACTGCGCCAAGCGCGGCTCCGACCCAGAAGCTGCCGTTGATGACGAGATCGGTCCAGCCGCGGACACGCGCCGGGATCAGTTCCTGGATGGTCGAGTTGATCGCGGCATATTCGCCGCCGATGCCGGCGCCGGTGAAGAAACGAAACAGCGCGAAGCTCCAAAGATTCCACGAGAACGCGGTCGCCGCCGTAGCGGTCAGGTAAACCGCGAGCGTGATGAAGAACAGCTTCTTGCGGCCGAGCCGGTCGGTCAGCCAGCCGAAGAACAACGCGCCGAGCACAGCGCCGGCCAGGTAGGCGCTGGCCGCGATGCCGACATCGGCGTTGGAGAACTGCAGCACCGGGCTCGCCTTCAGCGCCCCGGCGACGGTGCCCGCAAGGGTGACCTCGAGGCCATCGAGGATCCAGGTGATCCCGAGGGCCGCGACGACCAGGGTGTGAAACCGGCTCCACGGCAGGCGGTCGAGCCGCGCGGGGATGTCGGTTTCGACGATCGGGGGTGTCGGCCGGGCGATTTCCGCACGCGCGCTCATGCCCTGCGAAACGCGGTGTGGGTGGGATTCGTTCCTAGAGCATGATCCCGAAAAGTGGGTACCGATTTTCGGAAAAGATCATGCTCAATCAAAGATGAAACGGCGGCGGAGAGGACTCCGCCGCCGTTGATTTTCTTCAAATGCCCGAGAGGCTTGTGGCTACGGCATGACGTAGGCGTAGACCCGACCACGCGGATAGGGCGCCTCGCCGACGGTGCGGTTGTGATTGCCCGAGATGATGATCGGATTGCCCGACGCATCGATACCGCTGACCACGCCGACGTGGCCGCCGCGGCCGCGCGACATCACCGCGATGGCGCCGATCTCCGGACCGGAAATCCGGCGGCCGTAGGAGGCAAACGACCGCGCCATGCCGGAGCCGCTGCCGGAATGACCGCTGCGCTCCAGCACGAAGTTCATGAAGTGCGCACACCACAGACTGGAGCGCCCGGTCGGATTGGTCCCGATCCAGCGGCGCGCTTCGGCAACGACGCCGGTGCCGCCGAACGTGGAAGCTTCCGTGGTCGCATGCCGCGAGACCGCTGCGGAGCGCCGCTTCTGCTGCTGCGGAACTGCAGCGTAGGTGGAGCTGTAGCTAGAGCCGGCCGAGCTGCCCGGATCGTAGCCAATCACCGGCGCAACGACGCCGGCATTCACGCGCGCGATCCTTGCAACGGCCTTGCGGCTGCCGCGAGCAACCTTGTGCATGCGGACATTGCGCACCCGCGCGCTTTTCTGACGGGTGGCATGAGAGCGCCCAGCACGCTGATGCCGCCGCTTGGCGCTGAATTCGAGCTCAACGTTGGACTGATCGCGATCGGCGATCGCTCCGCCCGGAGCCAGCTTGGCGGACACAGGCCCGGAACTGGCCAACGCGGTAACAAACGCAAACGCACACGACAGCAGTGCCATTTTTGTTGTATTGAAATGCATTCCGTCACTTTCCCTTTTTGACATGCGCCCCCGATGCTGCAACGCAGCATCGCTGCCAAAATCACGGATGATGTGGCAATTCAATGATTATCTTTTGGGTGGGAGACGGTCACGTCGCGTAGTTCGGTAATATTACCGGGGTAATCCTACCTAAAATCCCGAAAAACAAGGCTTTTTCGATAACGGGTCAGAACCGTGATTCTGGCGAAAAACTACCAGTCCCGAGAAATATACTGTTCTATTCAATGGCTCGAAGGGGGATATTCCAAGGAAATACAGTGGCAGCCGCGAATCAACGCTAGCTGCGCCGGCTGAGCAAAAACACCGCCTGCTCGCCGAACAGGTTCCAGAACCACCAGGGCGCATTGAACCGCAGCGGGGTCCCCCAGGCGTTGAGCGCCACCGCGCGCTCCATCTTCGCCCCGGTCACCATGGTGAGCTGGCGGAAGTCCTTGATGGTGCAGAAGTGGATGTTCGGAGAATCCCACCAAGCATAGGGCAGATTGTCGGTGGTCGGCATGTGGCCACCGAGACCGACCTGGAGGCGGATTTTCCAGTGGCCGAAGTTCGGAAACGACACCACCGCGTGCCGGCCGATGCGAAGCATGTGCTCCAGCACGATGCGCGGGTGACGCGTCGCCTGCAGGGTCTGCGACAGGATCACGAAATCAAACGCGTCGTCGGGATAATCGGCGAGGTCGGTATCCGCGTCGCCCTGGATCACGGCCAGTCCCTTGGCCACGCATTCGTTGACGCCCTCGCGCGACAATTCGATGCCGCGCCCATCGACGTCACGCCGCTCGCCCAGAATCCGCAGCAGCTCGCCATCGCCGCAGCCAACGTCGAGCACACGCGCACCCGGCGTCACCATGTCGGCGATCAGCAGAAGGTCGACGCGCGACCCGCCCGGCGTCGGGGCCGCGGTCATGGTGAGGTCGCGTTTAACGCGGGACAGCACGTTCACCTCTTCGGTATCGGCAGGCCGCGCACGCGCGCCGCGCCATCCAGGAAGCCGCGCACGATGGCGAACAGCTCCGGCTCCTCGAGCAGGAACGCGTCGTGACCCTTGTCGGTCACGATCTCGGCGAACGACACCCGCGCGCCGCCGGCGTTGAGCGCATGGACGATGGCGCGCGAATCCGATGTCGGGAACAGCCAGTCGGAGGTGAACGACACCACGCAGAAGCGCGTCTCCGATCCCTTGAAGGCATTGGCCACGGACCCGTCGTAGTCGGCGGCGATGTCGAAGTAGTCCATCGCCCGCGTCAAATACAGATAGGAATTGGCATCGAAGCGCTCGACGAACGAGCTGCCTTGATGGCGCAGGTAGGATTCCACTTCGAAATCGGCGTCGAACGAGAACGTCGGATTGGACCGGTCCTGATACTTGCGTCCGAACTTGCGGTGCAGCGCGGCGTCGGACAGATACGTGATGTGGGCGCCCATGCGCGCGACCGCGAGCCCGCGCCGCGGATTGGCGCCCTCGACCAGATAGCGGCCGCCCCGCCATTCCGGATCGGCCATCACGGCCTGGCGGCCGACCTCGTGGAACGCGATGTTCTGCGCCGAGTGCCGCGTCGAGGCCGCGATCGGCAGCGCCGCGAACACGCGGCGCGGATAGCTCGCCGCCCATTGCAGCACCTGCATGCCGCCCATCGAACCGCCGGCCACTGCGAACAGCGTGTCGATCTTCAACTCGTCGAGCAGCATGGCCTGTGCGCGCACCATGTCGCGGATGGTGATGACGGGAAACTCCAGCCCCCACGGCTTGCCGGTCTTCGGATTGGTCGAGGCCGGGCCGGTGGTGCCCATGCAGGCCCCGATCACGTTCGGGCAGATGATGAAGTACCGGTCGGTGTCGATCGGCTTGCCGGGTCCGATCAGGGTCTCCCACCAGCCGGATTTCCCGGTGACCGGGTGCACGTTCGCGACGTGATGGTCGCCGGTCAGCGCATGGCAGATCAGCACCGCGTTGCTGCGCTCCGCATTAAGCGTGCCGTAGGTCTGGTAGGCGATCTGGAACGGCGAGAGTTCGACGCCGGCATCGAGCTTGAGCGGCCGGTCATGGCCGAAACGCGCGACCAGCGAGTCGCGCGGCTCGTCGGCCTCGCGTGAGCGGGCAACATCCGGCGCTGTGCCAAGGTCAACCATGCGATGCCCAGGGGCCACAACGGGCCAGTTTATCGGGGTTTAGGTAGGGATCGGCGGCCACTTATGTCAATGTTTTCTTTGATTTAGGGCCCCAGCCCACCTATCAATGCCGCCGGAGAAACCATGCCAAAGCCGCCCCGCACCGACGTTCCCTCGCTGGCCGATCTCCGCGGCGAGATCGACCGTATCGACGAGGCGATGCACCGCCTGCTGATGGAGCGGGGCGACATCATCGACCGCCTGATCGCCGTCAAGAACACCTCCGATACCGGCTCGGCTTTCCGGCCGGCGCGCGAGGCCGACATGATGCGCCGCCTGGTGCAGCGCCATCACGGCATCCTTCCGCTCGATACTGTCGAAAGCATCTGGCGGGTCATCATCTCGACCTTCACCCATGTGCAGGCGCCGTTTGCGGTGCATGCCGATCTGTCGGCCGGCGATGCGCTGATGCGCGACAGCGCGCGCTTTCATTTCGGCTTCACCGTGCCGTTCGTGCCGCATATGGGAGCGGCGGGTGTCGTCGCCGCAGTATCGGAATCCAAGGGCGACCTGGGTTTGACGCCGGCATTCGCCGCACCTCATGCCGGCGCCTGGTGGACTGCGCTGGAATTCGACAGCGCGCCGAAGGTCATCGCGCGGCTGCCGTTCATCGACCGAGCCGATCATCCGGCCGCATTGCCGGTGTTCGTGGTATCGCGCGCGGCGCCCGACGCCATGGTGACGGAGGTCGAGGTCTGGAGCCTTCGTGTTGCAGGTTGGGATTCCTCGACCGCCCGCGAGGCCGGGACTATTGCCGAGATCGTGGCGGTGCCCGACCCGTCGATCGACGACGGCGCAGCGCTCCTGGCATCGCTGCCAGCGGGCCGCAAGCTGGCCGATCTTCAAGCCGCGCTCGTTAATGCTGGCGCGACCGTGACCTCCTCGGCCCTCGTCGGCAGCCACGCGACCCGCTATACCGTCGCCGGCAAGAAATAACCCGATCTGGTGAACCCATGTCTACCAAGCGCCCGCAACCGCGCCCCGGCGTGCTCGAAATCGAGGCCTATGTGCCCGGCAAGAGCACCGCTCCCGGCGTGGCCAAGGTCTTCAAGCTGTCGTCCAACGAAACACCGCTCGGGCCGAGCCCGAAGGCGGTCGTGGCCTATAACGAGACCGGCAAGCACTTGGAAGACTACCCGGACGGCGCGGCCACCGAGTTGCGCGAGGCGATCGGCCGGGCGTTCGGGCTCGATCCCGCGCGCATCATTTGCGGCGCGGGCTCCGACGATCTGCTCAACCTGCTGGCGCGTGCATACCTGGCCGACGGCGACGAGGCGATCCACACCACCCACGGCTTTCTGGTCTATCCGATCGCGACGCTCGGCACCGGCGCCAAGCCCGTCGTTGCGCCGGAGACGAATTACACCGCCGATGTCGACGCGATCATCAAGGCGCTGACGCCAAAGACCAAGGTCGTGTTTCTCGCCAATCCGAACAACCCGACCGGCACCTATCTACCGTTCGATGAGGTCAAGCGCCTGCACAAGGCGCTGCCCCCGCATGTGCTGTTCGTGCTCGACGCGGCCTACGCGGAGTATGTGCGGCGGAACGATTACGAGGCCGGCATCGAACTGGTGGCCACCAGCGAGAACGTGGTGATGTGCCGGACATTCTCGAAAATCCACGGGCTCGCGGCGCTGCGGCTGGGCTGGATGTACGGCCCGGCGCACGTGATCGACGCGGTCAATCGCATCCGCGGCCCGTTCAACGTCAATGCGGCGGCGATCGCGGCCGGCATCGCAGCAATCGAGGACAACTCCCATCAAGAGCGCTCGCGCGAGCACAACACCAAGTGGCTCGCCTGGCTCACCGAGGAGATCGGCAAGCTCGGCCTGGAGGTGACGCCGAGCGTGGCGAACTTCGTGCTGATCCATTTCCCGAACCAGAAAGGCCGCACCGCCACGGAAGCCAATGCGTTCCTGATGAGTCGCGGCCTGGTGGTGCGCCAGGTCGGCGCCTACAAGCTGCCGAACGCGCTTCGCATGTCGGTCGGCACCGAGGAGGCGAACCGGCTGGTGGTCAAGGCGCTTGCGGATTTCCTGGGACAGGCGCGGTGACCAAGCTCGACCAGCCCCTGTTCAACCGCCTTGCGCTGATCGGCACCGGCCTGATCGGCAGCTCGATCGCGCGCGCGGCACGCGCGCAGGGCGCCGTGCGCTCCATCGTCGCCACCGCGCGCTCGCCGGAGACGCGCAGGCGCGTGGCGGAGTTGGGCTTCGCCGATCAGGTGGTGGAGACCAACGCCGCCGCCGTGGAAGGCGCCGATCTGGTCATCGTGTGTATTCCGGTCGGCGCCTGCGGCACGGTCGCCAAGGAAATCGGCCCGAATCTGATGAAAGGCGCGACCGTATCCGACGTGGGATCGGTCAAGGGCTCGGTGCTGACCGACATGGCCCCTCACCTGCCGGCGGGCGTGCATTTCGTGCCGGCGCATCCGGTCGCCGGCACCGAGAATTCCGGCCCCGACGCGGGCTTTCCCGAACTGTTCGTCAATCGCTGGTGCATCCTCACGCCGCCGCAAAACGCGGACACACAAGCCGTGGAGCGGCTGGCCATGTTCTGGCGCGCGCTCGGCGCCAACGTCGAAACCATGTCGGCCGAACACCACGATCTCGTGCTCGGCATCACCAGCCACCTGCCGCATCTGATCGCCTACACGATCGTCGGCACCGCCGACGAGCTGGGCGCGGTGACGCGTTCCGAAGTGCTGAAGTTCTCTGCCGGCGGTTTCCGCGATTTCACCCGCATCGCGGCGTCCGATCCGACGATGTGGCGCGACGTGTTCCTCTACAACAAGGACGCGGTGCTGGAGATGCTGGGCCGCTTCAACGAGGATTTGTCGCAACTCACGCGCGCGATCCGCATGGGCAACGGCGAGGCGCTGTTCGACCACTTCACCCGCACGCGCGCCATCCGCCGCGGCATCGTCGAGATCGGCCAGGATTCACCGGCGCCCGATTTCGGCCGTACCCATGCCGGCCTGCCCGCCGATCCGTTGCCCCGGCCCTATGCGGCAGACAACGAGTAAATAGCAATCAGTGGCGCCCGCGGTGCGGATGCTGCTGTTGAGCGTGCGCCGCAATCAGAACAGCGGTGGGACCTGTCCGAGCGGGATCGGGCCGAGCGACACCGCGCCATCGGAGAAACGCAGCGGCAGCATCACCGCACGCCGGCCTTCGATCTCTGCCGGCTGGCCCAGGAAAGCCAAACCGGCGACGAGCGCCGGGCCGGCGTTCTGGCGCGCGATATTGCCAAGCCCCGGCGCGAGACGGTCGAGCGCCGAGGTCATCCGATTGGGCGCGGCCTGCTGCGGCGCCATTTTGTCGAGTCCGAGCGCCGGGAGAAGCTTTTCGAGGTTTGCGACGGTGAGGCGAAGCTGCCCGTCGAGCCGTCCGCGCAGCGACAGACCGAGTGCGCCGACCGCCACCACCAGGGTCTCGCCCTGCTGCAAACGCGCGTGCGTCACGTCGATCCGTCCGCCAGCCGCCTGCAGTTCGCGGAACCGCGCCGGCCATGGCTTCGGCGAAAAATCCTTCAAACCATGCAGTACGGCCGTGACGTCGGCATCGAGTGGAATGGCCGCTACGGGATGCAGGCTGGGCGCGGCCCCCGCCACGAGCTTAAGCACGACCTCGATAACCGGATTGTGTGTGACCGAACCTTGCACCAGTCGCCCTTGCAGCACCGTGCGTTTCGCCTGGAACAGTCGCTGCGTTTCGATGCCCGACGCCCGATCGACGGTCGCATCCTCCAGCGTGATCGTGGCGCTCTCGGGCGCAATCGGAAGCCCGTGCACTTGCGTCTGCGCATGCCGCCAGTGTGCGACCAGACTCGGCGGCTGCGCCGGCTCGCCGATCATCAGCGGACCGACGATCTCGCTGGTCAGCACCGTCGGCTGCCAGACCTGCGCGGTCACCCAGATGTCCTTGGCCTTGAGCGCAACCGGCGGCTGGTTCGTTTTCAGGTCGGCGCCGGCGTCGGCGCAACGCACCTGGATCTGGAACGGAAAGCCGCTGACGGTCTGCGACGAGCAGGAATAAACGCGCCCGGCCCTCGCCTCGCGCGCCTTCCAGCCCGCGATCGTCTCATCGACCTTTCCGGCGGCGTAGTACCACCCTCCGGCCCACAGGCCGGCCGCCAGGAGAAAGAGAAAAACCAGGACCAGCGGCCATCGGCGCCGGCGCGGCTCGGAATAGGATTGCTGCATCATCGTCAGGAAGCCGCCGAATACGGCGTTTCAAAGATCGGCAGTTTTCCGGGGTTTTGCGGCCAAGTCCAGTGTTCAAGCCCCGATGGTTGCGCGACCCTGTGCGTTCCTGTTAGGCGAGCCGCTCTTCCGGGATTCGATTGCACCATGAACTCCACCCCCGATCGCGCCGGCGAAGACCTCTGGGTGTTCGGCTATGGCTCGCTGATCTGGCGGCCGGGCTTTGCCCACCTCGAACGCGTCCCCGCGCGGGTCACCGGGCTGCATCGCTCCCTATGCGTCTATTCCTTCGATCATCGCGGCACGCCGGAGCGGCCCGGCCTCGTCCTTGGGTTGGACCGCGGCGGCGCCTGCCGCGGCATCGCCTATCGCGTGGCGGCCAAGCAGCGGCTGGCGACGATCGAGTACCTGCGAGAGCGCGAGCAGACCACGCACGTTTATCTCGAGGTCGTTCGCAACGTGTGGCTCGCGGGCAAGCCGGAGCAGCGGGTCAGCGCGCTGTGCTACGTGGTCGACCGCAGCCATCCGCAATACGCTGGCCGGCTGACGCTCGATCAGCAGATTCATCACGTGCGCCAGGGGCATGGCCGCTCCGGCAACAATCGCGACTACGTGCTGGAAACGGTGGCCGCGCTCGAAGCGCTGAACTGCCGCGATGCCGAGCTGCATCTGCTCGCGGAGCGGCTGCGAAGCACCTACGAGACGCAGGCGCCGGCGCTTTCCCCTCCGTCAAGCTGAAGGCGACGCGGCCGCGTCCTTCGCCAGAAAGCCGTTGCGCCGCAATTCGCGTTCGCCTTCGGCGATCAGCCGCGCGGTCGCGGTTTCGATGTCGCTCTCCAGCCGCTTGAAGAAGGCTTGCCGGTCGAGATCGGGCGGAATCGGATCGAGGAATTCCACCACGATAGTCCCGGGATAACGCAGGAACGACCGCCGCCGCCAGAACAGCCCGGAGTTCAGCGCGACCGGCAGGCACGGTACGCCGCTTTCGACATAGAGATGCGCGACGCCGAATTTGTATCGCGGGTCGGCGTTAGGCGCCCGCCGCGTGCCCTCGGGGAAAATGATGAGCTGGCGGCCGCTGCGGATTTCCTTGCCGGCGCGCGCCGTCATGGCCGAGAGGACCTGCGAGCCCGCGCCGCGGTCGACCGAAATCATCCGGCCTTTCCACGCATACCAGCCGAACAGCGGAATCCACATCAGTTCGCGCTTCATGATGAAGGCCGGATATTCGAACAGAAACAGCAGCGCGAACGTTTCCCAGGTCGACTGATGCTTGGCCGCGACGATCAGCGGACCATTCGGCCGCTTCTCCAGGCCGCGGAATTCGACATCGACGTTGCAGACCACGCGTAGCAGCCAGATGCTGGAACGGCCCCACAGCTTCGCCATCGCAATGATCGCCTTCGACGGCAATACCAGCGTCGGGATGGCGAACAGCATCAGCACGCCCAGGTTCAGATAGAACAGGACGTTGAACAGGATGGAACGGACGACAAGCACGGAGAAAATCCGATCGCTGGGTGGAGACCAAAGTCGCCCGGTCAGGCCAGGGCCGATCCGAGCCAAGTGCGGGCGACGGCCACGATATACTTCAGATATTCGGAAAAGAGGAGCCTCGCGGTCGCCGGACTCATCCACCACGTATCCACCCGCACCCGTTCCGAAATCACCGGAAACGGCACCAGCACCACGTCGGGAAGCTGGTACGCCAGTTCGGTCATGGCGCGCGGCATGTGGAAATTGGAGGTGACGACGATCACCGATGTGAAGCCTCGGCTTTTCACCCAGCGCCGGGTCTCGATGGCGTTGCCGATGGTGTTGAGCGCGGAACGGTCGAGATCGACGCAGCAGGAGAACCAACGCTGGTGCTCGGGCATCAGCCGGGAAATCTCACTCGAACGCGTGGTGGGATGAACGCCCGTAATCAGCAGCCGCTGGCCATGGCCGGAGGCCAACAGGTCGAGCGCGTCGTTGATGCGGAACGCCGCGCCGGTCAGCGCGACGATGCCCTCGGCCCGGCGGTCGGGCGCAGCCTCGATCACAGGCAGATGGCTGACGAACCAGAGAAAGCCCGCGCCGAGCAGCGCCACGGCGAAACCCAGCGCGAGCAGAATCGCGCGCAATCTGCGCCATCTGGAACGTGGAACTGCTTCTGATCCGACGGCCGGCATCGGTCCTTCCCGGGAAGAATCATAACGTAGAATTCGGCGCCCCTGTGACGTCCTACTCCACGCTCCCCAGTGTCCGGTTAACGGTTCGACGGGAGGTCAGCGCCGTCACCGTCGCAATCACGACGATCTGGGCGACAACCGCGGCGTAGCCCTCGATTCCGATCGAGAAGGTACCGAACAGGGCCATCAGCTGATCGCCGCTGACGGTGCCGCGCCCCCAGTTGCCGACGAGCCCCGCGAGCGCAAACACCAGCACGGCAGTCCCGCCGCCGATCATGCCGCCTTGGAGACCCAGCACCAGAAAATGCCGCTGAAACTGGCCGGCGATGAAGCCGTCTTTGGCCCCGATGAAATGCAACACCTCGACGATCGGCCGGTTGGTTGCCATGGCGCCGCGCGTCGCAAACGCCACCGACAGCATGGTCGTCACCAGCATGAGGATGAGCACGCCGAACCCGCCGATCACCGAGGTCTGGGCCATGGCCCGCATTCGATCGATCCAGGCGCGATGATCGTCCAGCGTCGCGCCGGGAATCCGTCCGGTCAACGTCGTGCGCAATTGTGTTAAATCGGCCGATGCGCCGGGCGCAAGCCGCACCACGATCATCCGCGGCACCGGCAGATCGTCGAGCGCCAACCCGGTGCCGAGCCAAGGCTCCAGAAGGCTCGCGGACTCTTCGCGCGAATAGATCCGGACATCGGCGATGCCCGGGAAGGCGCGGGCGATATCGCCAGCCTCGCGCAGCTCAGATTCGATGTCGCGTCCTTGCACCGGACGAATCTGGATGGTGATCTCGCGCGAGACATCCGATTGCCAGTCGGTTGCCGCCGCACGCACCAGCATCACCGCACCGACCGTAAGCGACGATAGAAACGTCATGATCGCGACAACCGCAACCAGCGAGCGGCCCGCAATGGAATTCTTCGGTACGATCGGCGTCTCGTTGCGCAGCAGCAGTCCGGTCATGCGGGCCGGCGCGATCGTCTCCTGGTCGATACGCAGATCGGACATTGCCGTGCCTCAATCGTAGACGTGCAGACGGCCGTCGTGCAGCACGAGTCGCGTGGCGTCGTATTGATCCATCAATCCGATGTCATGCGTCGCGATCAAGACGGTGGTCCCCGACTTGTTGAGTTCGATGAACAGACGGAGCAGACGCTGAGCGAGGGTCGGATCGACGTTGCCAGTCGGCTCGTCGGCAAGCAGAAGCTGCGGCCGGGCTATCACCGCGCGCGCAATCGCCGCGCGTTGCTTCTCGCCGCCCGAAAGCACCGGCGGCAGCGCTCCCATGCGCTCGCCGAGTCCGACCCAGCTCAGCAATTCGACCACCTCGGCGCGATAGCTGCTCTCGTCCTTGCCCATGACCCGGAACGGCAATGCGACGTTCTCGTACGTGGTCATGTGGTCGAGCAGCCGGAAGTCCTGGAATACGATGCCGATGCGCCGCCGCAGCACCGCGAGCGCGTCCTTCGGCAACGTAACGACGTCGTGGCCGAACAGCGTGATGAGACCGCGCGTCGGCCGCAGCGACAGGAAGAGCAGGCGCAGCAGCGAGGTCTTGCCGGCGCCAGACGGGCCGGTCAGAAACTGAAAGGAATTCGGCTCGATATGGAAGCTGAGGTCGCGCAGAACCTCGGGCCCAAGCCCATAACGCAATCCGACATTCTCGAATCGGACCACTCGTTTCTCCAACCCCTATGCGGTCCGCCCCGCGATTCGACTTGTACAGGATAGCGGACCGCTGCCATAGGCGGCCGAATAAACCCGCCGGGCCGCCCAGACTGCGAGTTTAGGCCGAAGCCACCTGGATTTTCATGGTTTCCGATCCATTAACGGACGGCTGATACCGTCCCGGCAGAAGACCGTTCCGCTGCGAATCGCCAATGCTCATTGTTTGTCCTTCCTGTACGACGCCCTATGAGGTCGCACCTGCTGCGCTTGGCGCTGCCGGACGGTCCGTGCGGTGCGTCCGGTGCCATAACGTCTGGTTCGCGAGCCCGACGGCGCAACCGCAGGAGGCGTCGCTTGTCCCCGCTCAATCCGAGGCCGACGCCAGCGACGCCGCCGTGGCTGCGTTCAGCGCGGAATTGGCTGGCAATTCAACGCCTGAAACGGGACCGGAGACCGCCCAGGACGATTTCGAGATCGCGGAGACGCCCCCGGAGCCCGAGACCGAACTGAGAGAGGCCACCCAGGATTTGGCGTCGCAAGATCCGGCGTCCCAGGATCCGGCGTCTCCCACCCTCGACGATCTCATAGGGACCAACGAAACCGGTAGCGATACGACGCCGGCGCTCGACGAAAATGCGGCCACTGCCCCCACGGACGACCTGGCGGCGGCCTCCGAAACGTCGGGGGCCGAACTGCCACCGGCGGAAGCCCCGCCGCTCGCGCCCATGCAGGCGGACGACGCCCAGCAGGCAATCCCATCGACGCGCAGCCAACCCGAGGACATCGAGACTGTCGCAGCCCGCCGGCTGCGGCGCGGCGCCGTGCGCCGCCGGTCCGCAATGCAGGCGCCAAGCCTGCCGGTGGTTATCCTCGGCCTGATCGCCATCGTCGCCGTGCTGATCTCGTGGCGAAACGGGGTTGTGCGATACGCGCCGCAGATGGCGTCGCTCTATGCAGCGGTTGGATTGCCGGTCAATCTGCGCGGGCTCACCTTCCTCGACGTCAAGACCACGAAGGACAGCCACGATGACGTGCCGGTGCTGGTGGTCGAGGGCTCGATCGTGAACGCGACCACCACGGCGGTCGAGGTGCCACGGTTGCGCTTCGCCGTGCGCAACGACAACGGCAACGAGGTTTACGCCTGGACCGCGCTGCCGACCCAATCCGTGCTGGCGCCCGGCGGCACGCTGCCGTTCCGGAGCCGGCTGGCCTCCCCGCCCAACGACAGCCGCGAGATGGTGGTCCGCTTCTTCACGCGCCGCGACGCCGTCGCCGGCCTGCGCTGAGGCCGTCATGGCGCGCATCCTGATCGCCGAGGACGAACCATCGATACGAGAGCTGGTGGTCCGTGCGCTGCAGGCCGATAGCCACGATGTCGTCGACACCGCCGACGGCGGCGCGGCGCTCGACGCTCTGGTTCGCGAGAATGGACGGTTCGATCTCCTGCTCACCGACATCAAGATGCCGGTGATGGACGGAATCGCATTAGCGCTCGCCGTAGCGCGCGACTTTCCAAAGTTGCCGATCGTGATGATGACGGGTTATGCCGATCAACGCGAACGCGCATCCGGCCTCGAAGCGATCGTGTTCGACGTGATCGCCAAGCCGTTCAGCCTATCCGACATGCGCTTTGCAATAGCGTCGGCGCTGGCCAAAGGCAGCCGTTAAGCGCGGTCAAAAGTCCTTCAGCAGCCGCTCGATGTAGTCGAGCTCGAGCTGCGGGCGGAAGCTCTCGCCGAACCTGCGGCGAAGCTCTTCGAGGATGCGCCGCGCACGTTGCACGTCGATCTCGCCCGGCACCTTGACCGTGGTGTCGTCGCCGTAATCGCGCCCGCGCAACGGCCGACCGAGCGGGTCGGTTTCCTGGCCGGCGCGCTGCTGTCCTTGCCGGCCCGGCGGGCCATTGCCGGGTCCCTGGCCCTGGCCCATCTGCTGCTGCATCGATTGAGCCAGCCCCTGCGCACCGCGGCGCAGCGCCTCCAGCGCACGGCCCTGCGAGTCCACTGCGCCGTCGGCATTGCCCTCACCGAGCGAGCCCTGCGCGTCGCCCATCGCGTCGCCGGCTTGGCCGAACTGGTCCATCTCGCCCTGGCCTTGCTGACCCTGGCCCTGCTGGCCTTGGCCTTGCTGGCCCGGCTGCGGCATGCCGCGCTGGCGCAATTGTTCGAGTAGCTTGTTGAGCTGGTCGCGCAGCGCCTGCTGGTCCTGCCTCAGTTCGCCAAACTGGTTCGGGTCGCCCTGCTGGCCGCGCTGTCCCTGCTGTCCGCGCTGTCGCTGCTGGCGGCGCTGGTCCTGGCCCTGGCGGAAGGTGCGGTCGCGAAGCTGCTGCTGCCGGCGGATCATGTCGCCGAGCTCGTCGAGCGCCGACTGCATGTCGTCGCCGTCCTCGCCCTGCTCGCCGCCCGGACGCGCCATCTGCAGATTGTCGAGCATCTGCTGCAATTGATTGAGCAACTGCTTGGCGGCATCCTTGGCGCCGGAGCGCGCCAGCCGCTCCATGCGGTCGAGCATGCTGCGCAGGTCCTGCGAACGCAGATTGCGCATCGAGTTGGGATCGAGCGGACGCGCCATCTGGGGGTTCTTGCGCATCTCCTCGGCCAGCGCCTGCATGAACTTGTCGAGCGCGGCCCGCAATTGATCCATCAGCCGCTTGATCTCTTCGTCGGAGGCGCCGCGCTCCAACGCCTCGCGCAGTGCATCCTGCGCCGCGCGAAGCTGCTGCTCGGTCTCGGAAATATTGCCGTCCTCGATCGTCACGGCCATCGACCACAGCCGCGCCACCACGTCGCGCAGTCCATCGTCATTCTTGGTGCGCGTCAGTTGCCAGTAGATCGAGCGCAGGCCGAGGTAGATGTGCGCCTCGGGCGTAAAGCGCTCGGGCGCGATCGCCAGCGCGTCAAGCGCGAGCGCGACGCGCTCCTTGGCGTTGGCATCGAGCGCGAGAACGCGCCGCTGCTCGATCAGCGCGCGCGCCACCGGCTTTGAGAACGGCCGCTCCGGCAGCCGCATTTCGTGCGGCGACGACAGACCCTCGTTGCTGGCCTCGTCGCGCGCAACAAGCGTCATCGTCACGTCGACGCCGGCCCATGGATGCTCGGTCAGGTCCTTGCTGGTCTGGCCGACGCCGTTCTTGGTGCGCGCCTGCGGCAGCACCAGGTTGAAATCCGGAGCGCCATAGAGCGGACGTGGCTCCTTGGCATCGGCGCTCGGCTTTTCGGCTTTGCGCGCGAATGTCGCCTGGGCTTCGATAACGCCGTAATCGTCCTCGATCTTGTAGGCGAGCAGCAGCGCGCCGCGGGTCTGCGGCTCGGGCTCCTTGGTCATCGTAATGGTCGGCGGGCGATCCGGGATCGCGCTGAATGTCCAGGTGATGTCCTCGCCAACGCCGCGCACCGTGGCGGTACCGGCTTCGGTGATGTTGAAGCGGCGCTCGTCGGTGCCCGCCGGCGCCTGCGGGCGGGCGTCGCCGGTCAGTTCGGCGATGCCGCCGGTCACCGCCACCTTGAGCTCGGCCTTGCCGCTCGAGCGGACGACCAGCATGGAACCCGTCGGCACCGAAATCCCGGCGCTCGCTCGCACCGGCTCGCCGGGACGTAGACCCGGCAGGATTTGCGGCGGACGGCCGGTGTAGGTCGGCGGGGTCACCCAGGCATCGACGCGAAAATTCGCCGGCGCCATCGCGCCCTGCCAATCGAACGCGGCGGCGATGCGCTTGGTGCGCTCACCGCCGGCGGCGAAGAAAGTCGCCACCACCAGCGTCAGCACCAGCGCGCGAAGCGCGAACGGATCGCGGGCGGGAAGCCGGGGGCCGGGCACGCCGGCCCTGAGCGAGCGCGCCGCGCGGAGCGCGCGTTCAACGTGCGCCTTCCACAGCGCCACCGAAAGCTGATCGCCCGCCTCGGGCGCCATCTCGTCGGCAATCGCCGTCGCTGGGCGATGCGGCAGGCGGCTCAGGCGATCGAGCCGGCGCAGGCCGTCGGCCTGCGATGGCATCCTGACGAAGAACAGCGGCACCGTCGCCGCCACGGCCAGTACGAAGAACACGAACAGCCCGATGGCGCGCCCGATCGGCGGCAGCCATAGCCATAGCCCGAGCCACGAAATGGCGAGAAACAGCCCGGCCGCGGTCGCCATGGCCGCCAGCGCCGGCCACAGCCGCTCCCAGAAGATCGACCACCGGGCTCGCCCGAGCGCACGGGCGAGCATGCCGGCGCCTCCTGGAGTGCGCGCGGCGTCTGGCTTGTCGGCGGTGGCTTCGCTCACCGGGCTCTCCGGGAATCTCTGAGACAACACTGTAACATGGTCCTAGCCCGAATAATTCATGACGGCAGGTTATTTTGAGTGACGGATGTAGCGGGAAGCC
>CAMDFO010000068.1 GCA_945897515.1 Rhodoplanes serenus | reverse complement strand
AGCATGCACCGCCGCCGCGACCCCAAAAGTCCGTTGCAGCATATCGTCGGTGATTATCATGTCCGGCGGGCCTTCGCCCGCGAGCCGGCCGCAGTCTAGCACGATGACACGCTTGGCTAGCAGCGCAGCGAGGTTGAGATCGTGCAGCACTGCGATCACGGCAACTCAACGCATGGCGCAGCGGCAAGAAAGAACGGGGCGCCTGCAAGGGCGGTGAGGATGCCGATCGGAACTTCGGCCGGTGCGGCGATCGTGCGCGCCAACGTGTCGGCGGCGAGCAGCAGCGTTGCTCCAAGACAAACCGAAGTGGGCAACAGCAGACGATGACCGGAACCGATCACACGACGCAGCAGATGCGGCACGACAATGCCGACAAATCCGATCATGCCTTCTGACCCCTGACATGCAGAACCGGCGCATTATCGACGGCCTGCTGCGCTCTTTGATGCATTCTCATGGCCTCGGTGAGGAGATCGCTTCACGCGGACGAGAGCTGCAATCCGGGTTGCCCGATCAATGTTGCCATCGTATAGGCTGGCAGCCATGACAAATGAACCAAAACTCGTGACCGTGTCGCCAGGCGTCCATGCTTGGATTGGCGCCGGCGGCGACTCCAATGCCGGTGCAATCGAGACGCCTGACGGTGTGCTGGTCATCGATGCTCAGCAATACCCGCGTCTCGGTCGGATGTTCCGGGACTCGATCAGTGCGACGACCGGCAAGCCGCTGCGCATGCTGATCGACACGCACTGCCACCTCGATCACACCCACGGCAACGTGGTGTTCGAGGACCTTCCCATTCTTGCTCACGACAAGTGCCTTGCGGCCATGCACGCCGCGCTCGGGCCGCTGGAGGGCGACCGTTGGAAGATCACGGACTTCAGCACCAAGCTCCGCATTCTGTTTGGTACGAACGTCAACGAGCTTGTGCCGGAGGGCGATCCCTACCGGGCTTGGTTCCATCAGCGCATCGGGTTGCCGGACTACGACGTGGTGACGATCCTGCCGCCAACCCAGACGTTCGCGGACCAGTTCGTGTTTCACCTGCCGAACGAAACCGTCCGCCTCGATTACTGGGGGCCGGCGCATTGCGACAACGACATCGTAGTGTATCTTGAGAAGAGCAAGGTGATCTTCCTCGGAGATCTTGTATTCAACGGTCGCTACCCCTGGCTCGGCGACGGCAATCTCGACGGCTGGATCGACCGTCTGTCCCATGTGATGACGCTCGATATTTCCGTCGCCATCCCTGGACACGGCCCGCCCACCGACATGAAAGAAGTAGCGCGTTTTCGCGACATGCTGATCGCTATCCGCGCCGGCGTTGAAAAGGCGATTAAGGCCGGCTGGTCGGAAGATGCGGCGGTGCGCGACGTTCAGGTGCCGGAGTTTGCTCACGTCAGCCGGTACAAGGAATGGATGCCGATCGACGTGAAGGCTGCCTACCGGCAGATGCGCGGGCGCTGATCGCGTAGCCGTCAGTTCAACCTGATATCGGCGCGGCCCACGTAGGCCGCGACGTGGATTGCGGGTTTTTGTCGGGGCCGAAGCACGCCTCCGCGATGCGGTGGGTCCGCAGTCTATTGAAGCGGTATCCCCGCCTTGCTGACGACGTCTCGCCATTTCGCCAGCTCGGACGTGATGTAGGTAGCGAATTCGGCGGCAGGCATCGCGGCGGTTTCGATACCGGCGGCGGCAAACCGCTGGTTCACGGAAGGCTGGCTGTGGAATGTCGCCAGCGCGTCCGACAGCTTCGCCGTCACCGCGGGGGGCAGGTTCGCCGGGCCCGCCAGTCCGAACCAAGCGACGACGACGAGGTCCTTGAATCCGGCTTCCACCGCCGTCGGCACATTCGCAATCATCGGCACGCGAGCCGGTCCCGTTTGCGCCAAGATCTTCAGCTTGCCGGCGGCAGCCTGCGGCGCCGCGAGAAGCGGGCTGACGGTCAAGCCATCGACCCGCGCCGAAACAACGTCCGCGAGCGCCAGCGCGCCGCCGCGATACGGCACCGAGGTGTATTCCAGGCCTTGCGTGACCTTGAGGAGTTCGGTCGCGAGATCGGATGTCGAATAGCTTCCGCTGACCGCCCACTTGAGTTTGCCAGCATTCTTCTTGGCGTAGTCGACCAGTTCACGAAGTGTGTTGGCCGGTACTTCGTTGCTAACCGAGAATGAGAACGGCGTGCGTGCGGCCAGACCGATCAGCGTGAAGCTCTTGACCGAATCGTACGGGACTTCCTTTTTCATCGACGGCAGGATGGTGAACCCGTCGGACAGGGCGAGCACGAGCGTGTAGCCGTCGGCGGGCGCCTTGGCGACTGAATCGACGCCGATAAGCGACCCGGCGCCCGGCCGGTTCTCGACGGTCACTGGCTGCCCCAGCCTGGAGCTGAGATGCTCGGCGAGGACGCGGCCCACCATGTCGGTGCCGCCGCCTGCGGCGACCGGCACCACCAGACGGATCGATCGCGACGGATAATCGCTGCTCTGAGCTTCCGCAGGGACGGGCGTCAGGAGAGAAAGAGCACAAACGGTCGACAGGGCAGTGAGTTTGAGCATGGCAATCCTTTGCGAATGCTGGGGTTCGGATCAAACTTTTGTTTCGGAATCCTTCAAGAATTCGTGGTCGGGGTCGAGACCGATGCCCGGGGCATCGAAGAGGTGGACGGTCTGCGATTTCATGTCGATCGCGGGGATTTTCTTCCAGATGTAGTTCTCGCTGAACTGTGCACCGTTATAGATCTCGATGGTGGTGCCGTTCATGAATCCGCACATGACATGGAGATTGAGCGAAGCCAGTCCGCCGCCGTGGGCGATCGGCAGGTTAAAAGCTTGGCCCAGATGCGCGACCTTCCGACATTCCGTGTAGCCGCCGATGAAAGCACAATTCGGCTGAAGCAAATCCAGTGCTTTGTGCTCGACGAATTCCCGAAACCGCCAGCGGTTGCCCTCCATCTGCCCGGCCGATATCGGAATCCGGATCTGGCCCCTGAGGGTGGCCAGCGCGCGAGCGTCATTCTGCCAGAGCGGCTCCTCGAACCATGACAGGTCGCACTCCTCCACGGTCTGTGCGAACAGGCGCGCATCGGGAGGGCTGAACTCGTAGTTGGCGTCGCACATGAGCTCGATGTCAGTGCCTATCGCATCGCGGACGGCGCGCACGCGCCTGACGTCTTCCTTCCAGCCCTTGGGATGCGCCGCGACCACCATCTTCAATCGTTGCGCACCGAGCTTCACCTGGTGTTTGGCCGCGTCGACCAAGCCGTCGAGGTCGTAGTTCGGGAAGCCGAACGTCACGTAGGCTTCTGCATAATCGCGGAATCCGCCGAGCAGCGCGGCGACGGTCTTGCCGACCAGCTTCCCGTGGGCGTCCCAGAGTGCGATGTCGAGGCAGGAGAGGGCGCAGGACACCACTCCGGTCATGGCGCGCGGATTGAGAACCGAACCGACCTTGTGATGGATTTTTTCCACGTCGGTCAGGTCCATACCGATCATCAAGGGTGCGAAGTGATGATCGATCGCGGCCTTGACCGCGTGGGTGAGGAAATACTCCGTCATCCCGTATCCGACAGTGCCGTCGGTGGTCTCGACTTGGCAAAACACGATGCTTCTGTTGCCCACGGCCTTGTCGACGAGTGGAACCTTCAAATCGACATTGTGGACACTGGCCTTGATGCTTTTGATCGTGCTTCGCTGACGCATCTTAACTCCGGACGCCGTGCTCATCGAAATGCTGGCCCAGCACGGCAACGATTGTCAACAGTTTACAGAGGGTGCCTAAAACTGTTGACAGCCATCAGACGACCGACAATAGTTCGGCTCTGGCGTAAGCAGAGATATAAGAGACGGCATGTCAGCCAAGCGCTTGAAGGCTATTGTTGCCGCCCGGAACGCCACGATTGTGCCGGGTGCTCCCAACGCCTTGTTCGCCCGGGTGATCGAGGATCTGGGCTTCGAGACGGTCTACATATCCGGCGCAGGCATCGCCAACATGCATCTGGGGGCGCCCGATATCGGTCTTGTGACCATGTCGGAAATCCAGAATGTCGTGGCGTCTGTCGCCGACGCTGTTTCGATTCCCATCATCGTCGACATGGATACCGGTTTCGGCAATTCACTGAATGCTATCCGGACGGTGCGGGCGCTTGAGCGGGCAGGGGCCGCGGGCCTCCAGATCGAGGATCAGATCTTTCCGAAGCGCTGCGGCCACTTCAGCGGCAAGGAAGTCGTTCCGGTCGACGAGATCGTACAGAAGATCAAGGCTGCGGTGGACTCTCGCGTCGATCAGGATTTGCAGATCATCGCGCGTACCGATTCACGCGCTGTGCTCGGCCTCGAGGCCGCGATCGAACGCGGGCAGCGCTTCGTTGAAGCCGGGGCCGACGTGATTTTCATCGAGGCGCCGCTTAACGAGGACGAGCTGCGCCGCGTGGCGCGCGCGATTGACGCCCCGCAGCTCGTCAACATCGTTTTCGGCGGGCTGACCCCGGCGCTGTCGCAAGCCGCGTTCAAGGAAATGGGATTCAGTCTTGTCCTCTACGCGAACGCCGCCTTGCAGGCTTCGCTCAAGGCGATGAACGACGTGCTGGGCACGCTCAAACGCGAGGGCAGCCTCGATTCGGTGTGCGACCGGCTCGCCTCGTTCGAAGAGCGCCAGCGTGTTGTTCAGAAAGAGAAGTACGACCGGTTTGAAACGCTTTACACCAACGGATCAGCGACGGCCGACAAATGACAAAACCATGGGACGGAATCATCTCTGAGGACGAACAGCGGGCGTACCGCGCGGCGGGCTTCGGCCGGCCGACCGGGTTCGGTACGAATCCCGCACTTCTCATCATCGATGTCCAATATCGAACCACCGGAACGGTGCCGAGGCCGTTCTGGGAGTCGATCAAGGAATTTCCGACGTCCTGCGGCGATGTCGCCTGGCAAGCCGTCGACAAGATTCAAACGCTGCTGACATTGTTCCGCGAGCGCAACTGGCCCGTCCTCTATCCTCACGTGTCGCCGAAGACGAGCTTCGATTCCGGGCGATTGTCCGACAAAGTTCCCGCGATCATGAATATCGAATCGAAGGGCTACGAGTTCGTCGCCGAGGTTGCTCCGCGGCCCAACGATGTCCTGCTGCCCAAGAAGCATCCCAGTGCATTTTTTGGAACGCCGCTGGCCAGCTACCTGGTCAATTTACGCGCCGACACTCTCATTGTAACCGGATGCACCACAAGCGGATGCGTTCGCGGGTCGGTCGTCGACGCCTTCGCATATAATTTCCGGGTCGCGGTTCCGAGCGATGCTGTCTACGATCGCAGCGCAGCGTCGCATGCCGTGAACCTGTTCGATATGTCGGAAAAATATGCCGATGTCATGACCACCGAGGAATGTCTGCAAAAATTGCGCGCGCTCAATTCCTGATCGAATGGAATTTTATGAAGGCCGGCGCGCGCACCGCGCAGCCCGAACGAAAGCAAGGAGTGCGGCGTTGGTTACGAATCCCGGAAAACCTGCGGTCGATCGAAGCCATCGCGATGCTGTCGCGGCAGGTCTGGAGCGGCTCTGCGAATGGGCCGTGGCCGCGCGTTCCAAGCCTTTGCCCGATGCGGTACGCCGGCGCGCGTCGCTGGTTGTGTCCGATGACATCGCCGCGATGGTCGTGGCCGCGAGCGAGCCGCAGGTCAGCGCCGCTCAGGACCGCATCCTAAGTCCCGGCGGGAAGGCCGAGGCAACGGTGTTCGGCGCCCACCGGACCAAGGCGCCGCGCAGTTTGGCTGCCGCGGCCAACGGTCTCGCGGTGCCGTGGGCCGAGCTTGACGAGGGCTATCGGCCGCTGCCGTGCCACGCGGGGGGATATACGCTGCCGGCGCTGCTGGCGGAAGCCGAGGCCGAGAACGCTTCGGTTCAGGACATGCTGCGGGCGCTGTGCATCTCGTACGAGATTACGACCCGCATCGCCCACACATTTCCGTTCGATAGCCTGACGATCCATCCGCACGGCGCCTTCAACGCGATCGGCGCAGCCGCGGGCATTGCGGTGCTGCGCGGCTACGACGCGGCGATGCTATGCGACACGCTCAAGTCGGCCGCCACGATGGTTTGCGCGGGACCGTTCAACCACGCCATCGAGGGTGCGCTCGCCCGGAACACCTGGACAGGACTCGGTGCGATCGCCGGCTTTCAGGCCGCTGATTTCGCGCCGCTGGGAATCACTGGCCTGCGGGGTGCGCTCTACGACGTCTATGCCACGGGCTTCAATTGCCGCGTCGAGCCGCAGGAGATGGATACCGGGTTAGGCCAGGGCGAGTGGGCGATCGAACGGGGCTACCACAAGATCTACGCGTGCTGTCAGTATCTGCATTCCGCAGTGCAGGCGAGCATGGAGCTGGCCGGCCGTCTCGCGCCGGATTCCAAGCCGATCAAATCGATCGAGGTGGAGACCCACGCGCGCGGTCTTGCGCTGACAGGTGCGGCACCCGACACCGTGCTCGCGGCGAAGTTCTCGATGCCGCATGCGCTTGCGACAGTTGCCGTGCTGCGCACCGCCGGCGCCATGGGTTTCAATGGCGCCAGCTTGAAGAATGCCGAGATTGCGGCGATGCGCGAGCGTGTCACCGCGCGTGCCCATCCGGCAATCGGTGAATGGCCAAACGACCGGCCGGCGCGCGTGCACTGGACGTTTGAAGACGGCACGCGATGGACCGCGGTCTGCGAGAACGCGCGCGGCGGCGCCGACCAGCCCTACAGCGAGAGTGAACTGCTAACCAAGTTCGACGAGCTGACCGGAGCCACGTTGCCGAAAGCATCAGGTGCACTTCGGAATCTCGTGGTCAACGCGAGCGCAACGGACCGGATGCCCTGGCGTGAGATGGTGGATCAAGTCGTTGCCTAAGCCCATACGCGTCGTCGAAAAAAAAGGGGTGAGACATGGTGAGTTGCGATTTGGTGATCCGCAGCGGGGAGGTCATTCTTCCTTCGCGCGGGCTTACCACGTGCGACATCGCCATCAAGGACGGCCGTATCGCGGCGATCCTCGCTCCCGGTGTTGGTTGTTCGGCAAAGGAAGAAGTTTCGGCCAAGGGTCTGGTGGTGTTTCCAGGCGCCATCGATGCGCACCTTCACCTTGGTCATGGGCGTGACATCGCGCAGCCACGTGTTCCGCGCGACGCCGATCAGGAAACCGCGGCGGCCGCACGTGGCGGGGTCACGTCGTTCATCCCCTACGTGATGGCAACAGAGCCGTTCGACAAGATTTTTCCGTCGATCCTCGAAGTGAGCCATGCCGGGGCGCGTATCGACTTCGCGTACCACTTTGTGATCTCGACCGAGGAGCAGCTCGCTGGCGTACCCAAGTACGTGAGCGAACTCGGGGTTTCGACGTTCAAGATATTCATGAACATCCGCGGTGGTGAGGGCAAGCGGCTAGGCCTGCCCGACATCGACGATGGATTCCTCTATCGTCTTTGCGAAACCGCAGCCAAGAGCAAAGCCCAGGTTTGCCCGCATCCCGAGACGATCGAGATGTCGTGGCCGCTGCGAGACCGCCTGATGGCGAAAGATCCGGATGGAAAGGGTGGTCTTGCAGTGTGGAACGACAGTCGCCCGCCGTTTGTGGAAGCCGACGCCGTCCAGCATGCCGCATACGTCGCGGGCATCACCGGCACGCGAATGTATATGGTCCATATTTCCTCGGCCGAGGCGCTTGAGGCCGGGCTGCGCCAGCGCCGCTCCGGTTCGCGCATCGCGATGGAAACCTGCCCGCACTACCTCACGCACGACGTGAACTGGAAGGGTGGCGACATCGGCAAGATCAATCCGCCGGTTCGCGAGGCGGCTGACGTGGAGGCGCTTTGGAAGGGCGTGCTTGACGGGCACATCGATACGGTTGCGACCGATCACGTTCACCGCGACGCCGGCTCGAAGGAGGGCGGCATCTGGAAGGCTTCGCCCGGCTGCCCTGGACTCGAAACGCTGCTGCCGGTCATGCTCAGCGAGGGGCACCATAAGCGGGGGCTTTCGCTGTCCCGTGTCGCCGACCTGGTGGCGCGCAATCCCGCACGACTGATGGGACTCGGCGACCGGAAGGGCGCAATCGAACCTGGGTTCGACGCGGATCTCACGTTCGTGGATTTGAACAAGACGTGGACCCTCAAGGGGAGCGACACGGCGTCCAGCGCGGGATATTCGATTTACGACGGCTGGAAATTCAAAGGTGAGGTCGTCCACACGGCGGTGCGCGGCCGCTGGGTGCTGCGAGACGGCGCGCTGATGGACGAGGCAATCGGACACGGCCGCTACTTGCACCGCCAACCTTTCACATCTCAGATTTAGGGTAACGATGGACCTCCAACTCGCCGGCAAGGTCGCGCTCGTAACTGGCGCCAGCATGGGAATCGGTCGCGGCATCGCCAAGATTCTGGCGGACGAAGGCTGCAAGCTCGCGATCGTCGCGCGCCGGAAAGAGCCACTGGAAGCGGTCTCCGATGAGATCGCAGCGCGCGGCCACGAGCGTCCTCTGGCTCTCCTTCAGGACATCACCGAAGACGGCGCTGCCGAGCGCATCAAGACTGCTGTGATCGACCGGTTCGGCCGGCTCGATATCCTGGTGAACAATGCTGGTGGCTCGCGACCGTTCACAGGCTACGGCACGCGCGAAGAATGGGACGCGGGCATGAACCTCAATTTCCATGCTGGCCGCGAACTCACTCACGCGTTTCTGGACGGCATGCGCGAACGCAAGTTCGGTCGCATCTTCAGTCTCACCGGGAGCACGGAGCCGCCGGCGCATTTGAACGCCGGCGTGCCGCCGAACGGGGCCGTGCAGCTTTGGGCGAAGGCCTTGTCCCGCGTGGTCGGTCGCGACGGCGTTACGGTGAATTGCATTTCGCCCGGCCGCATCCGTTCGGAGCAGATCGACAATGTTCTGCTGCCAAGCGAAGAGGCTAGGCAGCAGTGGGTGGCCGCGAACATTCCCGTCGGTTACGTCGGCGAGCCTGAAGACCTCGCCGTGCTGATCGTTTTCCTGAGTTCACCGAAGGCTCGCTACATCACCGGTCAGTTGTTTCACGTCGATGGCGGCGCGCGTCGCGCAATTCCGTGAGGGCGCTAGCCAGAGGGGAAGGTCTTGATGCCAGAAATACGAGCCAAACGCAGGTTTGCGACGTTGTCACCTGTTGACAGTCGCGCCACACTCATCAGCCAGCAATAGAGAGGAATGATCATGCTTAGAAATTCGTTCGTTCGCCAAATGAATATGCGCTCACTTGTCCGTTGCTTCATCTGTGCCGCGCTGGCGCTAGTGCCGGCGTCGCTCGTCCAGGCCCAGGCTTGGCCGGAGAAGCCGATTCGCCTCATCGTCAATTTCGCCGCTGGCGGCAGCACCGACGTCATCGGCCGCTCGGTGGCCACGAGACTGAGCGAAGCCCTCGGGCAGCCGGTGGTGGTCGAAAACCGTGTCGGCGCGAGCGGCAACATTGGCGCTAGTGCGGTGGCGCGCGCGGCGCCGGACGGCTACACGCTGCTGCATTCGGCAGACGGCACGATTCTCATCAACCCGCATATTTTCAAAATGGACATAGACGTGGCGAAAGACCTGCTGCCGATTGCGCCGACCGCCGGGTCTTCGATGTTCATGGTTGCGCGTCCAGACTTCCCTGCCCGCAATATGGCGGAGTTCGTCGCCCACGCCCGTGCCAATCCCGGAAAGCTCAACTACGGCTCCGCAGGCCCTGGCACGCTGCAACATGTTGCCATCGAAATGATTATGGACGTGGCCAAGTTCGGGGCCGTGCACGTGCCGTACAAGGGCTCGCAGGCAGTCCTTATAGACCTGCTTGCCGGTCGGGTGGACTTCACGATAGACCTCGGCGCGGGCATACCGCACATCGAGTCGGGTAAGCTGCGGCTGCTCGGCGTGCCTGGCAAGGTGCGCTCGCCGATTTTTCCCGAAACTCCAACGCTGATCGAATCGGGGGTCAACGTGAACCTGACGTGGCTCTCTGGAGTGTATGCGCCGGCCGGGACGCCTGCGGCGATCGTTACACGTCTCAACAAGGAGATCACCCGGATCATGCATAGCCCGGATACGAAGAAGCAACTCGACGCCATGGCGTCAGAGGTGGCGCCGGCGATGACGCCCGAGGAGTTCGCGGCTCACCAGCAGCGCGCGCGCGCCAGCTTCGGAGTGATCGTGCGCAGTGCAGGCATCAAGGTGAACTGAAGCTTTCGGTTTCAGCCGTATAGCGATCCGTCCTTCCGGCGGCGAGGTGGCCCAGGACGCGTCAGAATGTCCGCTTTGGGTCTTGGCCGTGTAAAAACGTTCGGGCGTGCGAGTTTGGCAGGCTTTCTCTTTGAAGAGGCGGGCGATTTTAGGTTGGCTATGCCCGCATTGCTGCCATCAGCGGCCGGACCCCCATGAGGCTGATCACCCTGGTCATGTTTAAGCCAGCACGTGCAGCGCCATCTCTGAGGCCACCCTGGGCAGCGTCTTCATCAGGAAGTGAGTGGCCTCCATCCTGGCCTTCATTGTGCCGAAGGGATGTTCGACCGTTTCGCGTCGCTGCCGCATCTTCTCGGGATGCTCGTCGATGCGGATCATTGCGGGCCTGGAGAAGCCGGATCAGGGCGAGGTCAAGGTTGGCAGTCGTGCGGTATCGGGGCCAGGTGCGGACCGCGGCTTTGTGTTCCAGACATTCGCTTTTGCCTTGGAAGACGATCTGGAACAATAC
The DNA here is from genome assembly GCA_945897515.1 of Rhodoplanes serenus. Taxonomy (GTDB): domain Bacteria; phylum Pseudomonadota; class Alphaproteobacteria; order Rhizobiales; family Xanthobacteraceae; genus Z2-YC6860. The sequence continues at coordinate 15,021 of CAMDFO010000068.1, read as the reverse complement.
GACCATCGGCCTTCAACTCAACGGGCAGCTCAACGAGAAGACCGCGGCGCGCACGCGAGAGCTTCTGAAGCTGGTTGGCCTCGCCGGTTTCGAGGATTACTGGCCAGCGCAACTCTCAGGCGGAATGCGTCAGCGCGTGAACCTGGCGCGTGCCCTCGCCATTGATCCCGATGTCCTGCTGATGGATGAGCCGTTCTCGGCGCTGGATGCGCAAACCCGCGAGATCATGCAGACCGAATTGCTGAGGATCTGGGAGTTGGGCCGGAAGACGGTTCTGTTCATCACCCATCAGATCGACGAGGCGATTTTCCTTGCCGACCGCGTGGTTGTGCTCGGCCGCCGGCCTGGCTGGGTGAAGGAAGTGATCCCGGTCGACCTGCCGCGTCCTCGCCAGCTTGGATTCAAGCGCCGCCCGGAGTTTGTTGGCATGGTCGACCGCATCTGGTCGCTGATCGAAAGCGATGTGCGCGACAGCGTGCGGGAAGAGAGCGAGATCGCGGCTTCATGAGAACTGGGCCGCGCCTTGACGGAGCGCCGGCAGGCTTGTCACGAATTCAGGCGTGGGACGCCGAGCTTGTCCGCTACCCGGGACAAATCGGCGAGAAGTCCCGGCGCAATCGGGATCCCGGACTCGGTGCGGTCCTGCTCCGATTGGTCGGCGCGCGCCCCTGGCAAGCGCATTCCGTTGCTCGCTGCCAGATAGATACCGATCCAGTCCGCGATGTGTGGTGCGTACTCCGCTCCCGCGATCAATTCGGGATTGAGGATCAGCAGAAATCCTCCAAACTCCGGCGGCATCATTTTGCCGCTGCCCAGCTTGCCTGGCTGATTTCCCGTCAGGCTTCCGGCGAGCACCTCGACGAGCATGGCGAGGCCCATGCCTTTATGGCCGCCCGATGGAAGCAGCATGCCGTCCAGCGCAGCAGCAGCATTTCGGGTCGGCTGGCCTTCACGGTCGAGTGCCCAACCGTCCGGAAGTTCGGTGCCGGCATTGACGGCGGCGAAGATTCTTCCGAACGCCGTTTCACTGGTCGCCATGTCGAACACCAGCGGCGCGCCGTTCGGCCTCGGAGCAGCAAACGACATCGGATTGTTGCCAATGGCCGGTTGCTTGGAGCCCACGAGCGCCATGATGGGCGGTCCATTCTGCATCATCAGGGCGATCATGTTCGCTTCGGCTGCGATGCGGGTGAAATGCCCGAGCGCGCCCAAGTGCCCGACGTGCCGCATCACCACCGCGACACACCCTTGGGTCCGCGCGGCGTCGATGCCGTATTCGACAGCCTTCAGGCCGCACACCTGTCCGAGACCGCGGTCGCCGTCGAAATGCAGCACCCCGGCGCGCGGTTCGCACGTCATCCGCGGGCTTGCGTTCAGGGCGCCGCGCTGGAGCAGGTCCACGTAGGAAGGGATTCGAGCCACGCCGTGGGTGTCGACACCCCGCAGGTTGGTGGTGGTCAGGACTTCGGCTGTCGTTCGGGCGTCGGCCTTCCATACGCCGCACGCAGTCAAAATCTGCTCGATCCAATTTTCCAATACGGTATGCGAAACGATCACTTTGGCCTCCCTGCTTCGAATGGTGGTCTATCGAAGCCTTGGACTTCTTTCAACTGTTGACAGACAACAGGAAGGCCTTAGAAATGTGCATCCATAATCGATGCGACTTTGTGGCGCCCTCGCAGCTTCTGCGAGCAGACCCGACTCGGGACGGGGGAAAGTAGCGATGCCGTACGTAGCGAAATGGAGCGAACTGCCCGAGGTGGAAATTCTCAAGGGCAACTTCAGACGCTCCGCCTCGGGATTGAAGGGCAGCGTCAACAAGATCCGGCTGTGTCATCCGAGCGAGACACCGGTCCATCATCACGCCGAAGAGGAGCAAACCGTGCTGATGCTCTCCGGCGAAATGGATGTCGTGATCGATCAGGACACCATCCGCCTGGGTCCTGATCAGGTCTGTGTGATCCCGGCCGGGGTGCCGCATTGCTTTCGCAGCATCGCGGGCGAGGCGGTGTTTCTCGAAACGTTTTCGCCGGGGCGGATCCAAAACCTCATCGGCTTCCTCGGTAAGATTTTCTAGGACGGATATCCATGATCGAAATCGACAAGAACATCATCATCGAGACCGAGCATCTGGGCTCCAACAACGCGATCGTGTGCACGCGCGATGGCGTCGTGCTGATCGATGCGCCGCATCGTCCTTCGGACGCCATCAAGTGGCGCAGGGTCGCGGAAAGTAACGGACCGATCCGCTATCTGATCAACACCGACCACCACATCGATCACACGATGTGCAACAACTTCCTGCCGGGCGAAATCGTCTCCCACGAAGGGACCCGAGACAAGCTGCTCAACAGTCCTCCGTCCCGGCAATACATCGACGATCTGCTGGATGTGATCGATCCAGCCGGCAAGATGTATCTCGACGAATACACTCAGAGGCTGCCGACCATCACCTATTCCAAGAGTATGGTGCTGAGACTGGGAGGGCTGGAGTTTCAGCTCACCCACTTCCGCGGCCACACGCTGAACAGCTCCCTGGTCTACCTCCCGCAGCAAAAGATCGCTTTTACCGGGGATTTGGTCTGCGAGGCGGGCCTACCCGCATTCATCGATGCCGACACGTTCGAATGGATCGAGACCGTCCGTACCATCGAGTCGATGGATGTCCGGTACATCATGCCGGGGCATGGCAAGGTCTGCACCATCGCCGAAGCGCGTACCTTTCGCCACCAGATGGAAGAGCTCGTTCATCAGGTCGAGAAATGCATCGACCGTGGGCTTTCCCGTGACGCGGCCATGGCTGAGGTTGCGTACGAGGACCGAATCCATATTGCTACCGGCGAGAGCCCGGCATATCCCAACCACTTGATGGAGCTTTTTATGACCAAGAGCATCGGGGTGATATACGACCACATTCTCCAGCGGCGGGCCAAGTCCGCGCCCGCTAAGACCAAGACGGCCTGATCCACAAGCCACTTGATCAACATGATGCTTCGATCGACAAGATAACCCCGTCAATAAGACAGCCTGGTCCATACATGCCCGTGCTCGAGCCCATTACCCATCCATCGACGATCGCCAGCGAAGCGCTCAGCAAGATCATCGAGGCGATCGTCACTGGCGAGTTCAAGCCTGGGGAACGGATTCCAGAGGCCGAGATTGCTCGCCAACTGGGGATCAGCCGCGGACCTCTCAGGGAAGCGCTGGGCCGTCTCGAGAACCGTCTCGTCACGCGCACGCCGCGGGTGGGTGTGAGCGTCATCCAGTTGACCGAGAAGGACCTCGCCGAACTGTTCACGGTTCGCGAGGCTCTGGAGGGAATGGCTTGCCGCTTTGCCGCCGAGCGAATCACCGACGACGAGTTGGGGTCCTTGAAGCAGCTGCTGGATGGCCATGGCGCGGACCCAACCGTGCTCAGCCCCACCGGCTACTATCAACGTTCTCAGAACGAGGATTTTCATTTTCAGATCGTTCGCTGCTCACGCAATGAACGATTGGAGCATCTTCTGATGGAAGGGCTCTACTACCAACTGCGTCTCTATCGCTTCCAGGCCAGTACGCAGCCGGGCCGCGCCGAAACGGCTTTCCACGAGCATCAGGCCATCTTCGAGGCGTTGCAGGCTCGCGACCCGGACCGTGCCGAAAAGACGATGCGAGCCCATATCCGCAACGCCTTGCATAGCCTTCAGCCGGTTTTGAACGCCGCCGGTTAAAAAGTCCCGGATCTAACTCTTTTGCGACGCTGACATCCTCTCAAGGTGACCTTCGGCCGCCAATGCGGAAAGGGTCGCTATCTCGCGTGCGCGATCCTCATCTCCGCCATGATCTCGGCCTTATACGCCGCAAAAGCTGGCGTGATCAGGCTCTCGATTGAGCGCGGACGGGGGAGATTTACGGTGATCTCGCGCGTGATCTTTCCGGGCCGGGCAGACATCATGCAGATGCGGTCGGCCAGCAGGATCGCCTCGTCGATGTCATGGGTGACGAACAACACAGTGGTACCAAGCGTCTGCCATACATCGAGCAGCAATTGCTGCATCGCGAGCCGGGTTTGAGCGTCGAGCGCGCCGAAGGGCTCGTCCATCAGCAAAGCGCGCGGGCTCATGACCAGAACGCGCGCGATGCCCACGCGCTGGCGCATACCTCCGGATAATTGCGCCGGTAACGCGTCGGCGAAGGCTTCGAGCCCAACGAGTTTGAGCATGGCGCGCGCCTTGGACTCGTATTCGTCGCGCTTGAGACCCTGCACGCGGGGGCCGAAGGTGATGTTGTCCCAGACGTTGAGCCAGGGAAACAGCGAAGCCTCCTGGAACACCACGCCGCGATCGGGGCCGGGCTTCTCGACCGATGCGCCGTCGAATTTGATCTCGCCGGTGGATCGCGTCTCGAACCCGGCGAGCAGGTTAAGCAGGGTCGACTTGCCGCAGCCGGAGGGTCCGAGCAGGGCTACGAACTCACCGTCCTTGATCTCGAGGGTGATATCGTCAAGCGCGCACACCGGCACCTTGCCGGGAAATGTCTTCGACGTGGCGCGGAACGAGACGTTGCCCATAGCTAGGCCTGGAACGATTGCAGGCGGTGCCAGCCCAGCACCCAATTCTCGATCGCGATGATCAGCCGGTCACTGAGGAATCCGAGGAGGCCAATCGACGCCATGTCGGCGATGACAACGTCCATCCGCCCTACGTAATAGGCATCCCACAGCACGTAGCCGAGACCGGATTTCACGGCCACCATTTCCGAGACGATCACTGCGGTCCAGCCGATTCCGAGCCCGACGCGAAGCCCGGTGAAGATCGACGGCAGTGACGCCGGCAGCACGACGCGAGTGAGCACGTCGAGCGGCTTGGCGCCCATCATCAGGGCAGCCCGGATCCAATTCTTGTCGATGCCACGCGCGCCCTGGGTGGTGTTGATCACGATCGGATAAAACGCTCCGAGCGCAATCAGGAACACCGAGCCCATGTCGCGGATGCCGAATACTGCGATGGAGAACGGCAGCCAGGCGGTGATCGGTATCGGCCGCAGCATCTGAATGGTCGGGTCGAAGGCGCCGGCGGCCAAGCGCCACCAGCCGATCGCAATACCCAGCGGAACCCCGAACAGGATAGCGGTGCCGAAGCCCTTGGCGACACGCTCGGTGGAGAATAGCGCGTTGTCCAGCCAGGTGCCGCTGTAGGGATTGAGCCCCATTCCTGGGGGACCGAACGCCCAGACTTTCCAGGCGAGCCAGACCCGGTCCGGCGTCGGCAGCACGCCACCGAACAGCGACCCGGTGGGACCAGCGGCCTGCCACAGAGCGACGACCAGAACAGGCAAAATCAAACCTAGTGCGATCTTTCCGGCGCGATTGTCCAGAAGCAGGCTATTCGCCCACTTCATTTCTTCATCGCGTTCGCGACAAACGAGCCGTCCCAGTACTTGGCGATGTCGCCGGACACATCCTTCTGAATGACGCCGAGATCGGCAAAGGCCTTGGCCTGCGCTCTGATCTGCTCCGGCGAAACCACCGCACCGAGCTTGATCGCCTTCGAAGCTTCGGCCGACACCTTGGGATCAAGTCCCGTGAGCTTGGAATAGGCGTCGGCGAACTTCTGCGGCGACGCTGCGAGTTCTTCCTGGATCTTCAGATAGCTCCAGACAATGCGCTCGACCACGGCACGCTTCTTCTCCGCCATGTCTTTCGTTGTCATGACGAAGCCAAGCTCCGGCCCGACTGCCTTGGACGAGCCGTATTCGAGATTCTTCGCGAAGAAGCCGTAGCCCTCCATCACCGGAATGGATTCGAATGGCTCCCAGGTGACGATGGCGTCGATTTCGCCCTTCTGCAGGGCCTGGTTGAAGTTGGCCCCCCCGCCTTGGATGTTGACCGCCTGGAAGCTGTTGTAGGGAAGGCCCTTCTCGATCAGCGTGGCGGCGAACTGGAACCAGACCGCCGAACCCGGCGCGATCGCGATCTTCTTGCCCTTGATGTCGTCCCAGCTGTCGAGCTTCACGCCCTTGCGACCGATGACGTACTTCGGCGAGCCGCCGACGCCCATCAGGCCGGTCACGTTGGTTGAGCCCTGCGACAGCGCGATGGCGAGATCGGCTGGGCCGACTGTCGCGATGTCGAGCGAGCCGGCCAGCAGGGCGGTGCGCGCATCGGCGTAGCGGACAAATTCCACCAGCTTCAGGTTGATGCCCAGCTTTTTCAGTTCGTCGCCAAGAGTGACGATGGGCGCCAGGTGTCCAACCTTCTGATAACCGAAGGTGACTTCGACCGGGGGTGACAACGGCGCCGGTTGCGGGCCGACCGCGAGCGCGGCGACCGGCAGGAAAGTCGCAAATGCCAAGGCAGAGAACCACTTACGCATGACCGTCCTCCATCCAACAAGTTGGTGGGAAACACTCCCTTAAAGATAGCTTGCAAGTTTCCCACTGGTTGGGCAATGCCCATCCTTCACTGTGAAACTGCTATTTGCCGAGGATCGCGTTGGCCATGGCGCGGGGATCGCGCGCCGGCCAGCGTCCGACTTCCACCGCGTGCAGGAAGTCCGCCACGTGCTGGTTGAAGGCTGCGGGCTCCTCCAGGTTCATGGTGTGGCCGGTGTTCGGCATGACGACGAGACCGGCGGTGGGGATTGTGCGTTTCATCAGGATCGAAGGTTCGAGACACGGCCAGTCTTCGTCGCCGGTTACGACCAGCGTCGGCGCGGTGATTGTCTTCATCTGTTCGACCAGGTCGAACAGCGATGGCCGGCGTGCCTGGACGCCGCGCATCGTCAAAGCTGCGCCACGCGTCGAATTGCCGGCAAGCTGATCGGCGAACTCCCGCCACCCGCGCGGGTCCTTGTTCTGGAACTGCACGCGCGACGGGGCCGATGCGTAACCCTCGGCGGCCTTGTCCATACCCAGTTGCTCGAAACGCGCCGCTGCCGCTTCGACCTCGGCGGCGAACTGCGCTTTCTTGTCGCCGGAGGCGCCGTAGCCGCAGCCGGCTACCACCAACGACAATGCGCGTTGCGGATAGGTGAAGCCGAAATGCAGCGTCGCAAACCCGCCCATCGAGAGACCGACGATATGCGCCTTGTCGATCTTGAGCGCGTCGAGCACTGATTTGATGTCGTCGCGGGCGCGTTCCTGCGAGTATTTCTCAACGTTATCGGGAACATCCGAGGGCGAAAAGCCGCGGGCGTTGAAGGCGATGCAGCGATAGCGCCGGCCGAAATAGCGCATCTGTGCTTCCCACGAGCGGCAATCGCCCGCGAATTCATGAACGAAAATGATTGGCGTGCCGGAGCCGACCTCCTCATAGTGCAGCTTTACGCCGTCGTCGGTGGTCAAAACAGGCATTGGATTTCTCCGTACGCTGCGAAAGCGTAAACGTGTTGGTTAGAACGAACCGCCGCGCGACGAAACGCCGGCGTCCAGCGTGATCACTGCGCCGCTGGTGTAATCGGATTTCGGCGATGCCAGGAATGCAATCATCGAAGCGATCTCGGCCGGTTCACCGACGCGGCCGCCCGGCACCGACGTGAACAGCTCCGGCCAGCGCTTGGGATCGCCGAACCGATCCTGCGCCTTCTTGCTGGCCAGTCCGACCAGTCGGTCGGTAGCGGTCGGTCCGGGGCTGACGGCGTTGACACGGATGCCGTCGCGCAAGCTGGTGCTGCCGAGCGATTGTGTGAAGGCGGTGAGCCCGGCGTTGGCGGTAACGCCGCAGATGTATTCGGGGTCACGCGTGAGCGCGGCATTCCCTATCACGTTGATGATGACGCCGCCGCCGCGCGCCTTCATCAGCGGATAGAATGCCCGCGTCATGTTGATGGTGCCGAACACTTTCAGGTCCCACGCTGAACGCCAGCGCGTCTCGTCGATCTCGGTCAATTGACCGCCGGGAATGGCGCCCGCGTTGTTGACGAGAATATCAATCGTCGCAAAGCCCTTCGCTAGCCGTGCGACAGTGGTGCTGTCCGCCAGATCGGCCGCGACGGTACGGACCGATACCTTGCTCCGCTTTTCAATGGCGGCCTTCGCCGCGTCGAGATCGGCTGCCGTGCGAGAGGTCAACACCAGATCGCAGCCTTCGGCCCCAAGTGCCTCCGCCACCGCGCGGCCGATGCCGCGTGATGCGCCGGTGATCAACACGAGCTTGCCTTTGAGATTCAGGTCCATGATGCCTCAGATGATCTTGTTGTCGCGCAGACGCGCGATGTCGGTGTCGGAATAACCGAATTCACGCAGGATGTCCTGGGTGTGCTCACCTTGCTCGGGGACGCCGGAAACGATGCTTGCCGGCGTGCGCGACATGACGATCGGCTGGCCGACCACGCGCACATCGCCGCGTTCGGCATCCTTCAGTGGGACCGCGATGCCAAGATGCTGCACCTGCGGATCGGCGAACACCTCGTCCACCCTATAGATCGGCCCCGCCGGCACCCCCTCGGCTTCGAGCCGCGTGAGCCACTCGGCGGACGTGAGCGCGGCGAAGATGGGCGCGATCAGCGCCTTGATCTGCGGCCGGTTGCGGGTGCGATCGGCGCCCTTGGCATAGTCGGGGTGCGCCGCCAGTTCGGGCCGCTCGATGGCCTTGCAGAACGAGCGCCACTGGCCGTCGCCGCCGACGCCGATGTTGATGAAGCCGTCGGCGGTTGTCACCACACCCATCGGCGTCGAGGTCGGGTGATCGTTGCCGGCTTGCGGCGGTACTTTGCCTTCAACCAGATAGCGGGCCGCCTGGAAGTCCATCAGCGCGATCTGCGCCTGCAGCAGGGAGGTGTGAACCCACTGGCCGAGCCCGGAGCGTTCGCGTTCGGCGAGCGCGATCAGGATGCCCGTTGCTGCATAGACGCCGGCGGTGGAATCGGCGACGGCGATGCCGGCGCGCATCGGCGGCGTCCCCGGTTTGCCGGTGACGCCCATCAGCCCGCCCATGCCCTGCGCGATCTGGTCGAAGCCGGCGCGGGTCTTGTAGGGGCCGGTCTGGCCGAAGCCGGAGATCGAAGCCAGGATGATGCGCGGGTTGACGGCTTTCAGCGCCTCGTAGCCGATGCCAAGCCGATCCTTCACATCTGGCCGATAGTTCTCGACCACGATGTCGGCGGTCGTCAGCATGCGCATGAAAACGGCGCGGCCTTCGGTCTCCTTCAGATTGAGCGTGATGGAGCGCTTGTTGCGGTGCAGGTTGACCATGTCGTAGCCGTGACGCGCGCCGCTGATGCCTTCGTTCGGATCGACGCCGGGCGGTGCCTCGATCTTGATCACGTCGGCGCCGAAATCGGCCAGGATGCGGCAGCAGGTCGGGCCGGCGCGCACGCGGGTCAGGTCGAGGACGCGCAGATGGCTGAGCGCGGGGGAGGTGGTCGGCCGCGTCATGCTGTGGGCTCCGTTTGCGGCGCGAGGGCTGCGATCGCGGTCGGAACGCGGCCATGCCAGTCGGTCATTGTCTGGACATGCCGGACCAGATCGAGAAGGGCAAGATCGGAGCCGGGACGCCCGATGATCTGCATCGCCACCGGCAAGCCATGCTTGTCGAAGCCGGCCGGCAGCGCCACGGCGGGAAATCCGAGCATGTTGACGAAGCGCGTGAAGCGGCTCATCGCATAGAGCGTTTTCGGCGAAAAATGGTTGGAGGCCGGATCGCATTCGGCCGCGCTGGGCGTTCCGATCGTCATCACCGGCAGCACGACAACATCGGCGCCGGCCAGGACTTGGTCTTCGAAATCCGCGATCAAGCGCGGTCGAGCCCCGATACTCGTGGCCAGCGCATCGTCGGTGACCTCCAGCCCCTTGGCGAGACGCCGGCGCAGCACCGACGCCACCGCGGGATCGTCGATGCGTGCGCGATGAACCCGCGCGCTTTCGGCAAACATGACGGTCAGCGCATGGGCATCGATAGCGTCGATTGCGGGGAGGGCATCCCTTCGCTCGACCGCAATACCGGAACCCGTCAACACATCCGCCAGATCGGAGCAGGCTTGCGCAATCGCCGGGGTGCACTGCGCCAGCACATCGCGAAGCAGCACGCCGCGACGGACCGGGCTCGATGCCGGCAGATCGGCCAAGATCGTAGTGAGGGGCAGCAGATCGGCCGCGCCACGCGCCAGAAGCCCGATGGTGTCGAGAGACGGGGCCAGCGGCATCGCGCCTCGGGTCGAAACCTGACCGTAGGTCGGTTTCCAGGCTGTGATGCCGCAACAGTGTGCCGGGATGCGCAACGAGCCGCCGGTGTCCGATCCGAGCGCGGCTGCGACCGCGCCGCTGGCTACCGCAGCGGCCGAGCCGGACGACGAGCCACCGGGGACGTGATCCAGGCTCCACGGATTTTTAACGCGCCCGCGCGAGGCGTTGAAGCCGGACGGCTCGTAGGCGAGTTCGGTCATGTTGGTGAAACCGATCCGGTCGGCCCCGGCTGTGTCCAGCCGCTCCAGCAGATCGCTGTGGCCGATGATGCCGAGGTTGCCCGCGATGGCAAGCCCGCCGCTCGGCTGGTGCGCCGGCGTCCGGAGCATGTCCTTGGCCGCGTAGGGCAAGCCGCCCAACGTGCCGCTGGAGCCCGCGCGCGGCGGCTCGATCTGCACGAACGCATTCAGCACGGCATTGAGCACGTCTGCGTTCTCGCGCGCACTTTCCCGCAAACGCTGCCGCGCCGCCGTATCGAGCGAGGTCCAGTCGGGAATGCGGCGCATCGGGTGGAGCGTCATCCTCAGCGAGTGGGTGATCAGCATATTGGCGTATGCGGTCGGCACAAGGGAGAGCGCTTGTGACGCCGCACGCCGCCGTGTATTCCTCGGAAATCCCCTGACCCTTGGGAGTTCGGATCGTGCCTGACACATTAGGCTTCAGAAAGCGCATCGGCCTGGTCGTGCCGTCGACCAATACCACCGTGCAGCCCGAGACCGACGCGCTGAAGGTGCCCGGCGTGACCTGCCACACCGGGCGCGTCACCATCAAGGAACGTCCGCTCAACACCGAGGAGGCGTTCCACGAGCACATGCAGATGATGCGCGACGGGATGGGCGCCGCGATCGACCAGATCATGACCGCCGGACTCGACCACCTCATTCTGGGGATCGCTCTCGAAACCTTCTGGGGCGGCGTGGCGGCAGCCGACAAGATGCAGGCCGATCTCGCGCAGCGCGCCGGTGTCGGCGTCACCATGGGTTCGACCGCGATGGTCGCGGCGCTGAAGAAATTCGGCGCCAACAAGATCGCGATCCTGACGCCGCACCAGCCGCGCGGCGACGAGGTGGTGAAGGCCTATTTTATCGATGCCGGCTTCGACGTAGTCCGGTTGGCGAGCTTGAAGTGCCAGACCCCGCGCATGATCGCGCAGGTGCCGCAGCAGGATATCCGCAACATGCTGCGCGAGCTCGACGGCGCTGATGTCGAGGCGCTGTTGGTGGTCGGCACCGCGCTGCCGTCGAGCGCTGTCGCTGCCGAGGCCGAGCGCTGGTTCGGCAAGCCAGTGATCGCGGTCAACACCGTATCGTTCTGGGATGCGCTGCGCCGCTGCGGGATTGAGGACCGCGTGCAGGGCCACGGCCGAGTTCTGGAGGAGCTTTAGACGTTCTCGGCCCGCCGCTTGCGCACGCTTTCGATCAGCGAGGCTTTCAGCAGATAGGCGCGGTGCTTCTCCGGATCGGCAGCGGTGGCCCGCAACGCCGCGTTGCTCTTGGCTCTCGCCTCCGGGTCCTTTTCCTCCAGCCGCTTTTTGTTGGCGATGGTCTGCTGCTGGACGTATTCGATGTTCAGCGGCCGGCGAAACGTGTCGTAAAAATCTAGGATCTCCGGCGCAGCCTCGTCGCGCATGACGCGCCCGAGCAGATCGGATAGCTCCATGGCGTCGTGAATGCCGAAGTTTAGCCCGAGCCCGCCGAGCGGATTGTTGATGTGTGCGGCATCGCCCGCGAGAAAGACGCGGCCCTTGCGAAACGACGCTGCGACGCGCTGGTGCACGTTGTAGATGTTGCGATGGACCACCGGATAAGCGCTTGCCTTGGGAAAGAATTTCTGCAGCCGGGCCTGCACCGATGATTCTTCGTGCGCTTCCTCGTCGGTTTCGTTGAGCCGGGTCGGAAACAGCACCCGCCACAGTCCGTTGCCGTCATCACCGGTGACCTTGAACAGCGCGCACCACTCGTCCGGATCGGAGAAATAATTGCGCGAGCATTGCGCGTATTCGGTGTCGAACGCGAATGTCGTCGTCAGCACGAGAAAGCGCTCAGCGTGGGTATAACCCTCGAAGTCCACAACCATGGTCTTGCGCACGGTCGAGCGGCCGCCGTCGCAGCCGATCAGGTATGAGGCGGTCAGCCGTTGCGTGCCTGCGGCACCCTCGATGTCGACCTCGACGCGGTCGGGGTGCTGCTCAAACCCTGTGACGCGCGACGAGAACACGACGCTGACGTTCGGGAACGCCTTCAGTCGCTCGATCGTCATGTTGGCGATCTTGTGCTGTTCGCACTGCACGACATAGGGATAGCGCGTGTCATTCTTCAGGATGCCGAAATCGAATTCGACGATGACCTCGCGGCTTGCACGGTCCCAGATGCGGAATTTCGGCTCGATCAGGCCGCGCTGCGTCACCTCATCGGCCAGTCCAAGCCCTTCAAGCATCTCAAGCGTCGCCGCATGAGTGGTCGCTGCGCGCGGACTGTCGTTGACGCGGTGCTCGGCCTCGAACAGCCTCACCTCGAACCCCTGTCGGGCGAATGCGAGCGCGGTTATGACGCCGACAGGACCGGCGCCAGCGATGACGATGGGACGTTGCGATGTCATGCGAAGCCGCGGAGCCTCATTGCGGCTTGACCCCGGCGACCGCCACCGCATCCGCCCATGTGGCGGTGTCGGCCTTGATCATCGCGGAAAATTCTTCAGGCGTATTGCCGAGCGGGTCGGCGCCCGCACCCTTGAGGCGGGCGACGAACTGCGGGTCTTTCACGGCACGGCCAATTTCGCTCGCGATCTTGGAGACGATCTCCCGCGGCGTGTTGGCGGGCGCCGCCAGACCGTTCCAGGTCAGGACGTTGAACCCGGGGAATCCGGATTCCGCCACGGTCGGGATATTTGGGATTTGGGGTTCGCGGTTGGCGCTCGATACTGCGAGCAGCCGGATCGCGCCTGAGGCGGCGTGGGGCAGGGCGTCCGACACGTTGGAGAACATGGTCGGCAGATGTCCGGCAATCACATCGTTCATGGCGGGCGCATTGCCGCGGTAGCTGACGTTGGTCATATCGAGGCCCGCGCGCTTGGCGAACAGTGCCATGGCGAGATGGGTGACGCTTCCGGCAGTGCCCTCGGCGTAGGCCATCTTCTGCTTCTGCGCCTTCACATGGGCGATGAACTCAGCGACCGTCTTGGGCGAAAAATCCTTATGCACGACAAGCACAAAGCCGTTGAAGGCAACCGCGCTGATCGGCGCAAAATCCTTGATCGGGTCGTGTGCCAACTTGGTCATGGCTGGCGCGATCGTCATTGGCGGCGTTACCGCCCACAATAGCGTGTAGCCGTCGGCTGGCGAACGCGCGACCGTGTCTGACGCTAGCGCACCGTTGGCTCCAACACGGTTCTCGACGACAAACGTCTGACCGAACGCTTCGGTGAGGCGTTGCGCAACGACCCGCGCCATCACGTCCGAATTGCCGCCTGCAGCGTAGGGAACGATGATCCTGACTGTCCGCGATGGCCAAGTCTGTGCGTTCGCGCCAACGGAGACGCATGTGAGGATCAGAGCGGCTGCAAACAGCCTGCGAAAAAACATGTCGATGCGCTCCCTTGGGAGACGTTGCCGCCTCCTTGCCATTATCCCGGCTAGCGATAACGTGCGACAGTTTCGCCGATGCGGCAAGAGCGACATGGCATAGCAGTTGCGAAAATGCGCAACCGGGATGCTACAGCGCGTTCGGAGGCAGAGAATGGAACTTACGAAGCCGATCTTGATCACGGGCGCATCCGGCAAGACCGGCCAGCGCGTCTTGGCTGCCGTCGCTAAGAAGGGCGGTGTTGTCCGCGCCTTCGTGCGGCGGCCGGAGGCCAGCGATCTACTTAAGCAGATCGGCGCAGCGGAAATCGCCGTTGGCGACCTGACCGATAGTGATTCATTGCGGCGGGCCATGGTCGGCGCAGGGCAGGTGCTGCACATCTGTCCGCCGATGCATCCCTTGGAGGATGCAATAGCCCAAACGATGATCGATCTGGCCCGGGCGCAATCAGTCGAACGTTTCGTGCTCTATTCAGTATTGCACCCAATCCTGACAGATGTGCCGCATCATCGGCGCAAGCTCGAAGCGGAGCGCTATCTGGTCGATTCCGACCTGAACTACACCATCCTGCAGCCAAGTCGATACATGCAACACCTCGTGCCGATCTGGAAGACGGTGCAGTCGACCGGCGAGCACAGCATGCCGTTTGACGTCACGGCCTGCTTCAGCGTTGTCGACCTGTCGGATCTGGCGGAAGCCACGGCGCGGATCATGACCGAGCCCGGTCACGAGGGGGCCACCTATCAACTCGCCGGACCACAGGCGCTCAGCCAGAACGATATGGCAGGTATCCTGACAGAGGTGCTTGGCCGCCCGGTTCGTGCTGTAGCGAAGCCACTCGATGATTTCCGCCGAGATGCTGTCGTGGCTGGATTTGCAGCCGAGCGAATTGAGACCATGCTGCTGATGAATGCACACTATGACGCGCACGGACTGATCGGAAATTGCAATGTGCTCCGTTGGATTCTCGGCCGCGAACCGACCCGATTCGCCGAGTTTGTAGCGAGAGAATTGCTCGCAAAGTGAGCATTCCGCATTTGGACGCTGGCCCATTAGGTGCAATCCTGTGAACCTGATCAATTGCCGGATACTTGCGAAAAAATTCGAGTCTCCGCAGAGGTAGGCCATGGGGCACCTCGAACAATGACGTTTTCGGCGCGTGGTTGAACGCCGTTGCGGGCTGATGATCGCGTCCAATACTGAAGTGTTGCCGACGCGCCGGGTTTTGTCGGCCCTGATGTGCTCACTGACGCGCTCAGTTTGTCCGCGCTCATGC
>CAMDFO010000067.1 GCA_945897515.1 Rhodoplanes serenus | reverse complement strand
GGCGGACGCTTGCCCCAGCGGGGGCCCGCCTGGCCGACCATTGGCGGTCAGCCGCGCATCCACAGCAGTATCCCCCGTCACCAGGGGACTTACCGTTATCGGGATGCGCGCAGCCAATGACGTAGGCCGCTGCGCCTCCCGGCGCTCCACCGCGATGTCGTTGTCGGACACCGCACCTTGCTCCGACGCCGCGATCGACGACGCCCTCCGAGCCAGGCTGCGGTGAACATAAGTGCGGTTTGGAGGGCGGGGATAAGTATTTTTTTGAGAACTTCACGCGTAATACCGCGCGCGCGTCACACTCCACTGTCATCGCCGGGCTTGACCCGGCGATCCATGAACGCGTGCGGCGAAGGAAATCGTACGAGCGTGCGTGCTGCGTCATCTCATGGATGCCCGGGTCAAGCCCGGGCATGACACCGATTGTGTGGCGCGAGGTGAGCAACTCGACACGCGAGAGAGGCCCCGCATTGCGCTACGCTTCATGCGGGCTACGGCTGCTCACGCTCACTGCCGCTACTTAATCAGCGCGCCCACCTTGTCGATGATCGGCCGTGGCGTGGCGTAGATTTTGTCGATCAACGTGGCGAGATGCTCGCCGTCCTCGGGATCGAGCTCCAGCCTGCTCTTGGTCACGTCGGCAATGAATTGCGGGTCTTTCATCGTGGCGTCGAAGGCTGCACGCAGCATTTTCAACCGATCCGGCGGCAGGCCCGGCGGCGCGATGAACGGCCGGCCGATGCCCTGGCCGGCGTAAACGAATTCGATGATCCGCTTGTGCTCGTCGGTGCGGGCGAAATCGATCGCCACCGGCACGTCCTTGAGCTGCGGACTGCGCTCGACGCCGCCCTGGAACAGCACGGCGATCTTCTTGGTGGTCAGCCATTCGGCCTTGCGACTCCTGATGCTGTCGAGGCTCTCGCAGAAGCCTTCGACCTCGCCGCGCTCCATCGCCAGGAACACGTCGGCCGACGACGGAAAGCCGCCGACGTTCTTGAATTTCATTCCGAGGAGTTCGGACAGCACCTTGGGGAAGGTGCGCGTGCCGGTGCCCGGCCCGGTGTCGCCTAGGATCAGTTGTTTTTCGAACAGGTCCTGCGCGGTTTTCACGGCCGCGGTGTGATAGGCGATGCAGACGTTGGTTTCCTTGGCCGGCGTCCCGATCCAGGAGAACTTGGTCGCGTCGTAACGCGCGCCCGGTGCGCCGGTGAGCGGCCCGAGCGCGGCATCCCGCGCAATCAGGCCGATTACGGTGCCGTCCTTCGCCGCCACGTTGTAGATGTGGCTCGCCGCGACAAAGCTGCCGGCGCCCGGCATGTTCTGGGGCACGACGTTGGGCTTGCCCGGCAGGTGCTTGCCGATATGGCGCGCGATCAGGCGCCCCCACATGTCATAGCCGCCACCAACCCCGAAGCCGATGATTACCGACACGGTCTTGCCGGCGTAGGGTTCGGCGGACTGAGCGGAGGCCGGCGTTGGACCGGTGAACAGCAGTGCGGCCAGCACACCGGCGATGGTCGTGGACGATCGTTCGATCATGATGCGATCTCGCTAAAGTTCGGCTTCGTAGGGTCCCGTCGGGTCGATCAGCGACTGCAACCGCAACGACGCGGCGCGCGCGATGCTCAGCGTCATGCTCTTGCGCGTCGCGGCATGCAGCCGGTGTTCCGGCGCATCGCATTTGATCTCGGCGCCAAAAGCGTCGGCGACGATCAGCCCGGTGTCCGGAGGAAAGATTTCGCAAGGCACCTCGACCGTGGTTGCGAAGAACAGCCGGTCGCAATGCATCCGGTAGTCCATCCACTTCTGGTCGGCGCGGAAATCCGCGATCGAGGATTTGATCTCGACGATCCAGATTTCGCTGTCGCTGCGCAGCGCCACCAGGTCGGCGCGACGGCCGGATGCGAGCGCAAGCTCGCTCACACAGCAGAAGCCCAGCGACAGCAGCAGCCGGCCGGTGCCGCGCGCGACCGCGAGCGCGGTCGGCGACTGCCGGCGGTCGACCGGTACTTCGGCGATCCTGGCAAGCTGCGGATTCATTGGGCCTCCGTCAGGTCCCCGGGCAACCTGCATGCTTCATAGCGCCGCCTCCGCAGCAGAACAACGTCCGATTCGGCTGAAGCCGCAACCTTGCCTCGACCGCTGCAATGCCCCAAGCTTCTTCGAAAGCGGCGGGAGAGCGTCCATGGCGATCGATTACGAGGTTGAGTACAACAATCGCGCACGTGTCCCCGAGCATCCGGAGATTTTCGCGCGCTGGATCAGCGACGCCGCCGACTATCGCGCCGAGGCCCGGAAGGACGGCCGTGCGATCCTGGGCATCAAGTACGGACCTGGCGAACGTCACACCATCGACTTGTTCCAACCCAAGGGCGCCGGCGGCGAAACCCCGATCGCGATGTTCATCCACGGCGGCTATTGGCGCTCGCTCGAACCCTCGACCTTCAGCCACATGGCGCGCGGCATGAACGCGCACGGCATCGCCGTCGCGGTGTCGGGCTACGATCTGAGCCCCCAGGTCTCGATCGGCGAGATCGTCAAGCAGACGCAGCGCGCCTGCCTGCACCTGTGGCAGCGGTTCGGGCAGCGCATCACGATGAGCGGCCACTCGGCCGGCGGCCATCTCGCGGCCTGCATGGTCGCGACCGATTGGCCGGCGCTCGATCCCAGCGCGCCCGCCGATCTGGTGCCGGCGGGCTATTCGCTCTCCGGCCTGTTCGATCTGGCGCCGCTGCTGCATCTCGCGACCAACGCCGATTTCAAGCTCGACGCCGCCGAGGCGCGCCGCATCTCGCCGTTGTTCTGGGAGGTCGCGAAGGGCCGCGTGTTCGACGCCGTGGTCGGCGGCATCGAATCGTCCGAGTTCCTGCGGCAAAGCAGGACAATCGCCGACGGCTGGGGCCAACGCGGCGTGGAAACGCGCTACGAGGCGATCCCGGGAAAAAACCACTTCGACATCTGCGACGCGATGACCGACCCGGGCAGCGCCATGACGGCGCGGCTGGTGGCGCTCAGCAAGCGCGTTCAGAACCAGTAGCGCCAGGCGAACGCCACCGTCAGCAGCGCGCCGATCCCGACCACGAACACCCGCATCGCGGCGGGCGGCATGATCCGCGCGAGCTGTCCGCCGAAGAAGCCGCCGATCAGCGCGCCCGCCATCATCACCAAGGTCGGCGGCCAGCTTACCGCGCCCTGCCATACCAGGATCACGGAGGCGGCCACGGTGTTCAGCCCCATCACGATGTTCTTGGTGACGTTGGCGGCGCGATAGTCGCCGCCGGTCGCGACCGACAGCACGGCGAGCGCCAGCACGCCGACGCCGGCGCCGAAATAGCCGCCATAGACCGACACCGGCAGCAGCATCGGGACGCTGGTCACGCTCATGGGCCGCATCACCGGAGCGCCGGCCGCGGCCCGCGCCCGCAGCCACCGGCTGATCCGGCCGGCCAGGGCGAACAGCACGGTCGCAAAGCCGAGCAGAAGCGGCACCAGGATCTCGAACATCCGCCCGGGCGTCAGCAGCAGCAGCACCGCTCCGATCGCAGCGCCGACGACGGTGGCGATCACCAGGCTGACGAAAGGACGGTCGAGCGGCGGAAGCTGCGCGCGGTCCGCGAGCAGCGCGGCGAAATTCGATGGCAGGGCGGCAACCAGATTGGACGCCGCTGCCGTGATGGGCGGCAAGCCGATCGCCAGCAGCGCCGGGAACGTCACCAGCGACGCGCCGCCGACCAGTCCGGAGAGCGCGCCACCGACCACGCCGGCGGCGAACAGCATTGCGATTGTGAGGAAGTCCATCAGGTTGCGCCACAAACACGCATGTCATCATCCGCGAAAGCGGATGATCCAGCCGTCATCCTGCGTAACGGATATCTATCATCGATCGACAAAGACTGGATGCCCCGCTATCGCGGGGCATGACAGCGGAGGGGGCGAGCACAGATGCGAGAGAGCCTCAAAAGAACGCCTGTATCCCGGTCTGCGCGCGGCCCAGGATCAGCGCGTGGATGTCGTGGGTGCCCTCATAGGTGTTCACGGTTTCGAGGTTGCACAGCACCCGCATCACGTGGAACTCGTCGGATATGCCGTTGCCGCCATGCATGTCGCGGGCGAGCCGCGCGATATCGAGCGCCTTGCCGCAGTTGTTGCGCTTCATCAGCGAGATCGACGGCGGCGCGGCCTTGCCCTGCTCCAGCATGCGGCCGAGGCGGAGCGCGCCTTGCAGGCCAAGGGTGATCTCGGTCTGCATGTCGGCGAGCTTCTTCTGGACGAGCTGGTTGGCGGCGAGCGGCCGGTTGAACTGCTTGCGGTCGAGCACATATTGCCGCGCGCGGTGCCAGCAGAATTCGGCGGCGCCGATCGCGCCCCAGCAGATGCCGTAGCGCGCCATGTTCAGGCAGCCGAATGGGCCCGCGAGACCCGACACGTTCGGCAGCAGGTTCTCTTCCGGAACGAACGCGTCTTCCAGCACCACCTCGCCGGTGACCGAGGTGCGCAGCGAAAGCTTGCCCTCGACCTTCGGCGTCGAAAAGCCCTTGGTGTCGCGCTCGACGATGAAGCCGCGGATCTTGCCTTCGAGCTTGGCCCAGACGATGCAGAGGTCAGCGATCGGCGCGTTCGAAATCCACATCTTGGCGCCGTTCAGCTTGAAGCCGTTCGGCACCTTTTCGGCGCGCGTCACCATACCGCCGGGATCGGAGCCGAAATCCGGCTCGGTCAGGCCGAAGCAGCCGATCAATTCGGCCTTGGCGAGCTTCGGCAGATATTTTCGCCGCTGCGCCTCGCTGCCGTAGGAAAAGATCGGGTGCATCACCAGCGAGGACTGCACCGAGAGTGTCGAGCGGTAGCCGGAATCGACGCGCTCCAGCTCGCGCGCGATCAGGCCGTAGGCGACATAGCCCAGCCCGGCGCCGCCGTATTCCTCCGGGATGGTCGGGCCGAGCAGGCCCTGCGCGCCCATCATCGGCAACAGCTCCTTGTCGACGCGCTCCTCGCGCCACGCCAGCAGCACCCGCGGCATCAGCGTGTCCTGCGCGAAGCCGCGCACGCTGTCGCGCACCATGCGTTCGTCCTCGGTCAACTCGCCTTCGAGGTCGAGCGGGTCCTCCCAGTTGAAGTCGATGTCCTTCAACATGGCGGGCTTGGCAGCCTTTTCGGTCTTTGTGGCGGCTTGCGACATGACGGGCTCCGGTGCGTTCCTTTGGACGCATTGTAGCCATTCCGTGCGCTCGTGACCAAGCGCTCCGAAAAGCCCCCCTCGCGGTCATTCCGGGACGCCGCGAAGCGGCGGACCCGGAATCCAGAAGCATCGGAATTTACTGTGTCGCTGGATTCCGGGTTCGCGCCTTCGCGCGCCCCGGAATGACGAGCCGGTGCTATCGGCTGGTCGACCGCGCCAGAACGGGCTGGTTGCCGGCGCTCTGGGTGCGGCCTACGGGAACGTCGGCGACCGCGCGTTCGTCGCGCAGAACGGCGAGCAGTCGTGCGTCGCGTCCGTAGATGTCCTTGCGAAGCTGCAACCGTCCGGCATCGTCGACGAACGCCGTCTGATAGGTCAGGTGAACCACCATCGGCGACTTGAGATTGATGGTGCGCTCGTTTTCGCCGAACATATTTTTCACGCGCTCGGCGGTGTAGCCGTCCTTGGCCTGGGTGATCGAGAGCAGCACCTCGGCATACTTTTCCGGATGCTGCACGCGGATGCAGCCGTGACTGAAGGCGCGCTCGCTTTTCGCGAACAGGTGCTTGGCCGGGGTGTCGTGCTGGTACACCAGGAACGGGTTGGGGAAGTTGAAGCGGATCTGGCCCAGGGCGTTCTTCGGGCCCGGCGGTTGGTAGACGTGCAGCGTGCCATCCTTCTTGCGCTTGGTCTTGAGGCCGATGCGCGAGAGCGCGCCCGGATCGCGCTGCAGCGCCGGCAGGTACTCGTTCTTGATGATGGACGGCGGCACGTTCCAGGTCGGATTGACGGTGATGAATTTCATGGTTTCGCTGAGCAGCGGCGTCGCCTGCTCGCCCGGCTTTCCGACCACGACCCGCGTCGACCATGCCAGCTTCTGGTCGTTCATCACCCGGAGGCTGTAATCGGGGATGTTCACGATCACATGCGCGGTGCCGAGGTCTCGGGGCACCCAACGCCAGCGCTCCATGTTGGCCAGGACGCTGTCGATGCGTTTTTCGTTGCCGGCGCCGTTGAGCGCTTCCACCGTGGCGGCGTTCAACTGGCCGTCCGGCTTCACGCCGCGCGAATTCTGGAACGCCTTGACGGCGTCGGCCAATGCCTTGTCGTAGCGGGTGTCGGCAGCGGCCGGCAGGCCGAGCCGGTCGCGCAGCATCGGAACGCGCGGGTCCTGCACGACCTTCTCGCGGCCCTTTTTGCCGGCTTCGAATTTCAGCACCGGGCCGTTCGCGATCCGCGCCGGCCGCGCATCGCCACGGCCACGCAGTTCCAAGAGCTTGGCCTTCAGCGCGCGGTATTCCGGATGCGGCGGATGATAGGCGTCGAGCGTCTGGCGAACATTGGCCGACGCCGCGATCTGGCCTAGCACCTCGGCTGGATTCGGAAATTTGAGGTCGAACGCCGCTGCCTCGCTCACCCGCGTGAAGTGGACGCGGCCGGTGCGGGCATGCCGCGCGAATGTCAGAACCGAATTGGTAAGCTTGATCTCGGCTTCAGCGAGGGAGGCCGCGTCGGCGCCTTGCAATGCCGGAGCCGGATAGTCCGCCGGATCGAGTCCGTCCGCCGCTACGGCTTTCAGGAACGCCATCGTCTCGCCGGCGCGCGGCGCAGGAGCGCCGTTCTCGATCCAGAGCGGCGCAAAGCCGCGGTCGCGATAGAACGTTTCGACGCCGGTGCGATCGGCTTCCCGCGAGATAAGCCCGGCGATCCTGGTCGCCAGCAGGTAGCGCAACGCCTCCGCAACCGGCCGGTCCGCGTCGGCGAGGATTTGCGCGATCGGCACGGTCGCGAGGTCCGGCGCGGCCTTCGCCTCGACCGGCTTCGCTGGAATGGATTGTGTGGTCGACGCGGAACGCATCTTCTCCACACGGGAAGACGCATCGGCGGAGCCGGAGGCGCTTACGGCAAGAGCCAACGCCCCCACTGCAACGAGGTAGCGTTGGTACGCTTGCGACATCGGACGCCCCGCACACACTGGATCGTGTGCGGATTAACGCAAAACTGTCGGGATCGTTCCTGCGCCGCGCCTGAAAGCGCGGACCCGGCCGGACTGTCAGCTTCCGCTCATTTGCGGGCGTAGCGAAGCTTCTTGCTCTTCTTCTTGTACTTGGCCGCCGCCGCTGCAAACCGCTTCGACTTGGCGGACTTCACCTTGCTCTTTTTCTTCGAAGCCTGCGCGAGCCGCTGGCATTCCGTCGGCGTACTTTGATTGAGCTCCGCACGCTCGGCCGTGGTCGGCTCGCGGAAAAACTGGTGGCGGCCGGCCTCGACCACCTGCACGAACTCCTTGCGGAAGCGGCAGGCGTTGCGATCGGGCGTCAGCGCGGGATTCATGTAGTAGCGGATCAGATCCGCCTCCACCTCGCTTCGGCCTTCGAGCTCGTCCTGCGCGATCGCCTTGGAATAGTCCCAGCGCGCGCCGGGTTTCGCCGTGCGCCGCGCGTTCGGCAGGCAGGCGAAGGAGAACTGGCAGACGCCGCGACGCTGGTAGAACACGACATCGCAGATATCGCCGCCGCCCCAGATCTTGCGCTTGGCCTTGGCGCGCTCGTGGATCACCCGCGCGATGTGGCGCTGCCCCTCCTCCGACTCGCCGGTGGAGCCGCCCTCGAAATAGATCGCGAGCGTCATGCAATAGAGCCGCGTCTCGGCAACGATGTCGCGGGTGTCGAGATCGGTCGTGACCGCCGGCGGATCGTCGAATTGATCCTGGATCGCGAAGGCGTGCGTCGACGCGGCGATGGCGATCAGCCCCGCGAGCGCGAACCCGCGCAGTGCTCCGTTGCGAAACATGGTGTCCCCCGACCCCTTGATCCCCGAAGGATGCTGCTTACCCGGGGTTGCCGGGCAGAGCCAGCACGCAAACGCACGCGCATTCTCGTGCTGGGAGCGAAGTCCTCGAAGGCGCCGGGAAATGAACTTAAATGCCGGGAAGGCCCCGATATTAGGAAGCGCTTCCGCTGCTTTTTCCACCGGGTCCAAGCGACAGATTGGCGCGGCCGCCCGACCATCGAGCCCCGGAACGACGCGCAGGCATGCGCCCGGCGCCGTTGCCGCGCCCGCGCCGCTTCTCTATGGAGGGCTGAACGCCTGCATCAGGGGCTCCCGATTTCCGCTCGCCCGTCATTCCTGCGCAGCTTGCTGGACCGTTCCGGCGCGTCGGCGCATTGGGATTCTCTGGACCGGGGAGCGCGCGGCGTTGCGCTGGTCTCCTTCGGCTCCTTCATGCTGGTCGTCATGGCAATCGCGGTGAAGCATCTCGGAACGCGGCTTCCTTCGATCGAGATCCTGTTCTTCCGCTCGCTGATCGGCTTCCTGTTCGTGCTGCCGATCTTCATGCGCGACCCGATGGAGCCGCTGCGCACCAAGCGGCCCGGGATGCACCTGGTGCGCGGCGCAGTCGGGACGGTCGGCAATGTCTGCTTCTTCTGGACCCTGACGCATCTGCTCCTGGCCGACGCCATGGCGCTGCAATTCTCGCGACCGCTGTTCATGATCCCGCTGGCGGTGTTTTTCCTGGGCGAGATCGTCGGCTGGCACCGCGCGATTGTGACCGTGGTCGGCTTCCTCGGCATCCTGGTCTATGCCCGTCCGTTCACCGGCGGATTCGAGCCCGGCGTCTTCGTCGGCGCCGTCGGCGCGCTGTTCGGCGCGCTGGTGGTGATCTGCATCAAGCGGCTGGCGACCACCGAGTCGACCGGCGTCATCATGTTCTATTACGCGTTCTGGACCGCGCTGTTCTCGCTCATCCCGACGATCTGGTGGTGGGTGACGCCGAATTGGATCGAGCTGTTGCTGCTCATTGCGGTCGGCTTTCTGGGCATCGCCGGCCAGACCTTGATCACCCACGGCTGGACCATGGGCGACGCCACCGCGCTGATCCCGCTCGACTACGCCCGCGTGCTGTACGCCGCGGCGCTCGGTTTCCTGGTGTTCGGCGAGCTGCCGGGCCTGTGGAGCTTCGCCGGCATGGCGTTGATCGTGGCGAGCTCGCTCTACCTCGTGCTCAACGACCGGCGCGCGCCCCGCGGCTAGCCATGGGCCCGTTGCCGGGTCCACGCTCATCGGGTATTGAGAGGACGAACGCACCCGTAGCTCAGCTGGATAGAGCGCTGCCCTCCGAAGGCAGAGGTCAGAGGTTCGAATCCTCTCGGGTGCGCCAATGATTCCAACGGTTTGTGGATGGTAGGCGCAATCCAGTGCCCCCGCGGGCAAGCACAGGTAAGCGCAACATTTGGTTTCGTCGACGGCGGGTGCCGCTACCAAGATGCGCAACTCAGCCCATCTGGATCAAAACAGCAGCCACCTTATCAGATGCGCCTCTCGCCCGGCCGATGGGTCCATTGATCAAGCCGCGGCGCAATGCTCGTGGACCACAACGTGCTGCCCGCGACATCTTTCAGCATCACCGTCATCACCTCCGTTGGCCCATCTATAGCGACGTGCCCGAAGAACTGCAGGCCGAAGCATGGCGCCAAGTTTTCACCTTGGGCTTCGCTGCAGCCCTTCTCATAGATGACGGTAGAGCCAAATGTATTGTCGAGGGGTTGGGGATCCCAGGTCCCGGCGTGAATCGGCCCGGACACGAACTCCCAGAACGGATCGAAATCCTGGAATACAGCTCGATTCGGATCGTAGTAGTGCGCAGCGGTGTAGTGCATGTCGGCGGTTAGCCAAACCGTGTTGCGCACCCCCGAGTGTTTGATGAACGATAAAAGGTCGGCGATCTCGTGCTCGCGGCCCCGTGGCGGTCCGTCGGAATGGGCAATCGCGTCGTCGCTGACGAGCCCGATCGGCAGATCGGCGGCGATCACCTTCCATGTCGCCCGTGATTTTCTCAATTCTTGCTTGAGCCAAGCCAATTGCACAGTTCCGAGGATGACACCTTCCGGACTGGCGTTGTCCTGCAGACGATCGGTGTTTGGACCTCGATAGCTCCGCATATCGAGCAGAAAGACATCAAGGAACGGCCCGTATGAAATCTTGCGGTAGATTCGTCCCGGCTCGGTCATCGACTGCCGGGTCGGCATGAATTCATGGAAGGCGCGACCTGCCCGCGCGGCGAGCAGCAGTGTGCTTCTGTCACGGTACTCGGGACGCATCTCACCAGGCCACCAATCGTTGGTGACCTCGTGATCGTCCCATTGCGCCAGGATCGGCACCTCGGCGTTGAATGCTTTTAGATTTTTGTCGAGCAGGTTGTATTTGTAGTTGCCGCGAAAATCGGAAAGCGTCTGGGCAACGCGAGATTTCTCCTCGGTAACGACGTTCCTCCAGATCTCGCCGTTGGACAGCTTAATCCGCTCTTCGATCGGACCGTCTGCATAGATGCTGTCTCCGCAATGAATGAAAAAATCGGGGCGGCTATCCAGCATGGTGGCATAGGTCCGCATTCCGCCGCGGGACTCGTCGATGCCCCATCCCTGGCCGGCAGTGTCACCCGACCAGACGAACGATACCGAACGGCGGTCACTCGATGCTGTGCGGAAATGTCCAATGTGCGCTTCGCTGAGAACCGTCGGAAATGCCAAGTCCTCGAATCGAATTCGGTAGAAAATCTCCTGCCCCGGAGGGAGATTTTCGAACAGCGCCTTTGCCGTAAAATCGCTTTCGGGCAACACATCGATCGACGACGCGCTATGGACATTGCGAAAGCTGTCGCTGGTTGCGATCTCGACCAGCATGCGCGCAGGACGATCCGTCCTCGCCCACACGACGCCCGAATCGACCGAGACATCGCCGGACTGAACGCCGTGGGTGACGGCCGGACGGTCCGCTGCCCGGCTGATGAACGGATTGGCGATAGCGTCAGTCGTGGTCACTGCCGCAAAGCACGCCGTGGTACTGAGAACTCGCCGCCGTGTCAGCAGACGTTTCGCGGGCGTTTCGATGGACATTGGAGCTCCATGACCGAATCGCCGTGGAGGATGCCGACGCTCTTTGACAGGAACCCAACAGCTCGAAGACAGGTCAATGACTCCGCTCTTTCCAGGCGTGACGGTGGCGCTTCACCCGCGTGACACGCTGGTGCGCTATCCGGGATAATCGAATCGTCTCCGGAAATCCGACATGTCGGCATGGCTTTCGCTCTTTCTCGCAGGCGTTCTGGAGATCGTCTGGGCGTTGGGCCTGAAATATTCGGACGGTTTCACAAAGCTGTGGCCGAGCGTGGGTACCCTGGTGGCGATCGCGTTCAGCTTCGCGCTATTGGCCGCCGCTCTGAAGTCGGTTCCGTTCGGCACCGCCTATGCAATTTGGACAGGGATCGGCGCGACCGGCACCGTCATTGTCGGAATTTCCATGTTTGGGGAACCGGCGGACGCCTCCCGCCTTGGATGCATTCTGCTGATCGTGGGAGGCACGATCGGCTTGAAATTGGTGACTCCGGCGTAAAGCGGAAAACCAGCTCTGTCATCGTTGTGTCATCGACTCGGCATACGCATTTAAGGTCCGGGTGTAGCTCAGTTGGAGCGGACGATCCGGGATCCGGTTTGTGAGTGCAATGCGTAGAGCGTCACGCCCTTGCGTCACACCTGGGCGACGTTCGCCGTCCGAGTGCGCCGCCTTGCGTTGCTGCCGTACTCAGGCATGCCAATCCGAAGCCATACCTTCTCATGCCAAATCCGCGCGTCACGTCGCGGCCAGGAACAACCATGCCCATTGAAATCAGCGAGCATACGACCAAAGCCTTCGACGCCGACCTGCAGACCCTGACCCAGATGGTCGCGGAGATGGGCGGTTACGCCGAGAAGCAGCTTACGGATTCAATCGATGCGCTCGCCAAACGCGACCGTCAGCGCGCCCAACGCGTGGTGGAAATGGACGCTATGGTGGATGCGCTGCAGATCAGAATCGAAGAACGCGCCATCGCGACCATAGCCACGCGCCAGCCTATGGCGGTGGATCTGCGGGATATCGTCGGAATCCTCCGAATTGCCAACGAACTCGAACGCATCGGAGACCTGGCGAAGAACATCAGCAAACGGGTCATCACCCTGAACGGCGAGGACATGCCTCGCAAGGCGCTCCGCGGGGTGAAACACATCTCCACTCTCGCTCAGAGTCAGTTGCACAACGTACTCGACAGCTTTACGCGCAGGGATATCGGGATCGCTCTTTCCGTGTGGACGCGAGACGAAGAGATCGACGCGTTGTACACTTCATTGTTCCGCGAGCTCCTTACCTACATGATGGAAGATCCGGAAATGATTACCTTCGGCATCCATTTGCTGTTCTGCGCCAAGAATATCGAGCGAATGGGCGATCACGCGACCAATATTGCGGAAGCCGTATACTACATGGTCGAGGGACACTCATTCCCTGACGAACGGCCGAAAGCCGACACGACAGCGGAGATTGGAATCCGACTTCCTCATTGAGCCGTTCGACGGGCCAACCAAGCTTCGATGCACACAGCCTCATGAGCAAGAAGCCCGCCCTGTATCCTCGGCAAGCCGTCGGCTCTTCGTTGCAGCACGTGGCACTCGGCATTCTTGGCGAGGCCCGATCCGCATTGGAGGGACCGCCAAAGGCCGACGCAGTCACGATCCACGACGTGCGAAAGGCCATCAAACGTTGGCGCGCGCTGCTCCGGCTCCTGCCTCTTGGCGATGACCGTCTGCGTCTTCGAATCGAAGCCCGCGATCTAGCCCGCAATCTCGGCGGCTCTCGCGATGCACAGTCCGCCCTTGATGCCTTGAACGACCTCCTCGAGGACGGACCGAGGGACGGTCTGTCTGCCAGATCGATCGAAACAATCACCAGCCGATTGGAAGCGATCAAGCTATCCAAGGAACGGATCCAACTTAACGCCAAGTCTCGCACGCGCCTCATGACGTGGGTTGGTTCCGCGGAGGACGAGGTTGCTCAATGGGAACTGGAGGCGATGACCTTTCCTGAAGTGGCGGCGAGCCTCGCCATGGCATACCGGAAAGCGCAACGGCTCATCCCTGGAAATTGGACACTGGCGACGCCCGAGGAAATCCACGAGCTGCGTCAACGTGTCGTCGAGCACCGTTACCAGATGGAACTGGTCGAGCCGCTTTGGCCGCGAATGGGCCGGACATGGATCGAAGAGGCTCAAAGACTGCGGACGCGGCTGGGCCAATATCAGGATCTCACTTTGCTGACCCGGCTGGCGGAGCCGCATCAATCCTTGGCGCCATGGCGGTCGCGGCTGTCACCGCTCATCGCACAACGACAGGCTGAGCACGTTGCCGCGGGCGCGCGTATGGCCGCACGTGTGTTTGCGGAGCCGCCCAAGGCATTTCGGCGGCGGCTGGAAGCGCTTTGGGATGCAAACGGCAGCAAAGCGCTGCCCAAATGACCGCGCAGATATCGAAGGGCAGCCGTCACCTTCCCGTTACACTCCACCTCTACCATTCGCCCGCTGCCCTAATACCCTCTATCGACCCCAATCCCACTCGCGGTCCCGGCTCACGTCGGGACCGCTTGTTTTTCCGATTGCAGCGTCTCCTGCCACAGGGGCGAGCTAGTCGATGATATAGAATCCGCAGTCCCGCGACTGCGGCGGGATTCTCGGATCGTAGCCGGATCGCGTCTGGCTGCCGGGCCGATCTCATCCTGGTGCAAGTCGAACATCACCCGCGCGTCGTCGCGACCGTAGCTGCGGGCCGGATCGTACATCTGACGGACGGATCGCGCCTGTTGCCGGGCTGATGACTTAACCGCGCAGGGCGCACCGCCGCAACACGCGAAAGCGCGCGCCGACGTCGTCTTGCCGCATCACTGAAATTGCGTCCAGCTCAAAGGAATCGGTCGTGCGCTCGGCGAAGGCCTGATCCAGCGCGAGACGAAATTCGTTGCGGACCCGTTCCGGCAACACACCGGTCAGTGTCATGTGAAACCGGTATTCGTCGAGTACGTAGGGATAGCCCCAGCGGTCCATGAGTTCGATTTGATGCCGCGTCAGACCGGGCTTCAAACGACGTTCCCGATCGGCCGCGGACAGCGGGGCGCGATATGCATCGAAGGTCTCAAGACACGCAGCAACGAGTTGCAAGATTCCGCCGTTCACTTTAGCCGGAACAAGAGCGATGAAATCTCCGATCGCTGCAAGCGTCAGCCTCCCGATATGGACCGGCGCGGTTTTCATTGCATAGGCGCTGGCTGCGGCAACCAGTTCATCCTCGGAATGTCCTTGCAGATAGAACGGCGCCACGATGGTGGCATGGAAGCCGTAGCGGCGCGGGTCGATGGTCATCAGTTTATGGATGTTGGGATCGATGCCATCGAGCCTAGCGTAAGCTATGTCAGCAGCATCGAAGCAATCGTAACCGATGACGCCAGCCCCGAAGCGGGCCAGGGCCGAAAACGGCGGCGGCGTGTAGTAGATCGCGTAGCGCGGGGACATTTGGCGGTTCCGGACACCGCATTACTGCGGACGCATGTCAGTTCCGTGACAAGGCCGTTTCGACATCCTCGGCCGATTGAGGCACTCGCATCAAAGGCCGGCCCATCCGGATGACCATCCCCTCCCTGACACTTTCGCACAGTGCGAAGCCAACGGGCGCAAAGACAATGATGGTCGAGCCATGCTGGAACCAGCCCATCTCCTCGCCGCGCCGGAAGGGTGCGTCGCAGGTCCAGACGTTGGGACCGCGATGCTTGAGGCTGAGCAGCACATCCAGAAAATGCAGGCGGATGCTCGCCACCAGGATCGCTGCGACCGGCACCAGCGTCACCAAAGTCCCGCTCGCAGCAAGCCGGGTCCGGATCAGCGCGCGCTCGTTCTTGCAGAACAGCTTCTCGATTCGCTTCAGAGCGATCGGGTTTACGTTCCAGGTATCGCCGGAAATGTAGGTCACCCGCTCGACGCGGCAGTCGGCCGGGGCGTGGAAGCGATGGTACATGCTCGAGGTCAGTCGCAGCGTCACGTATTGGCCATTGCGGTAGGTGTTCACCAGCTCCGGATCGCCGAGCAGGTCCTGCAACGTGTAGGGGAAGCCCTTCACCTGCAGCAGCTCGGTGCCTTGGATCTTTCCGGATGCGCCCACGATCGCGTCGCACGGGCTGACCAACACCGCGGGATTGGGATCGATCGGCCGCGCGCCCTCCTTCAGCTCCCGGGTAAAGCAGTCGTGCATGCTCCTGAACCGCAGCTTTTTCGCTTCGCGGAGATCGAGATCGGAGAACAGCGCCCAGATTCCGATCGACAGCTCACGCACCAGCGGGTTTTCGATCTGGCTGAACCAGCCCATGAACCGGGTCAGCAGCCGCCTGGGTATCCTGTTGGTCAGCAGGAAATTGAGATCCTCCTGCTGGCATACTTTCGCGATGGCGGATCGGATTGTCATGAAGCGGTTAAACTCCCTGGGTAGCCCTTGGAGGAATGGATTCGCCGATCACGTCATTCGCCCTTTATGCGCTCGGCGCGACAGCGCTGACGACGTCGCTGGTGAAGCTGAAAACCCGTCTGGAGCTGTCGAAGGCCAAGCACCGATCGCTGTCCGGGCATTCCCGAATGGCGCGGCGGATTGCGGCGCTGGTGCCGTTCTACGAATACGGCGAGACGCAGTTCTTCAGCGTCGACAATCCGCCGGCCGACATCGCGGCACAGCGCCGCGCCGGTTTCATGCGGCTGTCCGACCTGTACGGGAACCGGTATTCGAAGACCGCTGCCTTCACCGACGAAGCGAGGAACGGCATCTCCGACCTGCAGTTCGTCGACACTTACCGCGTTCCGTTCCAGTTCAGCCGCTTCGTCCGCCGGCATTTGCAGACCGGATCGTTTGTCGAGTCGTCCTCGGGGGTCACCGTCACCGATCTCGACGGCAACCGCTCGTACGATCTCACCGGCTCCTACGGCGTGAACCTCTTCGGCTACGATTTCTACAAGGAGTGCATGGCACGCGGCCAGGAGCGCGTCCGTGACCTCGGCCCCGTGCTTGGCCCTTATCACCCGGTCGTCGCCGACAACGTGAAACGGCTCCAGGACATTTCGGGGCTCGACGAGGTGTCGTTCCATATGTCGGGCACCGAGGCCGTGATGCAGGCGGTCCGGCTCGCCCGCTATCACACCAAGCGGTCTCACCTGGTGCGCTTCTGCGGCGCCTATCACGGCTGGTGGGGCGACGTGCAGCCCGGCGTCGGCAATCCGGTCCCGGCGCACGAGACCTACACATTGAACGACATGTCCGAGGATGCGCTGCACGTGCTGCGAAGGCGGCGCGATATCGCCTGCGTGCTGGTCAATCCGTTGCAGGCGCTGCATCCGAACGCCAACGCGCCGGCCGATTCGGCGCTGGTCGACAGCGGACGCACCGCGCATTTTGACAAAGCGGCTTACACCGAGTGGCTGAAGCGCTTGCGGGAGGTCTGCACCGAACGCAACATCATCCTGATTTTCGACGAGGTGTTCGTCGGCTTCCGTCTCGCTCCTGGGGGAGCGCAGGAGTACTTCGGCGTCAAGGCCGACATGGTGACCTACGGCAAGACGCTGGGCGGCGGGCTGCCGATCGGAGTGATCTGTGGCCGCAAGGATCTGATGAGGCGGTTCCGCGACGATCGCCCGGTCGACATCTGCTTCGCCCGCGGCACGTTCAACGCCCATCCCTATGTGATGGCGGCCATGAGCGAATTTCTGCACCGGCTGGAGTCGCAAGAAATCCGCGACCTCTATCGCGATCTCGATGCGCTTTGGAACCAGCGCGCCGTGGAGCTCAACCGGCGCCTGCACGACGAGGGCCTGCCGGTCCAGGTGGCGAACCTGTCCTCGATCTGGACGGTCAGCTACACGCAGCCGTCGCGCTACAACTGGATGCTGCAATACTATCTGCGCGCCGAGGGCCTGGCTTTGAGCTGGATCGGCACCGGCCGCCTGATCTTCAGCCTGAATTACACCGACGCGGATTTCCAAGCGGTCGCCGACCGCTTTGTCGCCGCCGCCAAGTCGATGCAGCAGGACGGCTGGTGGTGGGGCGATCCGGCAACGACCAACAAGTCGATCAAGCGGCGGATTTTGCGAGAAATGATCGCGCACCGCTTCCTGCCCGCTCGCTAGCAGCGCCGCACAATAACTCGATCCGGCTGAGCGGAATCCTGATCTGGATTCTTGTCCGAAAACGATCCAGTCCAAAAGCAAATGCCCACCCCGGAAATCCGGGGTGGGCATTGTCGGAGGCACGCTACCGATCACCGCACTCAACCGTGACGCTGCTTCGGCTCGATCAACTCGCCACGCATCAGGTAATACGGCGACTTGTAATAGAGTTTGATGTCGTGGAACGGGTCGGTGAGAATCTTAGTCATCCAGACCAGGCCGGTCTGGACGTCCTTGATGAAGAACAGGTGCACGGTGCGGAACAGAAGCCCGGCCAGGCCTAAGAACAGCCAGATCTTGGCGACCTGACGGACGAACTCGGCCGGCGTCGTGTAGGGATCGAGAATGCCGTACAGCGTCGGGTCGATGAACAGCGACAGCGGCGACAGCGCCCAGATCGTCAGCAGCACGATCTTGCGGTTCAGATTGTAGCCGACCTTGATCTCTTCCTTGTGCTCGTGCGTGGCCTGGTTCGCCTCGTCGTAGCCCTTGGGCTCGAAGAACAGATGGCCGATCTGCCGGCTGGTCATCGCCACCAGCCACCCCACCAGCGCAGCGGCCGCCGGATCGAAGAACACCAGCACATAGGCGACCAGGAAGCTGATGGCACTGACAAGGTGAAGCGCCTGGTTGATCCGGCTGTGGTGGTAGTAGCGATGGTCGTCCCAGCGCTGCACTCTCAGAGCTTCGAGAAAACCTTGCATGGATGTCCCCTTTGCGTTGATCTCGGCCGCTGAGCCACTCAGGTGGCGGTTTTGACGAATCGAATGAGCGAGAAATGTCCGAGCGGCGGGATCGGCCGGCGCTCGACCAGCCGCAAACCATGGGGACGCTCCGCCCATCGAGCGTAGCGCTCCCAGGCGAATTCCGTTCGCCAGCCGAGCTGCCGCGCGACCGGAGCGAACAAGTGTTCCAGCGCGCGCCGCAGGCCCGCCTCGGCGCCGACGCGGCTGAGCAAAACGATCTCGCCACCTGGCTTGAGCACCCGCGCGAATTCGTCGAGCGCGGCTTCCGGGTCTGGCACGGCGGTGACAACGTATTGCGCCACAACGACATCGAAAGACTTGTCATCGAACTCCAGACACTGGGCGTCCATGACTGCGATGCCTTCGACGTTGCTCAGGCCGAGATCGTTGACGCGCTGCCGCGCCTTGCGCAGCATCGGCTCAGAGATGTCGACTCCAAAGATGCGATTCGTTTTGGAATAATCCGGCAGCGAAATTCCGGTGCCGACGCCCACCTCGAGAATCCGGCCGCCGATGCGCTCCGCAGCTTCAAGCGACGCCCGCCGGCCCCGCTCGAACACCGGGCCGAACACCAGATCGTAGACCGGCGCCCACCGATCGTACGCCCGCTCGACCATATCCTTGTCGAAGTCCGTTGCCGTCGCGACTGCCATTTCGCATCCTCGTTTGGTTTTGCGATTAGATTGAAGATCCGCGTGCCGTGCTCTGCACGGGCCACGCCGAGCGCGGTTTGCGGGAACCTGCGTTGAGTACGTGCTCGATGTGGCCGATGAACTGCCTGGCGCTGGTTTCCCATGAATGGCTCAGCGCGAATTCGCGGCAAGTTTGGCGGGACACGTCGAGTGCGCCCAGGCATGCGGTCTGCAGATCATCGTGGAGTACACCGACGGGGTGAATTCCGATGACGTCCTTCGGACCGGTGACCGGATAGGCCGCGACCGGAACGCCGCACGCCAGCGCCTCAAGTTGCACGATGCCGTAGGTATCGGTCTTGCTGGGGAACACGAAAACGTCGGCGGCGGCGACCAGCCCGGCCAGAGCGACGCCCTCCTTGAGACCCAGAAACGTCACATCCGGAAACCGGCGCCGAAGTTCGGCTTCCTGGGGGCCCTGGCCTATGACCACTTTGCTGCCCGGCAGATCAAGCGAGAGAAACGCTGGCAGGTTCTTCTCGACAGCTACCCTGCCAAAGGTGACGAAAATCGGCCGCGGAAGGTCGAGCGAGACTGCACGGTCCGGCCGAAACAGCTCGGTATCGACGCCACGAGTCCACATGCCGAGATTGCGGAACCCATGCTGGCGGAGTGTCGTCATCAGCGAACCGGTCGAAACCATCGTCACGGTTCCGGCGGCGTGGAAGCGTCGCAAAACCGCATAGCTCCAGGATTCCGGAATTGGCGCGCGCGCGGAAATGTATTCGGGAAAGCAGGTCGTGTAGCTCGTGGTGAACGGCAAGCCGCGGCGCATACAATAGGCACGCGTCATGATGCCGACCGGCCCCTCGGTCGCGATGTGAACCGCATCCGGCGCGGCCCGCTCGATGCGGTTCGCGATTTCGCCAGGGCCCGGAAGTGCAAGCCGGAGGTCCGGATAGGTTGGCAGCGGAAGCGAGGGGAATCCCTCCGGCGTGAGGAAGTCGATCGCGGCGCCGAGGTCCGCCGCGCTCTTTGCGAGCGAGGTCAGGCTCCGCACCACGCCGTTGACCTGCGGATGCCAGGCATCCGTTGCCACAAGCACGCGTGTCATGCTGTCCCCGCTCGTGGATGGTTCGGCGACCTGCCGGTCGCGTCGGCGATTCGCATGCGGCACAATTGCTAATTCATGTCTCAATCGTGTGACGCAACCCGAAGTGCGCTAAGCGGCTTTGGGATCGGCCATCGACGGCTCGGCGTCGAAGCACTCACTGTCGCCGTTCAAGAAGTGTTCGCCGGTCCAGGTGACGACTTCGAAACGGCCGTCGAAATGCTCCACCACGGCGGTGCAGCTTTCGACCCAGTCGCCGCAATTGATGTAGCGCGTGCCGAAATCGTCGCGGATCGCGGCATGATGGATGTGGCCGCAGATTACACCGTCCACGGAGTGCCGCTCTGCCTCGGCAACGAGCGTGCGTTCGTACTCCCCGATATAGCTCACGGCATTCTTGACCTTGAGCTTGAGCCATTGCGACAGCGACCAGTACGGAAATCCGAGCATTCGCCGCGCGGCGTTGAACATGCGATTGAGGCGCAGCGCATTCTCGTAGGCATGATCGCCGAGATAGGCGAGCCAGCGCGCGTGCTTCACGATCAAGTCGAAATGGTCGCCATGGATGACGAGATAGCGCTTGCCGTCGCAAGCTTCATGTATTGCAGTCTCGGAAACCTCCACCCCGCCGAAATGATTGCCATAATAGCCGCGCAGGAACTCGTCGTGGTTGCCCGGAACGTAAACGATGCGGGTGCCCTTGCGGGCTTGGCGTAGCAGCTTCTGCACCACGTCATTGTGCGATTGCGGCCAATACCAGCCTGATTTGAGCTGCCAGCCATCGACGATATCGCCAACGAGATAAATTTCGTCGGCTTCGTGCCAGCGCAGAAAATCCAGGAGCCGTTCGGCTTGGCACCCTTTGGTGCCCAGGTGGATGTCAGAGAGAAAGAGGGCGTGAAATCGGCGAATGCCGGGCATCAGCACGCGAGCGATCTTTCATTGATCATCCTGGCGGTTGCTATGCCTGATTTTCATGTCGGCTCGATGACAGGTCTCCGCCATTACTCGATGCTATAACCGTGCCGGAACCGTCTCGTAAGACTTTATACGTCCCAATAAAAGCCTAGCGAGCCGACGCCACGAGCCTTCTAAGCCTTCGTTAGCCTAAAAAGCCGGGATCGCCATCCAATCAAATTGCGCGTTGCGGGGAAATCCAGCGGCCGGCCGCCACACCCGACGCATCTTCCATGTTCACAGGGGTGGGTGCGGCCGAGAGCCGGCTTGAACGGTCAGTTCATCGTATTGCGGACGGCTTCGTAGCTCAGCTTGAGCTTGCTGCCGAGACCCTGCACCACGCCGACGATCGCGACGCTCACCCCGCTCGCGATGATCGCATACTCGATCGACGTCGCGCCGGATTCGTCCTGGAGAAACAACTTGAACGAACGCGCCATGGCATCACCTTTGGTGGACCATTGGCGACGTTACGCACATTGTCTGTCGAGGAACTTTCCTAATTTCCTAAAATTTTAGCTATCGCTGTTCGCGCGCCTGAAAGAGCAGGCGTCCAGAGCGCGGAGCGGATTTACTGCTGCGGGGGCGGATACTCATACAGTCTGGCATGCAGATGGGCGCTGAGCTCCCGAGAGTTCAACATCGTCACCACGAGCGTGGTGATGCCGCCGATTGCGCCAGAGACCAGGCCGGTGATGATTTCCCGGGATGAAAGCCCCAAGGTGCCGGCGGTGACAAAAAAGCCGAAAACAAAGAACGACACGCTGATCGTAATCGTGACGCCGTAGGTCTTCAAAATCTTGAGAATCTTGAGCATGAGCCACCTGTTCCGAGGCGGCCACCATAGAGGTCAGGGAATTAACGTATTACGGTATGGGTTCGCGCAATTGTCTGAAATTTGTCACGCATAGACAGAACTCGTTTACCACGTCCCGGGCTCGCTCACCTCACGAAGCTTGCTGTCGCGCCTCCGCGCGCTCATCGCCCCCAGCCATCCACAGCACCGCGACGCCGATCACCGCCGACAGGATCGAGGCGGCGAACACCGCGATCTTGGCCGCGGCGAAATCGGCTTCCACCGGGAACGCCTGTCCGGCAATGAACAGTGACATGGTGAAACCGATCCCGGCCAACGCGCCGGCGCCCGACAATTGCCGCCACGAGTATTCCGCAGGCTTGACCGCGGCGCCGAGCCAAACCGCCAATGCCGACGCCGCGACCATTCCCAGCGGCTTGCCGATCACCAGCCCGGCGATGATGGCGAGCATCAGCGGCTCATGGCCGCGCAGCACATCGCCTGCCAGCAGCACGCCGGCATTGGCCAGCGCGAACACCGGCAGGACCAGATAGCTCGACCACGGCTCGACGTGGCGCAGCATGCGGTCGGCGGGTGACTCCAGCCGGTCGTGGATGGCGTCGAGCGCGCGCATCGCCTGGATCGATGGCCCATGCCGCAGCACCTCGTCGCCATGCCGCGATTCCGCGGCGATGATGGTATCGGCCTGGGTCATCAGGGCGCGCAGGTTCGGCGGCGGCCGGGTCGGAATGAACAGCGCCAGCACGACGCCGGCCAAGGTGGCGTGCAGACCGCCGGCGTGCACGCAGGCCCAGAGCGCGATGCCCAGCAGCATGTACGGCCAGACGCGGTACACGTGCGACGCGTTGAGCAGCGCCAGCGTCCCGGCGATCGCGGCGGCGGCCAGCAGATAGCCGAAATGCAGATCGCCTGAATAGAACAGCGCCACCACGATGATGGCGCCGATGTCGTCGACGATGGCCGCGGCGGTCAGAAAGATGCGCAGCTCGACCGGCACGCGCTGGCCGAGCATCACGATCAGCGCCACCGCGAATGCCGTGTCGGTCGCCATCGGCACGCCCCAGCCGTGCGCCCAGGGCCCCTGCGGAATCACAATCAGATACAGCAGCGCCGGCACCACCATGCCGCCGACCGCACCCGCGATCGGCAGCGCCGCCTGGCGCCGGCTGGCGAGGTGCCCGACGGTGAACTCGCGTTTGATCTCAAGCCCGACCACCAGGAAGAACACGCTCAGCAGGCCGTCGTTGACCCAATGCCGCAGCGACATCCGGAAGCTGGCGTCGCCGAGCGTGAAGCCAAGATACTGCTCCCAGAACGCGTTGAACGACGGCCCCAGCGCCGAGTTGGTGAACGCGACCGCGAGCAACGTCGCCAATAGCAGCAGCACGCCGGTCGAGGGCGCCCAGCTTGCGAAGTCGAGCGCCGCCGAACGCACGCGATGGCCCATTGAGCCGATCAGCGCATCGGTGAACGAGCTTTCGTCCCACGGCCCGTCGTAGCGGCGGCCGTTGATGAAAAACGTCGGCGTGATCATGACGCCGCTGGCGCGCGAACTGTTTTCGTCGGCATCGACACGGGCCTTGGCGCGCCGGGCCATCTCGGTTGCAACGTCGGGATGCTCCGGGTCGAGCCCAAGCTCGCGCGCAACCGTGACCAGGTCGTCCTCGGTCAGCGTCTCCGAGCGCGTCATCAGCTCGATGTGCACGTCCCAGAACCGCTCGGGCTCGCTGCGCTCCGCCAACTCGGCGGCACGGCGCGCGAGTTCGCTGCCGGTCAGCGGCCGGTGCCGGAACACGTAACGCAT
This sequence comes from Rhodoplanes serenus, assembly GCA_945897515.1. Lineage (GTDB taxonomy): Bacteria > Pseudomonadota > Alphaproteobacteria > Rhizobiales > Xanthobacteraceae > Z2-YC6860. Next base: position 3,767 of record CAMDFO010000067.1, on the reverse strand, counting down.
GCGGTCGCCGAACTGATCGCGGATTTCAGCGATCCGGTCGTTGGCGGCGCGGCAATGCGGGCAGGCGTAGCTGCCGTACTCGACCAGGGTGATTTCGGCGTTGTCCGGCCCGAGGATATGATCGGATTGGTCCACCGGACGATCGAGCCGGCCGCTCAACACTGCCTGCGACATTCAAGAACCTCGCCTTCGGTCACTTCCTATCATCGGCCGAAGGACCAGCGTAGCGGCGAATGCGGGAAGATCGTAGGCTTGCGAAGCAACCGCCCCGCCCGCCAAGGATATCCCCGCATGCCCCCCATTTCCGTCCCCACGTTTTCATCCCGTGGCGGCACCGCCATTCCGGCTCTCGGGTTCGGCACCTCGCCGATGACCGGCTCATTTTCGCCGGACACCATCGTGGCCGCGCTGAAGGCCGGCTACCGCCACCTCGATGCGGCGCGGAAATACGGCACCGAGGAACAGGTCGGCGAAGGAATCCGCGCCGCCGGCGTATCGCGCGCCGACATTTTTCTGACCACCAAGGTGTCGCACGAGAACCTGCACACGGCGGACTTCCACCGCTCGGTGGATCAGAGCCTGAAAGCGCTGCAGGTGGACTACGTCGATCTCCTGCTGGTGCACTGGCCGAACCTGAAAATCCCGCTCGGCGAAACCATGCAGGCGCTGGCGAAGGAAAAACGCGACGGCCGCGCGCGTCACATCGGGGTAGCGAACTTCACCACCGGCCTGCTCGGCGAGGCGTTGCAACTCTGCCCCGAGCCGCTGGTGGCGTTGCAGGCCGAGTATCATCCTTATCTCGATCAGACCAAGCTCCTGAACTTCGTGCGCGAACGCGGCCTCGTGTACATCGCCTACTGCCCGCTCGGCCGCGGCCGGCTGTTCTCAGATCCGGTGCTGGCCGAGATCGCCAAGGCCAAGGGCCGCAGCATCGCGCAGATCGCGCTGCGCTGGCTCATCCAGCAGAAGGTCGCGCCGATCCCGCGCTCCTCCAACCCGCAGCGCATCGCCGACAACACCAAAGTGTTCGACTTCACGCTGAGCGACGACGAGATGAAGCGGATTTCCGCGCTCAAGCGGGCCGACGGCCGGATCGCCAATCCGAAGGACCGCGCGCTGCCGCCCTGGGACTAGACGGCTTGAACGCCTACCTCGCCGCCGACTTCGGCAACGCCACGATCATGTCGAGCTCGATGCGCGCGCCGGGCGAGCTGAGCTGGTTGATGCAGACCGTGGTGCTGGCCGGCAGCCAGTCGCCGAAATAGGCGTGCATCGTCTTGTGCATGGCGTCGGCCTCGCGGAAGTCGGTGAGATATTTCGTGACCTTGATCACGTCCTTCCAGCTTGCGCCGACGCTTTCGAGGATCGACTGGATCGCATTCATCGCATTCTTCGTTTGGTCCTCGATCGAATGCGGATGGATGTGCTCGTGGTCCTGGTGCGGATGATTGTGGTAGAGCGGCGACGCGGTCGCCCCTGACAGGAACATCAGATCGCAGGCGCCGACGATCTTGATCGCCGGAGCATACGGCATCTTGTGCGCCTGCGACGGATCGGGGTGGACGGCTTCGAGCTTGAAGGTGGATTCCGGCTTGGCGTTGACGTTCATGGGGTCCTCCTGCGCGTTGCGGGGAGGGTAGCAATCACGCACTCCGCTGTCATGCCCGGGCTTGACCCGGGCATCCATAGCGGGTGCAGCGAGTAAAGACCGACGAGTGGCGTTCGCGGAGGGCGCTCATGGATTGCCGGTCATAAGGCGAGCGAAGCGACGGCCGTCTTCGACGGCTATGCCCGGCAATGACAACCGAGAGAAAAGGCGCGCATGACAGTGTCGTGTGACGCGAGAGCTACGCCACCACTACCGGTGCGGGCTTCGCCGTAGCCAGTTCCTTCACCAGCTTGGCGACCGCGACCAGATCGATCTTGCCGGTGCCGAGCAGCGGCAGCTTCTCCATCACCACGATTTCAGCCGGCGTCATCAGCTCGGATGCGCCGCGCGAGCGCGCGAAAGCCGAAAACTCGCTTCGGGTGGCGTCCTTCGTCTGCGTCAGCATGACGAGTCGCTCGCCCTTGCGCGCATCCGGCACCGCGGCGACGGCGGAGAGCGCATCCGGCCACAGGTCGGCGGCGATCGCCTCCACCGCGGCGAACGAGATCATCTCGCCGCCGATCTTGGCGAATCGCTTGGCGCGGCCCTTGATCGTGATGAAGCCCTGCTGGTCGATGGTCACGATATCGCCGGTGTCGTGCCAGCCCTCGGCCGGCGGATCGAGCACGCCGGGATTTTCCACGCGCAGATAGCCGAGCATGACGTTCGGCCCCTTCACGAACAGCCGCCCGCCCTCGTCGACGCCTTCGACCTTCTCCAGCCGCGCCTGCATGCCGGGCAACAGGCGTCCGACCGAACCGAACTTGTTGAACATCGGGGTGTTGAGCGCGAGCGCGGGCGCGGTTTCGGTCACGCCATAACCTTCGAGAATGCGCAGTCCGAATTTTTCCAGGTAGACGCGCCGGGTGGCCTCCTTGACGGGTTCCGCGCCGGCCAGGATGTAGCGCAGCGAGCGGAAGTCGTAGGCGTGCGCGGCGCGCGCGTAACCGTTGAGGAACGTGTCGGTGCCGAACAGGATGGTGGCGTTCACGCCATAGACCAGCTCCGGCACGATCCGGTAGTGCAGCGGCGACGGATAGAGATAGATCCGCACGCCCGACACCAGCGGCAGCACCAGCCCCACCGTCAGGCCGAACGAATGAAACACCGGCAGGACGTTGAACACCTTGTCCTGCCGGCCGAAGTCGATGCGCGCCGCGGCCTGCGACGCGTTCGCCAGCATGTTGCGGTGGGAGAGCACCACGCCTTTCGGCGTGCCCTCCGAGCCCGAGGTGAACAGGATCGCGGCCCAGTCGTTGGGCGTGCGCTTCACCAGCGGCTTCTTGTGCTGCAACAGGCCGCGCAGCTTGTCGCCGAGCGTGATGGTTGGCCGGATGTCGTCGAGATAGACGATCTTCACCTGCGTCTCGATCGCGGCGATGAGATTTTCCAGCCGGGCCTTTTCGATAAAGGTGCGCGCGGTGAGAATGACGTCGAGGTTGGCGGCCTTGCAGGCGGCGAGCACGTTGGCGGGGCCGGCGGTGAAATTGATCATCGCGGGCACGCGGCCCGACGACATCAGCGCCAGCAGTGTCACAGCGGCGCCGTTGGCGTTCGGCAGCATGACGCCGACCGGCTTGCCCAGCGGCGCCAGCGGCATCAGCTTGCGGCCCAGCACCGCCGCGCCGATCAGAAGCTTCTTGTAGCTCAGCGTTCCGCCGATCGGGTCTTCGACCGCGACGCGGCTGGCGCCGTGAATGTGCGCCGCCTCGACCACGGCTTCGAACACCGTGCGTTCCATCGAGGTGGTGCGGAACACCAGGTTCGACATGATCTCGTAGAGGGCGGCGCCGGCCGCCTGCCGCCGCCGCTTGCCCTTAAGCTCGGGATCGACGGTGAGCTTCACCGGTTCGAGCACAGTGACGATGACCTTGGGGAACCAGCGCCGCCGCACCTGCGCCTTCGACAGCCGGGTGAACGGCGTGTATTCGAATCCGTCGATGCGGACCGGGACGACGAAGGCGTCGGACTTGTCGGCGATCAGGCCGGCGCCGTCGTAGATCTTCATCAGGCTGCCGGTGACGGTGATGCGGCCTTCCGGAAAGATCACCAGCGGATTGCCCTCACGCACCGCGTGAATGAGCGTGCGGGTCGCCATCGGCTTGGTCGGGTCGAGCGG
>CAMDFO010000066.1 GCA_945897515.1 Rhodoplanes serenus | reverse complement strand
AATCTGATTTGACGAACGACGGCCAGGACGCAATTATTCGAGGTGCCCTTTGGTTTAGCGCCGACATTGTTGGGTGCCTGCGTCTTTGGATACGGGGGGCGTCGTGAAAGCACGAACGATTGCAATGCATGGGAAGCCACTGACCGCTGCTGCCGTGCTCGCGCTCGGCCTGATCGTCGGGTCGGCACAGCCGTCATCCGCGCAGATGGGTCAGCGCGAAGGTGAAGGCACCGCCGCGGGCGCTCTTCTAGGCGGCGTGCTCGGCGGGTTGATCGGCGGCAGCGGTGGGCGTGCTGTTGTCGGCGTCGTCGCGGGCGCCGCAATCGGCGGACTCATCGGCAACCGCATCGGAGCATCCCTCGACGAGGAGGATCGCCGCGCCATGGCGACCGCAACCCGCGCCGCTGCGGTGTCGGGTAAGCCGAAAAAATTTTCGAGCCGTAAGACCGGAGTCCGGGGCACCGCTCAAGTCGTAAGCACCCAGCAGGTTGATGGACGGCAGTGCCGCACGATCAAGCAAGAGGTGGTGCTCAAGGATGGCAGCGTCCTCAACGACACCGTCAACGCTTGCAAGGGCGCCCGGGGCTGGGAAGTCTGACGCGCTGCGGCGCATCGCCTACTCGCTTTTCCTGCTCGCTGTGCTGTGCGCGGCGGCCGCTGACGCTCAGCCCGTCAACGGCCGGTCGCGCGAGCTCGGCATCGCGTTCGAAACCATCGGTGGAGAGCAATGGTGCTCGCCGGCGGTGGCGGTGCAACTGACGGCGCAGAACGCCGCCGCTTACAATCTCGACCATGCACCGTTCGCGCTGATGCTCGGTCGCATCCGCGCCATCCTGGTCGATCAGTGTCGCGCCACCGAGCTGATCACCTTCGACGGCGCGGCGGCCGGCCGGCGCGTCTTTCTCGCTGAGGCGTCCAAGCTGACGCAATGGCGGCGTTTCATCGGGCTCGACCCGACAACGCAGCAGCCGATGTGCCAAGGCGCCTCGCGCAATTCTGCCGAGTGCGACAAGCGCGCAGCAGCTTACATCACAGCCAAGCAATTGATGCGCGGCTCACTGTTCGACGACGCCGATCTCGCGACCTTTCTGGATACCGGGTCCGAGGAGCATCTGGCATGGCGCACACAGGCTGTTGCCGGAAGGCTCCAGCTCACCAATCCGGAGGAGCTTGGAGGCCAATACGAAAACATCGCTGCGCTGGCCGATGCGATCATTGGGCAATCGGCGGACGCCTGTGCGGGCGCGGGCGGCCAATCGGGACAGATTGCTACAGGCGATTACGTCGGCGACATCGCCTACCGCAGCTTGGCCTGCCAGCCCTCCGGCCAAGCTATCTATCAAGTGAGCACGGTGATCGTGTCGCGCGGCGGCTGGTATTACGTTTTCAGCCTGTCGGGCGAAGGCGTCAATATCGCCGCGGTCGATGATATGGCGGGGCACCTGATCCGGAGCATCGGCGCGCAATAGGCCCCGCCCGGCTAAAGCTACCTTGCGTTTGTGCAGATTGTTTTCCTATAATGGCCACCGATAGCGACAGGTGGTGCCGTTTGCGGCGACACGCGCGCGGCAGCAGCGCCCACGACGGAGGCGTCATGAAATTCCTGAAAATGGTGCTGCTCAGCGCGGCCGTTGGCTTGTGCATGACGCCGCAGGCGCGCACGCAAGATACGGCCACAGCAGAAGCGCTCCTGGCGGCGCGCGCTCTTACCGCGATCATGTCTGCAAGTATCATGTCCGATTTCGCAGATAAACGGGACCGGGAGATCTGGCCGGCGATCGAGGCTGCGTTCCAGCAGCAGTACCCCAACATCGATGGTCCCACTCTGTTGGAGCTGCGCGCGGAGTTTGAGCGCGCGCAGAATGCGGCAATGCGCCAGACCATGGACGATGCGCCCGTGATCTACGCACGCCTGCTCACCGCGCAGGAAATCCGCGAGCTGATCGCGTTCTACCGGACGCCGATCGGCATGAAGACCCTGCGCGTGCTGCCGCAGGCCGCCGCCGAAATGCTCACAGCGATGGCCCCGCGGATTCAGGAAGGTGCCGACCGCGTGCGGCTGGGCATGCTCGATATCCTGCGCAAGCGCGGCTACGAGCGCTGATGTCTTGATCCAACGGGGGATACCATGATCGGTCCGCTGCGATTGGCAGGTGCGTTGTTTGTGGTGCTCGCGGCTGCCGTGACGCAAGTGCACGCGCAACACGGTCACGCGCAATCGGGGCACGGGCATCGGGCACCCACGGCCGGCGATGTCATGAGCCGCTCGGTGGTCGGTGCGATGGGCAGCATGGCCACGTCGAGCGGCATTTGGGCCAACTTTTTCAACCCGGCAAAACCAGTCAAGCCCGAAGATATCATTGCCGCCGGCATTGCCGGGATGATCCGATCGGATGCATCACCCGGCCTCAAACCTCAGGGCGCGACCGGCGTTGCCGCCAGTGCTTTCCTTGCCGGAGCTCTGACCACGACGCTTCAGTTGGCCGCCGGCTCAAACCCGCCGGGCGCGGTCATCAACGGTTTCATCTACGCGGGCCGGGCCCTTGTTAACCCGATCGTCGATCAGATTCCCAACACCGGTCCGGGTGGCTTGGCCGGACGGAGCATCGTTTCCGGGTTTGGATACGGCTCCCTTGCCGCCATAGGTTACGGCCTGGGCGGGTTGTGCGGGGTTAGTGCGTCTATGGGATTACTGCCCACAGTGGGGCTGGGTGTTGCTGCCGGTGTGATATCGGTGTTGGGCAGTGCTTTCGTGAACTTGGTGGTCAACAGCCCATCGGCGCCCGCCGATCTTACGCCGTTCGTTCCGCCGCCTGGTACGCCTGACATGTTGAGGCCCGGTCAGGCGAGCAACCCGCTGCCGTCCGATCCCGGGGGACAGCGAGCCGATCCGCTCACGCTGCTGTTCGGCCAGACCGACCAGCCTTCAGACCCCGGTCCGACCAATGTGCGGCGTCTGGATCGGCTTCCTCGCGGTGACGGCACAGTGATGCTGCCGCGCGGCTGGCAGGACGGCCCGCCGCCTGGCACCGTGGGATTCCCCGATGGTTGGCAGCTAGGCGATCCAACCACTACCCTGCCTCCGGATCCGAGCGCCCCGCTCCGCGACGGCCAGCCCACCTACGGTGACGGCCTGATCGGTCCGCCGCTTCCGCCGCGGCAACCGCGCGCGCCGGCGCAGATCGGCAGCACACCGGGCGCGCCCGGCTGCTGCGGTCAAGGATCGAACACGCCGGCCGGCGCGACCTCGCTGCCCGCGACTGCGGGCTTGCCGCCGGGCGGGGCCGCTCCACCGCGGGAGCCATTGCCGTTTCCAAGGCCGCCAACCATCCAAGGTGCTACACAAAGCAACACGCCTTCGGCCCAACCGCCAGGCAGCACCGCTCCGGCAAGGGTCGTTCTGCCCGTGCCGCCGCAGGTGCCGGTCATTGGGCCGCCAACTACACCGGCCCGGACGCCTCCGCCACCGACATTGGGCACGTCGGCCTATACACCGCTGGTAGGCGATCAGCGGGGTGTCACCATGTGCCGGACCGGGGCGAACAAATTCGAGCCATGCGCCAACCAACCGGTCGGCAAGCCGGCGGCTGCAACGACTTCTCCGGCGCAGACCGCCTTGACCAGCCCTACCCATCAGCCCACGGCCGTGCCATCGCCGCAGACCGCGATACCTTCCGCGGTGCCGAGAGCGCCCACCCCGGGCGTCACAGCGACGCCGCCTAAGCCGTCGCTGCCGCCCGCTCTTGTCTCCGCGCCGCCCAAGCCATCGCTGCCACCTGCGCTTGGCTCCGCGCCGCCGCGGCCGTCGCTGCCGCCCGCTCTTGTCTCCGCGCCACCCAAGCCATCACTGCCACCTGCGCTTGGCTCCGTGCCGCCGCGGCCGTCGCTGCCGCCGACTCTCGGCGCACCGTCGCCAGCCGTGATGCAGCCGATACGTCCGGCAGCGCCGCCGATCGCATCGCCGGTGGCCGCGATCCCGCAGCGGCCGGCCGACATCCCGCAGGCGGCGATCAACCGCGTGCAGCAAAATCAGCAGGAGCAACCGGCTCGTCCACAACCCCCGCCGCATATTGCGGCCCGGCCGCCGCAGCCTGCCGTCCAGCCACACGCGGTGCGTCCACCGCCGCAACCCGCCGCTCGCCCGCAACAGCAGGCGGTGCGTCCACCGCCGCAGCCCGCCGCTCGCCCGCAACAGCAGGCGGTGCGTCCGTCGCCGCAGCCCGTAGCTCGCCCGCAGCCGCAGGTGGTGCGTCCGTCACCGCAACCCGCAGCTCGCCCGCAGCCGCAGGTGGTGCAGCGGTCGCAGCCGGTCGCGCCGGTGATCGCACCACGGCCTGCGCCGGTGATGGCGCCACGCCCGGCGCCGCCGCCGGTGCGTTGTCAGGTGGTCGGCGGCCGGCAGGTCTGTCGCTGAACGCACACACCGGAGAGCGCATCTAACAACTGCAACGGCCAGAATCCCGTTCGCAATGGCCGCCCGCGACGGGACGCTTTGCTATTGGCTGAAGTTTGCGCCGCTGCCGGTGTGAAATTGTCCGACGAAATCTCGTTCAATCACAGGTAAAGGTCGGTCAGACACCGGCAGTCGGTGCGCTGTCCCGTTGTCTGACCTTGTACGGGACGAAAGCGGTGGCGGGCAGACACCACAAAAGGCCCCGGGCAGAGCCGGGGCCTTTCAATGGGATCGGAAGACGACGCTTAGTTCAGAGCGTTCTGGACGCTGGTGAAGCTGGTCTTCAGCTTCGAGCCCATGCCCTGCACCACGGCGATGATCGCCACGGAGATGCCAGCCGCGATCAGGCCGTATTCGATCGCGGTCGCGCCGGATTCGTCTTTCATGAAGCGAAGAAAAGCGGTCATTGGGTTTTTTCCTCGAGGTCAATTGTGGTCTGCCACGCCGGTGAGTTATTACCGATCAATTCGTGACGTCGGCTTAAGAAACTGGGTTAAAAGTTGATTTATCGGCGCGCCAATGCGACGCCAATATTATAGCGATATCAATATCTTACGTGAGAGGCGTGCGGTCAGTCGCCTATGGTGATGCCAAGTTCGCGGACGGTTTTTCCGTATTTTTCCCGCTCGCTCGTGAGGAACTGCCGCACGTCCTGGGTCTGGCTCAATTCCACGCCGTGTCCGGCAAGCGACTCTCGGGTCTTGGGTTCGCTCAGCCCCGCTATGGTCTCCTTGCGCAGCAGGTCGAGGATGGCGGCCGGCGTGCCTTTCGGCGCCAGCAGGACGGTCCAGCTCGTCAGGTCGAACTCCGGCACGCCTGCCTCCTTGAAGGTCGGCACGTTCGGCAGCGCGGCGGAGCGGGCATCGCCCGTCACGGCGATCGGCTTCACCGAGCCGGAGCTGATCGCGGCCTTGGCCGCGGCGACCCCGCCGTAGAACATGTCGATGTGGCCGCCGACCACGTCGTTGATGCCTTGCGCGCCGCCGCGGTATGGCACGTGCCGGACGTCGAGGCCCCTGACCTTGTTCATCCAGGCGCCCATGACGTGCGGCGGGCTGCCGATGCCGCCGCCGTAGGTGTACTTGCCGGGCGAGGCGCGCATCTCCTCGATGAAATCCTTGAGATTGTTGGCGCGCACGTTCTTCGAGACGATCAGCACAACCGGCACGATGCCAGTGATGGCGATCGGCTCGAAATCGTCCACCACCGAGTATTTTATGGTTTTGGAGATTTGCGGCACCACCACGGTTTCGGAGGTGTAGCCGTTGAGCAGCGTATAGCCGTCCGGATTGGCGCGCATCGCGGTGTTGATGCCGATGGTGCCGCTCGCGCCTGGCTTGTTGAGCACCACGAACGATTGCCCGAGCCGCTCGCCCAGCTTCTGCGCGACGACGCGCGCCACCACATCGGTCGAGCCGCCGGCGCCGTAGGACACGATGAGCTCGACGTTGCGCGACGGATAGGTCTGGGCCGTTGCGCTGCCGAGCAGCGCGGCACTGGCTGCGATAACAAGGCCGGAACGCAGCGCCATGATCCGCATCGGGTCCTCCCGTTCAACGCTTTGCGTTGCTTTTGACGTGTTGTTTTTGGCTCAGTCCAGCATGACACCGGGTCGGGGTTTCGCCAAGCGGTCTGCCGCGCACCTTGCATGCGTTGCGTGCGGCCGGGCTTAGTCCGCGGCGGGCTCCAGCCCATGCGCCGGCATGGCGGCCCGGACATGCGGCGCGCACAACAGGGTGACGAGCGCACCGGCGTCCTGCGCCGCCGATGCATCGGCCGCCACGCCCGCAATGAATGTGGTCACCTTCTGGAATTCGGCCGGCACGGGGCCGACCACATCGACGCCCGCCACCAGCCGGTGTTCGCAGATCTGCTGGATCGCCAGTTCGGCCTCGCCGCGCGCGACAAATTCGGCGACCGGGCCGCCGTCGCCCAGCTTCGCCTTGGCCTTGATCGCGTCCGCGATCCCCATGCGGTCGAGAAGCTGCACGAAATGCACGCCGCTCGCAGCGCCGGTCGCGGGATCGGTGTAGGCCACCGAACGCGCCCGCAGCAGCGCCTCGCGGAAATCCGCGACGCTGCCGATCTTGGGGCGCGGCGCGCCGGCGCGCACCGCAACGCCGATGACGGATCGCGCGATCGCACGTTGCGAGCCGGCGACCACGCGGCCTTCGCCGATCAGCACGTCGATGGTCTCCGGCGTCACGATCACCACGTCGCTCGCAACGCCGGAACGCACGCGCTGCACGACGATACCGGCGGGCGCGTAGCCCATGGTCAGGCCACGGCCCGTTATGCGCCGGAATTCCGGGGCGAACTGCTCCAGCACGCCTTTCAGCGCGACCGACGCCAGGACGTTGAGGTTCGGACTTTCAGCCACGCGGCGATGCGGCTCTTCGGCGGTTACAGCTTGGTGACGCGTGCGTGCAGGACCGCTGTGCGGCCCGCGCGGACTTCCTTGACGCAGCGCGCGAGTGCGGCCGGCACCTCTTCCGGATCGGTCAGGCGTTCGCCGTAGGCGCCGAACGCCTCGCCGATCTTGGCGAAATCGGCATCGGGATACAGGTCCGACTGGAACGTGTTCGCGGTCTTGGCTTCGCCCTGCGGGAACACCCGCAGCGTCGATTCCTTCACCGCCGACCAGCCGATGTTGTCGGTGATGATGGTCAGGATCGGCAGCTTGTACTGCTTGGACAGCGAGAACACCGAGCACGGGTTGCCGAAATAGAAACTGCCGTCGCCGACCACCTGCACCATCATCCGCTCGGGCGCCGCGAGCTTGGCGCCGAGCGCCATCGAACCGGACCAGCCGAGCCCACCGCCGCCGGCGCGCACGCAGGAATTCGGCAACGGGCGGGTGAGCTGCATCAGCACGGCGCCGGCGTTGCGGATCGCTTCGTTGAACACGATGTCGGTGTCGTTGAGCAGCTTGTTCAGCTCGGAGAACAGGTAGTGCGGATTGATCTCATCCGGCTTGCCCTTGTTGGTGGCGAGCTTCTTGGCGTTCTCGCGCCGGACGTTGCGCTCGGCCGTGAAGGCGGTGACGCGCGTGGCTGCGGCGTCCTTGAATTTCGGCGTGGCCTTCTTCTTCAGCTCTTCCAGGAGCTGCTCCAGGATGCGGCCGGAATCGCCCTGCATGCGCATGTGGCCCGGGAAGGTCCACATCGGCGACGCCGGCTTGAGAATGTCGACGTCGATATGGGCCCAGAACGCCTTCGGGTTCGGCGTCACGTCGCTGGCGAACCACGGTACGTCGACATCCACCAGCAGGCCGACATCGGTCTTCGGCAGATGCTTGTCGGCCGAGAAGCCGACGAAGCAAGGATGCTCGTGGTTGATGTTGAACGTCATGTTGCCTTGGAAGATGCCGACGCCGGCAAACTCCGCGAGTTCCTCGATCAGCTTGGCGGTCTTGGCGTTGCGTCCGGCATAGCCGGTGATCAGGATCGGATGCTCGGCCGCGATCAGCCGGTCGGCGAGCTGCGCCACCACCGCGGGATCGGCGCCGCTGGCCTGCGCGTTGGTGAACTCCTCGCCGGAGTAGCTTCTCACCTCGTCGGCGTTCCAGTTCTGGGTCAGCGTCTCGCGCTGCATCATCATGTAGACCGGGCCTTGCGGCTGGCTCGACATGATGTTGTGGGCGCGGCGCAGCGCCTCCTTCACGACGATGCCGGATGGCAGCGTCCACTCCCATTTCACGTAGGGGCGAACCAGGCTGCCCTGGTCGAAAGGCTCCTGCACGTAATGCACATAGGTGTCGCGCGAGCCGACCAGTTCGCCCGAAGCGGTGAACGGCGCCTTGCCGGCCATCAGCAGCACCGGCAGCCGGCTGCGGAACAGGTTGTGCATCGCGTTGCCGGAATTCGCAGTGCCGACGTCGACGTGCACCAGCACGGCCTGCGGCTTGCCGGTGATCAGCGCGTAGCCGGCCGCCATGTGGGAGGCGGTGTTCTCGTGCGGGCAGAGAATGATGTTCGGGATCTTCTCGCCGTGCTTGGTGCGGTTCGCCATCTCCTCGATGATCGGCGCGTGATCGGTGCCGAAGTTGCAGAACAGGTGGTCGATCCCGATCTCGTTCAGTCCTTCCAGGAAGTAGTAGGCGGTCGAATGGGAGGGGGCGTTACTGGTCTGGCGGGCGACGGCTGGGGACATGGGACTGACCGATCTTTCCTGCGGCTGAGGGGAGGGTGTTTCCTGGGCGGCACTGTGCCCGGTTGGGATAGGGGGATTCAAGAGTGGGCGATGGTGCGCTGCAGCTACCCCGCCGCCGGCACCTTCGTTACTTGATGCGCCTGCAGCTTCGGCAGCACCTCTTTGCCGAACCGCCGGATCTGCTCCAGGAACACGTCGTACGACATCGCGCCGACGTTCATATTGAGCAGCAGCGTGTTGGCGCCCATCCGCTCGGCGCCCTCGATCAGCCGCTCGGTGACCTCCTTGGGCGAGCCCCAGGCGAGTTCGCCCAGGTCGATCTTGCGCTCGATGTCGGCCAGCGTGGTCCGCTGCATGCCCTCGCGGTCGACGCCGGCGCCGACCCGGTTCTCCGGCTTGATGTAGTCGTAGGACGCCGATGACAGATAGCCGGTGCCCTTCGGCGACGACTTCTGCTCCAGCGAACCGTGGTGCCAGAGCGTGTGCACGAAATAGAGATAGAACGGGCTGTACTCCTGGATCGCCTTGGCGCGATCCTGCGCCACGTAGGCGTCGGCGAAGAAGCAGATGTGCTCCGGCGTGATGCGGGTGCCGTTCGCCGCGAGCTGCTTGGCGTAATAGCCGACGATGTCCTGGGTCAGGCCGCGGTGATGATCCGGGATCACGGCGCTGAAGTTATGCTTGCCGGCCCATTCGATGGTTTCCTTGGAGCCGGTGAACGGCACCCACACCGGCGGATGCGGCTGCTGGAACGGCCGCGGCCAGATCGCGATGTCGCTGTACGACCAGAACTTGCCCTGGTGCGAGAACACCGGCTCGGTCCAGGCCTTCATGATGATCTCGACCGCTTCCTCGAAGCGCGCCCGCGATTCCCCCATCGACACGCCATAGACGTTGTATTCGCGCGGCACGCCGCGCGCGAAGCCCGAGAGAATCCGGCCGCGCGACAGATTGTCGGCCATCGCCAGCTCCTCGGCGATGCGCAGCGGATTGTGCAGCGGCACCAGATTGCCCAGCAGCAGGAATTTCAGCTTCTTGGTTCGCTGCGCGCCGACCGCCGCCATCATGTTCGGCGAGTTCATCAGGCCGTGCGGCGTGGTGTGATGCTCGTTCAGCCCGACGCCGTCGAAGCCGAGCTTGTCCATCTCCTCCCAGCACAGGAGATGCTCCTCGTAGGTCCGCGCGGCGACCTCGGGGTCGAAATGGTCGCCTGGGAGCGGATAGGGGAGATACTTGGATTCTTTGTACTGGTCGAAGTGCTTGCCATACGGGAGCAGATCGAAAATGAAGACTTTCACTGACGGGGCTTCCTGATCTCGGCTGCGGAATTGATGGTGGCGTGGAGGTTGCGGGCGTACTCGATCGCGCCGGCGACCGGCATGTCGGGCGCGGTGCGGATATACTCTTTCGCGCTGGTCAGCGAAATCTTCGGCGCCTTCAGCATCGCGGCGGTGAGTCTGTCGATGGTAGCGTCGAGCTGCGCGGCCGGCACCACGTCGCTGACGATGCCGTAGGACAGCGCGCGCTCCGGGCTCACCTCGAACATCGAATACACCAGATAGGCCATCGCCTTCCTCGGCACGCGGTCGACGAACGACGACATCACCATGGTCGGCATGATCTGGTGCGCCATTTCCGGCACCGAGAAGCTCGCCTTGTCGCTCGCGATGGTGACGTCGCAGGCCGCCGCGATCGCGCAGCCGAAGCCGTGCGCGCCACCCTGCACCACGGCGATGATCGGGATCGGGCAATTGCGCATCGCGCCATAGGCGTCGAACACCACGTCCGAGAAATTCCGCCGCGCGTAGGCCGTGGGCTCGACCGCCGGCCGCGAACCCATGCCGAAGCGCCCGACGCAAAAATCCTTCCCCGCGCCGCGCAGCACCACCATGTCCGAGGCCTTATGCGCTTCGCCGATCAGGCGCGTCAGCTCCACGACCATTTCGTCGGTGACGGCGTTGCCGCGCTCGGGCTGGTTGAGGGTGATCCGCAGGATCGGGCCGTCCTGCTGGGTCAGAATATCGTCGGACATGCAAAGGAGCCTTTCGGTGGGAATGTGCGCGCGGAGCATATCGCTTCGCCCGCGCATGACGCCAGACCGGCGGCGTTGAAGCGCATGGCTGTCCGCCTTATGGTGCCGGCCACGATGAAACCCGCCCCTTTTCACTATCACGCGCCCAGAACCGTGGCGGAAGCCGTAACCTTGCTCGCGCAGGTCGCCCCCGAGGATGGCCGCGTGCTGGCCGGTGGCCAGAGCCTGGTTCCCACCATGGCGTTCCGGCTGGCGCGGCCCCGGCACCTGGTGGACATCAACGGTATCGACGAGCTTAAGCGCCTTGTCGTCGAGGACGGCCGGCTCTGCATCGGTGCCGGCGTGCGGCACGCGGCGTTTCATCGTCCGGTGGTGCCGGGGCCGCTCGGCCAACTGCTGTCCGAGGTGGTGCGCCATATCGCGCACCATCCGATCCGTACCCGCGGCACCTTCTGCGGCAGCATCGCCCATGCCGATCCGGCCTCGGAATGGTGTGCGGTCGCGGCGGCGCTGGACGCCGAGATGGTGGCGATCAGCACGCGCGGCACGCGGGTGATTCCGGCGGTGGACTTCTTTCAAGGCATCATGACGACGGCGCTAGCCGACGACGAACTGCTGGCTGAGGTGCGGCTGCCGACGCTGCGCGCCGGCGTGCGCGTCGGCTTTGCCGAGTTCAACCGGCGCGCCGGGGATTTCGCCGTGGCGATGGCGGTCGCGATCTACGGCGTGCAGGACGGTGTGATTGCGGAATCGCGCCTCGCCGTCGGCGGAGCGGAAGCCTCGCCGCGTCGTATCGATGCAGCCGAATACGCGCTGCGGGGCGGCGCGCCGACGCGCAACACGTTCGAACTGGCGGCGGAGCTTGTCGCGCGTGCGCTCGATCCGCTGGAGGACAACCAGAACACCGCCGGCTATCGCCGCGACGTGGCCCGCGCGATGGTGCGCCGCGCACTGGAGCAGGCCGAACAAAAGGCCGGCGCATGAACGACACCACGCGCGCCACCCAATGGATCGGCCAGTCGGTCGAGCGGTTGGAGGACCCGCCGCTGGTTACCGGCCGCGGCCGGTTTGCCGGCGACATCAATTTCTCGCGCCAGCTTCACATGCGGATCGTGCGATCCAACCACGCGCACGGAAAGATTCTTTCCATCGACACCAGCGCGGCAAAGGCCGTGCTGGGCGTGGTGGCGGTCTGGACCGCGGCGGACATCACCGACATCGGTCCCATCGACTTCCGCGAAGGGCCGATCGAGAAGCTCGCGCCCTATCGCCAGCCGGTGCTGGCGACCGACAAGGTGCGCTACGTCGGCGATCCGGTGGCCGCGGTGTTCGCCGAGGACCCCTATGTCGCCGAGGACGCCGCCGATCTCGTCACCATGGAGATCGAGGAGCTGCCGCCGCTGCTCGACGCCCGCGACGCGCCCGGCGAATTCTCGCCCGGCAAGGACACCGAAGCCACCGTGCTCTATCAGGGCTACGGCGACGTCGAGGCGGTGTTCCGCGATGCTCCGCATATCGTCGAACTCAAACTGACGTCCGGGCGGCATTCCGGCGTGCCGCTGGAATGCCGCGGCGCGCTCGGCCGCTACGACGCTTCGCGCGACCAGCTTGAGCTGCACGGCGCCGCCAAGGTGCCGCACCGGAACAAGGAATTGATCGCGCGGATGCTCAACCGTCCGCCGTCGTCGGTGAACTGCTTCGAGTCGCACGTCGGCGGCGGCTTCGGCATCCGCGGCGAAATCTATCCCGAGGATATTCTGGTGTGCGCCGCCGCGCTCAAGCTGGAACGTCCGGTGAAGTGGATCGAGGACCGCCGCGAGCACCTGATCGCCGCCAACCATTCGCGCAACCAGCATCATCACATCCGCGCCGCCTGCAATGACGACGGCGAAATCCTCGCCATCGACGACGTGATCCATCACGACAACGGCGCGTATGTTCGCACCCACGCCACCCGCGTCGCGATGATGACCTGCGGCGTGCTGCCCGGGCCGTATCGCGTGCCGGGCGCGTATCGCGCGGTCTGTCACTTCCGGCTGACCAACAAGACCCCAGCCGCGACCTATCGCGCGCCCGGCCGGTTCGAAACCACGTTCGTGCGCGAGCGGCTGGTCGACGCCATCGCGCACCAGCTCAATCTCGATCCGATTGCGGTGCGCAAGCGCAACGCCGTGACGGTCGACGAGATGCCGTTCAAGCGGCCGCTCGAAGCGCTGGGCGAGGAGATTCACTTCGACTCCGGGGACTACCACAAGCTGCTCGATCAGGTTCTCGAATATGTCGAGTGGGACAAGCTCAACGCCGATCTGGCGGCGCGCCGCGCCAACGGCGAGATGGTCGGCGTCGGCCTTGTGATGTTCGTCGAGAAGGCGGGCCTGGGGCCGGTCGACGGCGTGCGCATCCAAGTCGATACGTCGGGCATCGTCGAGGTCATCACCGGCGGCGCGTCGATCGGGCAGGGGTTCGAGACCGTGATGGCGCAGGTCGCCGCCGAAACGCTCGGCACCGACTACAAGAAGATGCGCGTGATCCACGGCCAGACCGACCGCATCGAGCACGGCATCGGCGCGCATGCTTCGCGCGCCACGGTGATGACGGCGTCGGCGACGCGCGAGGCCGCGTTGCTGGTGCGCGCCAAGGCGCTCGATGTCGCGGCCGAACTGCTGCAAGCGCCGGTCGACACGCTCGACATCGTCGACGGCGAGGTGGTGCGCCGGGATCGTCCGGGCGGGCCTTCGATCAGCCTGGGCAAGATCGCCGCGGCGCTGTCCAACACCTCGAAGACGCTGGGCGGCCGCGACCCCGGCCTTTCCGCCGACGGCTACTTCCACGTCGAGCATCAGGTCTATCCCTACGGCAACCATCTCGCCGTGGTGAAGGTCGATCCCGACACTGGCGGCGTGCAGGTGCTGCGCTATGTCATCGGCTACGACATCGGCCGCGCCATCAATCCGATGCTGGTCAAGGGCCAGATTTCCGGCGGCTTTGCGCAAGGCTTGGGCGGCGCGCTGCTGGAGGAGTTCACCTACAACGAGCGCGGCGATCCGCTGGCCGTGACGTTCGCGGATTATCTGCTGCCGAGTTTGCGCGAGACCCCGGACGTCGAGATCATCCTGACGCAGGACTATCCGTCGCCGCTCAATCCGCTCGGCATCAAGGGCGCCGGCGAAAGCGGCATCAACGGCGTCGGCGGTGCTATCGCCTCGGCCATCGACAACGCGATCGGCATTCCCGGTGCGGTCACCGAGTTGCCTGTGACGCCGCAGCGTCTGAAGGCGATCCTCGATGCCAGGCTGAAGGGGCGCATCCATGGATGACGCCGGTTTCATGCGCCGCGCCATCGAGTTGTCCGCCGCATGCGCGAGGACCGACGAGGGGCCGTTCGGAGCGGTGGTGGTGCGTGACGGCAAGATCATCGGTGAGGGCGTGAACCGCGTGGTGCCGACCGGCGATCCCACCGCGCATGCCGAGATCGTTGCGATCCGCGCGGCGTGCCAGGCGGTCGGCTCGCATGTGCTGGACGGCGCGGTGATGTACACGAGCTGCGAGCCGTGCCCGATGTGTCTGGGCGCGATCTGGTGGGCGCGGATGTCCGAGATCGTCTACGCCAACGACCGCGCTGACGCGGCCGCCATCGGCTTCGACGACGACGCGATCTACCGGGAGGTCGCGGCGCCGCTCGACAGCCGCAAGCTGCCGATGCGCCGGCTCAGCGCCAGCGAGGCGCTGGAGGTGTTCCGGCTCTGGCACGCCAAGCCGGATCGCGTGCCTTATTGAATAGGGCTATGATCCCGGGAATTGCAGACCGCGAGGCCTGCCGGAAGTTCGGAGAGGCGCCATGAACACCAACGTCGATCCGCGCACCACCAGCCGCACCAATGCGTCGCGGCAGGATCTCCGCGTCTGGCTGGCCGAAATGGAAGCCGCCGGCGAGATCAAGCACATCAGCGGCGCTGACCGCGAGACCGAGATCGGCGGCATCGTCGACATCTATCAGCGCAAGATCGGCAACCAGGCGGTGCTGTTCGACGACATTCCCGGCTATCCGAAGGGCCATCGGGTGCTGGCCAACATCCTGACCTCGATCCGCCGCATCAACCTGACCATGGGCAATCCGGCCGACGGCACCGAGATCGAGCTGGTGCGCCATTGGCGCAAGTACATGAAGGAAGCCCGGACCATTCCGCCGGTCGAGGTGAAGACCGGCGCGCTGCTGGAGAACGTCAAGACCGGCGACGACATCGACCTGTTCAAGATACCGGTGCCGAAATGGCACGAGCACGACGGCGGCTACTACATCGGCACCGGCGACATGGTGATCATGAAGGACCCCGACACCGGCTGGATCAACTACGGCGCCTACCGCGTGCAGGCGCACGGCAAGAACCTCGCCACCGTGATGTGCTCGAAGGGCAAGCACGGCGACATGATCCAGCGGAAGTATCACGAGCGCGGCCTGCCGTGCCCGGTGGCGGTGGTGTGCGGCATGCACCCGGCGCTGTTCATGATCGCGGGGCTGGAAATTCCGCACGGCAAGAACGAATACGACGCGGCCGGCGGGCTTTTGGGCGAACCGGTGGAGGTGATCCTCGGACCAAAAACCGGCCTGCCGATCCCGGCACATGCCGAGATCGCATTCGAAGGCTTCATCCATCCGAACGACCGGATCGACGAAGGCCCGCTCGGCGAATGGACCGGCTACTACGCCGGTGGTCTCAAGAAAGAGCCCGCGATCCGCATCGAGACCATGATGTATCGCGACGATCCGATCCTGCTCGGCGCCATCCCCGGCATCCCGCCGGACGACGACTCGTTCTATCGCGGCTCGTATCGCTCCGGTGCTGTATGGAACCAGCTCGAGGCTGCGGGCGTGCCCGAGGTGAGGGGTGTGTGGTCGCACGCGGCGGGCGGCAGCCGGCTCTGGCTCACTGTTTCGATCAAGCAGCAGTACGCCGGCCATTCCAAGCAAGCCGGGCTGATCGCCTCGCAGTGCCATGCCGGCGCTTACGTGAACCGCTTCGTCGTGGTGGTGGACGAGGACATCAATCCCGCCGACATGGATAAGGTGATCTGGGCGATGTGCACGCGCTGCGATCCGCGCGAAGGCATGGAGATTTTGCGCGGCTGCTGGTCGTCCGCGCTCGATCCGATGGCTTACGCGGAGAACGATCCGCGCAACGCCCGCGTGGTGATCGACGCCTGCAAGCCGTTCCGCCGCCGCGACACGTTCCCGATCGTGGTACGGGTGAGCGAAGAGATAGAGCAACAGGTGCGCGCCAAGTTCGGGGAGTTCCTGCCGAAGTGACCGACAAGCTCGACATCATCCTCAACCTGAACGGCCGCGATCACTCCATTCGCGTCGAGCCGCGCAAGACCCTGGTCGACGCCATCCGCGAGGATTGCGGGCTGACCGGCACGCACATCGGCTGCGAGCACGGCGTCTGCGGCGCCTGCACGGTGATCCTCGACGGCGAGACGGTTCGCTCCTGCCTGATGTTCGCGGTGCAGGCGCAGGGCAAGACAATCCGTACCGTGGAGGGGTTGGCGGACGGCAAGACGCTGCATCCGCTGCAGCGCGCCTTCATGGCCCATCATGGATTGCAATGCGGGTTCTGCACGCCGGGCTTTCTGATGCTGGCGGCCAACACGCTGGAGCAGCATCCGGATATTGACGACGAGGAACTGCGTGAAGTGCTGTCGTCCAACCTTTGCCGTTGCACGGGCTATCAGAATGTCGTCAAGGCCGTGCGCGCGGCGGCCGACGAGATGCGCAATCCCGCCAAGAATCCCGCCAACTAAGAACAGCCAGCCAGTCATTTCGTGAGCAAACGTCATCAAGTTATCATCGTGGGCGGAGGGCCGGTCGGCGTCGCGCTGGCCGTGGACCTCGGGCTGCGCGGCATTTCCTGCGTGGTGGTGGAGAGCCGCGTCGGGCTGCCCAGCATCCCGAAGGGCCAGAACCTTACGCAGCGCACGCTCGAGCATTTCCAGTTCTGGGGCATCGTCGACGAATTGCGCGCGGCGCGTATCATGCCGCCCGACTCTCCGATCGGCGAGGTCACGGCATACCGCAGCCTCTCGAGCGAATACTGGCTCGCGCCGCCGGGCCGCGAGGTCGTCCGCCAATTCTATTCGCAAGCCAACGACCGGATGCCGCAGTACCGGATGGAAGCGGTGCTGCGGAAGCGGATGGAGACGCTGCCCAACGTGGAAACGCGCTTCGGATGGAGCGCGACCAGGGTCGAGCAGGACGCCAACGGCGTGTCTGTCTCGATCGCGAAAGAGGGCGGCGCCGGGCGCGAGATCCTGGAGGCCGATTACGTGGTGGGCTGCGACGGCCCGCGCTCGCTGGTGCGCGAGCAGGTCGGCATCGCGCGCGGCGGCACGGATTTCGACCAGGCCATGGTGCTGGTGGTGTTCCGCTCCCGCGAATTGCACGAGGGCCTCAAGCGGTTTCCCGAACGCTCGACCTATCGCGTGATGAATCCGGAACTGAACGGCTACTGGCAGTTCTTCGGCCGGATCGACGTCGGCGAGGGATTTTTCTTTCACGCGCCGGTGCCCGCGGCCACCACCAAGGACAATTTCGATTTCCACGGGCTGCTGCAGAAGGTCGCGGGCTTCAAGTTTGCCTGCGAGTTCGATCACGTCGGGTTCTGGGACCTGCGCGTGGCGGTCGCCGAGCAATACCAGGTCGGCCGCGCCTTCATCGCGGGCGACGCCGCGCACAGCCATCCGCCCTACGGCGGTTTCGGACTGAACAACGGTCTGGAGGACGCGGTCAATCTCGGCTGGAAGCTGGCGGCGAAGCTCAACGGCTGGGGCGGCGACGCGCTGCTGGTCTCGTACAGCGACGAGCGGCGGCCGATCTTCAAGGAGGTCGCCGAGGATTTCATCGCCAAGCGGATCGCGCGCGAGGGCGAGCTGCTCAATACCGTCACGCCGGAGCAGGACGGAGCAGCGTTCGCGAAGATGTGGCACGAGTTCGGCACCGATGTCGGCTGGCGCGTCAGCGGCTACGAGCCGCACTACGAGGGCTCCACGGTCGTCGCCGGTCCGCCGGGCGGCGTGAGCAGCGCGCATGGCGATCATGTGGTCAAGGCGCGTGCGGGACATCATCTGACGCCGCGCGCGCTGTCATCCGGGCGCGACGTGTTCGACGAGCTGGGACCGGACTTCACGCTGCTGGCGTTCGACGCGTCGGATGGCGCGGTTGCGGCATTCGAGCAGGCGGCGGGTGCGCTCGGCATTCCGCTCAAGGTGGTGCGTGACAGTTATGCGGAGCCGCGCAAGGGATACGAGTCGCGCCTCATCCTGGTGCGCCCGGACCAGTATGTCGTGTGGTGCGGCGACAGCGCGCCGGGCGATGCGCGTGGATTGATGGCGAAAGTGGTGGGGCGCGCGTAAGGCCCTACTGCCCCCCGATCGCCTTCTTGGTCTCCTCGACCACGTCCCTCGGTGTCGCGTAAAGCTCCGCCAGCAGCTTGTCGATCTCCGCGCCGCTCACGGGGTTCACCTCCTGGCCGCGCGCCTTCGCCTCGGCGGCGAACTCCGGGTCTCTCATCGTCGCATCGAAAGCAGCGCGCAGCGCCGCCGCGCGATCCGCCGGGAGGCCGGGCGGCGCCATGAACGGCCGGCCCATGGTTTGCCGGCTCAGGATGATCCGCAGGCTGGCACGCTGTCGCTCGTTGGTTGCAAAATCCATGATCAGCGGCACGTCCGGCAGCTCGGGATTCTTTTTGAGGTTGAGCTGGATCGGCAGGTTCACCTTCTTCTGCGCGATCCAGTCCGGTTTGGTCGATTTCAGGCTCGACCACGACCAGCTCGCGCGGCCGTCCATCTCGCCGCGCTCCAGCGCCAGCGCGATCTCGGCGGTGCCGGGATATCCGGTGACGAGCCGCAGCTTGGCGCCGAAGCTGTTCTTTAACAGCGCCGCGTAGACGTCGGGATCGGAGCCGGACCCTTCGCCGCCGACGCTGAAGGTCGTGGTCAGCATGTCCTGCCAGGTCTTCACCGGCGCGGCGTGCCAGAGCACGAACACGCTGGCCTCCTCGGTGCCGCTGCCGAGCCAGGTGAACTTCTGGGCGTCGAACTGCGTGGCGCTCGCCCCGATCAGCGGTTCCATCGCCAGCCCCCGGCTGAACATGCCGATGGTGGCGCCGTCCTTGGGCGCCACGTTGTAGAGGTAGTTCGCGGCCCGCAGCGAGCCCGCGCCCGGCATGTTCTGCACCACGATCGTGGGATTGCCCGGGATGTGCTTGCCCATGTGGCGGGCAAGGACGCGGGCATAGGTGTCGTAGCCGCCGCCCGCGCTGTAGCCCACGATCAGCGTGACGGTCTTGCCGCGGTAGAAGTCGGCGGCGCTCTGCGCCCGCGCCGGTTGCGGCAGTGCCAGCAGGAGCAGGAGAACGAGAGGGAGAAGGCGAGGCGCGATCCACCGACGCATTGTCATTGCCCCCTGTCGCGGCGTTTTCCTATACTCATTCCAACATGAAGCCGCCGCCCTTCCAATACCACGATCCCAAGACCGTTGCCGAGGCTGTGTCCCTGCTGGGAAGCCTGGACAACGCCAAGCTGTTGGCCGGCGGGCAATCGCTGATGCCGATGCTCAACATGCGGTTCGTGCTGCCCGACCACGTCATCGACCTCAACCGGGTCGAGGGCCTGTCCGGTATCAAGGAGGCCGGCGGCGTGCTGGAAATCGGCGCCATGACGCGCCAGCGCGACATCGAATTTTCCGATCTGGTGAAAACGAAGTGCCCGTTGCTGCACCAGGCGATCATGCAGATCGGCCACCGCCAGACCCGCAATCGCGGCACCATCGGCGGCTCGCTGTGTCATCTTGACCCAGCCGCGGAATTGCCGTCGGTCGCGGCGGCGCACGACGCCACCATCGTTGTCGCCGGGCCGAACGGCCAGCGCGAGATCAAGTTCGCCAACTTCCCGGTGGCCTTCATGACGCCCTCGATCGAGTTGAACGAGATGGTCACGGCGATCCGCTTCCCGTTGTGGTCGGCCAATCACAAGGCAGCATTCGTCGAGTTCTCGCGCCGCCACGGCGATTTCGCCATCGTGTCGGCGGCTGTGCTGCTGGAACAGGACGGCGGCGGCAAAATCAGCCGCGCATCGGTGACCATCGGCGGTGTCGCGGTCGCGCCGGTGCGCGCCACGGCGGTCGAGCAGGCCATCACCGGGCAGGTCGCGAGCGTCGATCTGTTCCGCACGGCCTGCGAAAGCTGCCGCACGATCGAGGCGCTTGCCGACGTTCATGCCTCGGCGGACTACCGGCAGCATCTCGCAGCGGTGCTGTCGCGCCGTGCGCTCGAGCGCGCCACCGGGCTGGGCTCGCAGGCGGCGGTGCATTGATGGAAGAACAGCGCACCATCGCGGTGACGGTGAACGGCAAGAAGCACAGCAACGAGGTGCCGGTGCGGCTCACGCTCGCCGATTACCTGCGCACCGTGCTCAAGCTCACCGGCACGCATCTCGGTTGCGAGCACGGCGTTTGCGGCGCCTGCACCATCCTGCTCGACGGCCAGTCGGCGCGCTCCTGCCTGATGCTGGCGGTGCAGGCCGACGGCCACGAGATCATGACGGTCGAAGGCATCGCGCCGAGCGCCGACAAGCTGCACCCGTTGCAGGAGGCGTTCCGCGACAACCACGGCCTGCAATGCGGCTTCTGCACGCCGGGCATGCTGACGACCTTGATCGAGTTCCTGCGCGACAATCCCGATCCGACCGAGCAGGAGGTGCGAATTGCGATCTCCGGCAACCTGTGCCGCTGCACCGGCTATCAGGGGATCGTCAACGCCGCGCTCGACGCCGCCAAGCGGATGAAATCGGCGCCGGCGTAGCAAGCCGGCCGTCGCGAGATAAAAACATCATCGTCATTTCGGGGGACGCGTCATGCCGGGGTTCGGTTCCAGACTTTCCATCTTGCGCGGGCTGCTTGGCTGCGCGCTGCTGGTCGCGGCTTCGGCATCGACCGCCGACGCGCAGACCTATCCGACGCGGCCCGTCACCCTCATCATTCCGTTCGGGGCCGGCAGCGCGACCGACACGGCGGCGCGGCGCATCGCCTCGAACCTGCAAGCCGCGCTCGGGCAGAGCTTCGTGGTCGAGAACCGGACCGGAGCCAACGGGCTGCTCGCCGCGACCGCGGTGGCGCGCGCGCCGGGCGACGGCTACACGCTGCTGATCACGACCAACTCCACGCATTCCGCCGCGCCCGCGCTGTACAAGAACATCTCCTACGATCCGATCAAGGATTTCACGCCGATCGCGCGGCTCGGCGTGGTGCGCTCGTTCCTTGCGGTCAATCCCAACCTGCCGATCCGCACGCCGCAGGAGCTTGTCGCCTATGCCAAGGCGAATCCCGGCAAGCTGAGCTACGGCAGCGGCAACACCACCGGCCAGGTGTCGGGTGAGGCGCTCAAGCGGCGCACCGGCATCGACATCACGCGCGTCGCCTATCGCACCAACCCGCCGGCGCTGACCGACCTGATCGCCGGGCACATCGGCGCGATGTTCCCGGACTTCACCACCGGCATTCCGCAGGTCCGAGCGCAGACGATCAGGCCGATCGCTCAGATCACCAAGGACAAGAGCCCACAGCTTCCCGGAGTCCCGACGCTGGACGAAACCCTGATGCCGGGTTTCGACATCATTGCCTGGGTCGGCATGTTCGCGCCCGCAAATACGCCGCCCGAGGTGGTCCGCGCGCTGGTGCGCGAACTGGAGAAGATGACGGCACAGGCCGATATCAGGGAGCAGTTCGCCACCAATGGCATGGAGGTGCAGTGGGGCGGCAGCGAGCAGTTCACCGACTACGTGAAGACCGAGCTCACGAAATGGACGTCGCTGATCAAGGAAGTCGGCATCGAGCCGGAATGATGCTGCCGCCAATGATGTTGACACCATGAGCCCGAACGCGAAGCCGCACGCGACCGCGCTCATTCTCGGCGATCTCCAGAACAATTTCCTGCATCCCGACGGCTCGTATCACCGCGCGGGCCTTGGCAACCCGGCCGCGGACGTTCTGCCGGGCAAGCTCGCGCTGCTGGCCCGGGTGGCGCGTGCGCGCGGTATCCTGGTGGTCGCGACGCTGTTCACGCTGGTGCCGGGCCGCGGCGGCGAGCCGATCGTCGCGCCCGATCTCAAGGCGCTGCGGCCGTTCCTGAAGAAGGGCGACTTCGCGCCCGGAAGCTGGAATCACCAGTTGGTCGATGCGCTGGGGACGCCCGACGTTGCCATCGAAAAGGTGGCGTATTCGGCGTTCCACAACACCCGGCTCGAATGGGTGCTGCGCAAGCTCGGCATCGAGCGGCTGTATTTCACCGGCATCGTCACCAATGTCGGGGTATCCTCGACCGCGCGCGACGCCCATGTCCGCGAGTTCGAATGCACATTGATCGAGGACGGCTGCGCGGCGTTCCGCGAGGAGGATCATCGCGCGGCGATCGCGGGCATCCGATCGGTGGCGCGCGTCATCGCCATCGCTGACGCGATCCGAGAGTTTGAAGCATAACGCAGCTATAATCCGAAACCGGGGAGGCGACGATGGCTGGAATTCGCTCACTGCTCAACGCTGCGGCTGTTCTGCTGGCGCTGGCGACGCCTGTCGTCGCGCAGGACTACCCGACCAAGCCGGTGCGGATCATCGTTCCGTTCCCGCCGGGCGGCTCCAACGATCTGGCCGCGCGCGTCATTGCCACGCAACTGAGCGAGCGGCTCGGCAAGCAGTTCCTCGTGGAGAACCGTGGCGGCGCCGGCGGCGTGGTTGGCACCGAGCTGGTGGCGAAATCTGCGCCGGATGGGTACACGCTCCTCATCACCTCGATTGCTGGCACGGTCACGCCCTGGCTCTACAAGCTGTCGTTTGAGCCGGTCACGTCGTTCACGCCGGTTTCCATTCTGCTTTCGGTCCCCACCGTGCTCGTGGTTCATCCCGACTTGCCGGTGAAGTCGACCAAAGAGCTGATCGCGATGGCCAAGGAAAAGCCGGGACAGTTGCAATACGCCTCGTCCGGCATCGGTGCATCGCTGCATCTGGCGGGCGAGCTGTTCAAGGTGATGGCGTCCGTCGACATCCTGCACGTGCCGTTCCGCGGCGCGGGTCCGGCGATGATCGATGTGGTTGGCGGCCATACCAAGGTGGCGTTCGGCTCGGTTCCTTCCGCAATGGGGCACATTCGAGCAAACAGGGTGCGCGCGCTAGGCGTCGGCGAGCTCAAACGCATCGCGGCCTTGCCGGACGTCCCGACCATCGACGAGGCTGGCATCCCGGGCTACGCGGCCGGCAACTGGATCGGCCTCGTGGCGCCGGCCGGCACGCCGCCGGCGGTGGTCGCGAGGCTGCACAACGAGATCCAGGCGATCCTGGATACGCCGGAGGCGCAAAAGGCGTTCGCCAACGAAGGCGCCGACGTGGTGCGGATGTCCTCGGCCGAGTTCGGCGCGTTCATGCGGAGCGAACTGGCCAAGTGGGGCAAGGTCGTGAAGGAAGCCGGCATCAAGGCGCAGTAGCTTGCTTGCTTCTCCCCGCAAGCGGGGAGAAGACGTTCACCATCGTCGCAGCAACTTGTTTGGAAGGGAATTCGCAGGTCGGAAAAGTCCATCGAGACTGAACAGTGTGAGGAGGTGAGCATGGGAATGCACTCACTATTGCTCAAGACCGCAGGTCTCCTGTTGACGCTCACCACGAGCGTCGCTGCGCAGGATTATCCCACCAAGCCGGTTCGCATCATCGTTCCGTTTGCGCCGGGTGCGTTCAACGACCTCGTCGGCCGCATCGTTGCGGCGCAGCTCAGCGAACGGCTGGGCAAGCAGTTCGTGGTGGAGAACCGCGGCGGCGCCGGCGGCATCATCGCCGGCGAAATGGTGGCGAATGCGCCGAAGGACGGTCACACGCTGATGATCGTGTCGTCCGCGATCACGGTGAATCCGCACCTCTACAAGATGCCGTACGATCCGCTGACGGCCTATGCGCCGATCGCGATCCTCGCCACCGCGCCGAACGTGCTTTCGGTCAACCCGAATTTGCCGGCGAAGTCGGTCAAGGAGCTGGTCGCGCTCGCCAGGGCCAAGCCCGGCGACCTGAGATACGCCTCCTCCGGGATCGGCACGTTCATGCATCTCGGTCCCGAGCTGTTCAAGCAGATGGCCGGCGTCGAGATGATGCACGTGCCGTTCCGCGGCGGCGGCCCGGCGCTGATCGACGTGATCGGCGGCGACAGCCAGATGGCGTTCGGTTCGGTGCCCACAACCATCGCACACGTGCGCTCGGGCAGGCTCCGGGCGCTCGGGGTCGGCGCGCTCAAACGCAGCTTCGCGATGCCGGACGTTCCGACCATCGATGAAGCCGGCGTGTCCGGCTACCAATGCGCCAACTGGATTGGCCTGGTCGCGCCGGCCGGTACGCCGGAGCCGATCATCGCTAAGCTGCACAAGGAGCTCACGGCGATGCAGGATACGCCGGAGCTGCAAAAGCAATTCGCCAACGAGGGCGCCGAGGTGATCCGCATGAGTTCGGCGGAGTTCGGCACGTTCATCGCGGGCGAGCTTTCGAAATGGGGCAAGGTGGTGAAGGACGCGGGCATCAAGGCGCAGTGAGACCGCCTCCGGTGCGGCAGGTTGAACGTTGCATCTCTCGCCTGGACCCACCATCCTTGAGACATGCGGCGCCGGCCGCCACCGGCATCGAGAGGGCATGGACCATGATGCACTCACTATGGCTCAAGACCGCAGGCCTGCTGTTCGCCCTGACGACCGCGGTCGCGGCGCAGGACTATCCGAACCGGCCGGTGCGGGTGATCATTCCGTTTCCGCCGGGCGGCGTGAACGATACCGTCGGCCGCCTGTTCGCAACGCACCTGAGCGAGCGGCTGGGCAAACAGTTCATCGTGGACAACCGCAGCGGCGCGGCCAGCGTCGTCGGTTCGGAGATCGCGGCCAACGCGCCGAAGGACGGCTACACGCTGCTGGTCGTCTCGATCGTCAATGCGGTCAATCCCTGGCTCTACAAGCTGCCTTACGACCCGGTCAATTCGTTTGCCCCGATTGCCTTCCTGGCGACCGCGCCGACCGTGGTCGTCGTCAACCCCGAGCTTCCGGTCAAGTCGATCCAGGAGCTGGTTGCGCTCGCCAAGCAAAAGCCCGGCGACGTGCCCTATGCGTCTGCGGGCGTCGGCAGCTTCATGCATCTCGGAGGCGAGTTGTTCAGGCTTACGGCCGGCGTCGATTTTCTGCACGTCGCGTTCAAGGGTGGCGGCCCGGCCATGATCGATGTCGTCGCCGGCCATACCAAGGTGGCATTTGCCACCACGATCACGGTCGGGCCGTTCATCCGCTCCGGCAGGGTCAGGGCGCTCGGTGTCGGCGCGCTGACACGCAGCACCGTGTTGCCGGATATTCCGACGGTCGCAGAAGCTGGAGTGCCTGGCTACGAGGTCGCCAACTGGATGGGCATCGTGGCGCCGGCCGGCACGCCGGCCGACATCGTCCAGAAGCTGCACAGGGAAATTTCCGCGATCCAGGCCTCGCCGGAAGCCCAGAAGCAGTTCGCCGCCCGCGGCGCGGAGTTCCTGCCGATGAGCTCGGGGGAGTTTGGCGGCTTCCTGCAAAAGGAAATCGCAAAATGGGAGCGCGTCGTGAAGGAGGGCAAGATCAAGGCGGAGTGATGCGGCGAACCGTTATGCCGCGCGTGCCTCCCGCAGATAGCTGTCGTCGATGTAAGTCGCGGGATCGTCGGATGCGCTCTGCGCCAGCAGGCTGGTCTGCTTCAGGGTGGCGATGACCTGCGCAAGCCCTTTCACGTTGACCGACGAGTCGCGGGTCAGCGCGTCGGTGCCGGTGAAGAAATCCCACGCCCGCTCGGCGTGATGCAGCGGCGCCGGCAATTCGCGCGCCGCGATTGCGGACGCCGCCGCGCGGTTGGCGTAGAGCCAGCCGGTGCCGCGCAGCATCGCGCGCAGGAACCGCACCAGCACGCCGCGATTGGCCGTGGCCCAGTTGCCGTTGACGTTGACCGAGACGAACTGCCAGTCCGGCACGTACTCGATGACGTCGCCGAGGTTGTTCATGCCGGCCTCTTCGGCGACGTAGTTCCACGGCACCGATTGCAGGCCGGCGTCGATCTCACCTACGAGCAGCGCCTTGTGGCGCGGCGGCACGCCGCCGGTGTGCTTGACTTCGTAATCGCCCGGAAAATCCAGCCCGTGCGCCGCCAGCATCGCCTTGACGTGGAAGAACGTGCCCTCCTTGTCGGTGAAAATGCCGATCATGCGGCCGCGCAGATCCTCGATGCGCTTGAACGGCGCGCGCGCGATCAGCGAATGCACCAGCTTGCCGGCGTTGCCGGCGACGATCTTGAGCGGCCCGCCCTCATTGGCGTTCTGGATCGCAAGTTCGGGCGAACCGATGAACACCTGGAAGCTGCCGTCGAGCAGCGGGGGCACCTGCGAGTGGTTGCCGTGGATCGTGCCTTCCACCTCCAAACCCTCGTCGGCGAAGAAGCCGTGCTCCTGGGCCGCCCACAGCGGCATGTTGAAATAGGTGCGCGACACCAGTCCGACGGCAAGCTTGTCAGGCATTCCAAACTCCTGCGAGGGCGGCAATTTGCACGCCGGTCACCAATTAGACAATATGATCGCCTGTCGAGGGAGAGAGCCATGACCGTTCGTGCCGTCCGGCAAGGTTGCGCGCTGCTGGCATTCGCCGCCGCGCTGACGATTGGGGCGGCGAGCGTCGCCTCCGCGCAGTCGCAGATCACCGTCGTGGTCGCGGTCGCGGCCGGTGGCAGCTCCGACATCGGCCTGCGCACCATTGCGGCCAAGGTCGAGCAGATGGGCGGGCCGCGCATCATCGTCGAGGCCCGGCCCGGCGGCGGCGGCGTGACCGCGACGCTCGGCGTGAAGGACGCAGCCCCGGACGGCCGCACCCTGCTGCTCGGAAGCTACGCCACCTTCGTGGTCAATCCGGCGATGGGCAGCGCCCAATACGATCCGATCGCCGACTTCCAGCCGATCACGACGCTGTTCTCGTTTCCGGTGATGATGGCCGTGCCTGCTGCGCTCGAAGCCAAGTCGGTTTCGGAGTTCATCGCGCTCGCCAAGCGCAAATCCGGCGGCCTGTCCTACGCGTCGCAGGGCGTCGGCACCGCCGGCCACCTTCTGGGCGAGCTGTTCGCCAAGAGCAGCGGCGCGCCGATCGTGCACGTGCCCTATCGAGGCGCGGCGCCGGCCGTGATCGACCTGGTCGCGGGTCGCGTCGACATGATGTTCGTCGGTGTGCTGCCGAGTAAACAACATCTCGAATCCGGCGCGCTGCGGGCGCTCGCCGTCACCTCCAAGACGCGGATGCAAGAGGTGCCGGACGCTCAAACGATGGCCGAGGCCGGGCACCCGGACGTCGATTCCGAATTCGTCTGGTTCGGACTGATGGCGCCGGCCAAGACGCCGGAATCGGTGCTTAAGAACCTGCACGATCTGTTCGCCAAGGCTGCGACGTCGCCGGACGTGCAGGCCAAGCTCGCGTCCCAGGGCATCAGCGCCGGCGCCAGCACGCCTGCGGAGCTGGCCGCACGGATCAAGGCCGACACCGCGAAGTTCGCCCCGCTGATCAAGGCGTCGGGGGTGAAGAAGTAAAGGATGGAGTAGAAGCGAGTCATTCAGGACGGCGTTTAGCGTCTGACTCGCCTCACACTCCGCTGTCATGCCCGGGCTTGACCCGGGCATTCATGAGCGCTCTCCGCGAATACCAAACGTACGTACGATCCGTGTGGCGCCATCTCATGGATGCCCGGGTCAAGCCCGGGCATGA
>CAMDFO010000065.1 GCA_945897515.1 Rhodoplanes serenus | reverse complement strand
TGGGCTGTTTTGGAGCCTCTGATGCCGAAAGCTCGAAAGAGCGCCCGCGCCAACGACCGCAAGGTCATGAACGCGATATTTTACGTGCTGCGCACCGGGATGCCATGGCGAGATTTACCGGAACGCTACGGGCCCTACACAACGGCGTACAATCGCTTCAATCGCTGGTCTCGACGCGGCATCTGGAAGCAAATTTTCGACACGCTGGCATCGAAATCGCGCGACAGTTTGTATCTGATCGACAGCACGATCGTGAAAGCCCATCGCGCCGCCAGCGGCGCAAAAGGGGGGAGCAAAATCAGGCGATCGGGATCAGCCGCGGTGGCCGCTCCACGAAAATCCATGCCATCGTTGACAGCAAAGGCCGCCCGCTGAACTTCACGGTGACGGGCGGACAGATCCACGACAGCCAGGTCGTTGCAGACCTGCTCGACACTCCCAGACCTCCACTGGCCGTCACCGCCGACAAGGCTTACGACAGCGAGAAAGTACGTCAGCAGATCAAGGATGAAGGCGCCTTGCCCGTCATCCCGAGCCGCCGCAATGCCGTCAAGAAAGCCTATTGTCCAAAACGCTTTTACCGACGACGCCACAAAATCGAAAACTACTTCTGTCGTATCAAGGATTGGCGCCGCATCGCCACACGTTACGACAAGCTCGCCCGGAACTTCCTTGCCGCCGCGACCCTGGTCGGTGCACTCTATTGGATCAAGTTGTGAGTCCAGACCCTAGGCTTGCCGGCAGTCTTCATACGAACTGCCGGGGGGCGCTCGATGAAACTTGCACGTCGCCGATTTCTGCAACTGGCCGCGGGCGCGACCGCACTGCCAGCCGTTTCGCATCTTGCCTTTGCACAATCCTATCCATCGCAACCGGTGCGCATCATCGTCGGCTTCGCGCCCGGCAGCGGGTCCGACATCTTTGCCCGCCTCATGGGGCAATGGCTGTCGGAGCGGCTGGGCCAATCTGTTCTGATCGAGAACCGCCCGGGCGCCGGTGGCAACATCGGGACCGAAGCAGTCGTGAAATCGCCACCGGACGGCTACACGCTGCTCCAGGTGGTACCGGCGCATTCGGTCAACGACACCCTGTACCAGAAGCTGAGCACCAATTTTCTCCACGACCTCGCGCCGGTCGGGGGCACGGCGCGCGTGCCGTTCGTGCTGGAGGTGAACCTGTCGGTGCCGGTCACGACCGTTCCGGAATTCATCGCCTATGCGAAAGCCAACCCGGGCAAACTCAACTTCGCCTCGCCTGGCATCGGAACCGGCATTCACATGGCGGGCGAGCTGTTCAAGCTGATGACCGGCGTGAACATGGTGCATGTGCCGTATCGCGGCGCCGCCGGTGCGATGACCGACCTGATCGGCGGCCAGGTGCAGGTCATGTTCGACACCATGGCGGCCTCGATCCCGCACATCAAAGGCGGCAAGGTCCGCGCGCTGGCGGTGACCACGGCGGGACGCTCGGCCCTGTTGCCCGACCTGCCGACCGTGGGCGATTTCGTCCCCGGGTACGAGGCGAGCGGTCCATTCGGTCTCGCCGCGCCGAAGGGCACGCCTCCCGAGATCGTAGCAAGGCTGAACCGGGAGATGAACGCGGTGCTGGCCGATCCCAAAACCAAGGCGCGCCTCGCCGACCTGGGCGCCGACGCGCTCGGCGGGTCACCGGCCGAATATGGGAAGCTGATGACCGACGAGACCGAGAAATGGGCCAAGGTGATCCGGGCCGCCAACATCAAGGTTGAGGGCTGATCGGCGCAGCGAAAGCATAGGGCGCGGGACCAGGGTCCGGATCCTTGTAAAACGCCCGGTGACAACTACGTTTTGGACGTTTGGCGGGGTTGGCGGGGGCTCGATTCTGGTCTAAGCTGTGCCCGTGCGGGGTTCTTCCCGCCGGGGCGAAGGACGCGCAGCAAGCGCGCCCTTTTTTTGTGCCGAAAACAGAGGCTCGATGCCCAAACGCACCGACATCAAATCGATCCTGATCATCGGCGCCGGACCGATCGTCATCGGCCAGGCGTGCGAGTTCGACTATTCCGGCACGCAAGCCTGCAAGGCCCTCAAGGAAGAGGGCTACCGGATCGTCCTGGTCAATTCCAATCCGGCGACGATCATGACCGATCCGGAACTGGCGGACGCGACCTACATCGAGCCGATCACGCCGGAGATCGTCGCCAAGATCATCGAGAAGGAACGCCCTGACGCGCTGCTGCCGACAATGGGCGGCCAGACCGCGCTCAACTGCGCGTTGTCGCTCAAGAAGATGGGCGTGCTCGACAAGTTCAACGTCAAGATGATCGGCGCGACATCCGAGGCGATCGACAAGGCCGAGGACCGCGAGCTGTTCCGCGAAGCGATGACCAAGATCGGGCTCGCCACGCCACGCTCGCATCACGTCAAGACGCTGGCTCAGGCGCTCACGGCGCTCGAGGATATCGGCCTGCCGGCGATCATCCGTCCGTCGTTCACCATGGGCGGCACCGGCGGCGGCATCGCCTACAACCGCGAGGAGTTCATCGACATCGTCGAGGGCGGCATCGACGCCTCGCCGACCAACGAAGTGCTGATCGAGGAATCCGTTCTCGGCTGGAAAGAGTTCGAGATGGAGGTGGTGCGCGACAAGAAGGACAACTGCATCATCATCTGCTCGATCGAGAACCTCGATCCGATGGGCATCCACACCGGCGACTCGGTGACAATCGCGCCGGCGCTGACCCTGACCGACAAAGAATACCAGATGATGCGCGACGCCTCGATCGCGGTGCTGCGCGAGATCGGCGTCGAAACCGGCGGCTCGAACGTGCAGTTCGCGGTCAATCCGGCCGACGGCCGCCTGGTCGTGATCGAGATGAATCCGCGGGTGTCGCGTTCGTCCGCGCTGGCGTCGAAGGCCACCGGCTTTCCGATCGCCAAGGTCGCAGCCAAGCTCGCGGTCGGCTACACGCTCGACGAGATCGCCAACGACATCACCGGCGGCGCGACGCCGGCCGCGTTCGAGCCAACCATCGATTACGTCGTCACTAAGATCCCCCGGTTCGCGTTTGAGAAGTTTCCCGGCGCGAACGTCGGGCTGACCACCTCGATGAAATCGGTCGGCGAGGCGATGGCGATCGGCCGCACCTTCCAGGAAAGCCTGCAGAAAGCGCTGCGCTCGCTCGAAACCGGCCTTACCGGCCTCGACGAGATTCCGATCGAGGGGCTCGGCCAGGGCGACGACAAGAACGCGATCCGCGCCGCGCTCGGCACGCCAACGCAGGACGGCCTGCTGAAGATCGCGCAGGCGATGCGGCTTGGGTTCACCGACGCCGAGGTCCATTCCGCGTGCAAGGTCGATCCCTGGTTCCTGGCGCAGATCCGGGGGCTGATCGATGCCGAAGCCGAGATCGGCAAAAAAGGCCTGCCGGCGACCGCGGGCACGTTCCGCAGGCTGAAGGCCATGGGCTTTTCTGATGCGAGGCTCGGCAAGCTCGCGGGCGTGTCGCCTGCGGAGGTCACGCAGCGCCGCCGCGCGCTCGACGTCCGCCCGGTGTTCAAGCGCATCGACACCTGCGCGGCCGAATTCGCGTCACCCACCGCCTATATGTATTCGACCTACGAGCCGCCGTTCGCCGGCGCGCCGGCCAACGAGGCCGCGCCCTCGGGCAAGCGCAAGGTGGTGATCCTGGGCGGCGGACCGAACCGGATCGGCCAGGGCATCGAGTTCGACTATTGTTGCTGCCATGCATCCTTCGCGCTGAAGGAGGCCGGCTACGAAACCATCATGATCAACTGCAACCCGGAGACGGTGTCGACCGACTACGACACCTCCGACCGCCTCTATTTCGAGCCGCTCACCGCCGAGGACGTGCTGGAGATCATCGACACCGAGCGCAGCAACGGCACGCTGCACGGCGTGATCGTGCAGTTCGGCGGCCAGACGCCGCTCAAGCTCGCCGAGCCGCTGGAGCAGGCCAACGTGCCGATCCTCGGCACCTCGCCCGATGCCATCGACCTCGCCGAAGACCGCGATCGCTTCAAACAACTTCTCGACAAGCTCAAGCTGCGCCAGCCCGAGAGCGGGATCGCCAACAGTCCCACGGCGGCGCGCATCCAAGCCGAGAAGATCGGTTATCCAATCGTGATCCGGCCCTCGTATGTGCTCGGCGGCCGCGCCATGGAAATCGTGCACGATGCGCCGCAGCTCGATCGCTATCTGGCGCGGCTCACGACGGCGCTCGACCGGCCGTCCGAGTTGATGGTATCCGACAAGCGGCCGCTGCTGATCGACCGCTATCTGTCCGACGCGACCGAGGTGGACGTCGATTGCCTGTGCGACGGCAAGGATACCTACGTCGCTGGGCTGATGGAGCACATCGAGGAGGCCGGCATCCACTCCGGCGACAGCGCGTGCTCGCTGCCGCCGCATTCGCTAAACGCCGAGACCATCGCCGAGCTGGAGAAGCAGACCCGCGCGCTTGCGCTGGCGCTGAACGTGGTCGGGCTGATGAACGTGCAGTACGCCATCAAGGATGGCGTCATTCACGTGCTCGAAGTCAATCCGCGCGCCTCGCGTACCGTGCCCTTCGTCGCCAAGGTGATCGGCTTGCCGGTCGCCAAGATCGCGGCGCGCCTGATGGCCGGCGAACAATTGAAGGATTTCAAACTGACGCCGCAGAGCTTCGACATCGCGAAGGTCACGCATGTCGGCGTCAAGGAGGCGGTGTTCCCGTTCGCGCGGTTCGGCGACAAGGTCGATACCGTGCTGGGACCGGAGATGAAATCCACCGGTGAAGTAATGGGATTGGACCGCGACTATGCGATCGCGTTCGCCAAGAGCCAGCTCGGCGGCGGCACCCGTGTCCCGAAGCAGGGCACCGTCTTCGTCTCGGTCCGCGACGGCGACAAGCCCCGCATCCTGGACACCATCCGACTGCTGGACACGCTGGGATTCAAGGTCATTGCGACCTCGGGGACCCAGCGCTTCCTGGCCGAAAACGGGATCGAGACGGCGAAGATCAACAAGGTGGCCGAAGGCCGCCCCCACATCGTGGATGCCATCAAAAACGGCCATGTTCAGCTGGTTTTCAACACCACCGAGGGGCCCACGGCGTTGGCCGATTCCCGTTCGCTGCGTCGGGCCGCCCTCTTGCATAAAGTGCCCTATTACACCACTCTTTCCGGAGCCGTCGCCGCGGCCCAGGGCATCAAGGCCTATCTTGGGGGCGATCTCGAGGTAAGGGCGCTGCAGAGTTATTTCGGCGACCAAGCCTAGCTGGGAAGGCCGGCCCGGCCGGCGGCGGACAAAGGTGTGCGGGGACTTCGTTGCCGTAGTCGCGGGTGTGAAGGGAACTTCGCCCCGCGATTGGACTTATGTCTCTCGCTGTTTGGAGGATTGAGAAGTGGTCGAGAAACTACCGATGACTGCGGCGGGGCACGAGGTGCTCGAGAAGGAGCTTAAGCACCGCCAGCAGGTCGAGCGGCCGCGCATCATTCAGCAGATCACCGAGGCGCGCACGCACGGCGACCTGTCGGAGAACGCCGAATATCACGCCGCGAAGGAGTCGCAATCGCTCAACGAAGGCGCGATCGCCGAGCTTGAGGACAAGATCGCGCGCGCCGACGTCATCGACGTTTCCAAGCTGTCCGGCGAAACCATCAAGTTCGGCGCGACGGTCACGCTGGTCGACGAGGACACCGACAAGAAACAGGTATGGCAGATCGTCGGCGAGCCGGAAGCAGACGCCAAGGCCGGGCGCATCTCGATCACCTCGCCGCTGGCGCGCGCTCTGGTGAACAAGAAGAAGGGCGACTCCGTCGAGGTGGTGACCCCCGGCGGCGCCAAGGCCTACGAGATATTGAAGGTCGACTGGAAGTAGCGGCGAGTCATTTTTCGCCGTTCACATCGAACCGAAATGCGTCATGGCCGGGCTTGTCCCGGCCATCCACGTCTTTAACCTGCCCACAAAGACGTGGATGCCCGGGACAAGCCCGGGCATGACGGAGTGAATGTCGGGGGCTGCATGAAATTCGGAATTTTCGACCACATCGACGACGCCGGCATTCCGCTGGGTCAGCTCTACGCCGATCGCCTCGCTATCGCCGAAGCCTACGACCGCGCCGGCTTCTTCGGCTATCACGTGGCCGAGCACCACACGACGCCGCTCGGCGCGGCCGCCTCGCCCGCGCTGATATTCTCCGCGCTGGCCTATCGCACCAAGACGCTGCGGTTCGGGCCGCTGGTGTATCTGCTGCCGTTCTATCACCCGCTGCGGCTGATCGAGGAAGTCTGCATGCTGGACCAGATGAGCGGCGGACGATTCCAGCTCGGCGTCGGGCGCGGCGTGTCGCTGTATGAAACCCAGGCCTACGGTCTCGACTTCAGCAAGACCCAGGCGATGTATCACGAAGCCTATCAGGTGCTGCTCAAGGGGCTTTCGTCGGACGAACTGAGCTTCGAGGGCGAGTTCTATCGCTTCGACAAGCTGCCGATGATCTTGAAGCCGATCCAGCGCCCGCACCCGCCCCTGTGGTACGGCGTGACGCTGCCGAGCAATGCCGCGTGGCCCGCCGAGAACCATGTCAACATCGTCGCACTCGGCCTGCGCGACAACACCAGCGCCATCGTCAAGGCCTATCGCGAGACGCGGGCCAAGCACGGCTTCGATCAGGACGGCACGCTGGTCGGCGTCAGCCGGCATGTGGTGATTGCGGAAACCGATGAAGAGGCGCTCCGCATCGCGCGAAAGGCTTATCCGCGCTGGCGGCAGAGCTTTCGCTGGCTATTCAACCGGCACGGCACCGAGCCGCGCGTGATCGCGATCTATCCGCCGACCTTCGACGAGCTGATGGCGCTCAAGAACGGTATCGCCGGCTCGCCGGAAACCGTGCGCCGTTTCGTCGCCGAGGAGGTCGAGGCGAACGGCTGCAATTACTTCGTGCCGCAGATGGTGTTCGGCGACATGACGCTCGCGGAGTCGCTACGCTCGGTCGAGCTGTTCTCGAAGGAGATCATGCCGCGGTTCTAGGATTTAAGCTCCATCGGCACCAT
The DNA here is from genome assembly GCA_945897515.1 of Rhodoplanes serenus. GTDB lineage: Bacteria > Pseudomonadota > Alphaproteobacteria > Rhizobiales > Xanthobacteraceae > Z2-YC6860. The sequence continues at coordinate 20,593 of CAMDFO010000065.1, read as the reverse complement.
TGCGGCATCCTTGGAATTGCGCAGCGTCAGCGAGGTTTTCACGTTGCGCACATGCGGCGCCCCGGTGAGCTCGGCAACGAATCCCTGGAAGGTCTTGAGGTCGGGAGCAACGCATTTGAGGACGAAATCGATCTCGCCGGAGAGCATCCAGCACTCGCGCACCAGCGGCTCCTTGCGCACGAAATCCTCGAACGCCTTGAGGTCGGCCTCGGCCTGGCTCGACAGGTGGACCATGGCGAACACGGTCACCTCGTAGCCCAGCAGCTTCTCGTCGAGCAGCGCCCGGTATCCCAGGATGAAGCCGGCCTCCTCCAGCGCCCGGACCCGCCGCAGGCAGGGCGGCGCGGAAATGCCGACCCGCCGCGCCAATTCCACGTTGGTGATGCGGCCGTCGTCCTGCAGTTCGTGCAGGATTTTCCAGTCGATGGCGTCGAGACGGGCAGGCAAGCGGCTCCCCCAGAGAATTCCGGCCGTTGGAAACCCATTTAGCCCTAAGCCGGCCACACGCGAAAGATTATTGCGCAAGTCATCGGGACAAGAAATCACGCCCGCAGGCTGTGGTGTCGAGCGTTGCGTATCTTGCATAGCTCGTCTGAAGCTCTACATTGGTCGGCGGGGGATGCACGTGCGGGCCTTCGGGTCCCCGGACGCCCCTCTCACGCGCGGCACAGCGAATTTTCCGCCCGGATCGAGGGAATGATGTCCAAGACCACCCACGCCAAGCTTGTCATCATCGGCTCAGGACCCGCCGGCTACACCGCCGCGATCTATGCGGCGCGCGCCATGCTGCAGCCGATCCTGATCCAGGGCATCGCACCAGGCGGGCAGCTCACCATCACCACCGACGTGGAAAACTATCCGGGCTTCGCCGACGTCATTCAGGGCCCCTGGCTGATGGAGCAGATGCAGAAGCAGGCCGAGCACGTCGGCACCAACATCGTCACCGGCCACGTCATCGATCTCGATCTCAGCAGCCGACCTTTCCGGCTGACCTGCGATTCCGGAATGATCTATATGGCGGACGCCGTGGTGCTGGCGACCGGCGCGCAGGCGCGCTGGCTCGATCTGCCCTCGGAGCAGAAATTCAAAGGCTATGGCGTGTCGGCCTGCGCCACCTGCGACGGCTTCTTCTACAAGAGCAAGGAAGTGCTGGTGATCGGCGGCGGCAACACCGCGGTCGAGGAAGCGCTGTTCCTGACCAATTTCGCCTCCAAGGTCACGGTGGTTCACCGGCGCGATCATTTCCGCGCGGAAAAAATCCTCCAGGACCGGCTGTTCAAGCATCCGAAGATCGAGGTGATCTGGGACAGCGTGCTGGAAGATGTCGTCGGCAGCGAGAACCCTCTCAAGGTGAAGGGTGTCGTCCTGCGCAATATCAAGACCGGCGCGGCGATCGAAAAGCCCGCCGACGGCGTGTTCATCGCCATCGGCCATTCGCCGTCGACCGAACTAGTCAAGGGCAAGATCGAGATGAAGCCCAACGGCTACGTCTGGACCGCGCCCTACTCCACCGCGACCTCGGTGCCGGGCCTGTTCGCGGCCGGCGACGTGACCGACGACGTCTACCGCCAAGCGGTGACGGCGGCAGGGCTTGGCTGCATGGCGGCGCTGGAGGCCGAGCGTTTCCTCGCCCACCACGCCGAGCAGCGGCACGCGGCTGAATAGCTGAATAAGATAAGAGCTGATGCCCTTTGGGGGGGCGAAACCGTATGGATTGGGACAAGCTCAAGGTTTTCCACGCTGCCGCCGAGGCAGGCAGCTTCACGCATGCCGGCGAGCAACTCAGCCTGTCGCAGTCGGCGGTGTCGCGGCAAGTCAGCGCGCTCGAACAGGAACTGTCGGTCTCGCTGTTCCACCGCCATGCGCGCGGGCTCATTCTCACCGAGCAGGGCGAGATGCTCTATCGCACCGCCCACGAAGTGTTCATGAAGCTGGAGGCGGCGCGCGCCAAGCTGACCGACAGCCGCGAAAAGCCCAACGGCGAACTCAAGGTGACGACCACGCCCGGCATCGGCGTGCACTGGCTCACGCCCCGCCTCGGCGAGTTCAACGATTTGTTTCCCGACATCCGGATCACGCTTCTGACCACCGACGAGGAACTGGACCTCGCGATGCGCGAGGCCGACGTCGCGATCCGGCTGCGCCAGCCGACGCAGCCCGACCTGATCCAGCGCAAGCTGTTCTCGGTGCATTTCCACGCCTATGCGTCGCCGGAATATCTCAAGCGCTTCGGCACGCCGCGAGAGCTGAACGAACTCGATAATCATCGCATCGTGATGCTCGGCGGATCGACGGTGCCGATCTACCTGCAGAATCGCAACTGGCTCACCGAGGTCGGCCGCAACGGCAGCCCCGCGCGCACGCCGCACCTGCAGATCAACAACGTGCTTGGCGTGCTGCGTGCCTGCCAGCGCGGATTGGGCATCGCGCTGCTGCCGGACTATCTCGTCGAGGAAGGCGGAAGTCTGGTGCAGCTTTTCGGCGAAACCAATGCGCCCGCGCTCGACGCCTATTTCGTCTATCCGGAAGAACTCAAGTCGGTCGCACGCGTCCAGGCGTTCCGGGACTTCCTGGTGAGCAAGGCTCAGCGCTGGAGCTTTTAATTATTCCTTTGCAGGCGCCGCATGGCTGTCATGCGGCGCTCTGTGTTGCGCGAGGCGCGGCTGCGACGCATGATCATTGGGTGCTGTCGGCGCCTGGTTGTCGCATCCCCCCAGATCAAGCAACCAAGTAACGCAGCTGTTCCCTCTGGAAGGTGATTGCCAGCCGTCCCGCGCTGGCGAGAACTAAAGCCGGGCCCGTAAGGGCCCGGCTTTTTCATTCATGCGATTGATCCAACGTATTCGTGCGACTGATTCAATCGATTCGAAGTGGGGTTATACCCACAGCCGCTCGGCCTCGAGTCCCTTGTAGAGATCCGCGACATATTCGCCGTAGCCGTTGAACAAGAGCGTCGGCCGACGCTCGCCGGTCCCGATCAATTCCTCGCTCGCCTGGCTCCAGCGCGGATGGGACACCTCAGGATTGACGTTCGCCCAGAAACCGTACTCCGACGATTGCAGATCTTCCCAGTAGCTCTTCGGCCGCTTGTCGGTGAACGAGAATCGCACGATCGATTTGATGTTCTTGAAGCCGTACTTCCACGGCACCGCCAGCCGGATCGGCGCGCCGTGCACCTTGGCGACCGGCTTGCCGTAGGCGCCGGTCACCAGGAACGCGAGCTCGTTGGTGGCCTCGGCGATGGTGAGGCCTTCGACATAGGGCCAGGGATACCAGGTCTGCCGCTGGCCGGGCGCGATCGCCTTGTCGAGGAAGGTTTCCATCCGCACGTATTTGGCGGACGACAGCGGCTTCGCCAGCTCGACCAGCTTGGCCATCGGGAAGCCCGACCACGGCACCGCCATGCTCCAGGCCTCGACGCAGCGGAGGCGATAGAGCCGCTCCTCGACTCCAAATTTTCGCACCAGATCGTCGATGCCGACCTCCATCGGCTTCTCGACCATGCCGTCGAGCTTGATGGTCCACGGTCGGATTTTCAGCGCCTGCGCGGCCCTGGTGATGTTCTTCGATGAACCGAACTCGAAGAAATTGTTGTAGTTGCCGTTGATCTTCTCGTCGGTGATCGGGCGGTCGAGCGTGTATTTCTCGTTCCGCTTGGCGGGATAAAGGTCGGCGCTCGGATCGGGAATGTCGCTGACGCGCTGGGCCGACGCCAGATCGGGCACAAGCCCGATGGCGGCCGCAGCCGCGCCGGCGGTCAGGAGGGCGCGGCGATTGAGGAACATGTGCTCGGGCGTGGCAAGATGCTCGGGCATCTCCCAACCGCGGCGGCGGATGACGTTCATGGCAACCCTCCCGTCTCTCAGGCAGGGCCAGGAGTACGGTGCCGCCGGATCACAGGCAAGTCACGGATATGGGAACGCGGAAGTGGTCGGTGCGAACGGTCGCCTCAACCCCGGGCGTTGACGGCGTTGACGCGCACCGGAGCAAACTTCTGCGGCGCGTCCTCGGCGGACTTGTGCACCATCCGCCGGCGCATGATCGCGACCAGGTCGGCCTTCGACATCGGTTTGGCGAACAGGTAGCCCTGGCCGATGCTGCAGCCGATCGCCTGCAGCTTGTGGCTCTCGTGCGGGGTTTCGATACCCTCGGCTACGGTCTTCATGCCGAACCGGTGCGCCATCTCGACGATGGTCTCGCACAGGCCGGCGTTGGTCCGGTCCTTGTCGCAGTCGGTGACGTAGGAGCGGTCGATCTTCAGCTCGCAGAACGGAAGCTGCCGAAGCCGCGACAGCGAGGAATAGCCGGCGCCGAAGTCGTCGATCGCGAGGCTGATGTTGTACGCCTTGAGTTCGTCGGCGACGTTGTTGGCCAGCGCCAGGTCATTGACGATCTCGTCTTCGGTCACCTCCAAGATGAGGCCCGGCCAGTTCGCCGATTTGGGACGGCACTCGCGCACCATCTGGGCGATCGGCAGGCTGGTGAGCGCCGACACCGGCGTGTTGACCGACAGCTTCACCATCGCACCGTCGACCGCGAGTTCGTCGTAGTCGCGCAAGCCCGCGATGATGACCTGCTCGGTCAGCTTCGCCATGTCCTCCTCGCGCGCACCGGGGAGGAAGACGCCGGGCGGCAGAATACCAAGCTCCGGATGACGCACGCGGATCAGTCCTTCCGCGCCGACCAGACGCTTGGTCGCGAGATTGATCTTCGGCTGGTAGAACAGCTCCAGCCAGTTGTGCTTGAGCGCCTGCGCCAACGTCACCGTCGGCTTGCCGGCGTTGCGACGCATCCCGAGGTCCGCGAGGCAACGGCGGACCGCATCGGGCTTGAATGGCGGCTGCAACGCCGTCATCACCCGCAGGCCGGATTTGTCAGCCGCGAGACGCACCTGGCCAACGGCACAGAGCTGCTCGTAGCTCTTGATTTCGCTTCCGCTGAGGAGTTGCAGCGCCGGGCGCTTTCTCAGCGCCGCAAGCCGCTCAACCGACTCGATCGTGTCGTTGCCGAACGCGGTATCGAGGATGACCAGATCGGGATCGAGCTTCGCCGCAGCGGCGAGCAGGGCGGCAGGACTGGAGAACTGCTCCACGCGCGGACCGTTCTCGACGACCATCGCGACGATACGATCACGCAACGGCTCGTCCGCCGCCGCCACGAGGCACAGCGGGCTGGGGCCTTCGGATTCATCAGGCTTGCCGGAGAACCATTTCCGGACCGAGCTCAACATCATCGGACCTGCGACGCACGCCACGGTTCGTTGCCCGCGGCTTCCCTGATTTTGCAACGGGACCATAGCGGTGCACGGTTAATAAGCCAGGACCTGCGCGGGTTCGGAAAGTATTAGGGTTGAGGAAATGCAAACGCGTTCGCCTCTCCCCGCAGCGGGGAGAGGCTTGCGCTGCTGGCGCGGAGGGAGCCGAGCTACTCCGCCGCCCGTCTCGCCGCGATGATCTGGTCGGCGGTCTTGCCGGTCAGTTCGGCCATATGGTCGAACTTAAAGCTAAAGCTGCCGACGCCGGCGGTGCCCGACCGCACCTCGATGATGAGGTCGCCGATCTCCGATTCCGGCATCTTCGCCCGCACCACGTCCCAGCCGTCCCAGCCCTCGCGGGTGTCGAAACCCAGGATCTGGCCGCGCCGCCCGGACAGGATCGCGTTCATCTTGGCGGTGGCTTCGGTCGGGCAGACGATCTCGACCAGATGGATCGGTTCGAGCAGAACCGGCCCGCATTGCGGCAGCCCTTCGACGATACCGATGCGGCCGGCGGTGCGGAACGCCATGTCCGACGAATCCACGGTGTGATACGAGCCGTCGATCAGCGCCACCTGCACGTCCACCACCTGGAAGCCGAGCGGGCCATGCTTGAGCGCGTCGATCACGCCCTCCTCCACCGACGGGATGTAGTTGCGCGGCACCACGCCGCCGGTGATTTTGTCCTCGAACTTGAAGCCGCCGCTGCGCGGCTGCGGCTTGATGTCGAGCACCACGTCGCCGAACTGGCCGTGGCCGCCGGACTGCTTCTTGTGCCGGCCGCGGATCTGGATCCCCTTCTTGATGGTCTCGCGGTAGCCGACCGTCGGCCGCCGCGTGGTGATGGCGACGCCGAAGCGCTCGGCGAGCCGCTCGGTGGCGACGCGCAGATGCATCTCGCCCTGCCCCCACAGCACCACCTCGTGGGTCTCGGCGTTGTGGATCAGCGTGATCGAAGGATCCTCGTCGAGCAGCTTGTGCATCGCCTGGCCGAGCTTGACGTCGTCCTTGCGCTCCGAAGCAGACACCGCAATGGCGAGCACCGGCTCGTGCGGCTTGACCTCGATCAGCGCCGGATGCGTCTGCTTGCCGGCGGACAGCGTGTCGCCGGTCTTGGCGTAGTCGAGCTTGCCGAGCGCCACGGTCTCGCCGGCCAATGCCGGTCCGCGTTTCTCGGTGCTCTGCCCGACCATCTTGAAGGTGGCGGCGACGCGGCCGACCTCGCGCTCCGGCGACAGCAGCGTGACGCCGTCGCCGATCTGGCCGGACAGCACGCGCGCCACCGACATCTTGCCGCCATGCGCGGTGTTGAAGGTCTTGAGCACATAGGCCACGGCCTCGCCGGGCTTGACGCCGAGGCGCTTGGCGGTGGTTTCGATATTGGGCGACTCGTGCCGCAGTGCCTTGAGCAGCCGCAGCACGCCGTTGGTGCGGGTGGCGACGCCCATCAGCACCGGACAGACCAGCCCGTCGCGCAGCTCCTTGGCCAGATCGTCGAACACCTTGTCGCGCGGCGGCGGAATGTCTTCGAGCAATTGCTCCATCAGCTCGTCGTCGTGGTCGGCAAGCTTCTCCAGCATGCTGAAGCGGGCGGCTTTCTCGCGATCGAGATTCTCGCCTTCGAGCGGCACGACCTCGGACGCGGCGTGCTCCTTGTAGACATGAGCGCGTTCCAGCGCGAGATCGACGAAGCCGGTGATGATATCGCCCTGAAAGGTCGGGATCTGGCGCAACACCAGCGGCTTGCGTGAGGCCGGCTGCAGGATCTGCAGCGCCTCCATCGCCTTGGTATCGACCTTGTCGATCTTGTTGAGAAACAGGAAGCGCGGGACGTTGAGCTCTTCGAGCTCGCGCATGATGAGCTGGAGTTGCGGAATTTTGCGTTCGTCGGCCTCGCAGACCACGACGGCCGCATCGACGGCGGGCAGCGCCGCGCGCATATCGTGGATGAATTCCACGGAGCCCGGGCAGTCGATGAACGTGTAGCTGTCGCCCATGAAGGTGGTGGTGGCGGCCGAGAGCTCGACGCTCATCTTGTGATGCCGAGCCTCCTTGGAGGCATCGCCGACGGTGGTGCCGGCTTCCACCGACCCTTGCCGCTGGATCGCGCCGGTGCGCGCGAGAATGGCTTCTAAAAGTGTCGTCTTACCGCTTTGGAATGGGCCCACCAGCGCAATACACCGCGGACCCGTGGGTCTATTGCCGCCGTTGCCATTTGCAGCCGCCATCGACGCCTCCCTTCGGCGCCGCACGACCGGTGTGTTCCGGCCGCTGGTGGTGACGCCGGAAGGTTATCGTCTCAGGGGAATGCGGCAGTGGCAAGGGGCGTGAGGACGCCGCCAGCCCTCGAACGGGCTGTCGCTGGAACCCCAGCCGGTGCGGCATGTTGGCTCTACGGCGGGAGGTACCAGGGCTCGGACGAATATCCGTAAAGGGCTAAGCGCCGGAAAACGCCGGCATGATCTCGCGCGCAAAGCGGCGGAGTTGATCCGCGCCGCCCTGCGCGGTCAGCAGAATGTATTCGACTCCTGCAGCCCTCAGGGCTTCGAGCTTGCGGCAAATCTCGTCGGGCGTGCCATAGAGCGCGTGGGCTTCGGTGGCGCCCGCGGTGCCGGCGTAGGACAGGACATGCGAGCCGCCGGCACCGTCCGGCGAGCGCGACACCGCCACCGTGCGCTGCGTCCATTGCGCCTGGCGCTCCAGGGCGGCTTCGGCATCGGCCCTGTCCTTGGCGATATAAAGCTGGCGCGCGACGGCGACCCGCATCGGATGGAAGCCGTCCGGCACGGCAAGACCGGCGCGATAGAGCGCGATACGCTCGCCGAGCGCTTCCGGCGACGCATATTGATCCAGAATGAGATTGAAGCCGCGCGCGGCGGCACGGCGGATCGACGGCTCGCTTGCAGCCGCGACCCACAGCGGCGGATGCGGCCGCTGAAACGGCGGCGGCTCGACCACGATGTCGTCAAATCGCCAGAACCGGCCACGGTGCGAGAACCGCTCCTTGGAGACCCAGGCGCGCGTCATCAGCTCGACGCACTCCTCGAAGCGTGCCTCGGCCTCGTCCTGCGGGATGGCAAAACCATGGAACTCGTTGTGCCGATAGCCCTTGCCGATGCCGAGGTCGAGCCGGCCGTTCGACACCAGATCAAGCGTCGCCGCCTGCTCGGCGAGCAGCACCGGATTGTGCCAGGGCAGCACGATCACCGCGGTGCCGAGCCGCAGCGTGGTGGTGCGCATGGCAAGACAGGCTTGCAGCATCAGCGTGGCGGAGACCTGCTGCCAGCCGGTGAAGTGATGCTCGACCAGGAAGCTCGAATGAAATCCGAGCGCCTCGGCTTCGACGCAAGTGTCGAGATAGTCGCGAAAGCCCTGGCCGGTCTCGGGGCCGAGCGAGGCGGTGCTGGCTTGAGCCGAACCGAACAGACCGAAGCGCATTGCTGACTTTCTAAAACCTCGGAATATCTGGAAACGGCAGCTTCCCCGCGTGCACGTGCAACCGCCCCAGTTCGGCGCAGCGGTGCAGCTTGGGAAACACCTTGCCGGGATTGAGCAGGCCGTCGGCGTCGAACGCACATTTGAGCCGCTGCTGCTGATCGAGATCGATCTCCGTGAACATAGCCGGCATCAGGTCGCGCTTCTCGACACCGACGCCGTGCTCGCCAGTCAGCACGCCGCCGACCTCGACGCAGAGTTTCAGGATTTCCGCGCCGAAATCCTCGGTCTTTTCCAACTCGCCAGGCTTGTTGGCGTCATAGAGGATCAGCGGATGCAGATTGCCGTCGCCGGCGTGGAACACGTTGGCGACGCGCAAGCCGTAGTGCTCCGACAGTTCGCGGATGCGCTTGAGCACCACCGGCAGCTTGGCGCGCGGGATGGTGCCGTCCATGCAGTAATAATCCGGCGAGATGCGGCCCACCGCCGGGAACGCGGCCTTGCGACCGGCCCAGAACAACAGCCGCTCCTGCTCCGTGTTGGAAACCCGCAGCGTCGAGGACCGGCATTCCTTCGCAATCGCCGCGACGCGATCGATCAGATAATCGACCTCGGACTTCGGCCCGTCGAGCTCGACGATCAGCAGCGCCTCGACGTCGAGCGGATAGCCGGCGCGCACGAACTCTTCGACCGCGTGGATCGCGGGCTTGTCCATCATCTCCATGCCGCCGGGAATGATGCCGGCACCGATGATGCGCGACACGCAATCGCCGGCGTCCTCCGACGACGGGAAACCGACCAGCACCGCGCGCGCAGTCTCGGCCTTCTTCAGGATGCGGACCGTGACCTCGGTGACGACTCCGAGCAGACCTTCCGAGCCGGTGACGATGCCGATCAGATCGTAGCCGCCAGAATCGAGGTGCCGTCCGCCAAGGCGCAGCACCTCGCCGGTGATCAGCACCATTTCAAGGCCGAGGATGTTGTTGGTGGTCATGCCGTACTTCAGGCAGTGCACGCCGCCGGAATTCTCCGCGACGTTGCCGCCGATGCTGCAGGCGATTTGCGACGACGGATCAGGCGCGTAGTAGAATCCGGCGTGCTCGACTGCACCGCTGATCGCGAGGTTGGTCACGCCCGGCTCGACTACCGCGCAGCGGTTGTCGAAATCGATCTCCCGGATGCGGTTGAACTTGGCCATGCCGAGCAGCACGCCGTCCTCCAGCGGCAGCGCGCCGCCAGACAGCGAGGTGCCGGCCCCGCGCGGCACCACCTTGATCTTGTTCTGGTGGCAATAGCGCAGCACCTGCGAGACCTGCTCGGTGGTCACCGGCAGCACCACGACCATGGGAAGCTGCTTGTAGGCGGTGAGCCCGTCCGACTCATACGGCCGCATCTGGCGCTCGGTCGCGATCACGCCCTCGCCCGGCACGATGGCCGACAGCGCCGCCACGATCTCGTCGCGGCGGCCCAGCACGGCTTGGTCGGCGTCGGGCATGTGAACGGACATTGAACGATCCTTGAATCTTTCTTTGAACCCTTTTAAGGGGCTTCCGAATTGTCCGGAAAGGTGATTGTAAACCGATGCATCCGTGCCGAAAATGGCGGCGGGAGCCCAAAGGAGCAAGCAGAATGAAAGCGTTGGTTTTGGCAGCGGCGGCATTTGCCGCCTCGATCGGCACGGCACAGGCTCAGGATCTGGCGGCGGGCGAGCAGTCGTTCCGCAAGTGCCTGCCCTGCCACGCGGTCGGCCCGGATGCGCGCAACAAGATCGGCCCGATTCTCAACGGCATCGACGGCCGCAAGACCGGAACCACGGAATACAACTACACCGAAGCCAACAAGAAGGCCGAGATCGTCTTCGGCGAGGCGACGTTCAAGGACTACATCCAGAATCCGATGCAGAAAATTCCCGGCACCAAGATGGCCTTTGCGGGCATCAAGAACGAGACCGAAATCGCCGCCCTCTGGGCCTATCTCAAGCAGTTCAAGGCCGACGGCTCCAAGTAAAAATTGCGGGATTGCTGAATCCCTTCGTCATATTCCGCTGTCATGTCCCGCGAAGGCGGGGCACCCAGTCTTTTGCCGCACTGGATCGTCCGCCTTTGCGGACGATGACAGTTGTGTGTGCCGCCTACCGCGGCGTCACGCGCGGCATTTTGTCGTCGATGACCATACCGTCCTGATGTCGCACTGACCTCCTGCCGCAGGGCGGCGCGGCGGGAACCGTCCTAGTCTTGCAAGCAACCAATTCGCGGCGAACGCGTTCTTATGCGCGGGCGCCCGGCGTGCCCGTCCGATGCGACCATAAACCATTGTTTGGTCATTCAATTTTACCTTCATCAGCCGAAGGTGAAGGCCGGCAGCAGTCGAGGTGGACCATGGCCGACAATTACAAAATCGGTATCGAAGAGGAATATTTCCTGGTCGACGCGGAAACCAAATTGGTTGCGCGTCGCATGCCCGAAGGTTTTCTGGAGGCCGCCAAGGCCGCCACCGGAGGGCAGATCATGGGCGAATTTCTGCAATCGCAGATCGAGGCCGTCACACTTCCCCACACCGACATCAAGACCGCGCGCGAGGAGCTGCGCCATCTGCGGCAGGCCGTGGCGAAGGTCGCGGCCGAGCACGGTCTCGCGATCCTGGCGTCCGGCACCCACCCGACCGCTGACTGGGGCAAGGCGCAGCAATCCGAAGGCGAGCGCTACGACGCCGTCATGGACGACCTGCAGATGATCGGCCAGCGCAACATGCTGTGCGGCCTGCACGTCCATGTCGAACTCCCCGACCCCGACGACCGCGTCGACATGATGATGCGCATGATGCCGTACCTGCCGCTGTTCATTGCCCTGGGCACCTCGTCCCCGTTCTGGCGGTCGCATCCGACCGGCCTCATGGGCTATCGGCTCGCGGCCTACGACGAGTTGCCGCGAACCGGCGTGCCCGAACTGTTCAAGACCAAGGAGGAGTTCGACGCCTACGTCGACGCGCTGGTGAAGGCCGGCGTCATGGAGAACTCGAGCTACATCTGGTGGTCGATGCGGCCGTCGCTCAAGCACCCGACGTTGGAGCTGCGCGCGCCGGATTGCCCCACGCTGGTCGACGATTCCATCGCCATCGCGGCGCTCTGGCGTTCGCTGGCGCGCCGGCTGACGCGCAATCCGCACCTCAACAGCGATCTCAACGCGGTCTCGCGGGCGATCGTGGTCGAGAACAAGTGGCGCGCGCAGCGCTATGGCGTGCACGGCACCTTTGTCGGCGACAACGGCGCGGTCACCGTGGCCGGCCTGCTCGAACAGATTCTCGAAGAGACCGCCGAGGACGCCGATGCGCTCGACAGCCTTGTGGAAATGAACCGCTGCCGCACCATCGTCGGCGCCGGCACCTCGGCCGATGCGCAGATGGCGGTGTTCGAAGCGCACGGCAAGACCGAAACGCGCGCCCAGGCGCTGCAGGCGGTCACCGACTGGATCGCGGTCGCCACGCTGCAATAGGCGCGTTACTCGTCGATCGGCGGCAGCGCGGTCTGCACCACCAGACCGCGGGCGCGGGCGTCGATCACGCCGAGCCCGCGTAACGCCAGCAGCGTCAAAGCCTGTACCGATTCGTGCGCTTTCACACGATCGCCTGCGGTGCCTGGCGCCAGCGGGCCGATCAGGCCTTCCAGCAGGGCGCCGACCAGCGCAGGCGCTGCAAGCGCCGCATCCTGCTCCGGAAGGTGACCGCCTGCGACCGCAGCCTTGATCCGCGCCTCGATCTCGCCCGCAAACGCCTTGCGGTATTCCAGGCGCAGCACATCGATCTCGGCATCCACCGGCTCGGCCATCACCGCCCACGACAGACGACGGTTGCGCAGCGCCCTCGCGGCAAATGTCGCCAACGCCGCCACCAGCGCCGACAACGGACCGGGCGCCGCATCGGCGGCGCGGCGCATGGCGTTGATCTCGCGTTCGGACACGCTCGCCACCAGCGCACCGACCAGTTCGGTCTTGCCCGGGAAGTAGCGATAGACGGTGCCGGACGCGATCCCGGCGCGGGCTGCCACCGGCGCTATCTGGATAGCGAGCATGCCGCCTTCGGCCGCAGCATCCCGGGCCGCGGCCACGATGGCGTCATGCCGCGCGGCGTGCCGTCGGACGACATTCTCAGTGCGACGATAGACCAAATGAACTCCGATTCAATTGATGAGACTGAATCACGGTTCAACTCATCGTGCAATGCATTAAGATTTTGTTAACCATTGTGGCGTGCCGATACGGCGACGGGCGAAGCCTGCGATCTGCTCGAAGGCAACGACACGCCCCGCACTGTCCGAAAACTTTGCTACGCTGCCAGCCATTGAGGGAGGCGACACCCATGAGAACGACGATCCGCATCGCCGCGGTGCTGGCGACGGTCTTCGCGGCGGCAACAAGCCACGCGCAGAATGCTCCGGCCGGCGCCCCGGCCTATCCCACCCGGCAGGCGCGTCTCATCGTGCCCTACCCGCCGGGTGGCCCGACCGACGTGATTGCGCGGCTGATCTCGCAGAAGCTGACGGAAGCCCTCGGCCAGAATTTCATTGTCGAGAACCTGCCCGGAGCGAGCGGCGCGATCGGCGCCACCGCCGCCTCCAATTCACCGCCCGACGGCCATACGCTGCTGGTCGTGACCAACGACTTCGCGGTCGCATCCGTCACCAGCAAGCTGGCCTACGATCCGGTCAAGAATTTCGCTCCGGTCAGCATCGTGTCGGCCTCGCCGCAGGTGGTGATCGCGCATCCCTCGCTGCCCGCGAAATCGCTGTCCGAACTTTCCGAGCTCACGAAGAAGGAGCCGGGCAAGTACAGCTACGGGTCCATGAGCATCGGCTTCGGCCAGCTCACCAGCGAGCGCCTGTTCCGCCTCGCGCTCAAGCTCGATGTCGTGCGCGTGCCGTTCCAGGGCGCGGCCCCGCTGGTCACCTCCACGGTCGGCGGCCACACGCAGCTCGGCTTCATCGGCCTGCCGCCGGCCGCTACCCTGATCAAGGAAGGCAAGCTGCGCGCGCTCGCGGTGGTCGGCAGCAAGCGTTCGCCGGACTTCCCGGATGTCCAGAACACGACCGAAGCCGGAATTCCCGGGCAGGACGCGGATCTCCTGATCGGCGTGGTGGCGCCGGCCGGTACGCCCAAGCCGGTGGTCGACCTGCTGCAACGGCAGATCGCCCGCATCGTCGCGCTGCCGGACGTCAAGCAGCGGCTCGATGCGCTCGGCTTCACGCCGGTCGCCAGCACACCGGAGGCCTACGCCGCCCAGATCAAGAGCGACATCGAGACCTGGGGCAAGGTCGTGACCGAACTCGGCATGAAGGTGCAATAACTTCGTGACCGCTTTGCAATGACCATCGCGCCATCGACTGTCGGCGACGTCATCGAACGCAATGCCCGACTGTTTCCCTCGAAGACCGCCGTGGTCTTCGAGGGCAAGCGGCCGACATTCGCGGAGTTTGCAACCCGCGTGCGCAAGCTCTCGAATGCGCTCTGCGACGGCGGGCTCAAGCGCGGAATGCGGTTCGCGATCCTGGCGCAGAACTGCCTGGAGTATTTTGAGGCGGTCGGCACCGCCGAGACCACCGGCTTCATCGCGGTGACGCTGAACTGGCGGCTGGCCCCGGCCGAACTCGCGCCGATCGTGGAGGATTGCACGCCCACGGTGCTGATCTTCGAGGAGCGCTTCCGCGCCCAGGCCGAGACGCTGCGTTCGCAAGCCTGCATCGAGCGCTTCATCGTGATCGGCGCGGCGACCGATTGGGCCGAAAGCTACGAGGCCGTGCTGGCCAGCGGTGCCGATGTACCGCCGCGGTTCCGGCCGGAGCCGGCCGACACCGTCTATCTGATCTACACCAGCGGCACCACCGGCAAGCCGAAGGGCGTCGAGTTGAGCCACCGCGCCATCCTGTCGTCGGCGGTGATGAACTCCTGGGGTGTCGGCGCCTGGACCTCGGACCGCATGCTGATCGTGATGCCGCTGTTCCACATCGGCGGCAAGATCTGCGAGCTCTGCTTCCACGTGATCGGAGCAACCATCTACCTGCACCGTGTCTTCGACCCGGTCGCGATCCTGCGCCAGATCGAGGAGGAGCGCATCACGACCGCGCATTTCGCGCCGATCATGGTGCGCGGATTGCTCGACGCGCCGGGCTTCAAGGATTTCCGCAAGGATTCGCTGCGCGCCATCATCTATGCCTCCGCACCGATGGCGGTGACGCTGCTGCGCGAGGCCATCGCGGGCTTCGGGTTGATCTTCAACCAGGTCTACGGCATGACCGAGTGCGTGGTCGGCAGCGTGCTCCACGCCCATCAGCATCTGCCGGACGGCACGCCCGCCGAGGTCAGCCGGCTGGCGTCCGCCGGGCAGCCGTTCTTCGACCACGAGGTCAAGGTGGTGCGCGCCGACGACACGGAATGCGCAACCGGCGAGATCGGCGAAATCCTGATCCGCGGCCCGAGCCTCATGACGGGCTACTGGAACAACCGCGCGGCGTCGGACGAAACCCTGCGCGGCGGCTGGATGCACACCGGCGACATGGGCTACTTCGACGACGAATGCTTCCTGTTCGTCGCAGACCGCAAGAAGGACATGATCGTCTCGGGCGGCGAGAATATCTATTCGCGCGAGGTCGAGGAGGCGCTGGTCACGCATCCGGCGGTCGAGCACGCCGCGGCGATCGGCGTGCCGGACGCGCGCTGGGGGGAATCGGTGAAGGCCTGCGTGGTGCTGCGGCCCGGCCATGCCACGACAGAGGCGGAGCTGATCGAGCACTGCCGCAGCCTGATCGCGAGCTACAAGAAACCGCGTAGCGTCGATTTCGTCGACGCGCTGCCACGCCTGTTCAACGGCAAGGTGGATAAGAAAACGCTGAGGGCGGAGTATTGGAAGGGACAGGGTCGCGGGGTTTCGTAAGCGCCAGGTCTCTCACCCGTCACCACCCTCACCCTCCACCCTCACCCCACACACCGGTGTCATGCCCGGGCTTGACCCGGGCATCCATGCGAAGGTGCCGCGAATTCACTCGTACGAATGAGCTTGCGGCAAGTCCTCATGGATCGCCGGGTCAAGCCCGGCGATGACACCGAGTGTGTTGCGCAACACCGAGTATGTCGCGCCAGATAAATCCCGACCGCCTTACCCCTTCGCGGTCGCCAGCGCCTTCGCACGGATACCGTCGAGCGTGGCCATTGGCGTGATCGCGTTGGGATCGACCTTGACGTGGATGATCGAGGGCTTGCCGGATTGCTCCGCGGCCTCGAATGCCTTGGCGAAATCCGCGGTCTTCTCCACGGTGGCGCCGAAGCCGCCGAACGCGCGCGCATAGGCCGCGAAATCGGGATTGCGCAAGTCCGTTCCGCTCACGCGGCCAGGATATTCGCGCTCCTGGTGCATGCGGATGGTACCGTAGATGCCGTTGTCCATGATCACGACGATGATCGGCAGTTCGTACTGCACCGCCGTCATGAACTCCTGGCCGTTCATCAGGAAATCGCCGTCGCCGGCGACGCAGATCACCGTGCGTTCGGGCCAGAGCCGCTTGATGCCGACCGCGGCCGGCAGGCCGTAGCCCATCGATCCCGCCGTCGGCGCAAAATGCTGGCCGAAGCGGCGCAGCCGGAAGAAGCGCTGCGCCCACACCGTGAAGTTGCCCGCGCCGTTGCACAGGATCGCGTCGGGCACGCGCTCGCGCAGCCACACGATGATCTCGCCGAAGTTGACCGCGCCCGGCTGCGGCGTCGCCTTCTCGGTCCATTCCAGATAATCGGCGTGGGCCTGTTTGGTCTGCGCGCGCCAGGAAATCTCGTTCGGCGGCTGCAAGCCTTCCAGCGCCGCCGCGAATCCGGTCGGCGCGGCGTTGATCGCCAGATGCGGGCGATAGACACGGCCGAGTTCGTCGGAGCCTGGATGCACATGCACAAAGGTCTGCCGCGGCCCCGGAATCTCCAGCAGCGTATAGCTCTGCGACGGCATCTCGCCGAGCCGCCCGCCGACCAGCACGATCAGATCGGCCGCCTTGATGCGCGACAGCAGTCTCGGATTCGGACCGATCCCGAGGTCGCCGGCATAGCTCGGATGCCGCGAGTCCATCAGCGGACCGCGGCGGAACGTGGTGGCGACCGGAATGTCGAAACGCTCAGCGAAGCGCGCCACCGCGGCGCAGGCCGCTTCCGACCAGCGGCTGCCGCCGAGCAGGACCACCGGCTGCTTCGCGGCCCAGATCAATTTCTGCAGCTTCGCCATGTCGGCCTGACCGGGCCAGATCTCGACCGGCTCGAACGGCGGCGCGTCCGGCACCGCCACGCGCTCGGTCAGCATGTCTTCGGGCAGCGCCACCACCACCGGGCCGGGCCGGCCGCTGGTCGCGACGTAGAAGGCGCGCGACACGATTTCCGGAACGCGCGCCGGATCGTCGATCTCGACCGCCCATTTGGCGAGCGTGCCGAACACCGCGCGGTAGTCGACCTCCTGGAACGCCTCGCGGTCGCGCATATGCCGCCCGACCTGTCCGACGAACACGATCATCGGCGTGGAGTCCTGCTTGGCGATGTGGACGCCGGGCGACGCGTTGGTTGCGCCCGGTCCGCGCGTCACGAACACGATGCCGGGACGGCCCGTCGCCTTGCCCACGGCCTCGGCCATCATGGTGGCGCCGCCCTCCTGCCGGCAGACGGTCAGCTTGATCGGCCGGTCGTGGAACGCATCGAGCGCCGCCAGATAGCTCTCCCCCGGCACGCAGAACACATGCTCCACGCCGTGGACCAGCAGTTGATCGACCAGTATCTCGCCGCCGGTCCGGGTGCCGTCATTGGCGCGCATTTGCATTCTCCGACTTCATTTCCACTACGTTATATCAGGCACTCTCTCTCCGTCATGCCTGGGCTTGACCCGGGCATCCATGAACTGGCGCGGCAGGCACAGCACGTATGAACGGCACGTGCGGAGAGCGCTCATGGATGGCCGGGTCAAGCCCGGCCATGACAGCGGAGAGAGATGCCGGCAATGATGGGTATAGAGCGAGCTTAGGTGCTACCGCTTCTTCGGCCAGAATTTCGCCGGCAGCATCAGCGAGGTCCTCTGATCCACCAGCAGTCCCGACTCGTTGAGCTTCTGCACGTAATTCAGCCATTCCGGATCGGCGAACAGCGCGGCGCGCCGCTTGGCGCGGTCGGCGGCGTCCTCGTAGGCCCAGTTGTGCACCACCGTGTTCATGTCGCCGCTCTCGGCATACATGTAGACGACCGGCTCGCCGAGGTGGCGGGTCTGCGCGGCGTAGCCGTATTGCTCGTAGATCGCCAGATGAGTCTGGGTCTGGCCGGGCTTGATGCGATAGGTGCGATGATCGACGAGCAAGATGTCCTCCCCTGTGGGCGCCCGACGCGGCGCTGCCCTGAATTCTTGGCGGTTGCGGTGCGCCGGGGTCAATAGGATTGTAGGATCGTCACGAGCAGGTCTTCCATGTCCATCGATTCCCGGCGCATTGCCGTTTCATTGTGCGCCATCGCTGCGTTCCTCCATCTCTATGCGCCGCAAGCCGTGCTGCCGATGATGGCGCAGGAGCTGGGCGTCGGAGCCGCGAGCGCCGGCATGCTGATCACCGTGAGCACGCTGGCGGTGGCGGCGACAGCGCCGTTCACCGGCGCGGTCGCCGACGTGCTCGGGCGCAAGCGGGTGATCTGCGCCGCGATCCTCCTGCTGCTGATCCCTTCGGTGATGGTGGCGATGGCCGAGAGCTTCGAGGCTCTCGTGTTCTGGCGTTTCGTGCAGGGGCTGCTGTTCCCACCGATCTTCGCCGTGGCCATCGCCTATATCGGCGACGAATGGCCGGCCAACGAAGCCACCGGCGTGGTCGGCCTGTTCGCTTCGGCTTCGGCGGTTGGCGGATTCCTCGCCCGCTTCATCCCCGGGATGATGGCCGCTTACGTGGGCTGGCGCGGCGGCTTCCTCACGCTGGCAGTCATGACCGCGGTCTGTTTCCTGCTCATCCTGTGGCTGCTGCCGCGGGAAAAGCAGTTCGTGCGCGCCACCGATCTCGGCGCGTCGCTGCGGCAGATGGTCGAACACGTGCGCAACCCGAAACTGATTGCGATCTACGCGGTCGGCTTCGGCGTGCTGTTCAATTTCATCGGCACCTTCACCTATCTGAGCTTCCATCTGGCCGCGCCCCCGTTCAACAAGTCCGCCGGATTTCTGGGCTCGATCTTCCTGGTCTACCTGGTGGGCTCGGCCGCGTCGCTGTGGACCGGAAGCATGGTGTCGTGGCTGGGACGCCGCAGGTTCATGCTGTGGGTGCTGGCCGCCTGGATGGCCGGCCTGCTGCTGACGCTGACGCCCTCCATACCGCTGATCGTCCTGGGACTGACGGTGTTCTCGATCTGCGGCGTGTTCGCGCAAGCCACATCGACCAGCTATGTCGCCATCACCGCGCAAGGCGGCACGTCCTCCGCGGTCGGGCTCTATGTCACCGCGTTCTATATCGGCGGCACATTCGGCGGCTGGCTGACCGGGCTCGCCTATGAGGCCGGAGGCTGGCCCGCGACCTGCGCCCTGATCATGGGCATGATGGCGATCATGGCGGTGACTGTCGCGACCGCGTGGAAACGATAAGATTGAGCATGAGAGCAAGACAAAAAGACCGGCGCGAAACCAACCCGGCGTTCAGCACGCGGCGGCTGAAGCTCGGCACGTTCCAGACCAATCTCGACAGCGGCTGCGTGATGTCCGACCTCGACGGCCGGCTCGACCTCACCTGGGACAACACCGTCGCGCTGGCCCAGCTTGCCGACGCGATGGAGTTCGAGGCGCTGGTGCCGGTGGCGCGCTGGCAGGGCTGGGGCGGGCAGACCAACCCACAGGGGCCGGGCTTCGAGGCCTACACCTGGGCCGCCGGGATCGCGGCCTCGACCCGCAAGGTGGGCGTGTTCTCCACCTCCCACATCACGATCAATCACCCGATCGTCGCCGCCAAACAGTCGGCAGCTATCGACCACATCTCGAACGGCCGCTACGCGCTCAACGTCGTCACCGGCTGGGTCCAGCCCGAGATCGAGATGTTCGGCCAGCCGCTGCTGAGCCACGAGGAGCGCTACGCCTGCGCCGAAGAATGGCTCGCGATCGTCAAGCGGCTGTGGACGCAGGACGAGTCGTTCGACCACGAGGGCCGCTATTTCAAGATCGCCAAGGGCTACCTCGCACCGAAGCCGATCCAGTATCCGCATCCCGCGATCATGAACGCCGGCGCATCGGAACTCGGCCGCCATTTCGCGGCGAAGCACTGCGACCTGGTGTTCACCGTGATCCGGACCGGCGGTCTCGACGAGTGCCGCGCTCATGTGCAGGCCTATCACAAGCTGGCGCGCGAGCAGTACGGCCGTGAGATCAAGGTCTGGACTCTGGTCAACATCGTGCAGGGCGAGACCGAGAAAGAGGCGCGCGATTTCTACAACTACTACGTCCACCAGAAGGGCGATTGGGGTGCGGCGAAGAACATGGTCGAGACGTTTTCGCTCGACATCAACAAGCGCAACGTGCCGCCCGAGCGGATCAAGCCATTGCAGGAGGCCTTCATCCAGGGCTGGGGCGGGCTGCCGATCGTCGGCACCAAGGAACAGGTTGTCGATGCGTTGAGCACGCTGTCGCAGGCCGGGCTCGACGGCATGCTGGTGGCGTTCCCGCGCTACGAACAGGGCATGCGGGAGTTTCGGGATGTGACGTATCCATTGTTGAAGCAGGCGGGGTTGAGGGATTTTGTTTGAGCTTGTGTCCCGGGCGCGGCGCAGCACCATAGGCGACGCTTCGCGTCGGCGTATTTAAGACGGCCGCCGGAGGCGGCCTGATGGTGGTGCGCTGCAGACCCGGGACCCCGGTATCTTCGGCACGTAACCGGGGTCCCGGGTC
>CAMDFO010000064.1 GCA_945897515.1 Rhodoplanes serenus | reverse complement strand
CCCTTCGCTGACAAAGCCTCGAGCCGATTGTTCGCATCAAAGAAACCGAACTGACCCATCGAATGCGCCTCCGCTGCCAAATCTCGTACGCTCCTTGAATCTGATTTGACGAACGACGGCCAGGACGCAATTATTCGAGGTGCCCTTATGCCAAAAGCACCGATATATTAATTCGTTTGAGGACGCCAGAGCGGATAAGATTGTCGTCTGGATGACGTTTGACCGGTCGTCGGGAGTCGCAATGAAACTCGGTTTCTTTACCATGCCGATCCATCCGATCGACAAGGACTGGCGGACATCGCTGCGCGAGGACCGCGAGGCGTTTCTCCTCGCAGACCAGCTCGGCTTCACCGAAGCCTATGTCGGCGAACACTCGACCGATCGCGCCGAGAACATCACCTCCTGCATGGTGTTCATCGCAAGCCTCATCCACGACACCAAGCAGATCAAGCTCGGCACCGGCACGATCAACATGCCGAACCAGCATCCGGCAGCGGTCGCGGCCAATATCGCCATGCTCGATCACATGCTGGACGGCCGCTTCATCTTCGGGATCAGTCCGGGTGGATTGCTTTCGGACGCCGAGGCGTTCGGCAATCTCGATGCGGACCGCAACGCCATGTTCCTGGAGGCGATCAACCAGGTGCTGGCGATCTGGGCCGGCGAGCCGCCCTACAAAATCGAAGGGAAGTATTGGAATATCAAGATCGAGCGTCAGGCGATGCCGGAGATCGGGCAGGGCTTCCTGCCGAAGCCGCTGCAGAAACCGCATCCGCCGATCGTGGTGACGGCGGTGGCGCCGTTCTCCAAAGGCGTCACCGAGGCCGCGGCCCGCGGCTGGGACCCGATCTCGGCGAACTTCCTCATGCCGGAATGGGTCAAGAGCCACTGGCCAAAATACGTCGAGGGCTGCGAGCGCGTGGGGCGCAAGGCCGATCCGGCGAACTGGCGGGTCGCGAAAAGCATTTTCGTCGCCGATGACGACAAGACCGCCAAGGCCTACGCCACCGACGCGAACAGCCCGTACCGGTTCTACTACAGCCAGCTCTACCTCAAGCTGAAGAAGGGCCGGCTCGAGCTGTTCAAGACGCGCCGTGACCAGCCGGATTCCGAGGTCACATTCGATGGCATCTGCGACGAGCTGATCATCCACGGCTCGCCGGACAAGGTTGCCGACGAGCTGATTGCGTTCCGCGAGCGCGTCGGCGATTTCGGGACGCTGTTGTACGCCGGCAAGGATTGGCGCGATCCGGCGCTGGCGAAGCGCTCGATGCAACTGCTCGCTGAAAAGGTGCTGCCGAAGGTCAACGCTGCGCCTGCGCCCAAGCCGAAGTACTGAGGATCGGATCCGTGGCGCGTCCCCGTGTGTTTGTCACGCAACCGATCGCTGAAAGCGCGCTGGCGCGTCTGCGGGCCGTGGCAGACGTCGAAGTCAATCAGGATTCCAGCCGGGTGCTGGACAAGGCCAAGTTGATCGAGGCCGTAAAACGCTGCGATATCCTGCTGTCGCTGCTGCACGATACTGTGGACGCCGACGTGCTCGCCGCCAACCCGAACCTCAAGGCGGTCTCGTCGATGAACATCACCCAGGACCGCATCGACCTGGCCGAAGCCACAAGACGCGGCATTCCGGTGACCAACATTCCGGCCATCGTCACCGAAGCCACCGCCGACATCGCGTTTGGTCTCCTGCTTTCGGTGGCCCGCAACATCGCGTATGGCGACAAGCTGTTTCGGAGTGGCATCTATCCCGGCTCGCAATCGAATCATCTTGCGGGAGCGGCGGTGTTCGGCAAGACCCTCGGTCTCGTCGGCTGCGGCCGCATCGGCCAAGCCGTGGCGCGCCGCGCGCACGGTTTCGGCATGACCGTGCTTTACGCGGACCCGAACCGGCTTTCGCCGACCGACGAGGCCAAGCACAACGTTTTATATCGGAGCTTCGACGATCTGTTGCGCGAGGGCGATTTCATCTCGCTACACCCCCAGCTCACGCCCGCCACCCGCCACCTGATGAGCGAGCGGCAGTTCGCGCTGATGAAGCCGAGCGCATTCGTCATCAACACCTCGCGCGGCCCGGTGATCGACGAGGCGGCGCTGGTGCAGGCATTGCAGCAGAAGAAGATCGCCGGCGCCGGCCTCGACGTTTATGAGCATGAGCCGGCGGTCCCCCCGGAACTGGTTGCGATGCCGAACGTCGTGCTTACGCCGCATCTCGGCAGCGCCGTGTTCGAGTTGCGCGAAGGCATGGCGCACGTGGTGGTGGACAACACCATCGCTCTGATAGAGGGCGGCCCGCCGGTGAGCTGTCTCAACCCAGACGTGCTGAAAAAGCTGTTCTGATTCTGCGCTCTCACCGCGAGCGCCGCTCGCCCCTCTCCCGCTTGCGGGGGGAGGGTGGGGGTGGGGGTGCTACGAATGCCGGCGGCCTGTCGCATGCCCCCTCCCTGTCCCTCCCCCGCAAGCGGGAGAGGGGACGTTGGAGCGAGACCGCCCGTCATCTGCCCATTCTTGTGCCTTCTGCTCCGCCGTGACCTAATACCGGCCGGGAGAGAACGCGGCACAGGAAAGGGCGACAATGTTCGTCGAGCAACGGATTTATTCGTTCGCGCCGGGAAACACCGGCGAATTTCTGAAAACCTACGAGAACGATGCGTTCGCGGCGCAGACCAATGCGCTCGGACAGCCGGTCGGCTATTACGTCAACGAGATCGGCCCGCTCAACCAAATCACCACCATGTGGGCCTACGGCAGTCTCGACGAACGGGTCGAACGCCGCCGCAACCTGTTCAACGACCCGGTCTGGGCCGCGTTCCTGAAGAAGACCCGGCCGCTGATGACCACGCAGGAAACTCGCGTGCTCATTCCCGCGACCTTCTTCCAGGATCGCCTCAAGGCCATCGCCGCACTCGGGAGGACACCATGACGTCAGTTCGGAATCTCAGTCTTTATATCCTCGCGCTGCTTGCGCTTGCCGTGCCCGCCGTGGCGCAGGACAATTTCCCGTCGCGGCCGATCAAGTTCATCGTTCCACTCGCCGCGGGCGGCGGCATCGATTTCACCGCACGCGTAACCGCGCAGAAAATGTCCGACGTGATCGGCCAGCAGGTGGTGGTCGAGAATATGGGCGGCGCCGGGGGCGCCCTCGGCGTCAATGCCGTGGTGCGCTCGGCCCCAGACGGCTATACGCTGCTCTATCATTCCGTCACCGGCATCGTGAGCGCGGCGGTCGCCAAGGACCTGCCCTTCGACTATCTGCGCGATCTCGTGCCGGTGGCGCTGGTGACGCGCTTTGCGGCGGTGATGGTGATCAACCCCACGGTGCCGGCCAAGGACCTCAAGGAGTTCATCGTGCTGGCGAAGGCTAATCCCGGCAAGTTCAGCTACGGCTCGTCCGGCGCTGGCACCGGTATCCATCTCGCCAGCGAGCTGTTCAATCTCACCGCGGGCACCCAGATCGTGCACGTGCCGTATCGCGGGAACGCCGGCGTGATGCCCGACCTGCTCGCCGGCCGCATCCAGATGCTGATCGACGGCGTGCCGCCGCAGGTGAAGAACATCGAAGGCGGTCTGGTGCGGGCGCTCGGCGTGTTGGGCAAGACCCGCACGCCGGCGCTTCCGAATGTGCCGACCATGATCGAGCAGGGACTCGACTATGAGGTGCCATACTGGACCGCGATCTACGCACCGGCGGCAACCCCGAAGCCGATCGTGGAGAAGCTTTCCGCCGAGATCGCCAAAACCATGAAAAACGGCGAGGTGATTACCCGGCTGCAGACCGCGGGGACCGAGGCGGTCGGCTCGACACCGGCGGAGATGGATGCTTTTAACCGCCAGCAGTTCGATCTCTATCGCAAGATCGTGCAGAATCCGAATTTGAAGCTCGGATTGCAGTAGGATGCTCCCTGCGGGCAGGGGAATAAACAGAAGGAGGCTTGGCCGTGAGCTATACCCTTGAACAATTCTCGTCCGACAGCCGTGCTGCGTTGTTGAAGGATCCCGGTCCGGCGGGCCGCGAACTGGTGCGTCAGTACACCGAAAAGGCCTGCTCGGACACGGAGTTCGTTGCCAAGTATCTCGGCCTGGATGCGAGCGACGAGCGGAGAGTTCTCTATGAGGACCCGGACCTGCATTTCTGCATTCTCGCCCACGTGTATCGAGGAGCGAAGAACAGTTCGCCACACGATCACGGCCCGAGCTGGGCAATTTACAGTCAGGCCGCTGGCATAACGGAAATGACCGACTGGCGGCTCGTTGAGAAGCCCGCGAACGGAAAGTCCGGAAAAGTCGAGAAGGTGCGGACGTACAATTTAACGCCCGGTACCGCCCACCTTTATAACGAAGGCGATTTGCACTCGCCGCGGCGTGTGTCCGAGACCCGGCTGATCCGTATCGAGGGCGTCGATCTGACAAAGGTCAAGCGCGACAAGTACGAAATCGCGGCGTAGCGGCAGGGGTTAGGCTCCAGCGCCCCAGACTCACTCCGCGGTCCAGCCGCCGTCGATCACCATCGATGTGCCGGTCATCAGCGCCGACGCGTCCGACGCCAGGAAAACGATCGCGCCGGTGAGATCTTCCAACTGGCCGAGCCGGCCGAGCTTGATGCGGCTGAGCGTATCCTTGCGGAACGCCTCGTTCTGGAAGAACGGCTTGGTCATGGGAGTTTCGATGAAGGTCGGCGCCAGCGTGTTGACCCGGATGTTGTGCTTGGCCAAGTCGATCGCCATCGCCTTGGTGAAGCCCTCCATTGCGTGCTTGGTGGCGCAATAGACCGTGCGCGTCGGTCCGCCGACGTGGCCCATCTGCGACGACATGTTGACGATCGAGCCCGGCCGTCCGGCCTCGACCAGCCTTCGCGCCACCGCTTGCGCCACGAAATAGGCCGCGCGCACGTTGAGCGAGAACACGAAGTCGAAGTCCTCGACCTTGACGTCGACGAACGGGGCAGGGCGGTTGGTGCCGGCGTTGTTGATCAGGATGTCGAACGGCTGCTGCGCGGCGATGGCTGTTTTGACGGCCTCGACATCGCGCACGTCGAGCGTGAGCGTATCGGCCTGCTGCCCGCGCGCGCGGATTGCTGTCGCCGCCTCCTCGATTTCGTTCTGTGTCCGCGCCGCAAGCGTGACGTGCGCTCCCGCATCCGCCAGCGCGGAAGCAGCGGCAAGCCCGATGCCGCGGCCTGCGCCCGTGACCAGCGCGCGCTTGCTGTCGAGGCGGAACGAAGGTGTGTGGGTGAGCTCGACGGTCATCGGACCGCGCTGTAGAGGAGAAGCCCGGCTGCCGCTATCAACAACAGCGCCGTTGTCGCCATGCCGGTGGCGCGAATCGGAATGGTCTCAGGTTCCTGTCCGACGCCGTAGGCGTGAACCAGCCGCGCCACCAGCAGGATCAGACATAGCCCGTGAACGAGCCAGCGCGGCCAGCCTTGCATCTCGATGAAGGTGAAGAGGATCAGCGCGATCGGAACGTATTCGGTGAAATTGCCCTGCACGCGGATGCGGCGCTGAAGGATTTTGTTGCCGCCGTCGCCGATAGCGACCAGCACCTCGCGGCGCATGTTCGCAACACGTATCGACAGGAAAACCAGCATCAGCGCGAAGATCGCGGCGTAGATCGGAACGATGGTGGGCACCATGATTGTATCCTCCTATTTCCGCGTCACTCTGCCGCCTGGCCATAGCCGACGTTGCGGCCGCCGTAGCGCCGCACCCGCACGTTGGCCTGCTCGGCGTGGGCGGAGAAGCCTTCAAGAATGCACAGCCGCGAGCAATATTCCCCGACCAGCGCCGACGCCTCGTCGGTCAGCACCTTCTGGTAGGTGCAGGTCTTAAGGAATTTCCCGACCCACAGCCCGCCGGTGTAGCGCGCCGCCTTCTTGGTCGGCAGCGTGTGGTTGGTGCCGATCACCTTGTCGCCGTAGGCGACGTTGGTGCGGGCGCCCAGGAACAGCGAGCCGTAGTTCGTCATGTTGGCGAGGAAGTAATCCGGATCGCGCGTCATCACCTGGACATGCTCCGATGCGATGCGGTCGGCCTCGCGCACCATCTCGTCGATGCTGTCGCAGACGATGACCTCGCCGCAATCCGCCCAGGCCTGGCCGGCCGCATCGGCGGTCGGCAGGATTGTCAGCAGCCGCTCGACCTCGGCCATGGTGTCGCGCGCGAGCTTTTCCGAATTGGTCAGCAACACTGCGGGCGAAGTCGGGCCGTGCTCGGCTTGGCCCAAAAGGTCAGTGGCGCAGATTTCGCCGTCGACGCTGTCATCGGCGATCACCAACGTTTCAGTGGGGCCCGCCAGGAGATCGATGCCGACGCGGCCGAACAATTGCCGCTTGGCTTCGGCGACATAGGCGTTGCCGGGCCCGACGATCATGTCCACCGAAGCGATGCTTTCGGTCCCGAGCGCCATCGCGGCCACGGCCTGAACGCCGCCCAGTACATAGATTTCGTCGGCGCCGCCGAAATGCATGGCGGCGACGATGGCCGGATGCGGCCCGCCCCGGAACGGCGGCGCGCAGGCGATGATGCGTTTGACGCCCGCCACACGCGCGGTGACGATCGACATGTGCGCCGACGCAACCATCGGATAGCGGCCGCCCGGCACGTAGCAGCCGATCGCATTCACCGGGATGTGGCGGTGGCCAAGCACCACGCCGGGCAGCGTCTCGACCTCCAGGTCGCGCATCGAGTCCTTCTGCTTCTGCGCGAAGTTGCGGACCTGGGCCTGCGCGAACCGGATGTCGTCGAGGTCGCGCTTGCTCACTTGCGAGATCGCATTCTCGATTTCTGCGGGCGTCAGCCGGAAATCCTTCGGCGACCAGTTGTCGAATTTCTGCGACAGCTCGCGGATCGCCGCGTCCTTCTTGTCCTCGACCTGGGCGAGGATGCCTTCGACCGTCTCGCGCACCTTGGCGTCAGCCGCTTTGATTGCGCTCGCATCCATCCCGCGCTTGAGCCAGCGAGCCATGGGTGGTCTTCCTTGTCTTTGGCGGCAAGCCGCTCTAGTGCGATGGTTTCATGCGGTTGGCCAGCACGCAGCGGATGCCGCCGCGTGGATCGGCCACGTCGGCTGTATAGCGCGGGATCAGGTGGACGTGAACGTGCATGCGCGCTTGTCCTGCCGTCCGTCCGACGTTAACGCCGATGTTGTAACCATCCGGGTGAAACTCCTTCTCGACATGCGCCTTCGCGCGATCAAGCAGTTCCAGCACGCGGGACTTTTCGGCTGCGGTCATATCGAAGAAGTCTGCAACGTGGCGCCGCGGCACGACCAGGACATGGCCGCGCGCCAAGCTGTTGTTGTCGAAGCGGACGTAGGCCTCATCCGCTTCAAAAAGCACCTGCTCGAGCCGGCACAGTTCGCAGTCATCGGCCATCGGCATTCGCTACTTGATCGCCTGCGGGTTGATCGGCGAACCCGTGCCGCCGGTGATGATCAGCGGAGGGCCGCAGAAGAAGAACTCGTAGATGCCGTCGTTCTCGCAGTCCTCGGCGAGTTCCTTGAGATAGAAAATCTCTCCCATGCACAGGCCCATCGCCGGGATCACCACCCAGTGCCACGGCTGGTTGGCCTCCGTGGTTTCGTTCGGCCGCACCTCGCAGCCCCAGGTGTCCATGCAGAGCGCGCCGATCTGCTTTTCCTGGCACCAATAGCAGTTCTCGAACATCACGCCCGGTGCGTCGCCGCCGGCGTAGCCGCCCCATTCGCCTTCCTTCAGGCAGCGCTCCATCTGGCCGGTGCGGACGTGGACGAAATCGCCTTTGCGAATCTCAACGTTCTGTGCGCGCGCGCATTTATTCAATTCGTCGTTGGAGATTCCTTCGCCGTCCTTCAACCAATCGACGCCGCGGAAGCGCGCGATATCGAGCAGCACGCCGCGGCCGACCATCTTGCTCTTGGAATGCTCGATGCCCAGCACCGAGAGGCCGCGCGAGTCGATCAGCTTAGCGTCGTGGCCGTTATAGGCCTTGTCCTCGTAGAAGATGTGGCCGAGAGCATCCCAGTGGGTCGCGCCCTGAACGCAGAGCATCAAGGTGTCGTCGGCGTAGCGGATCTTGTTCCAGTCCTGCTGTCCGGCGATGGCGTCGGTGCCGGTGGCGAGCATCTGGTGGATCGGGTTGAACCGCCCGCCGAACAGGCCGGTCTGCGGTCCGCCACGGTCGAGCGGGATGCCGAGCGCAAACACCTTGCCGGTCTTGATCAGGCTCGCGGCGCCTGCGATGTCCCGCGGCGTGACGTGGTTGAGCGTGCCGATCTGATCGTCCTTGCCCCAGCGGCCCCAATTCGAAAGCTTCTCGGAGGCTTCCTCGATCGCTTTGCGGCCGACCTTGATGTTCATGGACACGGCGTTTCTCTCCCGACCTTGCTTCTTATTGCTCCGACCCGATACCGCCGGGTCGCGTGCGATTGTGACGCGCGCGCCGCGCCTCGTCTATCGACAGATTGGAAAAATGCGCGCCGCTCGCGAACCGCAGTCCCGTGGGCAACTGTGGGATTCAACCGCCGGTCATCGGCACCATCGACAGTTTCGGGTCGGTTGCCGGAATATCGGTCTCCGGCAGCCCAAGCTCCTTGCGAACGATGTTGGCGCCGCGCGTGAGCGCGACCATCTTGTAAAACGCGTGCATCCGGCTCATCGACTGCCGGCCGAAGCCGCAGTCGCTGGACAGGATCAACCGCTCCGGCTCGATGTGCTTGAGCGCCAGGCGAATCAGTTCTGCGACCTCCTCGGGCCGCTCGACTTGCAGCGTGCGGTGGCTGATGGCCCCCACCGCGATCTTCTTGTCCTTGGAGATCGTCTTGCCGATGTGTTCGAAGTCCATGCCGCGGTTGAATGCACCCTCGAAGGTGATGACGTCGACGTCGAGTTGGTCGAGATAGGGCAGGGCGGCCTTATACGACTGGTCGCGACTCGCCACGCGCTGCGCCGCCGGGCTGCCCCAGCAGGTGTGGCACCACACCTCGCATTTGCCGCGCAGGCCCTTCACTTCGGCGTTGAATGCCTCAACCCATTGCTGCGGTTTGATGGTCGCGTTCGGGTCTGAGATCACCTGATGGATCGCCGGTTCCTCGACCTGTACGATCGGCGCGCCGGCCTCGGCGAGCGCGTGATACTCACGGTTGAGTGCGACCGACATGTCGAAGAGGAGCCGGAGCCGGTCCTTGTAGTGCTCGTCGGTCAGCATCAGCGCGAGGATCTGCGCCGAGATCGAGCCGATCTTGACCGGCCGGTCGGTCATCGGTGCGATCGCCTTGTAGGCGCGGTCGAGCTGCAACGTCGTCTCGCCGATTTTCCCCTCGACCGGCGGCGTCATGCGGGTCTCGATCACCTCCCACATGATGTCGCCCGGCCCCTTGTCCTTCATGAAGCCGGCGGGCGGCACCTCGACGCGCGGCGCCCCGATGCCGGCCATGCGCTCGGTAGCGTAGCTGACCCAGCTTCGGCCGGCGACGTCGTCGTCGAGCCGCGCGTCGCCGTCGACGAAGATGTCGATGCCGGCGCGGTGCTGGGCCGCGACGTTGCAGGCGAGGCAGTCGAAGTGCTGCTCGCGATAGGCCTGTTGCGAGAACCCGGTGGACAGCGGCGCGCCGCGCAAGTTTGCGGTGTACCAGCTCGGCCGGGGCAGGGCGCCGGTCGTGGTGGTGAGCAGGGCTTTGTCTTTGGTGGCGGTGAACATTTCGAATTCCTGGTTTAAATTTTGCCCAACGCCCTCAACACTTTGTCCGGTGTGAACGGCATGTCGGTCAGTGGTTTAGCGCCGAGCGGCCGCAGCGCGTCGTTGATCGCGTTCATCACCGCGCCTGGCGCGCCCGCGGTACCGGCCTCGCCAGCGCCCTTGGCGCCGAGTTCGGAATCGGCCGTCGGCGTGACCACGTGGCCGCACTCCATGTCCGGCATTTCCATCGCCATCGGCACCAGGTAATCGGCCATGTTGCCGTTGAGCATTTGGCCGCGCGAATCATAGAGGCATTGTTCGAACAGCGCCGCGCCGATGCCCTGCACGATGCCGCCCCGGATCTGCTCATCGACAAGCTGCGGATTGATCACGGTGCCGCAGTCCTCCACGCACCAGTGCTTGAGCAGTTTCACGAAGCCGGAGTCGGTGTCGACCTCCAGGTAGCTGGCCTGAATGCCATTGGTGAAGGCAAAAGCCCACGCGCGCGGCACGTAATGCCGTGTCGCCATCAGCTCGGCCTGGAAGCCGGGCGGCAGCGTATCGGGCCGGAAGTAGGCGATGCGCGCCACCTCGTCGAGGCCGATGCGCTCCTTGCCGGTGTCGAGATCGACAACCACGCCATTGCGGATGTCCATGGTCTCCGGCTTGGCTTGCAGAATACTGCCTGCGACCGCCAGCACGTTTTGCCGTAGCGCCTTTCCGGCCTGCCACGCTGCCTCGCCGCCGATCCCGGCGGCGCGCGACGCCCAGGTGCCGCCGCCGTAGGGCGTGTTGTCGGTGTCGCCCATAATCACGCGCACGCGATCCATCGGCACACCGAAGCTGGTCGCCACGCATTGCGCGATCACGGCTTCCGCGCCCTGACCCTGCTCGGAGACGCCGGTGTGGCAGAAGATCGCGCCGGTGGCGTCGAGCCGCACGGTCGCGCCGTCCTGCGCCGAAATCTTTGCGCCGCCAACGCCGTAGAACGCCGCGCTCGGGTTGGTCACCTCGATGAACTGCGCAAACCCGATGCCGCGATAGATGCCCTGCTTGCGAAGTTTCTCCTGCTCGGCGCGCAAACCCGCGTAGTTCATCATCGAATCGAGATGCGCGAGCGACGAATGATGCGACAGCGCTTCGAACTTGATGCCCGAGGGTCCCTGCGAGGGATGCGCGTCGTCGGCGATCAGGTTGCGCCGCCGGATTTCCAGCGGGTCCATGCCGATCTTGACCGCCGCCATCTCGATCAGGCCTTCGGTCACGGCGGTGGCGATCGGATGGCCGACCGCGCGGTACTGGCACATCACATTCTTGTTCTGGAACACCACGCGGGCGCGGGCGCGATAGTTACCGCAGGTGTAGGGCCCCCCCGTCAGGTTGACGACCTGGTTGGCCTCGATGCCGCTGGTGCGCGGATAGACCGAGTACGGGCCAATGCCGGTGAGGTCGTCAATCTCCCACGCCGTGATGGTGCCGTCGTTCTTGACCCCGATCTTTGCGTGGATGCGGTGGTCGCGCGCATGAATATCGGTGACGAAGCTCTCGATCCGGTCGGCCACGAATTTGACCGGCCGCTTCAACAGCTTCGACAGCGCCACCGTTGCCATCTCGTCGGCATAGGTATGCACCTTGATGCCGAACGAGCCGCCGACATCCTTGGTCACAACGCGCACCTGGTGCTCGGCAAGCTCCAGGTGCTTGGCGAACAGGTTCTGCATCATGTGCGGCGCCTGCGTGCCCTGGTACACGGTCATGCGTGCCTCGCCGGGATTCCAGTCGGCGACGATGGCGCGCGGCTCGTTGCACACACCGGTGTGCCGGCCGAACACGAACGTGTGCTCGACCACAGCGTCGGCGTTCTTGAAGCCCTGGTCCGGGTCGCCCGCGATATGGACGCGCTCGAAACAGAGATTGTCGCCGATCTCGGGATGGATCACCCGGGTGCCGGAATCCAGCGCGGTTTCCGGATCGGTGACGGCCGGCAATTCCTCGTAGTCGACCTGCACCAGTTCGCAGGCGTCTTCCGCCTCCGCGCGGGTGCGTGCGACCACGGCGCAGACTGCTTCGCCGGCCCAGCAGGCGCGCTCCACCGCGATGGCGTGTTGTGGCGCCGATTTCAGGCCCTTGAGGTGCGTCAGCACCCCGACCCACGGCGTGATGACCTCGGCGAGTTCCGCGCCAGTCACCACGGCGATCACGCCCGGGGCTTTCTTCGCAAGCGCCCCGTCCATGCTGCTGATCCGCGCGTGGGCGTGCGGCGAGCGCACGAACGCCACATGCGCCATGCGGGGCAGGGTAACGTCGCTGACGTACTGCGCGCGGCCTTGCAGAAGCCGCCCCATGTTCGGTCGCGGCACCGAGCGGCCGATGTAAGAATTCGGCCGATCAAGCGCGCTGAGCGTTGAGGGGTTATCTTCGGCGATCTTCATTTCTCGCCTCCGGCCCTTGCCATCGCCACCGCCTCGATTGCATCCACGATCGCCTGATATCCCGTGCAGCGGCAGTAGTTTCCCGAAATATGCTCGCGGATTTTCTCCCGGCTCGGCACGCCGCCGCCTGCCAGCAATTCCTGGGCGGTGAGCAGCATGCCCGGCGTGCAGAATCCGCATTGCAGCGCGTTGCGCTTTTCGAACGCCGCCTGCAAATCCGCGATTTCGCCGCCGTCCGACACGCCCTCGATGGTTTCAACCCTGGCGCCGTCGCATTGCGCCGCCAGCATCAGGCAGCCGCGCACCACTGCGCCGTCGACCCGCACGGTGCACGCCCCGCACACGCCGTGCTCGCAGCCGACATGGCTCCCGGTCAGGAACAAATCTTCGCGCAGGAAATCGACCAGAGTCTTACGCGCTTCCACCGTTTCGCTGACGGTCTCGCCGTTGACGGTGAGGGTGATTTGATGGGTCGGCGCGCTCATGGCCGCGCTTCCATCAATTGCTTGGCGACCCTTCTCAGCAATACCCCGGCGAGATGCTTCTTGGCCGCGCCGGTAGACTGCACGTCGTCCTGCGGGTCGAGATCGCCGCCGAGGGCCTTCACCGCGCCCTCGATATCCCCGCCGGCCAGGGCCGCCTCCGCGTTCTTCGCCCGGATCGGAGTGTTGCCGACCCCGAAATAGGCGAGGCGCACGTCACTCAATCCCGCGCCGCTTGCCTTGGCGCAAGCCGCGAGCCCAGCAATGGCGTAGTCGCCGTGCCGGCGGGCGAATTCGGCAAAACCGACCCGAGTCTCGGTCGTCGCCGCTGGAATGCGGATCGCAGTGAGTACGTCGTTCGGCCCCAAGGCGGTTTCGAACAAGCCCTTGAAGAAATCGTCGGCCTTCACCGTGCGCTTGCCCTTGTGGCCTGCAATATCGAGTTCGCCGCCCAGCGCCAGAAGACAGGCCGGCAGTTCCGCCGCCGGATCGGCAAACGCGATCGAGCCGCCGAGCGTGCCGCGGTTGCGGATCGCCGCATGGCCGATGTGCGGCAGTGCCAGCGCGATCAACGGCGCGTACCTGGCGATATCGGCGGAGCGTTCGGCCTGGACGTGCCGGACCATTGCGCCGATCTCGACAGCGCCGTCCTTCGCCGCGATGCCGTCGAGACCCTTAACGCCGTTGAGGTCGATCAGGAGCTTCGGCGCGGACAGCCGCATGTTGAGCGTGGCCATCAGGCTCTGGCCGCCAGCCAAGAGGCGCGCCTCGCCGTCGGGACGCGCCAGCAACTCGATGGCGTGATCCAGCGATCTCGCCTTTGCATAGGCAAACGGCGCCGGCTTCACCCGCTATCCTCCCGCTCTTTTTCTTATTCTGGCGGGGAACGGCGGTGCGGGCAACAGCGAGTGGCGCTACTCGTCCTTGCGATTGGTGAAGCGCGCGTTGCCCAGCCCGGTGCCGATCGTCAGCACCCCCCAGCGCTCGATGTCCTTCATGAACGGCGCTTCGCTCAGGCCCTGCACCACGGCGTCGTTGTGCATGACGATGGCGGTGTCTTCGTCATCGATCTTGGGGATTGCCTCGTGCAGGGCGGCAGGCAGATGGAATCGGCTGGATTCCCAGTTGCCAGGCAGGTTCTGCGCGCCGCGATTGATCGACCCATCCTTTTCGATGATGCCAGGGCAACCGATGCCGATGAAGGGTGCGAGCGCGAGCCCCTCCTTGTTGGCCTTGTCGATCAGATCCTTGAGCATGTCCGCCAGCTTGGCCACCGCGTCCTCGCGGCTAACCTTCTTCTCATCGCCGTGCCGCCACAGTTCGAACTTCCACACCGCAGCTTTGGACAAGTCCGGTCCCTTCTTCAGGCTGAGCTGGACCACGCCGGCGCGGATGTTGGTGCCGCCGATGTCGACCGCGAGGATGGCGTCGTGCGCCTTGAACATCCACTTCGGCGCCAAGTGCGCAGCGCCGATCAGGCCCGCCTCGTCCGGATCGTTGCGGATCGGCACGATGTCTATGTCGACTTTGTCGGCCTTGAGGATGACGGCGGTGCGTCCGATCACCAATTCGCCGACCCTGCTGGCGCGAAAGCCGCCGCCGACCACGATCCGCTCGGTGTCCTTCCAGCCCTTTGTCTTGAGGAACCGGCGAATCACCAGCGCGAGCTCCTGGGAGAAGTCCTCGATCGCGCCTTGCAGGATTCCCGCCGCCTCGCCGTCGCCCTTGGTCAGCAGCGTGTCGAGCGTCTTCTTGGAAATCTGGTCGCTCTTCTCGTCGCCGAACGGATCGTCGCCGTTCTTGCGCAGGGACTTCCGCCAATTCTCGATAATGTCACGGAACGCGCCCTTGCTGGCGCGGTCGCCGATAAAGCCCTCGTCGTCCTTCAGCTCGACGTTGTAGCTGTCGAGCTCGACTGAAGGCAGGCGCGACGCGCCGTGGCTGGCAATAGCGACAAGCGTGGCGGTTTCAGCCATGAACAGCCCCAGTGACCATTCCCGACAACAACCGAGGGACGGGAAGGTTTCATGGGGCCGAGGAGCTAGGCTTTCTGTACAGTTTTCACGATATCGATGGCACGGCGCAGCAGCGTCATCGAAGCTTCCAGGGTTCGAAATGCGGCGTGGGCCGCGAGGGTGACGTTGTCGAGCCTGGCAACCGGGTTGTCGGCTTTCAGCGGCTCGTTGTGGAAAACGTCAAGCCCGGCATGGCGGATATGTCCGCTGCGCAAGGCGTCGAGCAGCGCGGCCTCCTCGACCAGAGCACCGCGCGCGGTGTTGATTAGGATCACGCTGGGCTTCATGCGCGCGATCTTCCCGGCGTCGATGAAGCCGCGGGTCTCGTCATTGAGCGTGAGGTTGAGCGACACCACGTCGGATTTCGCCAGCAATGTGTCGAGATCGGTGAGCGGCACCGGAGCGTCGGGCCGCGGCGTGCGGTTCCACGCAATCACCTCCATGCCGATGCCCTTGGCGATCCGCGCCACCTCGGCGCCGATGCCGCCCAGGCCGACGATGCCCAGCGTCTTGCCATGGAGCTGCATGCCTTCCAGCGATGCCCAGGTGCCCCCTCGTATCGAACGGTCCATGCGTGCCAGGTCGCGGCAGGCCGCGAACATCAGCGCGATGGTGTGCTCTGCCACTGCGGTGTCGCCGTAGCCTTTGATAGTGTGGACTTTGACGCCGATGCCTTGCAGCTCGGGGACATTCATGTAGCTCGCGGCGCCGGTCCCGAGGAACACGATGTGCTTGAGGCTTTTGCACTGCCGCACCAGGTCGGTCGGCATGTAGGAATGATCGTCGATCGCGATCTCGTGGTCGCCGATCACCTGCGGCAGGTCGGTCTTCTCGAACGGCACGGTGTTGACCGCGACCGGCGGATCGTCCTGGCGATAGACCCGCTGCCACACCGCGCCGAGCTGTTGGTTGCAGTCGATGAAGATGGTTTTCATTTCACCCCGCGCTGTCATGCCCCGCGAAGGCGGGGCATCCAGTAACCACCGCTCTGTCTGTAAGGACTGGATCGCCCGGTCAAGCCTGGCGATGACATCTGTCGTGTGGCTGAAGAAAGCAATCGCTTCACCGCGCCACCACCGGCCGCGCCGCTAGCACCGGCTCGCGCACCGGCAGCCCTGCGAACTCCGTGCCCTCCTCGAACCACGACTTCGGTGCGGGGTGACCCCACAAGGTCTGGCGCTGCGGATCGTCCAAGGACCAGCGCAACGATTCGAGATCGGGGTCGGCGGTGAGATAGTCGCTAGTGAACAGCTCGATGCGGTGGCCGTCGGGATCGCGAATGTAAAGGAAGAACGCATTCGAGATGCCGTGCCGGCCCGGCCCGCGCTCCATGTTGGCGAGATATCCGCTGGTCGCCATCACGTCGCAGATATGGAGAATGTCGAGCGAACTCGCGGTCCAGACGCCGATGTGGTGCAACCGCGGTCCGCGGCCGTTGGTGAAGGCGAGGTCGTGGACGTTGCCCTTGCGATGCAGCCACACCGCCCACAGCTTCGGATCGGCACCGTCGGTCTCGGTGTATTCGGTCAGTCGGAAGCCCAGGTCCGAATAGAATTCGTAAGACGCCTGCACGTCCGGCGTAAAGCAGTTGATGTGGTCGATGCGCTGGATGCGCGCGCCCTGGTAGGCCGAATATTTCTGCAGCATGCGCTCGGCCTGGTCCATCTTGAAATAGAACTCGACCGGCATGCCGGACCAGTCGGCGGTGCGCAACGTGCGGCCCTGGTGCGGCGTCTCGGGGAATTCCGTGGGCAGGTTCCTGGCGCGAAACCAGAATGCGGCGCGATCGAGGTCCTCCTCGCTCGCCACCTTGAAGCCGAGCGCATGGGCCTCGGCCCTAGGCCCCTTCCGCAGCACGATCGAGTGGTGGTTGCGCTCCTCCATCGCGCGGAGGTAGAGCGCGTCGGGACCTTCCGCGGTCACCAGATAGCCCAGGCAATCGACGTAGAAGGCGCGGGAGCGGGGCAGGTCGCACACCGTCAGCTCAACGTGGCTTGCGCGCACGATATTGAACGGCGGATCGAAAACAGGCTTGCGGATGGGCATGAAGATTAGGCCATGGCGGTTTCGTGCGCCGTATTGTACCACGGGCGAGCCGCGCCGCACGGCATGCGCCGTTCCTTGCCGTTTTCGCCGTGCTTTGAGGAGTCATCGGTATGCAATTTGCCAGTTACAACATCCGGGGGCGGACGAGCTTCGGCATCGTGGTGGGCGACGGAATCGTCGATCTGCGGCTGCGGTTGTCGCCGCGCTACCAGTCGCTGTTCGATGTGTTGCGTGCCGGCGCGATGGACGAGGCACAAGCCGCGCTTACGGGGGTGCGGGCGGATTTCCCGGTCGCGGAGGCCGAATTCCTCAATCCGGTGGTGGGCGGCGAGAAGATCCTATGCATCGGCGTGAACTATGCCAATCGCGGCGCCGAGCTGACCTCGGCCGGCGGCAATGAGGACGCCAAATATCCCAGCATGTTCTTCAAGCCGCCAAACGCCTTCGTCGGCCACAACCAGCCGATCTTGCGGCCGCCGGAATCCGAACAGCTCGAATACGAGGGCGAGATCGCGCTGGTGATCGGCAAGACCGGTCGCCGCATCCCGAAGGAGCGCGCGCTGGAGCACGTCATCGGCGTAACGATGTGCAATGAAGGCACCATCCGCGACTGGATCAGGCACGGCCGGTTCAACGTCACCCAGGGCAAGAGCTGGGAATCGACCGGCAGCATGGGGCCGTGGATGACCACCGGCGTCGACCTGACCAAGCCGCTGCACATCACGGTGAAGATCAACGGCGAGGTGACGCAGGACGACACCACCGACAGCATGATCTTCAAGTTCATCGACATCCTGTCCTACGTCTCCACCTTCATGACGTTGAAGCCGGGCGATATCATCGTCACCGGCACGCCGACCAAGCTCAATCAGAAGGACGGCGAGCGGAAGTGGCTCAAGGCCGGCGACGAGTTCGAGATGCACGTGCCGGAGATAGGCACGTTGCGGAACAAGGTGATGGACGAGAAGGCGTGATCGCCAAGTACACCGGCTGTCATCGCCCGGCTTGACCGGGCGATCCAGCAATCACACAAAATGTCGAGACGCTGGATGCCCCGCCTTC
Source organism: Rhodoplanes serenus (assembly GCA_945897515.1). GTDB lineage: Bacteria > Pseudomonadota > Alphaproteobacteria > Rhizobiales > Xanthobacteraceae > Z2-YC6860. The sequence continues at coordinate 10,034 of CAMDFO010000064.1, read as the reverse complement.
GCGGGCATGACAGCCAGGGGAGGAAGAAATGCCAGGTCAGTTTCAAGGAAAAGTCGTGGTCGTCACCGGCGGAAGCCGTGGCATTGGCCGCTCCGTCGCCGCAGCCTTTGCGAAGGAGGGTGCGCAGACCGTGATCGTGTCTTCATCGGACAGCAATCTCGCGTCGGCCAAAGCCACCGTGGCTAAATCCGGTGCCGAGCCGCTGACGATCAACGCCAATCTGAAGACGCTCGAGGGCTGTCAGCAGGCATTCAAGACGGTGCAGGACAAATTCGGCCGCTGCGACGTCCTGGTGAACTCGGCCGGGGCGACGCGCGCCGGAAATTTCGTCGATCTGCCTGACGAGGCCTGGATGGACGGCTATGGGCTGAAACTGTTCGGTTGCGTGCGGATGTGCCGGCTGTTCTGGCCGATGCTGAAGGCCGCTAACGGCCATGTCGTCAATATCGGCGGCGGCGCGGCGCGTTCGCCGGGCGCGGATTTTTCGATCGGCGCGTCGGTCAACGCCGCGATGGGCAACTTCTCCAAGGCGCTTTCGCAGCTTGGCAAGCGCGACGGCGTCAACGTCAACGTCGTGCATCCGGGCGCGACCGAGACCGAGCGTTTCTACGAGCTGATCGAGCAGCGCTCCAAAGCGTCCGGGAAGAGCGTCGACGACTTGAAGAAGGAGGCGACCGCCAAGGATGGGCTGCGCCGGCTCGGCCAGCCCGAGGACATCGCGGCGCTGACGCTGTTCCTGTGCTCGGAGAGCGCGCGCCACATCCAGGGCACCGCTATCGCGGTCGATGGCGGTTCGACGGTGGGATATTATTGAGTTTCGCCGCGCAGGCGGTGAGTTGCCTCTCCCCGCTTGTGGCGAGAGGTATAGAGTCTTCCGATGACGCAAGACATCCGCGCTGCCTGCGTGATCGGCTGGCCCGTAAAACACTCGCGGTCGCCGCTGATCCATGGCCATTGGATCAAGCAGCACGGTCTCGCCGCCGCCTACCGCCGCGAGGAGCTGGCGCCCGATGACGTCGCTGGCTTCCTGTCGAACCTCGCGGCCCGCGGCTACGTCGGCTGCAACGTCACCATCCCGCACAAGGAGGCGGTGCTTGCGGCGTCGCAGCCGGATGACCGCGCGCAGGCGGTGGGCGCCGCCAACACGCTGTGGCTGGAAAACGACCGGCTGCTTTCCACCAACACCGACGTCGAAGGCTTCACCGCCAACCTCGACGATGCGGTTCCGGACTGGGACGGCCGCGCTGGCGAGGCGATCGTACTTGGCGCCGGCGGCTCGGCGCGCGCCGTGATCTATGGCCTGATCGAGCGCGGCGTCACGCGGATCAACGTGGTCAACCGCTCGCTCGACCGCGCGGAGTCGCTGAAGGAGCGCTTCGGCGCGGCCGTCCAGCCTGCAAACTGGACTGCGCTGCCGCACCTGCTGGCGCGCGCGGGCCTTCTGGTCAACACCACCTCGCTCGGCATGGCCGGCCAGCCGCCGCTCGATATCGACCTCGCCCCGTTGCCGGCCCATGCCGCGGTCGCCGACCTGGTCTACGTGCCGCTGGAAACCCCGTTGTTGGCGGCCGCCCGCGCCCGCGGCCTGGCCACCGCAGACGGTCTTGGCATGCTGCTGCATCAGGCGGTACGGGGCTTTACGTTGTGGTTCGGGGTGCGCCCTGACGTGACGCCCGAACTGCGGGCGTTGATCGAGGTCGATTTGCGGAAATGACCCCTGCGATACCGGAATAAGGTCGGTCGAGCGGGGGTTTTACGATGACCGAGACGGTGCAAAGCCGCCGGCAACCTTCGGGAGGGACATCATGAACACCATGACACGGCGCGCTCTGGGCTTGGCCGGCGCAGCATTGCTTCTGTCGGCATCCGCCGTCTGGGCGCAGCAGGCGCCACCGCTGCGCGTTCGCGGCACGATCGAGAAGGTCGACGGCAGCACTCTGACGGTCAAGACGCGCGCCGGAGAAACCATGACTGTCAAGCTCGCCGACGATGTGCGGGTCGCGGCCATGACGAAGGCCACGCTCGCCGACATCAAGACCGGCACCTTCATCGGCGTCACCGCCATGCCGCAGCCCGATGGCAGCCAGAAGGCAATGGGCATTCACATCTTCATGGAATCGCAGCGCGGCGTGGTGCAGGCCCGTTTTAGCCCCTGGGATCGTGAGCCGGGCAGCACCATGACCAACGCCAATGTCGACACCACCGTGACGTCCGCCGACGGCCAAGTGCTCATGGTCAAGTACCCTGACGGCGAGAAGAAGGTGATTGTGCCTCCGAACACGAACATTGTTGCCATGGCGCCGGGCAGCAAGGACGATCTCAAGGCCGGCGCGGCGTTCATCATCATGGCGGCGCAAAAGCAGCCGGACGGCTCGCTGACGGCGCCTGCCATCAATGTTGGCCGTGGCGGCGCTACACCGCCGATGTGACCGCCCGTAGCCTTGAATTCATGCTCTACTATGCGCGCCGCCATGTCATGACGGCGCGCAGTTCTTTCAGGGAGGAATGACATGACCGGAACAAGAATTCTGACCGGCGCCGCGATCGTCACGGTGCTCGCACTCTCCACCGCGTTCGCCCAGCAGGCGCAGACCCAACGCGTCGCTGGAACCATCGAGGGCGTGGATGGACGCACCCTCGTCGTCAAGCAGCGGCAAGGCGATCCGGTGAAGGTCAACGTAACCGACAATGTTGCGGTCTACGGCGTGGTCAACGCCACGCTTGCCGACATCAAGCCCGGCTCCTTCATCGGCGTCGGTGCTATGCCGCAGCCGGACGGCAGCCAGAAGGCCATTCAGGTGATGATCTTTTCCGAGCAGCAACGCGGTACCGGCGAGGGCCACCGGCCCTGGACCCAACCCGGCAGCACCATGACCAACGCCACGGTCGACCAGACAGTCGGCAGCGTGGACGGCCAGGTGGTGATGGTGAAGTACAAGGACGGCGAGAAGAAAGTGATTGTTCCGCCGAGCGCGACCATCCGGGCTTACGTGATCGGCAACAAGGATGAGCTCAAGCCCGGCGCCGCCATCCTGATCACCGCAGCGGCTAAGAAGCCGGACGGCAGCCTCGAGACCAATCGGGTGAACGTCGGCCGCGGCGGCATCGTGCCCTGACGGCGGCGCTCCAGCGGCGCGCTATAACGCAACGGCGGCGGCCCAATCGGCCGCCGCCGTTTTGTTTTGTTCGGGCCGGTTTTCCTTCCGTCAACCACGCCGCAAGCAGCCACCAAACCAAGTCGGCTGCTCGCGCGACCAATGATCGAATGCCGATTATGCTGGAGCCGTTCCAGCTGGAAACCACCGCAAGTGGTCCGGGAAGGGATCGCGCAAACCGTGGCTGCCCCGCGACGATCCCTTCCCGGTATATCTCGTTAGGTCCAACCATCGCCCGGTTTTGATCCCGCCGATGCGTGGGCCGCGATGCGGCGGCTTCTCGGTCCCTTTTGCAGCCTCTCCGACAAAAGTTCAGGCATGTGCCTAAGAAGCAGGCGATCTCTTGCCGGCTTGCATACATCTCCGGCTGTATTTTCAGACGGATTTGCTTGATCGGCCGCCCCGGCCGGTTGGCACGCACATTGCAAAATCATAGGGCGCAACGCCGAGCCGGCAGGCGGCGTCAACGATGGAGCGCGCCTATGTCCATGTTCGACAATCCATTCGATCCGAAAAGCCGTTTCCCGCAATCGGGCTGCGCCTGCGGCCGGCATATCGATCAGATCGACCATGAGCGCGACGCAGCCGCGGCGCTGCACTGCGCGCCGGTCGAGCGTCAGGACAGCCAGGAAAAGCGCTACGAAGGCGTGGTCGCTTCGGCGGTGGTGCGCGCGATGTTTCCCAAGGACGCGGCGCGGCGCGCGTTCCTGAAATCGGTCGGCGCCTCGACAGCGCTCGCCGCGATCTCCCAGTTCTTCCCGCTCAAGACCGCGACCGAAGTGTTCGCCCAGGGCGGTGCGATCGAGAAAAAGGACCTCAAGGTCGGCTTTATCCCGATCACCTGCGCCACTCCAATCATCATGGCGCATCCGATGGGCTTCTACACCAAGCACGGTCTCAACGTCGAAGTGATCAAGACCGCGGGCTGGGCGGTGATTCGCGACAAGACGCTGAACAAGGAATATGACGCCGCGCACATGCTCTCGCCGATGCCGCTCGCGATCTCGCTCGGTGTCGGATCGAATCCGGTGCCGTATACCGTGCCGGCGATCGAGAACATCAACGGCCAGGCGATCACACTGGCGATGAAGCACAAGGACAAGCGCGACCCGAAGTCCTGGAAGGGCTTCAAGTTCGCGGTGCCGTTCGACTTTTCGATGCACAATTATCTGCTGCGCTATTATCTCGCCGAGCACGGCATCAACCCGGACACCGACGTGCAGATTCGCGCGGTGCCGCCGCCCGAGATGGTGGCAAACCTGCGCGCCGACAACATTGACGGCTTCCTCGGCCCCGATCCGATGAACCAGCGCGCGGTGTTCGACGGCGTCGGCTTCATCCACATGCTGTCGAAGGAGATGTGGGACGGCCACCCATGCTGCGCCTTTGCTGCGTCGAAGGAGTTCATCACCACCGCGCCGAATTCCTACGCGGCGTTGCTCAAGTCGATCATCGACGCCACCGCGTTCGCCAGCAAGGCGGAAAACCGCAAGCAGATCGCCGAGGCGATTGCGCCCGCCAACTACATCAACCAGCCGGTGACGGTGCTTGAGCAGATTCTCACCGGCACCTTCGCTGACGGCCTCGGTAGCGTGAAGCGGGATGCCAAGCGCGTCGACTTCGATCCGTTCCCGTATGAGTCGTTTGCGATCTGGATCCTCACCCAGATGAAGCGTTGGGGTCAGATCAAGGGCGATGTCGACTACGCCGGCGTCGCCAAACAGGTGTTCCTCGCCACGGACACGACCAGGCTGATGAAGGAGGTGGGCCTAACGCCGCCGACCGCCACGTCGAAGTCGTTCGTGGTGATGGGCAAGACCTTCGACCCAGGCAAGCCGGAGGAGTATCTCAACAGCTTCGCGATCAAGCGGTCGTCGTGACGATGCTGCCGGACCACGGGGCAACCGCGTCATGACTCGTTCGCTGCCAATCCGTGCCGCCATCGTCTCGGTCGCGATCCTCTTCACGTTCCTGATGGCTTGGCATATCGCCACGCGCGGAACCGGCACCGTTGCGCAGATGGACCCGGAATACGCCAAGCTGATGGGTCTCACCGCCACCCAGGGCAAATCGGCGATGCCGGGACCGATCGACGTCGGCGCCAAGCTCTGGGAGCACATCCGCCAGCCGTTCTACGACAAGGGGCCGAACGACAAGGGCGTCGGCATTCAGCTCGCCTATTCGATCGCGCGCGTCGCGATCGGCTATCTGCTCGCGGTCGCGGTCGCGATCCCGATCGGATTCCTGATCGGCATGTCGCCGCTGATGAGCCGCGCACTCGATCCGTTCATCCAGGTGCTCAAACCGATCTCGCCGCTCGCCTGGATGCCGCTCGCGCTCTACACCATCAAGGACTCCGGGCTCTCGGCGATCTTCGTGATCTTCATCTGTTCGCTGTGGCCTATGATGATCAATACCGCGTTCGGCGTCGCCTCGGTGCGCAAGGAATGGCTCAACGTCGCGCGCACGCTCGAAGTGGGAACGCTGCGCCGTGCCTTCACTGTGATCCTGCCCGCGGCGGCACCGACCATCGTCACCGGCATGCGCATCTCGATCGGCATCGCGTGGCTGGTGATCGTCGCGGCCGAGATGCTCGTGGGCGGTACCGGTATAGGCTACTTCGTCTGGAACGAGTGGAACAATTTATCCATCACCAATGTGATTAACGCGATTTTGTTGATTGGGCTGGTGGGGATGGCGCTGGACCAGATCCTGGCGCGGGCGGCGCGCGCGGTCACGTTTCCGGAGTGATGGCGGTGACCGACAAGTTCGTCTCGCTCGAGGGCATCGCCAAGCGCTATCCGGCGCCCGGCGGCGCGACCACGTCGATCTTCGAGAACCTGTGGCTCGCGATGAACCGCGGCGAGTTCACCTGCGTGATCGGCCATTCCGGATGCGGCAAGACCACCGTGCTCAACATCCTGGCCGGCCTCGACACGCCGTCCGACGGCGCCGTGATCGTCGACAACCTGGCGATCGAGGGCCCGAGCCTCGACCGCGCGGTGATCTTCCAGGGCCACTCGCTGCTGCCGTGGCGCACCGTCATGGGCAACGTCGCCTACGCCGTGTCGTCGAAATGGCGGCGCTGGAACGCCGCGCAGGTCCGCGCCCAATCCCAGAAGTTCATCGACCTGGTCGGCCTCACCGGCGCCGAGCACAAGCGCCCGTCCGAGCTGTCCGGCGGCATGAAGCAGCGCGTCGGCATCGCGCGCGCGCTCTCGATCCAGCCCAAGATGATGCTGATGGACGAGCCGTTCTCGGCGCTCGACGCGCTGACCCGCGGCACCCTGCAGGACGAGGTGCGCCGGATCTGCCAGGAGACCGGCCAGACCACCTTCATGATCACCCACGACGTCGACGAGGCGATCTATCTCGCCGACAGGATCGTGCTGATGACCAACGGCCCCGGCGCCGTGCTGGCCGAGATCGTGGAGAACCCGCTGCCGCGCGACCGGGCGCGCATCGACATCCACAAGCACCCGCTCTACTACGCGGTGCGCAACCACATCATCGATTTCCTGGTGATGCGCAGCCGCACATTCGTCGGCGTCACGCCCGGCTTCGATCCGCGCCACGTGCCGGTGGTGCGGCCGGGCTTTGCGGAGCCGACCGTGGCGGCGGCATCGATCACCGATCCATCCCCGTCATTGCCGGGCTTGACCCGGCAATCCATCGCCTAACGCAACGCCTTTGAAGATGGATGCGCGGGTCAAGCCCGCGCATGACAGCCGAAACACTCATGCCAGGGAGACCACACTATGAAGCGCGCCGACCTCACCGAAAAAATCCTCGACATCAAGCGCGAGAAGGGCCTGACCTGGAAGCACATCTGCGAAACCATCGGCGGCATGTCGCCGGTGATGATCACCGGCGCGCTGCTCGGCAACCACAAGCTGACCAAGCCGCAGGCCGCGGCCGCGGCCAAGCTGTTCGGCCTGTCGAAGACGGAAGCTGCGATGCTCAACGAGGTGCCGAACCGCGCCGATGGCGTGACCATGCCGCCGACCGATCCGCTGATCTACCGGTTCTACGAGCTGGTGCTGGTCAACGGCCCGGCCTGGAAGGAGCTGATCCAGGAGGAGTTCGGCGACGGCATCATGTCGGCGATCGATTTCGACATGGTGATGGAGCGCCTGGCCGACCCGAAGGGCGACCGCGTGAAGATCTCGATGTCGGGCAAGTTCCTGCCGTTCAAGTACTACGGCGCGACCGGGAACGCGCAGGCGTATGGGTATAAGGAGGAGTAGGGGGGCAGGTGTCGCCGCCTCGCAGCTCTCGCGCCATACTCAGTTGTCATCCCCCGCGAAGGCGGGGGAACTATGGCGCAACACGTTCGATACGTGGTGACTGGGCCCCCGCCTTCGCGGGGGTGACAAGCCGGGGTGGGTCGGTCACCGCTGCCGTCACCGTCGCCGCCGCTTGCCTTTTGATCCCGTCTTTGCGCTCTCCACAGGCGGCTTCAACCGCCCCGCGCCGGCGAGCCGCATCATCCGCACGAACTGCGGACACTCCAGATGACTCGGCGCCGGACAAGCAGCCACGTGGCGAAGCCCGGCCTGCATCGCCTTGAGCCGCCGGATCGTGCGGTCCAGCTCGTCGGCCTTGGCCCGCATCTGGCCGCGATCGATCCTGGCCCGGCCGTCGGGCGCGAACATCCCGGCGATCTCGTCGAGCGCGAAGCCGCCGGCGCGCGCCAGCGCGATCAACGCCAGTTGCCGGAGCACGCTCGCGTCGAACAGCCGGCGCAGGCCGCGCCGTCCGACCGACTTGATGAGACGCCGCTCCTCGTAAAAGCGCAGCGTCGAGGCCGGCAGTCCGGAATGTCGGGCCACCTCTGCGATATCCAGATAGCTCATCGCTTGACCTCAAGTTCACTTGAAGTGGCAAGGTGCCCGAACGCATCGCCGGACTCAAGCCGCTCTGGCCTTGAGGGCGCGTGCGGAGGACGGAAGGTTCGCCATGGAAATGATCGTTCGCGCCATCGTCGTGGGGATCGGCGCCACGCTCGTCATGGATCTCTGGGCGATCCTCCTGCGGCGCGGCTTCGGCGTGCGCTCGCTCGATTACACGATGGTCGGGCGGTGGCTGGGACACATGCCGGCGGGCCGGTTCGCGCATGAGCGCATGGCCGCCGCGCCCGCGATCCCCGGCGAGCGGGTCATCGGCTGGACCGCGCACTACGCGATCGGTGTGGCCTTCGCGGCGCTGCTGCTGGTTGCCTGCGGCGACTGGGCTCGTCAGCCCACCTTGGGGCCTGCGCTGCTGACCGGCATTCTGACGATGGCAGCGCCGTGGTTCGTCATGCAACCGGGCATGGGACTGGGGATCGCGGCATCGAAGACGCCCAATCCGAATGTTGCGCGGCTGCGCAGCCTTGCGACGCACATCGTGTTTGGCACCGGGCTTTATGCCTCTGCATGGGTCCTTGCGCGGTTGGAAATCTGGTAATCCAGCGCTCAGTCGGCCTGACGTTCGCGACACACTCCGCTGTCATGCCCGGGCTTGACCCGGGCATCCACGCCTACGTGCGGCGTGACCCACATGGCGCACTACTCCGCCGGATGCTGGCGCTCCTGGCGTCGATCCATCCACCCGGTCAGCCAGACGACGCCGAGCGCGAGCCCGAAGATCAGGAGCGGCGACAGCAGCACGTACGTGCGCAACAGGTCGGTGTCGTTTGCGCTCATTCGCGCAATCTCCCAAGCACGGTTCTGCCCACCACATGTATGCCGGCGCCGAGCCCGAGGCAACCAAGCGCCAACGCGACCATCGTGCGCGCGCTGAGCGGAAGCGGCGATATTCCGTAGACCAGAGCAGCGACCGGGGCGAAAAATCCAGCCGCGACCAGGGCCGTCGCCAATGTATTGATCCAAGCCGCCGTCAGCTTGGTGCGTTCGTTATGAACCAGGTGCATCGTCGCAACTCACCACTCAAGAACAAAACAGGAACATAACTTTGATCCGATGTCAACGGTGCGTTTCGTGAAGCGAGGGCGGCACTCGACGGTTTATTCCAAATCTGGGATATCTAAATCCGCGTCTCTTGCGCGACGGCTCAACGTCGCGCGGCACGATTATGAGGCCCGTCATGGCAAGAGCGAGCGCTAGCAAAGGCAAGGCGGGCGAGATCACCCGCGGCAGTGGCAACGTGTTCGCGGACCTGGGCTTCCCCGATGCCGAGGAGCGCCAGACCAAGCTCCGGCTGGCCCATGCGCTGAACACGATCATGGATGCGCAGCGCCTGACGCAAGCCGCGGCCGCAGCGCGGCTCGGGCTCAATCAGCCCAAGGTGTCGGCTTTGCGCAACTACAAGCTTGAAGGTTTCTCGGTGGAGCGGCTGATGACGCTGCTCAATGCGCTCGATCAGGATGTCGAGATCGTCATTCGCGCGAAACCGCGCTCGCGCGCGGCGGCGCGGATCAGCGTGGTGGCGGCGTGATGGGTGGGTGTCAGGGGGTGGGGTAGCCGTAGCAATGTAGGGTGGGTTGGGCGCGTAGCGCCGTAATCCACTATCGGATTCGCAACTGGCCACTTAATTGGTGGGTTACGCGCTGTTTTTTGGCGTGACTCATGCCGCGGTGTTTGAAAGGCGCGCATCCGTGCGAATTGTCTACCTTGATCAGAACAAGTGGATTGATCTGGCGCGCGCCGCAAAATACCCGGCGGAGCATCCTGATCTTCACCGCCTTCTCGAAGTCGTTGCCCGAGAAGTGCGGGACGGACGACTAGCCTTGGCCTGCCCCCGGTTCCGAAGACACCGAGTTAGGTGTTTTCATGGGACCGGAGGTGCGTCATGGAGCGGCGGAAGTTTACGAGAGAGTTCAAGCTTGAGGCTGTGCGCCTGATCAAGGATCGAGGCGTTTCGTATGCCCAGGCCGAG
>CAMDFO010000063.1 GCA_945897515.1 Rhodoplanes serenus | reverse complement strand
GTTAACGCCGCCGCCCAAGGCACCCCATGCGCATCGCAACTTGGAACGTCAATTCGATCCGCCAACGAATCGACCACCTGACGGCGTGGCTCGTCGAACGGGCACCCGACATCGTCTGCCTCCAGGAAACCAAATGTATGGACGAGGTCTTCCCGCGCGAATCCCTGGAAGCGCTTGGCTACAACGTCGCCGTGCATGGTCAGAAGACCTTCAACGGCGTCGCTATCCTCTCCAAACTGCCGTTTGACGAAGTCACGCCGCGGCTTCCCGGCGACGACGTCGACGACCATGCCCGTTTCCTTGAAGCGGTCGTCTCTACCCCCCGCGGCGCAGTGCGGGTGGCATCGATCTATCTGCCCAACGGGAACCCACCTTCAACAGAAAAATATACCTACAAAATCAAATGGATGGATCGGCTTTCTAAATATGCAAGCGAGCGACTTCAACTGGAAGAGCCGCTGATCCTCGCAGGCGATTACAACGTCATCCCTAACTCGATCGACGTGCACAATCCGGCCGCCTGGGAAACCGATGCGCTGTTCCTGCCGCAGACCCGCGAGCGGTTCCGCACGCTGACCAACCTGGGCCTGACCGACGCCATTCGCGCCACCAATGACACCAAAGGGCTTTACACCTTCTGGGATTACCAAGCCGGCGCCTGGCAGAAGAATTGGGGTATCCGGATCGACCATCTGCTGCTGTCGCCGCAGGCGGCCGACCGTCTCGTCGGCGCCGGCATCGACAAGCACGTGCGGTCCTGGGAAAAACCCTCCGATCACGTGCCGGTGTGGATCGACTTGAAGATCGAGGGCTGAGTTCCGCCTCCGCAGGAGGGGCGGCTACTCGCGCCGGCCGCCGACCCAGCGTTCCAGCAGCGACAAGGCGAGCTCTCGCTCCTTCTCGGTGGCCTGCGTGAACGCGTGCTCCCGCGCCTCGGTGATCCAGGACACACTGCCGCCCGGCCCGTCGCATGCGATGGTGAGCCACATCAGGCCGGAAGCCGGCTGGCGCGCGCCATGCTCGCCCTTGAACATGATGCGGCCGAGCTGAGCCTGAGCCTTGTAGTGGCCCTTGTTGGCCGCAAGGACGAGCCACGGCACCGCCCGCTTCGGATCGCGCCCGACCCCCGCGCCTTCGACATAGAGCATCGCGAGCTGGTACTGCGCCTCGGGATCACCGAAATAGGACGCTGCGTGATAGAACATCCGCCGCGCCCGTTCCGGACTCGCGGCGACCGGCGAATTCGGGATGCCGGCCAGGTAATATTGCCCGAGCGATACGAACGCGTCGGCGACATAGCGCGAGCGCGGGATCGCCGGATTATCATCGGCGTGGCTGTCGGCGAACTTTCGGAAATACTGGAACGCCCGGTAGGTGTCGGGCGGCACGCCATCCCCGGCCGCATACATCCGGCCGAGCTGCCACAGCGCGAAGCCGTGCCCGTGCTCGGCCGCGTATTGCAGCGAGCTGACGGCGCGGGTCTTTTCGCCAAGGCGGATGGCCTCCGCGGCCAAACGATAGGCATCGCCTGGAGACGGCTGCACATTCGGCGACGGTTTGCCGTCCAACGACATGGTCGGCGCCGGCCCGAAGGCCAGCCCCATCACCACGGCGCATGCGACGACGCTAGATATCCGCATAAGTCGTCTTCTCGGCTGCGCCGCCCGGATGCGTGACGGCGCCGTTGACTGCAGGTCCGACCTGCTGGGCGTATTTCCACAGCGCGCCGGACCCGTATTGGGTTTCGCGCGGCTTCCAGGCCGCCTTGCGCTTGGCGAATTCCGCGTCGTCGACCTGGACATCGATCGTGCCCTTGATCGCATCGATGGTGATGATGTCGCCGTCACGCAGCAGCCCGATCGGACCGCCGACCGCTGCCTCAGGCCCGACATGGCCGACGCAGAACCCGCGGGTCGCGCCGGAGAAGCGTCCGTCGGTGATCAGCGCGACTTTGTCGCCCATACCCTGGCCGTAGAGCGCGGCCGTGGTGGAGAGCATCTCGCGCATCCCGGGGCCGCCCTTGGGGCCCTCGTAGCGGATGACCAGAACCTCGCCTTCCTTGTAGGTTTTCTTCCGGACCGCCTCGAAACAAGCCTCCTCGCCATCGAAGCAGCGCGCCGGGCCGCTGAAGACGATCTGGCTCATGCCGGCGATCTTCACGATCGCGCCGTCGGGCGCGAGGTTGCCGCGCAGGCCGACCACGCCGCCGTTCGGGGACAGCGGCTTGTTCGCCGCGCGCACCACGTCCTGCTGGTCGTTCCACTTCACCTTGGACATGTTCTCCGCGATCGTCCGTCCGGTGACGGTCATGCAGTCGCCATGGAGGAAGCCGTGATCGAGCAGGGTCTTCATCAACAGCGGTATGCCGCCAACCTCGAACATGTCCTTGGCGACATAGCGACCGCCCGGTTTCAAATCCGCGACATACGGTGTTCTTTTGAAGACCTCGGCGACGTCGAAAAGGTCGAACTCGATGCCGCACTCGTGCGCAATGGCCGGCAAATGCAGCGCGGCGTTGGTGGAACCGCCCGACGCCGCCACAACTGCGGCAGCATTTTCCAAAGCCTTCCGGGTGACGATGTCGCGCGGCCGGATGCCGAGCTTGATCAGGTCTATGATCATTTCGCCGGCGGTCATGCAGAACCGGTCGCGGATTTCGTAAGGTGCAGGGGCGCCCGCCGAATAAGGCAGGGCCAGCCCGATCGCTTCGGAAACCGTCGCCATGGTGTTGGCGGTAAATTGCGCGCCGCAGGCCCCCGCCGATGGGCAGGCCACCTGTTCCATCTCGTCGAGGTCTTCGCTGGAAAGCGTCCCGACCGAATGCCGGCCGACCGCCTCGAACATGTCCTGGACGGTGATGGTCTGGCCGCGGAAGTTCCCGGGCAGGATCGAGCCGCCGTAGATAAAGATCGACGGCACGTTCAGCCGCACCATCGCCATCATCATGCCGGGCAGCGACTTGTCGCAGCCGGCGAGCCCGACCAGAGCGTCATAGCCGTGGCCGCGCATCGTCAATTCGACGGAATCCGCAATCACCTCGCGCGACGGCAGCGACGAGTACATGCCGGCATGACCCATGGCGATGCCGTCGGTCACGCTGATGGTGCAGAATTCGCGAGGCGTGCCGCCGGCGGCCGCCACGCCCTTTTTCACCGCCTGCGCCTGGCGCATCAGGGCGATGTTGCACGGCGCCGCCTCGTTCCAGCACGATGCGACGCCGACGAACGGCTGATGGATCTGCTGCTTCGTCAGACCCATGGCGTAGTAGTAGGACCGGTGCGGAGCCCGTTCTGGGCCTTCCGTCACATGTCTGCTGGGCAGCCTGGATTTCAGATCGGTCTTGGCATCCATCGACGTATCAGGGCCCCCCGGCCCTCCCGCCGCGCCTCCCCCCGCGGGATCGCGCTTTGCGGTTTGTTGGCTCCGTCCGTTGTGGTGGGGTCCAGCAGAAACCGGAAATCTCACAACAGCTTGGAGCGGTCCTTGGTCTCGGAGCAGGGTATGGCTAAATCGCGGCACCGGCCTAAACATCACCGCGCAGAACAGAAATGTTCTAGAGATGTTGCCGCCGGGCCACAGCGCCGTTCGCACTGCAACAACGTCCGAGAATGCCGTCCGTAAAACTCCATAGCCGGTTCTTCGCCCGCAGCGTCCACGAGGTGGCGCCCGAACTGATCGGAGCGACTTTGCTGTTCAATGGCGTGGGCGGACGGATCGTCGAGGTCGAGGCGTATCACCACACCGAGCCGGCGGCGCACAGTTTTCGCGGCCAGACTCCCCGCAACGCCGTCATGTTCGGGGGGCCCGGCAAGGCCTATGTCTACCGCTCCTACGGCATCCACTGGTGCGTGAATTTTGTCTGCGAACCGGCAGGTTCCGCGAGCGCGGTGCTGATCCGGGCGATCGAGCCGCTGGAAGGTCAGACGAAAATGCGGCGGCGGCGGGGATTGAAGGACGAGCGGCTGCTGTGTTCGGGCCCCGGACGGCTGTGCGAGGCCCTGGGCATCACCGTGGCGCACAACGGACTCGCGCTGGATACGCCGCCGTTTCAGGTGCTGGGCCGGGCCGAAAAGCCGGAGGTCGTGACGGGCGTCCGGATCGGCATCACCAAGGCGATGGAATTGCCCTGGCGTTACGGACTCAAAGGCTCGCGCTATCTGAGCAAGCCATTCCGTTGACCGCTAGCCCGGCTGGTTCGCCTTTGCGGCGTTGCGGTCCTTGATGTCGGTGAACACGATGCCAGGCGCGCGTTCGCGGGTGTAGTCCAGCCGGAACTGGTTGCCCGCGAGGTACACCGGATCGCCGTCCAGATCATCCGCGATACTCGCGGAATGGGCGTTGATGAAGGCCATCAGCGCCTTGTCATCCGTTGCTGATATCCAACGCGCCAATTCGTACTCGGCCTCGTCCCAGCGCACCTCCAGGCCATACTCGTCCTTGAGCCGCACGCGGAGCACGTCGAGTTGCAGCGGCCCGACCACCCCGACCAGCGCCGGCGAGCCGTCCTGCGGGCGGAACACCTGGACCACGCCCTCCTCCGCCATCTGCTGAAGCGCCTCCTTCAGCTTCTTGGCCTTCATGGCATCCGGCAGCCGCACCCGCCGCAGAATTTCCGGCGCGAAGCTTGGCACGCCGAGGAATTGCAAATCCTCACCCTCGGTCAGCGTATCGCCGATCGAGACCGCGCCATGATTGGGAATGCCGACCACGTCTCCGGCGTAAGCCTCATCGGCGACCGAGCGGTCCTTGGCGAAGAAGAACTGCGGCGCGTTGAGCGCGATCATCTTGCCGGTGCGGACCTGCTTGACCTTCATGCCGCGGGTCAGCTTGCCCGAGCACAGCCGCGCGAACGCGATGCGGTCGCGGTGGTTGGGGTCCATGTTGGCCTGGATCTTGAACACGAACGCCGACAGCCGCGGCTCGTCGGCCTCCACCACCCGCTTGTCGGCTTTTTGCGCACGCGGCGGCGGGGCGATGCGGCCGATGGCATCGAGCAGGTCGCCGACGCCGAAATTCTTGATCGCACTGCCGAAGAACACGGGGCTCAGGTGTCCCTCGCGGAACGCCTGGAGAGCGAACGGTTTGCAGGCGTCCTGCACCAAATCGAACTCTTCACGGATTGCGGCGGCGTCGAGATTCGGATTGAGCGCCGCCACCTCTTCAAGCGTCATGTTGCGGAGCGTGCCGGCCTTGCCGGCGTCGCCCTCGACCAGCCGCACGCCGCCGCCCTGGACCTCGATCGTGGCGATGAAGTCCCTGCCCCGCCCGATCGGCCAGTTCACCGGCGTGGTGTCGAGCGCGAGCGTCTTCTCGATCTCGTCCAACAGCTCGAACGGGTCGCGGCTTTCGCGGTCCATCTTGTTGATGAAGGTCAGGATCGGGATGTCGCGCAGCCGGCAGACCTCGAACAGCTTGCGGGTTCGCGCCTCGATGCCCTTGGCGGCGTCGATCACCATGACCGCGGAATCCACCGCCGTCAGCGTCCGGTAGGTGTCCTCGGAGAAGTCCTCGTGGCCCGGCGTGTCGAGCAGGTTGAAGACGTGGTTTTCGTATTCGAAGGTCATCACCGAGGTGACCACCGAAATGCCGCGCTCGCGCTCGATCGCCATCCAGTCGGACTGCGTCGAGCGCCGGTTGCGCTTGGCCTTGACCTGACCGGCAAGCTGGATCGCACCGCCGAACAGCAGCAGCTTTTCGGTCAGCGTGGTCTTGCCGGCGTCCGGGTGGGAGATGATGGCGAAGGTGCGGCGACGCTCGATCTCGCCCGAGAGCGGCGACCGGTTGTGCCCGGCGCCGGGCGCGCGGAGGGGAACGTTCATGGCGCCTATTTACAGGGCCGGGGCTTCAATTCAAGGCTCTTGCCTTGTCCCGGGCGCGGTGCAGCGCGCAGCGATGCACCGCAGACCCGGGACCCCGGTTTCCTTAAGCAAGCTGGGTCCCGGGTCTGCAGCGCACCACCAAGAGGTGCTGCGCTGCGCCCGGGACGCGCCGCATCTACATTCGGAAACCGGGGTTGAAACCCAATTCACGCCGCGCCTTCTCGCTCGATACCGCGCCGTCGTCCTCCGCGATGTTGTAGATGCCCGCCGCACCGCGCGTCACCGCGAGCAGCGCCGCATGGGCCGCGGCGTCGACGTGCAGCGCACCGGCGTCGGTCGCGGCCGGATACCAGGTGCCCGGTCCGTAGAACCGGCCGTAGCGCAGCACGATACCGTCGATACCGGGCACGCTCGTCACCTGCTGCTCCAGCGAGACCACCGCGCGCACGGTTGCTGCGCGCGCACCGTCGACATCGAGCGGATCGGATTCCACGCGGGCGCCCGGCCCCGGCGCATAGGCAAAGGCGATGCTCTGCGCCACCACCCGGCGCGCGCCGGCGACCTGCGCCGCCGCCATCAGGTTCCGCGTGCCTTCGAGGCGGATGCGCGCGTTGGCTTCGAATTCGACCGGCCGCCCCGCTGGAGCGAGCGCGTCCGGCAGGTCGGTAAGCTGATGGATCACCACGTCGGGATAGGCGGCGGCCATCGCCTTGAGCAGAGCGCGGGCGTCGAACACGTCGACCACCACGCCGCGGGCGCCGAGCGCTTCGATCGCCGCGGCGCGTTCCTGGCTTCGCGACGTGCCGGTGACGGCATGGCCGGCGTCGCGCAGCAACGCCACCAGCCGCCGGCCGACAACGCCTGTGGCGCCGGCAAGAAAGATGTTCATGACGTCAACCGCAATGCTCGATCAGGCGATGGCCGCCATCACCTGGGCGGTGTCGTAATATTCGAAGAACTCGACGGCTTTGCCATTCTCGAACCGCCAGGAATCCGCTTTCGGCGTCCATACGAATTTCCCGGTCTTCTTGTAGCGCCATGCGCAGCGCCCCAGCATCACCACGCGATCGCCCTGCGCGACGAAATGCTCGGCGACGAATTCCATCATCTCCCAGTCGCGGGTGAGCCCGCCGAAATAGTCCTTGAGCGACTCCCGGGTGTGATGCACGCCCATGTAGGGCACGGCTTTGGGACTTTCGGCGAGCGAACCGAAGACGATCGTGTCGGCGCAAATCTCAAGCCAATCGTCCGCGCTCGCGCCCAGCGTCTCGCCCCACTTGCGATACGCCTCTTTCAACATCTCGACATGGCGAATTTCGTCGGACATGCGCCCCTCCGAACTCATGTTCCGAAGCGCATCAGACCGCATCGATGGAACTCTTGCAATCGGGTGTCGGCTCGCACTCACAAGGGAGTGAGCCCCGAGCGCAATTTCAAATCGAGCAACAATCCCCGCGGCATCGTGGCCAGCACGGGAGCGGTGGGCAGGCCGGCCGCGGAAAGCAAACGCGCCACCCAATGATTGCACACATTGAAAATGTGAAAGGTGTCGGCGCCTCGAAAGAACAGGCTCGGTCCGTACAAGCCGGGACCGAGGTCTTGCAACGGCGTGGCGGGCGCGAAGCTCGCTTCCAGCCGATCGAGCAAGCGCGCGAATCCTTCCTGCGACAATTCGATCCGCACCATGTCGGCCGATCGGAATATCGCGCGCGGCCGATCGCTCAAGCCGACCACGTGCACGACCGACGGGTTGCCCGGCCGAAACAGCGCCCGCGCTGCGAGCGCAACGGTGACCAACGCAACGTCCGGTACCGAACGATAGAACCCCTCGTCGCCTCAGCCGACTTCGATCCAGGGAAATTGCGCGAAGCGTCGCGCGACCGAACCGAGCGCGGCGTGACCCTTCGCGTTTGCGGCTTCCGCGATTGTAGCGCTCGGCAATGCGAGACCCGAGTGATAGCCGTGGCTCACCACGAAGATTTCGACTGTCGGGCTACCCGCATCCGGCGGCCACAGCCTGGGATCGCCGGAGCGCGCCGTCAGCACCGTCGTCGCAATCAGCAATCCGGTCAGTCCAAGCAGCGCCCAGCCGAGCCGCCTGGCCAGCGACCGCATCGGCTCACGCCGCGCCCTTCAGCCGCTCCAGCGCTTCGATGATTTTCGCGCGCCGGTTTTCCGCCTCCTCGCGCCGCTCTTGCTCCTGCTCGACGATCTCTTCCGGAGCGTTCGCCATGAAATTGGCGTTGCCGAGCTTGGCATCGACCCGTTTGATGTCGGCGTCGGCTTTCGCCATTTCCTTTTGCAGGCGCGCGCGCTCGGCATCGAGATCGATCACGCCCTTGAGCGGCAGCGTCGCGACCTCGCCGCGGATCAGGAGTTGCACCGAGCCCGCAGGCGCTGCATCCGCGAACGAAATATCCGCGACTCGCGCCAGCCGCTTGACGAAATCCGCCCAGCGTTCCGCGCGCTGCTTCGATTCCGCCGACGCCGCGACCAGCACCAGCGGAATTGCGGCGGTGATGTTCATCTCCGAGCGGACCGAACGAACCGCGGTGATGAGATCGATCACCCAGCCGATCTCGGCCTCGGCCTTGGCGTCGTCGAGGCCTTCGAGCGCCGGCCAGTCCGAGAGCGCCAAGAGTGCTTCGCGCTTGGGGCCGGTCTCTGCCGTTTTGTCCCAAAGTTCCTCGGTGATGAACGGCATGAACGGGTGCAGCAGCTTCAGGATTTCGTCGAGCGCCCACGCCGCCATCGCGCGGGTTTCGTCCTTCGCCGCGCCGTCCGGGCCGGTCAGCACCGGCTTGGAGAGTTCGACATACCAGTCGCAATAGACGTTCCACACGAAGCGATAGGCCGCGCCGGCCGCGTCGTTGAACCGATAGCCTTCAATCGCCTCGGTGATTTCGCGCGACGCCTTTGCGGTTTCGTGCGCGATCCAGCGGTTGAGCGTTTCCTTCGCCGATTTCGGATCGAAGCCCGCGACCCGCGCGGCGCCGTTGAACTCAACGAAGCGCGCGGCGTTCCAAAGCTTGGTCGCAAAATTGCGATTGTTCTCGACCAGCTGCGGCGACAGCCGGATGTCGTTGCCTTGCGCCGCGCCGCGCGCCAGCGTGAAGCGCAGCGCGTCGGCCCCGTACTCGTCGATGATGCCGAGCGGATCGACAACGTTGCCCTTCGACTTCGACATCTTGGCGCCCTTCTCGTCGCGGACGAGACGGTGGATGTAGACGTCCTTGAACGGCACCTCTTTCATCAGGTGCAGTCCCATCATCATCATCCGGGCGACCCAGAAGAAGATGATGTCGAAGCCGGTGACCAGCGCCGACGTCGGATAGAAGCGGTTCACCTCCGGCGTGCTCTCCGGCCAGCCGAGCGTGGAGAACGGCCACAGCGCCGAAGAGAACCAGGTGTCGAGAACGTCCTCGTCGCGCCGCAACTTTATTGAAAGCTTCTGATTATTTCCGAGGACATACGATCGTTGCCAAGCACGATATGTTTCCTCGTTGCTTGCAACAGATATTTCCGTGCCTTCCGGATAGAGCGCTTTTGCCTGAGCAATAGCCTCCTCTTCAGATAGCGCGACAAATCTTTCTTCGTAAAAGGGAAGTTGTGTGCCGTATGTGCTGGGATTTTCAGGTCCGTACCAAGCGGGTATTTGATGGCCCCACCAGAGTTGGCGCGAGATGCACCAAGGCTGGATGTTTTCCATCCAATCGAAGTAGGTTTTCTCCCAATTTTTTGGAACGAAATTAGTTTTGCCCTCACGCACCGCCGCTATTGCCGGCTGCGCCAGTGTCTTAGCGTCGACGTACCATTGATCGGTAAGGAACGGTTCGATCACCGCATTTGAGCGATCGCCGTGTGGAACCATATGTATATGGGGCTCGATCTTGTCGAGAAAACCTTCAGTCTCCAGCCGCTCAACAATCTTTTTGCGCGCGGCAAACCGATCAACCGCGTCCAATGTTAGCGTCTCATCAAGCGCCGTCGATGGAGGCACACCGTCTAGGAAAGTTTGATTGGTCTTAAGCCGTAGCTTGCCCTCTCGATTAAGCACGCTGATTAGTGGCAAGTCATGCCGCTTGCCGACATCGAAGTCGTTGAAGTCGTGCGCCGGCGTGATCTTCACCGCGCCGGTGCCCTTCTCGGGATCGGCGTAATCGTCGCCGACGATCGGAATGCGCCGGCCGACCAGCGGCAGGATCACGTTCTTGCCGATCAGGTGCTTGAGCTTGTCGTTCTCCGGATGCACCGCGATCGCGACGTCGCCCAGCATGGTCTCCGGCCGCGTGGTGGCGACGACGATGAAGGTCAACGCGTCCTCGGCGTTGAACGTCACGCCTTCCAGCGGATAGCGGATGTGCCAGAGATGCCCGCGCACCTCGACCTGCTGCACCTCCAGATCGGAGATCGCCGTGAGCAGCTTCGGGTCCCAGTTGACCAGCCGCTTGTCCTTGTAGATCAGGCCGTCGCGATAGAGCTCGACGAACACCTTGAGCACGGCCTTGGACAGGCCCTCGTCCATGGTGAAGCGCTCGCGCGACCAGTCGCATGACGCGCCGAGCCGCTTGAGCTGGTTGATGATGATGCCGCCGGACTCCGCCTTCCAGGCCCAGACCCGCTCCAGGAATTTTTCGCGCCCCATATCGCGCCGGCCGGGCTGCTGGCGTTCCATCAACTGCCGCTCGACCACCATCTGGGTCGCGATGCCGGCGTGGTCGGTGCCGGGCTGCCACAGCACGTCCTTGCCGCGCATCCGCTCGAACCGGACCAGGATGTCCTGCAGCGTGTTGTTGAGCGCGTGGCCCATGTGCAGCGAGCCGGTGACGTTCGGCGGCGGGATCACGATGCTGTAGGGCGCGGCCTTGGCGCGCTCGGGGCGGCCGGCGCGGAAGGCGCCGGCGGCCTCCCAGGCGGCATAGATGCGGCCTTCGACCTCGGACGATTGATAAGTCTTGTCGATCATTGCGGTTTCGCGGGCGTTTGGCTGTCGGTTCGGCGCGGACCAAACCCCGGCCGCCGGACGCTGTCAACGCCAGCCGCCGGCCACGGCGGCCGGGTCTTGGAGATACCGGGAGTTGTCAGCTCCGGCTGCGCGAGACGCGTTCGATCTCGGCGCGGACCAGCCGCTCGACCATGCCCGGCAGATTGTCGTCGAGCCAGGACTTGAGCAGCGGACGGAGCATCTCGCGAACCAGGTCTTCCAGCGTGCGGCCGTTCTGCACCAGCACGGTCTGGGCCAGCGTGTTGAACGCCGAATCCACGGCCGATGACGTGCTGCTGGAGAGCAGACCCCGCTCCAGGGGCGCGGACGCCGCGGGTTGAGATGGCGGCGGTGGCGGCGCGGCGTAGCGGCGCGGCTCCTCGACCGCGCGCGGAGCGGGCTCCGGCGTCGGAGCATCGCTGAAGATCACGTCCGGCTGGCCGTCGATGGTCTGGAAGCTGTAGGCGGCAGCCGGAGGCGGCGCCGCCATGGATTCGGTGAGGTCGAGCACGTCCTGCGGATCCGTCGCCACGATGTCCTCGGTGGGCCCATTGAGCCCGGCCATCATGGCGTCCACGTCATTCTGATCCATCGTGGGCGGCGGGGGTGGCGGTGCAGCGACTGCGCGAGGCGCCGGAGGCGGCGCGGGAGCACGCGGCGGTGGTGGAGGCGGCGGCGGCTGCGGACGCAAAGCTGGAGCAGCCGCGGCTGGCTTGGCAGCCGGCTTGGTTTCGTCGTCGGCGATGATGCGGCGAATGGAGGCGAGGATCTCCTCCATCGACGGCTCTTGCGCCTTCGCCGGTTGGCTCATTTCCGCATCCCCGCCGTCACCACGCCGCGCCTACGGGAATCCCGGCGCCCGCGGCGAATCAAACCCCGCAAACGCCATATCTACCCGGATCGGAGCAAGTATGACATGGCGACCTTTGAACGCAACTGAACGGTGTGGATACGTCGGCGCCGGCTTAACCGCAACGGCGTCCGGTCACGCTACTTGCCGTCGGGCGTGCGCACTCCGGCCCAGCTATCGCGGACCTGATGGTAATGCACCACGGGATCGTAAAGCGGGACCTTGAGGCCCAGCACCTGGGCGGACAAGCGCCCCACCGCGGCGAGCAGCGCGTAGGACGCCACCACGCGGTCGCGCTGCGCGGTCACCATGGCGACGCGGGCATTGACGAGTTCCTGCTGGGCGTTGAGCACATCGAGCGTGGTGCGCTGACCGACGCGCGCCTCTTCGCGCACGCCATTGACTGCGATCTCGGCAGCCGCGACCTGCGCCTCGGTCGCCTGGATCTGCGCCTTGGCGGCCTCGAGCTGGCCCCAGGTCTGGACCACGGTCTGCTGCACCTGCTCGCGATTGGTGTCGAGCTCGATGCGCCGCTGACCCAGCGTTTCCTTGGCCTGCCGGATGGTCGCGTATTCGGAACCGCCCTGGTAGATCGGCACCGAGAGCTGTCCGGCGATCGAACCCGCGAAGCTTTCGATGGTGGTGAGCGAGGTGGTGGAACCGTAGTTTTTCGTGGCGCTTCCGACCAGGTTCAGGGTCGGATAGAGCGCGCCCTCGGCGACCTTCACCTGAAGCAGCGCGATGTCGACGTTGTGCGTGGCCGTGGTGACCGACGGGTGCTGACCGCGCCCATCCGCCACCGCCTGCGGCAGCACGCGCGGTGCGAACCGGTCGACCGCCATGCCGGGCGCGAGCCTGCCGGCTTCGACGCCGACCACTTGCCGATAGGTCGAGCGCGACGTCGTGTAGTTCGACTCGGCGGTCAGCATCGAGGATCGGCCGGCGGCCAGCCGCGATTCCGACTGGGCGACGTCGGTGCGGGTCACCTCGCCGACGTTGAAGCGATCGCGGGTCTGACGGAGCTGCTCCTGCAGGACTTCGACGTTGCGGCGCTGCAGGTCGAGAATCGCGGTGTCGCGCAGCAGATTCATGTAGGCGGTGACGGCAGCCAGCAGCACGGTCTGCTCGCTCAAACGCAGCGTCTCGCGCGCGGCGGAAACCTGGCTCTCGGCCTGCCGGGTCCGGTTGGCGGTCTGGAACCCGTTGAACAGGGTCTGGGTCACGGTCGTGCCGTAGCTCTGCACCGCGGCGTTGCCGTACACGCTGGTGTAGGTGGTCACGCCGGTCGCGCTGGTCGCCCGGCTGCGGGCGTCGGAGTACTGCTCGGTCAGGCTCGCGGTGGCGCTGACCCGCGGACGATAGCCGGACAGAGCTTGCGGGACGTTTTCGTCGGTTGCCCGCACGGCGGCGCGCTGAGCGTTGATCTGCGGATTGTTCTGATAGGCCTGAACCAGCGCACCGGCGAGCGTGTCGGCGCTGGCGCCAACGGGTGCAAGGCCAAAGCATGCGGGCAAAAGCACAGCGACGGCACAAACGGCCGCACGCGCCCCCGATCCCCCTACGCTCGGCAATCGAACCATCATGCCACGCAACGCGCACTCGCACGCAAAACCAGCCGTACGGTACGCACCAGACGCTACAACTTCAGGACACTGCGCCACGCCGATACTTGGGACGCCATGCCAAGCTTACGGGGGCGAACAACGCCTTGGAAACCCCAGCCGGCATTTCATACACAGGAAAAAAATCGATCGAAAAATCGCAGCGCAGCTTGACGCGGCGCGCCGGAAATATCTCAGAACGCGAAAGCCGGCGGCTGCGCGAAGCCCGGAAGCAGCGGAGCCGCCGCATCGAAGATCGGCCGGCCGCTGCAATCGCCTTCGACCCGCCGGTACAGCATCCCTTTACCGGCGTGACCGCGGCCATGCACGCACACCAGCCGCCCGCCATTTTTGAGCTGGCCGAGCAGCGCGGCCGGCACGAT
Organism: Rhodoplanes serenus; assembly: GCA_945897515.1. Lineage (GTDB taxonomy): Bacteria > Pseudomonadota > Alphaproteobacteria > Rhizobiales > Xanthobacteraceae > Z2-YC6860. The sequence goes on along the minus strand of CAMDFO010000063.1, from coordinate 14,686 downwards.
CTCGGTCGCGCCTTGCATCACGATAACGTCGAAAGGACCTTCCGACGGTGCGCCGCCCGCGAGCGCACCGGACACCACCCGGGCGTTGACCGAACCGATATCGTCGAGGATCGCCTGCGCCTCGCGGGCGAGATGCGCATCCTCCTCAAGACCGACCACGAAGCCGCCAAGCCTGGCCAGCAGCGCGCAGGAATAGCCGGAGCCACAGCCGACATCGAGCACCCGGTCGCCCGCCACGATCTCGGCGGCCTGGATCAGCTTGGCCAGCACCATCGGCTTGAGCAGACGGCGGCCGCCCTCGCCTTCGCCAGCCGGCACGTCCTGGTCGAGATAGGCCAGCGCGGCGCGGCGCGGCGCCACGAAACGCTCGCGCGGCAGCTCGAACATCGCCGCCAGCAGGCGCTGATCGGTGATGTCGGCCGTGCGCACCTGGCCGTCCACCATCGTGCGGCGCAATGCGGCAAAGTCGGTCATACGAGGTCTCGAACGAGGAAAAGTGTACCGTTTTTGCGGCAATGACTGGCAAAAGGCAAGCAGCGCCCCGCGCCAGCCGGCCCGTGTTGTCCAGCAGCGGCGGCTCCTATATAGCGGGGCTCGGATGGCCACGTGGCGGAGTGGTGACGCAGCGGACTGCAAATCCGCGTACCCCGGTTCAATTCCGGGCGTGGCCTCCAACCTTCGCTGCTGCGCAGCTTCGGCTGGCAAGCCAGCCGGGCCAAGATCGAGGGCTTCGGCCCCAAAGCGGGCTTGCCCGCCATAGCCCGAAGGGCGACGGCAGGAAACTTTGCAACGGCCTAAGCCTTTTGTTATAGGGCGGCGCGTTGCTAATTCAGAGCAGCCCTGTTCCCCGGTAGCTCAGTGGTAGAGCATTCGACTGTTAATCGAATGGTCGCTGGTTCGAATCCGGCCCGGGGAGCCAAACGTTTTTTCAGCCCTTGATATTCCTTGGCTTTTTGCAAGCTGTGTCTTATCCACAGCCGGAATTAGACACTCCTGTTCACGATTTCACCTTCTGCATCGTCTCTCGCGAGTTTCTTTCGATTGGCTGGCTTGGTGTAACGCACGATTTCACGCAGGCGCATGCCCGGTCACGGCCTCGATCTCGTGCTCAGTACAACCGAACTCGGCTAATCGCCTCGCAGCCGCCTTCCGGAGGCCATGAGCACTACTGTGACGCAAACCAATGGATTACACTGTTCTCGAAACCGGTTGCCAAAGCCGGCCCGGGGTAAAGGGCCGTCCGAATTGCGTTGTAAGAAACGTTAGGTGCAGCAAAGTTCGGCCGGGAGATCCGACTTTCTACAACGTGACCTCACAAGGAACGACAAACCCGTTGCCAGAGTGAATTCAGGGTGAGAAAATCGTCGACGGCGTCATGATCATTGCTCAAACCGCGCCAAGTCGATCGATAAACGAGTATGTAAGATGAGTAAGAACATTCCGACGGCCGTATTTGCGTTTGGCGCTGCAATGATAGCTTGGTTCGGAGCAGCCCACGCACAGTCGGCGCCGCAACAAACGACGGCAACCTATCAAGACTGGATTGTCCGCTGCGAACTGCGGCCCGGCCCGCCCCCGGTAAAGTCCTGTGCGACAGTGCAATTCAGTCAGGTACAGGGGCAGTCCGGCGTGTTTACGCAGATTTCCATTGCAAATCCGCGCCAGGGTGAAGCGCTTAAGCTGGTCTTCCAGGTTCCGATCGAGGTGTGGCTGCCGACCGGCGTAAGACTCGCGATTGGCGAGAGCGAAACCGGCCTTTCAGCCACCTTCAAGCGGTGCGCCCCGAATGCCTGCTTCGCCGATGTGGAGATCAAGGATGACTCGGTGAAGAATCTCCGGAGCGGAGCCGAGACGGGAAAATTTCAATTCAAGGATACCAATCAGAAAGACGTGATCGTTCCGGTCTCATTTAAAGGCTTCGGCGCGGCGTTCGATGCCATGCGAGCCGGCGGGATGGGATTTCTGGCCTATGTCGAGCAGGTTCTGGTGTCGGACCTCGGCCCGGGAAGCCACTCATGCGCAATCGATCGTGTCCACCATACCTCCGGCGAGCAGCCTAACCTGCCGGAAACGGCACACCGAGGTTTTCCCGCAACGTCGCGCCTTCATACTCCGTGCGGAACAACCCGCGGCGCTGCAATTCCGGAACCACCAGCTCGACAAAATCGTTGATCGCGCCGGGCATGTGGGGCGGCAGCAGATTGAACCCGTCGGCGGCCTTCTCGACGAACCATTGTTCCAGGCGATCGGCAATCTGCTCGGGTGTGCCGACCAGCGTCCAGTGGTCCTTGGCGGCCGCGGATCGCATGGCGACCTCGCGGAGCGTGAGCTTTTCGCGCCGGGCCAGCCGGACATAGTTCAGCGGCGTGCTGACGCGCGCGGCGTTGCTTTGAACCTCGGGCATGGGTTCGTCGAGCGCGTATCCGGACAGGTCGACGCCGCCGAGCATCCGGCTCAGTCGCGCCAACGCGACATGCGTGGGGATCAAGGAATTGAGCTGCTCGACCTTGTCCTCCGCCTCCTGCTGGGAGCGGCCGATGTACATGGCCACCCCGGGCATGATCTTGAGATCGTCGGGGTGCCGGCCGAACGTCTGCATCCGGCCCTTCACGTCGGCATAGAACACCTTGGCGTCGTCGATCGAGGATTGCGCGGTAAAGACCACGTCGGCGACGCGCGCCGATAGCTGTCGCGCGGGCTCCGACATCCCGGCCTGCACGATGACCGGATAGCCTTGCGGAGGCCGCCCGACGCTCAGCGGTCCCTTGACCGAAAAATATTTGCCGGTGTGATTGAGCACGTGAAGCTTGCCGGGATCGATATAGCGCCCGGAAGCCTTGTCGCGCGGGAACGCACCGGGGTCGTAGCTCCTCCACAGCCCGCGGACCACATCGACGAACTCTTCGGCGCGCTCGTAGCGGTCGCCGTGCGCCGCGTGCGAGGCCTGGCTGAAATTGGCGGCGTCCTCATAGCTCCCGCCGGTGACGAGATTCCACCCTGCCCTGCCGGCGGTCAGATGATCCAGCGACGCCAGGGTGCGCGCGACGTTGTAGGGCTCCTGGTACGCGGTCGCCGATGTCGCGACCAGACCGATGCGGCTTGTCACCGTGGACAGCGCCGCAAGCAAGGTGAACGGTTCGAACTTGTCGATCGTCGGGTTGTAGCTCAGGCTCTCGATATCCTTGGTGCCCGGAACCCCGATCACGTCGGCCACGAACAGCATGTCGAGCTTGCCGCGCTCGAGCGTGCGCGCAAATTCGACCCAGCGCTGAAAATTGGAGCCCGCGTCGACGTAGGCCTCGGGATGACGCCATCCGGCAATGTGGTAATTCGAGTCCGCCATCAGGAAGACCGCGAACTTCATCTTTCCATTCGACGTCATCGGCGCTGCCGCTTCCCCCGCATGTGGTCTGCCGGCGTTCAGTTCGGCTGCAGACCGGCGTTCTTGATGACGTCGGCGTATTTCTGCATTTCCGAGCGCATGAAGGACGTAACCTCTTCCGATGTCGAGGACTGGGGCACAAAGCCGAGCTTCTGGTAGCTGGCCTGTACTTCAGGCAGTTGCAGCGCCTTTACGATCGAGGCGTTGAGAAATGCGACGATGTCCTTCGGCGTGCCGGCGGGAGCGATGACCGAGCTCCAATTCGAAACCTCGATGCCCGGAATGCCGGCTTCCGCGAACGTGGACACATCCGGCACCAGCAACGACCGCTTCGGCGTGGTGACCGCAAGCGCCCTGAGCTGTCCCGAGCGGACCAGCGGCAACGAGGTGATGTCGGCGAACACGTAGTTGACGTGGCCGCCCAGGACCGCGTTAAGCGATGGCGGCGTGCCGGTGAAGGGAACGTGCACGACGTCCAGACCGCTTTTGGTTTTGAACAGCTGGCCCGACAGATACGGACCGGCGCCGACGCCGGACGAGGCCCAGCTCATGGTGCCGGGCTTCGACTTTACGAGCTGCACCAGATCGGCCAGCGTTTTGATGTCGGAGTCGCCCTTCACCAGGATCAGAAACGGCGACGTGGAGACCATCGAGATCTGCTCGAAGCTCTTGATCGGGTCGTAGGGCAGCGACTTGTAGAGGCTCGGGGTCACGGTGTGGGAAGTGGACGCGAGGTAGAGCGTATGACCGTCGGGCTTCTGCGTCGCCACATACGCGGCGCCGATGGTCGTGCCGGCGCCAGGCTTGTTTTCGATGATGACCGGCTTGCCCCATTGCTTCTGCAGTTCCGAAGCCAGAAACCGCGTCTGCGCTTCCGCCGAACCGCCCGGCAGGTACGGGATGACGATGCGCACGACACCCGTTGGATAGTCCAGGGCGCCAGACGGGCCCGGCGCGAGCAGCAGCCACGCTGCCGCAACCGCTGCGACGAGACGATTGAGCGACATTGAGTCCTCCCTGTTGTTTCGCCCGCTGCTTTTCGAGCCCGGTTCTTTGCCGGCCGCAATCGCGCAATCCTATCGGACGCGATTCATGCAGAACACCCCCGACGCACTCGCCGCAGGGTTGCGATCGCAAGCTCTGTTGTTGTCGAGGTGTCTAAGGATCGCCGGCGGCGGCCACACACCGCGGCTGGCTACAGGTCGAACTTCAATCCGATGACGTGTGCCAGCAGGCGGACCTCGCGCTTCTGGTCGGCGCGGAGCAGGACCGCGAGATTGTCCGCCGCCTCCTTAAGCTGCTGCACGCTCTTGCCGTCGAGCACCGGACCGCGCGCGCTGCGTCCATTGGCTGACGGCTTGACCCACGAGACCCCGCGGAGGGCGGCTTCCAAAGGCTGCCAATGCTGCTCCTGATCCTCGGTCAGTTTCAGCCTCGCCTTGATGCTGGCGATCTGCGCCTCGTTGAACACGCCGTCGGGATTGGAGCGCCTCGCCCGCTCCATGGCGTCGACGGCGGCCATCGCCATCGAAAACTCGGTTGCCGAAAGCAGCGGCGCCAGCGGGTTGGGCGCAACCAGATCGGGGGATTTCCGGGTCGGGGCGAAGTCCTCAGCAAACCGAAGCGCGATCACTTCGGAGGCCGGCGGACCGGCCTGCACGGTCGGGTCGACGTTGCCGGTGGCCATGAACACGGTCGCCCCGGTCGCGGCCAGGGCCGCGGCCAGGGCCGCGGCCAGAACCAACGCAAGACTCGCAATCCGTTTCGACAATGGCGGAACGCCGCCCTGGTCCCACGCCATACAGACACCACTGAAAAGCAGACGGCCTATTCTATCATTTTGCCCTGGCTGGTGACCATAGGCTTGGATACACACCGTTAACCGCTTGATCTGTCATTCGAAGCCGCTCCGGGGGCCATCGTGATAGGCCTTGAAAAGGACACTACGACCTGCCATATTAACGCTTGTCGGATTCGACCTGACCTTTCAGGTCTCCCGCGGGCCGCGTGGACGAAACCACCCGATACGGTTTTTTAGCCCGCCTATTCGACGTTTCCTAACGTAATGACAGCCCTTTCACGCGGGATGTCTTGATCCCCGCGTTCCGTGGCGCCCGCATTCATGCGAGGTGCCCTGGCCCGCTTACAGAAAGATTCATTCATTGAACTCGTTTAACGACTTCGGCCTCGCAGAGCCGATCACACGTGCCCTCGCAGAAGAGAAATACGTCACCCCCACCCCGATCCAGGCCCAGTCCATCCCGCTGCTGCTCACCCGGCGCGACCTGATCGGGATCGCCCAGACCGGTACCGGCAAGACCGCAGCCTTTGCGCTGCCGATCCTCAATCATCTCGCAACCAACCGCCGGCGGCCGGAACGCAAGACCTGCCGCGTGCTGGTGCTCAGCCCGACCCGCGAGCTTTCGGGCCAGATCCTCGACAGCTTCCGGGCGTATGGCCGGCATCTGCGGCTGGAAACCACCCTTGCCATCGGCGGCGTCCCGATGGGCCGCCAGATCCGCGCGCTGTCGAACGGCGTCGATGTGCTGGTCGCCACTCCCGGCCGGCTGCTCGACCTGGTGCAGAGCCACGCGCTCCGCCTCGACCGCATCGACACCTTCGTGCTCGACGAGGCCGACCGGATGCTCGACATGGGCTTCATCCAGGACATCCGGAAGATCATCGCCAAGCTGCCCACGGACCGGCAAACGCTGCTGTTCTCGGCCACCATGCCGCAGGACATCGCCGAGCTCGCCCGCCAGATGCTCCGCGACCCGGCCAGGGTTGCGGTCACGCCGGTTGCGGCCACCGCCGACCGGGTAGACCAACGGGTCATCCATCTTGATCGCAGCGCCAAGCCGGCGATGCTGACCGACCTCCTGAAGAAGGAGCCGGTCGACCGCGCTCTCATCTTTACCCGCACCAAGCACGGCGCCGACAAGGTGGTGCGCGGCCTCAACAAGGACGGCATCGCCGCCGAAGCGATCCACGGCAACAAGTCGCAGAACCAGCGCGAGCGCGTGCTCGCCGACTTCCGCCAGGGCCGGATCAAGACGCTGGTGGCGACCGACATCGCCGCCCGCGGCATCGACGTCGACGGCATCAGCCACGTCATCAACTTCGACCTGCCGAACATCCCGGAAAGCTACGTCCACCGCATCGGCCGCACCGCGCGCGCTGGCGCCGAGGGCATCGCCATCTCGCTGGTCTCGGCCGACGAGCTGCCGTTCCTGCGCGACATCCACAAGCTGATCCGGATGGAAATTCCGGCGACCGGCGAACCCGTCGCCGCCCGTCCCGGCCAGCGGCCGCAACAGCCTGCCCGCAACGGTAACGGCAATGGCCGGCACCGCCCGCAGCAGGGTCGCAACGGCGAAGGCCGCTCCCAGAACGGCCAGAGCCGCGGCGCGCAACGCAACAGCCAAGGTCAGGATCGGCAAGACCGCAGCAACGACAGCGGCCAGCACGCCCAGGGCCAGAACCGCAACCAGAGCCGCGACCAGCAGCGCAACCGAAACCAGCCGCGCAACGGCCAGCAGAACGGCAGCCGCGGCCAGGGCAGCCCGCGGGCCGTGCAGCAGCACGGGGAAATTGCTAGTGTGGCTTTCCTGCAGCCGAAGCCCGAACGGCCGCGCCAGGAAAACACCGAGAACCGCGGGCCGCGCTGAGCCACGCATCAGGGAAAGGAGAACGCATGGCCAAGGAAGAAATGCTTGAGTTCGAGGGCATGGTGACCGAGGTGCTCCCGGACGGCAATTTCCGCGTCAAGCTCGAGAACGAGCATGAGATTCTCGCCTACACCGCCGGCAAGATGCGCAAGTTCCGCATCCGCACCGGCGTCGGCGATCGGGTCATCGTCGAAATGTCGCCCTACGATCTCGCACGCGGGCGGATCAGCTTCCGCCACAAGTCCGACAAGCCGGTGACGGCTGCGACTGGACAGCGGCGCGCGAATTTCCGCCGCCGCGGCTGAGTTTTTTTCGGCTGAAATGAAACGATGTCCGGTCCTGATGGGCCGGACATTTTTTATGGGCTAGCCTTTGCCCCTGCCCTGGCTGAGCGGCAGCTTGGCGATCTCACGGATCGCATCGCGGTTCGGCTCGAAGCCGAGTCCCGGCGTCTCCGGCATGGTGAAATATCCGTCCTTCGGCTCCGGCAGGCCGGTGAATATCTGCCGGCACATTTCCACCGCCAGATAATGGTGCTCGACCAGCGTGCCGTTCGAGACTCCGGCTTGCAGATGCATGTTGTGAAAGCCCCAGGCGCCGCCGTTGGCTACCGATACGTTGAAGGCGTTCGCCATGCCGGCGATCTTCACGCACTGCGAAAATCCGCCGCTGATTATGACGTTAGGCTGCGCGTAGTCGATCGCCTCCTTCATCAGCAGGTCGCGAAAGCGAAATGACAGCCCTTCGTTCTGGCCGCAGGCCAGCGGAATGCCGACCGAACGGCGCAACTGTGCCATGGCGAGCGCATCGTTCTGTGTCAGCGGCTCCTCGAAGAACGAGATGTTGTGCGGCTTCACCATCTCGGCCAGCTTGGTCGCGTGATAGAGATCGAGATTGCAGTTGGCGTCGATGAACAGCTCAACGTCCGGCCCGACCGCCTCGCGCACCGCCCGCACCCTTGCCGCATCCTCGCGGATCACGTCCATGACCGGACTGGTGTCGCGCTTGCGCAGAGCCTCGTTGCCGACCGTCATCTTGAGCTTCCTGAAGCCCTGCGAGACCCACAGCTTCGCCGCCGCCGCAAGCTGCTCGCGGTCGAAGAAGCCGAAGCCGAACGTGGCATAGACCGGCACGCGCGGGTGCGCACCGCCGAGCAGCCGCCACACCGGCTGGCCGAATGCCTTGCCCTTGATATCCCACAGCGCCACGTCGATGGCGGCGAGCGCGTGCGCGCCGTAGCCGGTCTGGCCGCGCGGCATCAGCGACCAATACAGTTTGTCCCAGATGCGCTCATGCGCCAGCGGATCGTCACCGACGATCGCGGGCCCCGCGACGCCGTTGACGATCTGGGCGATGACGTCCTCCTCGGTGATCCCCGAAAGGCCGTGACCGATCAGCCCGGTGTCGGTCTCGACCTCGACATAGCAGGAGGAGAGCGACGACCTGCGGTCGACGCCGACGAGGTTGATGTGGAGCGGAACGTTGAGCGGGATGGCCGTGACGCGGACGATTTTCATGGCCGGGAGATTAGGCTGATACAGTCACGGTGTCATGCGCGGGCTTGACCCGCGCATCCATCTAGCTTGCTGAAGAGATGGATGGCCGGATCATAGGCGAGCGAAGCGACGCCATCCTTCGGACGGCTATGCCCGGCCATGACGCAGCAGCATTGATCACCGCCTCGTCGGCGTGACCGGCTGCACCTTGCTGCCGTTGGTGACCTCGTCCGGCAGGTTGATCGCGATCCGCTCGCCGGACCGCAGCCCGTCGGCGACGGCGATCATGTTGCCGTCGGTCGACGCCACCTTGATCGGCTTGAAGCGAAGGATGTCGTTGTCGACAACCGCGACGAAGCTGTCGTTGCCCCTGACAATCAGTCCGCTGACCGGTATCTGCGGGTAGCTGCGAATCTGGATGTGCAGCGTGACATAGGCGAAGCTGCCGGAGGCCATGAAATTATCGCTGTTGTCGATATTGATCTCGATCTGCATGGCGCGCGCCTTCGGATCGAGTTCGCCGGTCATGCGGGTGACCGTGGCCATCCGGCGGCGATCCGGATTGCTCGCATCATGGACCTCGGCCTTGTCGCCGACGCGCACGAACGGCACATCCGCCTGTTGGACATAGGCATAGACCCGCAGCCGGCTGTCGTCGGAGATCGTCACCACCGGCAGTGCGCTGACGATGTTGGTCTGCGCATTGGTCACCAGCGCGCCCGGATCGAGGAACCGCGCGGTCACTCGGCCGGCGAACGGCGCGCGGATGGTCTGGTAGCCCTTGGTGGTCGCGAGCACCGTCACGTTGGACTCGGCGACGCGCGCGTCGGTCTCGAACTGCAGCATCGCCACCTGAGTGGTGTTGCCCTTGGCAAGCAGATCGCGCGAGCGCTCGAGGTTGCGCCGCTTGTGCTGAAGGTCGGCCAGCGCCGCGGCATATTGGTGCTCGAGCTCAGGGGATTCGATCTGAGCGATGATCTGTCCGGCATCGACCTTGTCGCCGCGATCGACGTTGACGGTCTTCATGTAGCCGCTGACCTTGCTGTAGAGCGTCGCGACCGCGTTGGAGCGAACGTCTGCCAACAGCGTAATGGAACGCGTTTCCGGGCCTTGCCGCGCCGCAATCACCTCCACCCGCGCGCCGCGGTCGAGCACGGTGGCGCGGGCCTCGCGCGCCAGCGCGACATCGTTGTTGCGGCTGATTTGGATTATCCGACCGCCAATCCGGTAATCACGACCAGCACGAAACCGAACAGATAGAATGCGATCTGGCGCCCCAAGCCCGGCTTGGCTTTAGGCTTGGGTTGAAGCTCAGAATTCGGCTGAACCTCAGACATGAGCGGAACCTCCGGTCGATGCGCCACGGGCTTCGGCCTCGAAGCGCTGGTCGAGTGTATGCAGAGTGGGAAGCTGGCGCCGCAGCATCGTATAGAAGATCGGCACCAGGAACAGGGTGGCGAGCGTCGCGAACGCCAGACCGCCGATCACGGCGCGGCCGAGCGGCGCGTTCTGCTCGCCCGCCTCGCCCAGCGCCAGCGCCATCGGGACCATGCCGATGATCATGGCGAGCGCCGTCATGATGATCGGGCGGAGCCGGGTCTTGGCCGCCTCGATCACCGCCTCGAACGGCGTGAGGCTCTCGTTGCGACTACGCAGATCGTTGGCGAAGCTCACGACCAGGATCGAATTCGACACCGCGATGCCGACCGACATGATCGCCCCCATCAGCGATGCGACATTGATCGTGGTGCCGGTCACGGCGAGCGTCCAGAGAATGCCGATCAGCGCGCCGGGCACCGCCATCATGATGATGAACGGGTCCACCCAGGACTGGAACAGCACCACCAGCACCGCATAGACCAGGATGATCGCCAGGATCAGCCCGAAGCCAAGGTTGCGGAACGAGGTCTCCATCACCTCGTTCTGGCCGCGAAGGAATATCTTCACGGTGGACGGCAGGTCCTTCTGCACATCCGCGATCACCTTCTTGATCTCGGCCGCCGCGCTGCCGAGATCGCGGCCGTCGACGTTGGCGGCCACGTCCACCACGCGCTGCACCGTGTAGTGGCTGATCGACTGCATGCTCGATGACGGACGCACCGAAGCGATATCGGAAATCCGCGTCACCGGCGCCGCCATCGCGGCGGCCGGTCCCACGGTCGGGATGTTCGGATTGATGTTGGGCGCGGCAGGATTAGCGGGAAGCGCGAGAACGTCCGCCAAGGACTGGATCTTGTCGGACGGAGTCTGGACCGCGACGATATAGTTCACGCCGCTTTGCGGGTTGAGGAAATAGGTCGGACCGACCAGCGCGCTGCCGGCGAGCGAGGTCAGCATGTTGTTGGCAACGTCGCGCTGGTTGATGCCGAGCCGGGCCGCGCGCTGGCGGTCGACGTCGATCTGCAGCGCCGGGAAATCCATGATCTGGATGATGCGGGAATCCACGACGCCCGGAATTTTTTGAATGGCGTTGAGGATGCGTTGCGCGGTGGCATAGCTGCGCGTGAAGTTGGGATCTTGGATCTGGATATCGATCGGCGCCGACAACCCGAAGTTCAGCACCTGGCTGACGATGTCGGCGGTCTGGAAGTAGAACCGGCTGCCCGGGTATTCGGTGTTCAGCTTTTCCCGAATGAGCCGCTGATACTGGACCGAAGGCCGGTGACCCTTGTGCAGCGAAATCAGCAGCTCCGCGTTCATTCCGCCGATGTTGTCGCTCGGCACGAAGGCGAGATTGAGCGAGAACGGCAAGCCGATCGTCGAATTGATCGTGCGCAGCTCCTTTTCCGGAATCACATCCCGGATGGTCTGCTCGACCCTGGCGACGATTTTCTCGGTCTCCTCCAGCCGCGATCCGGACGGAGCGCGGACGTGCAGCTTGAGAATGCCGACATCGGAAGTCGGGAAGAAGTCGGTGCCGATGGTCGGAGCCAGCGCCCCGGTCGCCAGGATCAGCAGCGCTAAACAAGAGAGCACAAACTTCCGCTTGTACAGCGTCAGGTCGAGGATATTGCCGTAGGTGTTCTTGAATCGCTCGAAGCCGCGGTCGAACGCAGCCGACATCCGCTGGCCGACGCCCTTGGGCTTATGGGCGTTGTGATCGTGGTCCTTGAGCAGATAGCGCGCGAGCGCCGGAACCACTGTGAACGACAGCACGTAGGACGCCAGCATCGCCAGCACGACGGTGATCGCGAGCGGAATGAACAGGAAGCGTGAGGGGCCGGTCAGCAGCAGCACCGGGAAGAACACGATGCAGATCGCCAGCGTCGCGACCGTCAGCGGCTGGATCACCTCGGCCGAACCGTCGAGGATCGCCACCGTCAGCGGCTTGCCGAGCGCCTGGTTGCGGTGGATGTTCTCGACCGTGACCGTGGCGTTGTCGACCAGCAAGCCGATGGCGAGCGCAAGGCCGCCCAGCGTCATCAGGTTGATGGTCTGTCCCGCCAGGAACAGCCCGGCGAGCCCGGCTGCGATCGACAGTGGGATCGACAGCGACACGATCACGGTGTTCCGCCAGCTTCCGAGGAACACCAGGATCATCAGCGACACCAGGATCGACGACAGGATCGCCTCGTGGACGATGTTGTTGACCGCGCCGCGCACGAACACCGACTGATCGAAGTCGAGCTTGAGCTCCAGACCCTCCGGCGCCGTCGCCTGGATGTCCGGCAGGAAGTTGCGCACCGCCTCGACCACCGCGAGCGTGGAAGCATCCGAATTCTTCAGGATGTTCATGTAGCTCGCGCGCTGACCATTGATGCGCACGGCGTTCTGCTGGGTCGCGAAGCTGTCGCTGATCTTGGCGACGTCGCCGAGCTGCACGATCAAGCCGTCCCGCACGCCGACCGGTAGCGCCTGGAACTGTTCGATCATCTGCGGGCTGGAGTTGAGCTTGACGTTGAATTCGCGCTCTCCGATTCGCGCGATGCCGGCTGGCACGATCACGTTGGTGGACTGCAACGCGCCGACCACGTCCATCTGCGAGAAGCCCTTGGAGCTCAGGCGCGCCGGATCGACGTCGACGATGATCTGGCGCTGCTTGCCGCCATAGGGCGCCGGGATCGACAGGCCCGGGATGGTGAACAGCCGGATGCGCAGGAAGTTGAGCCCGTAGTCGAAGATCTGCTGCTCGGGCATGGTCTTGCTGTTGAGCGTGACCTGCACGACCGGCACGTTCGAGGCGTTGAACCGGATCATGCTCGGCGGCGTGATCCCCGGCGGCGCGATACGCAGGATCGAGTTGTTCTGCGCCGAGATCTGCGCGATGGCGCCGCCGATGTCCGAGCCCTGGTTGAAATAGACCTTGAGAATGCCGAGCCCCGGCAGCGAAATCGACTCGATGCGCTCGATGCCGTTGACCGTGGTCGAATAGGCGCGCTCGCTGACCAGAACGACGCGCCGCTCCATATCCTCGGCGCTCAGGCCCGGATAATTCCAGGCCACGTAGACCACCGGAATGTCGATGTTGGGGAAGATGTCGACCACCATGCGGGTGACCGCGAGGAAGCCGCCCAGCAAGATCAGAAGCCCGGCGATGGCCATGGTGTATGGCCGCCGCAGCGCAATGCGCACGAGACCGATCATCGACGCCAAATCCCCGTATCGACGACTGCTGGGAGCGTCACTTCGCTCGGCGGCCTCTGCCCGGAGGCCTGCCAAACATCGGCTCTATCGAGTCGTCTGCCCGCTGGAGTTATCCTCGAAATGCAAGGCTCGGTTCAAGCAAATTTGTTGCTTCCGAGACCAACTTTGAAGGGAATATTATCCCAATTATGTACTTTACAACGGACACACAAGATGGTGTGTCGTGAGGGCGTGCGATGAGTAAGCCCTCAAAACGCGCTGGCGCGCCCGTTCGAGTGAGAATTACCCCTGCGATGGTTTGCGCAGGTATCCAGGCAATGGAAAATCTGGAGGAGACAGGGACAGCTTCAGAGGTTTTGGTACGCGCAATATTTCGGGCAATGATTCAGGCATGTGGAAGCGTAGTGGTGAATGGCGGCGCTCGCCCGCTGGAATGCCCCGCCACCGCAGGTAAATTCGAACCGTGACACATTGCTGCTTACCAGTTTCTATTTTGTCAGCAATCCCTCGAATACGTTGCAAACTCAAAGCTACGTAACCCGTTTTAGGGTCCGTTTTTCCTATCCTTTTTGTCAGCGTAATCGTATCCGACGCGCCACCAAATAGTGCTGGGTATTGTTCTGCATGTACCAACTCATCGCGACAATTTTTGCACCAATAGAAATATTCGGCGAGATTTTCTACCAGTGCAAAAATTTTAGGGTCAGTTTCGTACTCTTTGCACACGCCTTTCAAAACCGAAACGCGGTTTCCTTCATCTAACGAAAAATAATATGCGTTCATTAGCGCGTCAGGCACTTTTTGTTTGCGCAAGTAAAATTTGTAAATGTCATCCATATTTCGCTGAAAAGCTCGGTACGTGACGGCGATGACCCCGAGCGCGTGTAGATGCTTGCGCCCTCCTGCGTTATAGTGTGGCTCTGGCCACATATCTCCAGGATCAACCATGCCCAAGTCCCCCGACCCGTTAGCAGGCGCAAAGCGTATCATGGCTGCGGTACTGAAAATGCCGCCCAAGTCGCATTCCGAGATGAAAATGGGTCGTCAAAAACCAACAACGCGCAAGGCTAAAGCCGGTGTCAAACGCGGAACATGAACGGCTTACGCGCCTGTTTTTAGTCGGCAGCGTTGTATATTTCGCGGCAGGATCAGCCGTGGCCTTTTTCTGGGGCTATGCCGTATGGATTTTGCTGAAACAAGATCGCTTCCTTGAAGCCGCAGCAGCGTTGCTCATCGCACCGCTAGGCGCGATCTACGGTTTCTTACGTTTCTTTAGCTGGCTATGAGTACTCGAATCGAGAGGAGTAAGAACTATGAAACTCGTCGATGATTCACCGCCAGAAATGCCGCCACTCGTTCCACTTGGTCCTCCGGGTCCGTGTCGGACTCCCGATGCAATCCAATGTCTATGGCCTGCACCCGGTTTCGTTGACACCCGCCTAAGCTAATCCCGCCTGCCGTTCGAACTCCATCGGGCTCATATAACCGATCGTAGAGTGTCGGCGCTTGGGATTGTAGAAGCGCTCAATGTAGTCGAACACGTCAGCTCTGGCCTC
>CAMDFO010000062.1 GCA_945897515.1 Rhodoplanes serenus | reverse complement strand
AGGCCAGAGCTGACGTGTTCGACTACATTGAGCGCTTCTACAATCCCAAGCGCCGACACTCTACGATCGGTTATATGAGCCCGATGGAGTTCGAACGGCAGGCGGGATTAGCTTAGGCGGGTGTCAACGAAACCGGGTGCAGGCCAGTACCACCCTCTCTCACCTTGATCGTATCAAACCCGTCCTGCCCTAAAGGCAAGAAGGCATCGCGTGTAGCGCGTAGCGCTTTCGGATTTTCCGACAGTTGATAAACATTGTTGTGCACCTGAATAGAATTATGATCGCCCTCAACCCGTACCTCGACCAGTCCTGAACGATCAACGTCGGAGATTGC
Source organism: Rhodoplanes serenus (assembly GCA_945897515.1). Classification (GTDB taxonomy): domain Bacteria; phylum Pseudomonadota; class Alphaproteobacteria; order Rhizobiales; family Xanthobacteraceae; genus Z2-YC6860. The sequence continues at coordinate 28,319 of CAMDFO010000062.1, read as the reverse complement.
CTTTGCCTCGATGACCTTCCGGCCATTTTTCCATTTTAGATACTGCAAAAAGCCAATCGTACCGCCGCTCCCAACGCCAAGTAGACCCAACCATTCGAGGATTTTTTTTGCAGTCTCAACGGATTCGCTTCCGAGCAACGTTTTGATTTGCTCGTAAACCCCAACCACAACCTCAAAGTTGATGTTGAAGCACTTGTGCTCAAAGTCGGAGACGACAAGCACTTTCGCGGTTGATTTTTTCCCATTGAATTGGGCATTCGCTTCGCGAATGAGCTTTCCAAACGCCAGCAAAGCTGGCGCTAGCGATTGCACATCAATCGAGTGAACATCCTCGACTAGCTCCGCGCCGTCGTAGGCAATCGAAAACTCATGCCTACTCACCTCCGACACTCCCCTGATCTCAGCCATTTACTCCCCCCAAGCACAACATTTTTAGGCTTGGAGCGTTGCACAACTAACGCGGCGGTTCCAACGTAAATACCCGCGATGCGTCGCATTGGTCGCATCCTAAGATTTCGGCTTGGCCAACAAATCAGGAAGCCGCGCAATGTCGTTGGCAATGCGCCACGCTTCGTCGGCAGTGAGCGCGCGGCCCTCCAAGCCGGTCCGGAAGCCGTCGACAAAATAGACGTAGGCCACGCTGATCTTGTCGGCACAGTCGATGGCGTAGCCGCCAGCCGTGCGACGGACCTTCCAGGGGGCAGGAAAATTGCGAATTTTACGATCCATCCCCCATGAGAACATTTGCAGAACAAAAATCAAGTTCTTTGTTAAGTAATTCAAAAGAATAACATTTTTATAACTGTCAGTTCGGGGCATCGCGATGTTCAAGTATAGAAATACGAATAAATTCCTTGCCATCGTCACGCTCCCCCGCTATCCTTCCTCCATCCTCCACAAACCCTGTCCGCCCCATGTCACGCCAGCCCGCTTCGCGCGCCGGTGCGTCCGGCCGTGCGCGCTCCGGCGCCGCGGCGCGCGCGCCCTCGCCTGCGCCGTCATCCCCGCTCCCGCCCGCGCGCTATCGCGCGCTGCGGGCGCGCTACAACGCGCTGCTCGCCACGCTCTATGAGCGCACCGGCCTGACGCTGCGCGAGATCGCGAGCTTGGCCTGCCGCACCGACCGTGCCGTGCGAATGGCGGTGCGCGCGCTCGGCTGCCGGCCGCGCAACGCGCGGGCCTGCCGGCCCGGCACCGATGTCGGCGTGCGCCGCGCGGGTCCCCCGGTGTCTCAGCTCAACGCGCCGGCGCCCGCGCCGCGCGGCGCACCGCGCGCACGCAAATGCGCGTCATGGTCGGCACGGCGCGGCAGCTCGCGTCGCTCGCGGCCGCGATCGAGCACACGGCGGCGACGGAGCATGCGCTCGCGGCCGGGCCGAAGCGCTCGGGGGCGGGCAAGCCTGCGAAGGCGCCGCAGCCATCGCGAGAGGAGATGCGGCGCGTGCAGGAGCGTGCCCGGCTCGAACAGGAGGCGCGGATGCGGGAGGCGCATGCGGCGGCGAAGGCCGAGCCCGCCGCCGCGCCGCCGGCGTTCGATCCCGAGCTCGACCGGCGCATCAACGCGATCGCGGCGCGGCACGCCGGGGAGCCGGGGCCGCGCGGGCTTCCGCGTATTCGCCGCGTGTGACAGGCGTAGGGTGGGCAAAGCGAAGCGTGCCCACCACCGATTACGAACCGATACTGACGATGCGTGTCGTTGACGTGGGCACGGCGCTGCGCGCCTTTGCCCACCCTACGGTGACGGCGAGTCCTGAGGCTCGATCGAGCCCGTGGTCTCCTTGTCCGGCTTCACCGGGGCGACCGCCGGCTGCTGGACCGCAGGCGCGTGGGTGTAGGCGTTCATCTCCGGATAGCGCGCGCGCATGTCGCGCAGGAAGCCGTCGAGCGTGTCGACCTGCGCGATCACGCGCGCCACGTCGCGGAACTCGGCGCTGTTGACGCCAATGCCGCCGGTGACCAGCGCGAAGGCACGCCGATCCGGGCCCTCGGCGATCTTGGCCGCGTATTTCTCGCGCAGCCGCCTGATCCCGATGGTGTCGTCGCCCAGCGCATAGCCGACCGCGGCGCGCAGGATGTCGGAGCGCTCGCCGTCCGACAGCGGCTGGAAGTCGCGCCAGCGCTCGCCGTACAGCAATTCCATCTGCTCGGCCGAGGCCTGCCAGCGCCGCGCCGCCCAGAAGATGTCGGAGCGCAGCCGCACCGACTCGCGGCCCTCGATGCCGCTGATGACTTCGAGCGCCAGATCGTGCCGCCCGATGTCGGACAGCGCCCTCGCCTCGATCAGCAGGCGCTGGTTGCGCACCTCGTTGGAGAGGTCGGCGGTGCGCGTCGCACGCAGGGCCTGCTGGGCGCGGTCGGGCTTGCGGTTGAGCAGATAGATCACCGCGAGCCGGGTCGCGACCTGGGCGCGCGCCGCGCCCTGCAGACGGTGGTCGACCTGGTGCTGCAACAGTTCGGCGGCCTGATCGAGCAGGTCGACCGAGACCAGCCGGTCGGACAGCCGCCGGATCATCTCGTCGCCGCGCCGGCCGATCGGCGTCAGGTCGCGGTAGTCGTAGAACAGGCTGAGCGCATCGATCGCCGGCAGGGTGTCGCCCTTGCCGCCGAGGAACAACTGGTCGAACGCCGCCGACGCTCCGTCATGAATGCGGCGCGTGGCATCGGAATTGGGATGCACGACCAGCGCCGTGCGCATCAGCGCGAACGCGTCGCGATAGCGGCTCTCTTCGGTATAAAGCTTCGCCAGCACCTGGAGCGCCTCGGCCTCGGTCTCGTCGCCGCGCCAGGCCGTGGTCAGCATCTCAAGCTCGTTGATGACCTCGGGCTTTTTCAGTTCGCCGAGCGCCTGGCGCAGCAATATCTCGTGCAGCCGGCCCGCCGCCGCCGCCGGACGATGCCAGGACGCCGCGGCGTATTTGTAGGACGCGAGCGCGTCGTCCTTGCGGCCCAGGCCCTCCGCCAGCCGGCCGGTCAGCACCGACAGCGGCGGCTCCAGCTCGGGCGGCACGCCGATGGTCTCGAACTCGTTGAGCTTGATCGCGCCGGTCGCAAAGTCGCCGACCTCGATCGAGGCGCGCAGGCTTTCCATCAGCGCCAGCCGCTGCAGTTCGAGCGGCAGCGTCCCCATCGCCGCTTCGACGTGGCGGAAGCCTTCGCGCGCCTCGGCCCATTTGTTCTGCCGGGCATGGACCAGCGCGCGCCAGAGCTGCGCGTCGTGCTGGTTGCCGACGATCGGATTGGCGAGATCCTTCATCGCGGCGTCGGGGCGGTCGAGCATGATGTTGCTCACCGCCCGCAGCACCAGCGCGCTCGGATCGTCGCCGGGCGTCTTGTCGTCGGCGATCGCAACGTCGAGCACCGCCTTGGCTTCGGCGAACATCTCGCGCGACATGTAGAAGCGCGCGAGCTCCACCCGGTGCACGGTGCGCTTGGCCGGCGGCGCTTCGGCTGCCGCATTGATCAGCTCGTTGCGCAGGCGCGCCGTTAGAAGTTCGCGCACTGTCGGCGCATTGGCTCGCTCGGGGGGCAACGAGCGGAAGCGTGTCGACCGATCCTGGTTGAAAACAAGGTACGCGTGGTGAACACCGTTCGCCCTGCCCCCAATCGCCGCAATCAGTTGCTTGCCGCGCTTCCCGCGGCAGACCTGTCGCTGCTCGCTCCGCACTTCAAGGAAGTGCCGCTCGGCGCGCGCGAGCTGCTGCACGAGACCCAGGACGAGATCGAGCAGATCTACTTCCCGCACAGCGGGATGGTTTCGCTGCTGGCCGTCACCGACGACGGCGAAGCGATCGAAACCGCTGCGATCGGTTCGGACGGCGTGATCGGGGCATCCGCCGGGCGTTCTGCCGCGCCGTGGTGCAGGTGCCAGGCAGCGCGTCACGGATCGCGACATCCCAATTCCAGCGCGCGCTGAACGAGAGCGCAACCATCCGCCAAGTGATCTGCCGATATAACGAGGTTTTGCTGGTGCAAGCTCAGCAGACGGCGGTGTGCAGCGCGCTGCATGGCGTCGAAGCGCGGTTGGCGCGCTGGCTGCTCCAGACCCAGGATCGCACCGGCAGCGAGACCATACCGCTGATCCAGGAGTTCCTGGCGCAAGTGCTTGGGGTCCGCCGCACCACCATCAACCTGGTGGTGCGCACGCTGCACGAGGCCGGCCTGATCCGCTATCGCCGCGGGCTGATCGAGATCATCGACCGCAACGGTCTCAAGAACGAGAGCTGCAACTGCTATCAAACCGTGCGGCGGCAGATCGACCAGATCGCGCCGCCCGGCAAGGGCTAGCCTCTGGGCGGGCGTTCGTCGCGTCCGTCGCCTTCGGCCTCCGAGAGGCCACGCCGACGAAACAAAATGGCCGGGACGAACCCGGCAAGAGGAACCAACCGATAGTCACGGCTTCGCGGTTTCAGTCGTCGCGATAAACGCGCTCGCGGCGCTCGTGACGCTCCTGCGCCTCGACCGACAAGGTCGCGATCGGCCGGGCTTCGAGCCGCTTGAGCGCGATCGGCTCGCCGGTCTCTTCGCAATAGCCGTAGCTGCCGTCGTCGAGCCGGTTGAGCGCGGCGTCGATCTTGGCAATCAGCTTGCGCTGCCGGTCGCGAGCCCGCAGCTCGATCGCGCGATCGGTTTCCGACGACGCCCGGTCGGCCAGATCCGGATGATTCTGATTTTCGTCCTGCAGATGCTGGAGAGTTTCCTTGGCCTCTTTCAGGATGTCTTCGCGCCAGCCGAGCAGCTTGATGCGGAAATACTCCCGCTGGCGTTCGCTCATGAAGGGCTCTTTGTCGGAGGGGCGATACTTGCTCTTGTCCACCAACAGACTCTTGTCTGCCACCAACACGATGCCGTTCTTTGCTCCGGCCCCGTTCGTCGCCACAATTCCGTTCTTTGCGGCGCTGCCGTTTCGATCGGAAACCCCGTTTTTTTGGGTGCTTCCATGCCCGTTTTTCAAGGCGCTTCCATTCCCATTTTTCACTGCAACCCCATTCTTATTTTTCATTTGCGATCCCACTCGAACTCTACGGTCGAGCCTCCCTACTCGCGCGGCGAGCTTATAGTGGTCTCGCCCGCAACCGACAAGCGCGGAATAAAGGCAGGCGAAAAAGCAGCGAAAATGGCTGGTTTTAGAGGGCGGTACGGGGGGTCATCTTGGCGATTTCGACCTCCAGCCGGAGCTCGATTTCGGCCAGCACGCCGTCGAGCCGGGGGTCGCCGGAGGCACCGGCCAAGTCGGTGGCTGCCGACTTCAGTCTCATGAGCACCGAAGGGCCAAGTTCGCCCGCCAGCAGCGCCAGCTTCAGGTCGTCCAGCACATCGAGCGCGATCCCGCCGCGCTTGACCGCTCGCCGCCGCCGCTCCAGCGGATCGTCCCCGCCTTGCAGCGCCAACAGGGCATCGATGCCGCCCACCGTACATAGCGCCGCCGGCGCCGCCGGCGCCTTGGGCGCGTCCTGAGCCGACACCGAAAAGCTCCCGGACGCGGCCCGCCGGGCCGCAGGCGTCGTCGCGACCTGTGCGGCGGCGTTCGATCCGAAGATGCGCATCAGGCGAGGTCCTCGAGCCGCAAGCGGCAAAACCGCTCCGGGATACCGCCAAGGGTCGCCTTTTATGGTTAAGCGCGGGTAAACGAGCCGGCAAAAATTGCCGGGAGGTCGGCAACCAAGGAACGGTAAATGCCGCCCGCCGGCCGGCGATACGGCCTAATCCTCTAACATTTCAATATGTTATGCAGTGGCACGGCATTCGCAGAGACCACCGCGGTCCAACCTCATTGGGAGATGACGAGGACCGGGGAGTTCGTAGATGACGTGGACGTTGACCAGATTGTTGGCCGCGATGCTCGTGGCCCCCCTGCTCACAGCCGCCGCCGCTGGCGCATCGCTGGCGGACGGCCGCCCGGCGTCAGGCACCTCGCGGATCAAGGATCTCGCCAATATCGAGGGCGTGCGCCAGAACCAGCTCATCGGCTACGGGCTGGTGGTCGGACTCAACGGCACCGGCGACACACTCAACAACATCCCGTTCACCCGCCAGTCCCTGCAAGCCATGCTGGAGCGGCTCGGCGTCAACATCCGCGGCCAGACGCTGCGCACCGGCAACGTCGCAGCCGTCATGGTCACGGCCAACCTGCCGGCCTTCGGGACCCAGGGCACCCGTATCGACATCACCGTCTCGGCGATGGGCGACGCCAAGAGCCTCAACGGCGGCGTCCTGCTGGTCACGCCGCTGCTCGGCGCCGACGGCAACGTCTATGCCGTGGGCCAGGGCTCGCTCGCGATCGGCGGCTTCGCGGCCGAAGGCGACGCCGCCAAGATCACCCGCGGCGTGCCGACCGTCGGCCGCATCGCCAATGGCGCCATCATCGAGCGCGAGATCGACTTCGCGCTCAACCGTCTCAACCAGGTGCGGCTGGCGCTGCGCAATCCCGACTTCACCACGGCCAAACGGATCGCGGCGGCGATCAACGACTTCATCGGCGGCCCGACCGCCGAGCCGATCGACTCCTCGACCGTGCAGATCAACGTGCCGAAGAACTATCTCGGCAACGTGGTGTCGCTGCTCACCGAAATCGAACAGTTGCAGATCGAGCCCGACATTTCCGCCAAGATCGTGATCGACGAGCGCTCCGGCATCATCGTCATGGGCCGCGACGTGCGGGTGTCCATGGTCGCGGTGGCGCAGGGCAATCTCACCGTCACCATCAGCGAAACGCCGCAGGTGAGCCAGCCGGCGCCGTTCTCGCGCGGCGGCACCACCACCGTGGTGCCGCGGACCCGGATTGGCATCCAGGAAGACGGCAAAAAGCTCGCGGTGGTGCGCGAAGGCGTGTCGCTGCAGCAACTGGTCGACGGCCTCAACGCACTCGGCATCGGCCCCCGCGACATGATCGCCATCCTGCAAGCCATCAAGGCGGCGGGCGCGATCCAAGCCGACATCGAGGTGATGTGATGGCGTCGATGATCCCTGCGCTCGCTTCAGGCCTGTCGCCGGCCGCCACGGCCGCGCTGCACGGCACCGCCAAGACCGGTCTCGCCGGCAAAACCCGCGCCGCCGCCGAGGACTTCGAGTCGGTGTTCCTCAATTCGATGTTTCAGCAAATGTTCAGCAGCGTCGGCCAAGGTCCGTTCAATGGCGGACCGGGCGCCGGCGTGTGGCGCTCCTTCCTGACCGAGGAATACGCCAAGTCCTTCACCAAGGCCGGCGGTCTCGGGATCGCCGACCACGTACACCGCGCCTTGCTGGCGCAGCAGGAGGTGCGATGACCCCCGCAGTCCCACAGCCGCCCTCGCCTCGCCCGGTCGGCGACCGCGCCGAGGCCGAACTGGTGATCAAGCATCTCACCGACGTCATGGATGCGCTACTCGCCGTCGTCGAGCAGGAGACCGAGCTGGTGCGCGCCGGTCGCGTCTCCGAAGCCACCAGGCTGGAGGCGTCGAAGAACGAGCTGTCGCAGCTCTATGTCGCCAACACGGCGCGGCTCAAGGCGAGCCAGAGCTATCTCGCGCAGACCGTGCCGGAAACGCTGGCCTCGCTGCGCAGGCGCCATGACACGTTCCACGCGGTGCTGCAGATGAACCTGACGGTGCTGGCCACCGCGCATGCGGTCTCGGAAAGCATCATGCGCGGGGTTTCGGACGAACTGGCCCGCAAGGCGATGCCGCACGGCTACGGCTCGACCGGCCGCAGCGCACGGCCGGCGGCCAGCGGCATGCAGCCATTGACGGTGAGCCGGGTATTGTAAGAGCAGGATTCAGGATCGCTTAGGACGCGTAGCGTAGGAATTGCGTGGGAACGGAAGTTCGGTTGGGGTTCAGCGGCCATGAGGGCTGCTCGGAGACCGACATGGACAGCAGCTACGGCCCTAAACCCGGGAGTGACGTAGCAAGCCTCGCGCCACACAAAATATTTAGTAAAATCAATTAGTTATATGGATTGATGGCAGCAGGCCGCCGGGCAGGATGCGCCCTTGGCCGGCAAGATTTTCCTACTGGCACGCCGAAAACGGCTCAGGCCGGACCGGACTCGGCCGGCTTGAACGTCATCGCCACGCCGTTCATGCAATAGCGCAGCCCCGTCGGCTTGGGGCCGTCCTCGAACACGTGGCCGAGATGGCCGCCGCAGCGCCGGCAATGCACTTCGGTGCGGGCAATGAACAGCGAGCGGTCTGTCGCGGTGCCGACGGCATTGGGCAGCGGCCGGTAGAAGCTCGGCCAGCCGGTGCCGCTTTCGTATTTGGTCTCGGACGAAAACAGCGGCAGGTCGCAGCCGGCGCAAATGAAGGTGCCCTTGCGCTTCTCGTGATTGAGCGCGCTGGAATATGGGCGCTCGGTGCCGTGCTGGCGCAGCACCTTGTAGGCCGGGGCTTTGAGAATGCGCCGCCACTCGTCATCGGTTTTGACGATCTCGAAGTTGGCTGCGTGAACGTCGCTGCCTTGCGTCCACCACAAGCCCGCCAGCAGCGCGACGCTGCCGCCGCCGAGCAACCACGCCCGCCGGCTCATCCGCTCGATCATGGTCGACTTCGGTCCGGTCGCGAATGGCTCGGTCATTTGCGAAGTCCTCAACTGCTCTTGTCGGCCTTGCCGAACAGCTCCTCCAGGCGCTGGTCGCGCCCGCAATTGAAACGATAGAGCTTGTACCGGACCGGATTCTTGGTGTGGTAGTCCTGGTGATAGTCCTCGGCCTTCCAGAACACCCCGGCCTTGGTGATCTCGGTCTGCACGATGCGCGGTGCGAAACGGGCCGCCGCCTGCTTTTTGAAAGCCTCGGCCTGCTGCCGCTGCTCCTCGCTGTGGAAGAAGATGCCGGGCCGGTACATGTCGCCGCGGTCGCAGAACTGCCGGTCCTTGGCGAGCGGATCGTGATTGCGCCAGAACACTTCGAGCAGCTTCTGATAGGTCACCTTGGCCGGATCGTAGACGATCTCGACCCCTTCGGTGTGGCCGGTGCTGCCGGCTCCCACCTGCGGGTAGGTTGGATTCGCAGTCTTGCCGCCGGTGTAACCGGAGGTCGTGCTGATGACGCCGTCGATCTTGTCGAAGTCGGCCTCGGTGCACCAGAAGCAGCCGCCGGCGAAGGTCGCCACCGCCCGCTCCTGCGCGAGCGATCCGGAGACCGCCGCAAAGACGAACGCCAGAACTCCGAGAAACCGCAGCATCGCTTCCCTCCCCGATTGCGCCACGCCTGCTGGATATCCTAAGTCCAGCCGCATGGCTGCTCAAAACATCTCACGATCCCGCGACCGGAGCGTGTGGTAGGGTCGGGGCGTATCAAGTCGAGGAAATTCCATGCGGTTTGAAGGCACCAGCGCCTACGTCGCCACCGACGATCTGAAGATTGCAGTCAACGCCGCGATCACGCTCGAACGGCCGCTCCTGGTCAAAGGCGAGCCCGGCACCGGCAAGACCGTGCTGGCGCTCGAAGTCGCCAAGGCGCTGAACGCCCCGCTGATCGAGTGGCACGTCAAGTCCACCACCAAGGCGATGCAGGGGCTGTACGAGTATGACGCGGTGTCGCGGCTGCGCGACAGCCAGCTCGGCGAGGAGCGCGTCAAGGACATCCGCAACTACATCAAACGCGGCAAGATGTGGGACGCCTTCGTCGCGGACCAGCGCCCGGTGCTGCTGATCGACGAGATCGACAAGGCCGACATCGAATTTCCCAACGACCTTCTGCTCGAACTCGATCGCATGGAATTCTTCGTCTACGAAACCGGCGAGACCGTGAAGGCGCGCCGCCGCCCGATCGTGATGATCACCTCGAACAACGAGAAGGAGCTGCCCGACGCATTCCTGCGCCGCTGCTTCTTCCATTACATCCGGTTTCCCGACGGCGACACCATGCGGGCAATCGTCGAGGTGCATTTCCCCGGCATCAAGCAGCGGCTGGTTTCCGAGGCGCTCAAGCTGTTCTACGAGGTGCGCGAAGTTCCCGGCCTGAAGAAGAAGCCGTCGACCTCGGAGCTGCTCGACTGGCTCAAGCTGCTGATGGTCGAGGACATCGGCCCGGAGACATTGCGCGAGCGCGATCCGAAGAAGCTGATCCCGCCGCTGCACGGCGCGCTGCTGAAGAACGAGCAGGACGTGCATCTGTTCGAGCGGCTGGCGTTCATGGCCAGGCGAGAGGGCCGCTGAGGCGGCCCGGGATGGCCGCGGCGCGATAGCGCTGGCGTCCGATCACCAGTCGAAGCTGTAGCTCGCGCCCACGCCGAACATCCATTGGTCGGCGGTGCCGCGCTCCATGACCAGCGGCGAACGCTTGGCGTCGCCCGCGAGTCGCTCGTATTCGACAAAGACGTTCGTGGAAAAGCGCGGCGACCAGGCGTAGCGCGCCTGCGTGCCGGCGCCGAACGAGCGCACGCCGCCCTTGGCATCGAACACCGGCAGACCGGACGCCAATGCCTGCTCCGGCGTGATGCTGAAATAAGGGCTGGTCGCTGCGTTGCTGGCCAGCGTGATCCGCGGTCCGCCCGACAGCGTGAGCTTGCGCGTCACCGGCACCACCACATCGGCAATCACGTCGGCGGCGACGCCGCGATGGCCACCGAGGCCCTGCCGAAGCTCCGCGCGCGTGCGCAGCCACGGCCGCCACCAATATTCGGCAAACGCGCCAATCTCGACCGCCCAGCCGATATCGCCCAGGCCGCGAAGCGCCGCGTCCTCGCTTTCCTTGCGCGGCAGCTTCAGCTTGCCGACCGCCCCTGCACGGAATGCGCCCACATCGACAAGAGCGACGCTGAGGCCGTCGCGGGCGCTGCGGAACCGCTCGGGCGTCCCCGCCGGCCGGATATCGAAGATCGGCAGCGGCAGCCCGATCAGGCGGTCGGAGCCTTCCCAGCGCGGCAGCCAGCGCAATTCAGCCCCGAGCGTAATGGTCTTGGTCGGCGGCGGGGATTGCGCACGGCTGTCGGACGCGCTTGCGAGGAGCAGCAGCGCCCACGGAATCGCAGATCGGCCGAGCCTGTGCAGCACTCGGACTTTCCTGAGCTACGAATACGGGAGGCCCGGCACGAATCACCGGCGTTTTCCGAGGGTTAGCACAGTCAGCGCAGGTTTCAACCGCGATCGGCCGGCGGGTCTCCCGCAGCCGCGGGCGAAGCCGAGCCATCGGATGTCGCCGCCGCCGGGATCGTCACGGTCTGGCTGGCCTTGGACCGTTTCCTGACCCGCTTAGCCTTTGGCGGTGATGGCGCAGGCTCGGCATCGGCCGTCGGGACCACGGGCGGCGCCGTCGGCCCAGCCTGCTGCTCCGGAGCGGGCGGCCTCTCGCCTTCGCGCCTTCGCGCGCGCCAGCCATCGAAGCGCTCGCGCATCGCGAAATACCACGTGTAGGCCTGCGCCGCGGCGCGGCCCAGCGTGCCGCCGGCCCATACCAGATCGAACGGCGCAAACAGCCGCCAGGTCTGGTCGCCCTCGACGATGCCGCGCGCCACAAGCTCGCCGCCCATCGCCGTGGTGTTGAGCCCGTGTCCGCCGAATCCGCTCAACAGCCAAAGCCCCGGCGACAACTCGCCGACCTGCGGCATGCGGTGCAGCGCGTGACCGAGCGTGCCGGTCCAGGCGAACTCGGCCTTCACGTTGCGGAGCTGCGGATAGGCGCGCGCGATGTCGCCCAGCAGCGCGTCCACGTAGCGGCTAGGATCGCCGCGCCACGTGGTCGAGTGGCCCGACCACATCAGGCGGTCGCCATCGACCACGCGGTAATGATTGTTGGCGAGCTCCGTGTCGCTCACCGCGCCCGGATAGGAGATCGCCTCGCGCAGCGCGTCGCCGAGCTTGGCCGTGGCGATCACATACGGCGAGATCGGCACCAGCGCGCCGCCGACGCGCGGCATCAGCGGTCCGATGTGCACGTTGCCGGCGAGCACGACGTGCGCCGCGCGTACCCGCGCCGACGGCGTGACGATGCGTTTGCGCACGCCCGCGGGATCGAGCTCGAGCGCCGGCGTCTCCTCGAAGATGCGCGCACCCGCCGCTTCCGCCGCGGCCGCCAGTCCAAGCGCATAGTTGAGCGAATGCATCGTGAAGGCGCGGGGGAAATTCACTGCGCTGAAATAGAGCGGACTGCGCAGCGCCGCACGCACCCGCTCCGCCGGCCAGTGCTCGACGGCCGCGCCGAACGATATGGCCAGCAGCGCGGCCTGCTCCTTGATCTCGGCGTCGCAGCCGGTTTTGGAGACGTGCAGCCAGCCGTTTTCGTTGAGTTGCGCGCCCGGCATCTGGGTTTCGCGGATGGTGGTGCGCACGTATTCGGCGCCAGCCTCCGACAGCGCCCACAGCGACTTGGCGTGATCGAGCCCCACCCGCGCGATCAGCGAAGCGGGATCGGCGGCAAAACCCGGCAGAACGAAGCCGGTGTTGGTGCCGGATGCGTTCCAGGCGATGCGGCGCGCTTCGAGCAGCACGACCGACCACCCGCGACGCGCCACTTCGCGCGCCGCGGTGAGCCCGGCGAGGCCGCCGCCGATCACGCAGACGTCGACATCGAGCTCGACGTTGAGCGGCGCGCGCCTTGGCGCCGCCACCATGGTCGCGGCATACCAGCTCGGGCCGTAGGCCGTCGGAGCGCTCGAAGCCATCATGCCTCACCGGTTGCGCCGTAGCGCGGCAGCGGCGCCATGCTAGACTCCGGGGCAGGAGAAATCGACGCAAGGAAAAATCCGGAAGACATTGAACAAAATTGCGTCACGAGAATCGACATAAGAGATCGACCATGCGCCGCCTGCTGCTCCTGCGCCATGCCAAGGCCGAACGCGCCGCTCCCGCCGGCGGGCGCGACCGCGATCGCCTGCTGGCGCCGATCGGACGCGATGACGCCAGCCGTCTCGGCACCTATCTGGTGCGGCATGACTTCCGTCCCGATCTGGTGGTCGTATCGACCGCGGCGCGAACCCGTGAGACCTGGGACCTGGCGGCCGCGGCCTTCCCCGCCGCTCCCCCGACGATCTACGACGACCGGGTCTATGACGCGTCGCCCGAAACCCTGCTGGGGATATTTCACGAAACCGACAAACAGGTCGGGACCCTGCTGGTCGTCGGTCACAATCCGGGCCTGCACGAGGTGGCGACCCTGCTGATCGCGTCTGGCGACCTCGAAGCCCGCCAGCGGATCAACGAGGACTTCCCGACCGCGGGCCTGGCGGTGGTCGATTTCGCGCTCGACGGCTGGAGCCGGCTGCACCCCCATGCCGGGCGGCTGGAGCGCTTCATCAGCCCGCGCTCGCTGGCCACCGCGACCGATTGAGGCAGGGCGCGCACCTTTCGCGAAAATGTGGCAGACTACGCCCGCTCCCCTCGCGCCAAGGAGCCTGCCATGTACAAGTGCATCCTCGTCCCGATCGACCTGTCCGATCCGACCCTGGCCAAGCCTGCGATCGAAACCGCAGTGATGATGGCCGAGGCCGGCGAAGGCACGATCCGGCTGGTCAACGTATTGCCGATGACGCCGGTCATGCTGGCGGAATATGTCCCGCCCGATTTCGACGTCCAGCAGCGAAAGTCCGCCGAGGACGCGCTGACGACGATTGCGAAGGAGATCGGCTTCGACGGCGGCCGGGTGTCTGCGATCGTGCGCCAGGGCGGCATCTATCACGAGATCCTCGAGGAGGGTAAGGCGATCAAGGCCGACCTGATCGTGATGAGCTCGCACCGCGTCGGCATGCGCACCTACTTCCTCGGCTCGAACGCGGGTCACGTGGTGCGCTACGCCACCTGCTCGGTGCTGGTGGTGCGGCGCTAGGAGCATGATCCCGAAAATGAGCACCGGTTTTCGGACAAGATCATGCTCAAATAGAGCTACCCGGGCGGCAATGCGCCGGGCGGAACGGCGTCGGGCCGATAGGCGCCCGGCCGGTTGCGGAGCAGATAGGTTCCGACCTGCCATATGAACAGCAGGAAGAAGCCGCCGACCAAGGCAGCCCCGCTGGTATCGCCCTGGCTCAGCGCGTGCACGACCATCGCGCCGAATGCCACGACGGAGGCAATAAAAACCACGGCGCCCAGCGCGAAGCGCAAGCGCGGCATGCCTGTAATGAATTCCGCACGAGAACCGGCCGCGGCCAGCCGGCGGTGCAGCTCGATGACGAAGGCGTTGTAGGGAGCGTCCTGCCGCGCCAGTTCCATGAGGCTGCGCCACGTCGTCGATGCAATACGGAGCTTGGGCGAGCCATCGGCCCATACTTCGGTGAGGTACCGCTGGGTTTGCATCGTCACCGGCCGGAACGACAGCCGTACCTTCTTGATCCGCTCATAGGGAACCACGCCCGACACCCGGCCGCCGTCATACGCCAGCCCTTCGGTCTTGAGCCGGAGCACCAAGGGCGCGCCGATCAGCGAGGTCTTGTGGACGTAGGTCGGAACGTCGCGGTCCCGGTCGTCGGCGTCCTGGTCGAGATCGGTGGATGACACGGGGTTCGCTCCGTTTCGATCTCCCGGCCATGGCAGATCGCAACACCTGTCGCCGATACGAAGGCTGACGTCTACTCATACGAAGGCTGAACGCGAATTCCAAACGCGATGACGGTCGGCGGCACTGGCAATCAGGTCCGCCCAGCCCATATCAGGTGCATGAACAAACTCGGTGTGACCGTTCTTGTCACCGCGCTTTTGGGGCTGCTCGTCGCCGCGATCTGGTGGGCCTTCAGCCTGTGGACCTCGGTCGAAACCGCACCGATGCCGCCGGAGCTTTACGTCGCGCTCGCGGGCGGCGTGCTGTTTTCGCTGGTGGTCGGCTGCGGCCTGATGGCGCTGATCTTCTACTCGCACCGCTACGGCTACGACGACGACGCCGGCAACAACAACCGGCGCTGATCTTGCCGGACGGCACCGCCGGCCGCCATCGGCGCAATACCAACGGCAACAATCACAGCCCCATCCACGTCATCGCCGGGCTTGTCCCGGCGATCTCGATTCATTTGGCACTGTGCTCACCTCATCGAGATGGCCGGGACAAGCCCGGCCATGACGGGGATGGGTCAGAGCCAATCGCCCTTGGACCTATTTCTCGTCCGCCTACTTCTTCGCGTCGGCGTAGGGATAGATGATGTTGCCGGACTTGAGCGCCGGCGGATACACGATCACCTGCTTGCCGGGCTGGCTGAACTGCTTGAAGTCGTTGCCCTGCACGCCCTGGTACTGCACGAACAGCACGCGCTCGCGATCCCATTCGCCGTTGGCGGCAAACCTGATATCGCCGACGATGGTCTTGAACTCATTCTTGTGGATGTATTCGCCGATCTTGTTCTGGTCGAGGCTGCCGACCTTGTTCACGGCTTCGCCCAGAATCTGCATCTGCGCATAGGCGTAAGGCGGCAGGAAATAACCGAGCGGGTCGACGCCGGCAGACGACGCCTTCGCCTGGTACGTCTTCAGGAATTCCTCGACGCCCGGAAATTTCATCGTCGGCTCGGGCACGTAGGTGTCATAGACCACGTAGCCATTGAGCAGTGGACCGAGTTGCGCCTTGATCGGCGTGAACGCGATGCCGATCATGCCGCCGCCGATCATCTTCGGCTGGAATCCGATCTCGTTGAACGCGCGCACCAGGCCGACCGAATCCGGCGGATAGGACGCGATGAACACGACGTCGGGATTGGCCGCCTGGATGGCGCGCACGATCGGCGAGAAGTCGGCTGTGGTCGGCGGATACGAGCGGTCGTAGACGATGCGCAGGCCGCCGACCTCCTTGATGTTCTGGCGCGCGCCGATCAGCACGTTCTGCGCGTACTCGGCATTAGCCCCGACCAGCGCGATGGTCTGCGGCTTCGGATTCATCTGCGACGCCGTCAGGATGAAGCCCTTCGAGGGCGCCGGCTTGCTGTCGGTGCCGTGCGGCAAGATCTGGAAATACTTGTTGTAGTTGAACTCGTCGTTCACGCCGGTGCCGAACAGCGCCATGTAGACCATGTTCTTCTGCATCACGATCGGCATGGCCGGCGCGATCTGGTTGGTGGCATAGGACGAGATCACAAGATCGACCTTGTCGACGTCGATCAGCTTGGCGTAGATGCCAGGTATCTGCGCCGGATTGGATTGATCGTCATAATTGATGAGTTGCACCGGGCGTCCGAGCAGACCGCCCTTGGCGTTGATTTCGTCGCGCCAGATTTCGATGGCGAGCAGCGACTGCTTGCCGCCGCCGGCCAGCCCGCCGGTGAGCGACATGGCAAACCCGATTTTGACCGGGTCCTTCGATTGCGCCGCGGCCGGCGGGGCGAACATCGCGAGCGAGGCCAGGCCTGCGAGCAACGTACGATTGAGATGACGACGATCGAGCATGAATTCTTCCTCCGCATGACGGCCTGACGGGCCGCGATCTGTTCAAACCATAACAGCGCGACGCAGCCAGGCAATACGGCGCGTTCGTCCGGTTGCGGCCTATGGCGGCTTCGACGAGATCGTGTCGATGCGCGCGATTTCCGGAAACAGCCGCATCCACAGCACCGCAACCAGCACCGCGCCGATCCCGCCGATCAGCACCGACGTGAATGCCCCGAACAGCGCCGCCACCGCGCCGGCACGGAATTCGCCGAGCGTGCCCGACGTGCCGGTGAACATGAAATTGACCGCCATGACGCGGCCGAGCATCTCGTTCGGCGTGCGGGTCTGCACCAGCGAATGGCGGATGACGACGCTAACGGCGTCGGCCGCGCCGTAGACCGCGAGCGCCATGATCGAGAGCGCGAGCGACGTCGAGAACGCGAACACGATGGCCGAAATCCCGAACACCGCGATGGCGGTAAACAGGATACGGCCGATGCGATGCTCCAGCGCGTGCCGCGCCAGCAGAATGGAGATCGCCAACGCACCGAGCGCGGGCGCCGAACGCAGCAGGCCGAGCCCCCACGGTCCGGTCTCGAGGATGTCCTTGGCGTAGATCGGCAACAACGCGGTGACGCCGCCGAGCAGCATGGCGAACAGGTCGAGTGAGATCGCGCCGAGAATGACCGGGTGCCGGCGGATGTAGGCGAAGCCGGCGAACAGGGTTTCCAGCGTGACCGGCCGCTTTTCCAGCGGCGCAGCATGCAGCCGGATCATGCTCACCAGCACGCTCGCGATCACGAATACGAAAGTGCACGTGAGATAGACCGTCGATGCGCCGAACACGTAAAGCAGCCCGCCGAGCGCCGGCCCGCAGATGATCGCAGTCTGGGTGGCCGTGGCCGCGGCGGCGATTGCGCGCGGCAGCAAATGCCGCGGCACGGTGCCGGGCAGCAGCGCCTGCATGGTCGGCGCTTCGAACGCGCGCGCGGTGCCGCTCACGAACAGGATGGCGAGCATGACGTCGCGGGTCAGGAAGCCGTAGATGGTGCCGATCGCAAAGGCCGCAGCCGCCAGCGCCTTGACGACCTGGCAGATGCCCACCACGACGCGGCGGTCGTAGCGGTCGGCGATGTGGCCGACCAGGATTCCGAGCACCACCACCGGAAAGAACTGAACCAGGCCGACGAGCCCAAGGTCGAGCGCGCTGCCGGTCAGTTCGTAGATCTGCCAGCCGACCGCCACCGCCTGCATCATGAAGGCGCCGTTGGTCGCGGTGCGCACGCACCAATAGAACACGAACGAGCGATGCCCGAGCAGCGCGGTCGGTTGGCCAGTCAGGCTATCGGGGGATGCGGACATGATAAGGACGCGCCGTCATAGCGCGTCCGGTCCCTGCGCCGCCAGGGATCGGCGGCCGAATTTCACTCCACCTTGATGTTCGCGGCCTTGATCACCTTGTTCCAGCGCTCGATCTCTTCGCGGAAATAATCCGCGGTCGCCTTGGTGGTGCCGCCAATGACTTCCGCCGACAGGGTGTCGAGGCGCTTGCGCACCTCAGGGTCGCGCAACGCCTCGTTGATGTCGGCATTGATCTTTTCAACGATCGCCTGCGGCGTCTTGGGTGGCGCCACCACGGCAAACCACGCCGCCGACTCGAACCCCGGCAGCGTATCCGCCATGGTCGGCACGTCCGGCAGCGCGGCCATGCGCTTGGGCGTCGCCACCGCCATCAGCTTGAGCTTGTCGCCCTTCACCAGGGCCAGCGACACGCCGAGATTCTCGAACATCAGGTCGACGTTGCCGGCGACCAGATCCTGCAATGCCGGCGCCGAACCGCGATACGGCACATGCAGCATCTTCACATCCGCCATCATCTGGAACATCTCGGTCGTCAGATGCTGGGTGCCGCCGTTGCCCGACGACGCATAGGTCAGCTTGCCCGGGTTGGCCTTGGCATAGGCGATCACCTCGGCGACCGATTTGGCCGTCACCTTTTGAGGGTTGACGATCAGCCCGTTCGGCACCCGCCCCATGATGACGATCGGGACGAAATCGCGCGGGTCGAAGGACATCTTCGCATAGAGGTTGTGATTGACCACGAGCGGCGGCGGCGGCGCCGACAGCAGCGTGTAACCGTCGGGGTCCGCCTTGGCGACGGCTTCGGCCCCGATGTTGCCGGCTGCCCCGGTGCGGTTCTCGATGACGATCGGCTGGCCCCATTTGCGCGACAGCCAGTTGGCGACGATGCGCGGCATGGCATCCGCAGTCCCGCCCGCCGGAAACGGCACGATGATCTTAACCGCGCGGTTGGGATAATCCTGCGCCCCTGCCCCGAGCGGCAATGCGAGCACCGCGCAGAGCGCCGCACCCAACCGCAGAATCGATTTCATCGCCGCCATGACTTATCTCCCTTCCAATTCCAAGGCGGAGGCTAGCGGTCCTGCCGCGCTGTGGCCAGAGCCGGACGATTTGACAGCGGCCGCCGGTCGCGACACGTTTTCGCACCCTCGCGCGAACAGGACGCATCATGGAGCCCCGCGAACGCCTCGACTTCTCGCCGATCGAGGGGCGCCCGCCGCTGAAACTGCCGGACGGGCTGCGGCTGATCCTGTGGCCGCTGATGTCGCTCGAACATTGGGACATCTCGCGGCCGATGGCGCGCATGGTGATCTCGCCGCCGCAGGGCCAGGCGTTGCAGCCCGACCTTCCGAACTGGAGCTGGCACGAATACGGCATGCGCGTCGGATTCTGGCGGCTCAAGCGCGTGCTCGAAAAGCTCAAGATGCAGCCGACCGTGACGCTCAACGGCCGGGTCTGCGAAACCTATCCGCAGGTGGTGCGTGCCGCCGCCGATGCCGGCTGGGAACTTAATGCCCATGGCTACGAGCAGGTGCCGATGCACAAGCTCGACGACCAGCGCGGGTCGATCATGAAAGCGATCGAGGTCATCACCAAGTTCTGGGGACGGCCGCCGCGCGGCTGGTTCGGGCCGGGCCTGACGCAGACCTACGACACCATCGATTATCTGTCCGAGGCCGGCATCGAATACATCGGCGACTGGGTGCTCGACGACGAGCCGGTGACGCTGCGCACCAGGCACAAGCCGATGGTCGCCCTGCCCTACAATTTCGAGCTGCATGACATCGTGATGATGGCGCTGCAGAACCACACCTCCGACGAGTTGTACCGGCGCTCGATGGACGCATTCGAGTGCCTGTACGCGGAATCCGCGGAGCGGCCGAAGATCATGTCGATCGCGGTGCACCCTTATCTCTCGGGCGCGGCGCACCGCATCGCGCATGTCGAACGCACGTTCAGCGAAATCCTGTCGCGTCCCGGCGTCGCCTGCTGGAACGGCGAGCAGATCCTCGACTGGTATCTCGCACAGACGAAAGGCAGAGCATGAGCGGCTTCTTCGTTCCGCACGATCTCAAAGCGCCGCGCAAGGGCGCAGCCGACGGCCCGCTCGCCGGCCTCGCCGCTGTCGTCAAGGACATGTACGACATCGAAGGCGAGCGCACCGGCGGCGGCAATCCGGATTGGCTCGCCGCGCAAAAGCCCGCAACGAAAAATGCCGGCGCGGTGCAGCGCCTGCTCGATGCCGGCGCCAGCATCACCGGCAAGACCGTCTGCGACGAATTCTTCTACAGCGTGGCCGGCGTCAACGCGCATTACGGCACGCCGCCCAACCTGCGCGCGCCGGGCCGCATCCCCGGCGGCTCGTCGTCGGGATCGGCGGCGGCGACCGGCGCCGGCGTCTGCGACATCGCGCTCGGCAGTGACACCGGCGGCTCGATCCGCATTCCGGCGTCGTTCAACGGCGTGTACGGATTGCGGCCGACGCTCGGGCGCATCGATCTCTCGGGCGTCATGGCGATGGCGCATTCGTTCGACGTGCCCGGCTGGTTCGCCGCGAGCGCCGGGGTGTTTCGCCAGGCGGGTCGGGTGCTGCTCGATCGTGCCGGCGTCGACGCCAGGATCGACCGCATGATCGTGGCCGAGGACGCGTTCGCGCAGGCCGATGCGGACGTCGTCGGTCTGATCGATACATTCCTCCACCGCGCCGCCAGTACGCTGCCGAAACCGGAGCGGCGTACCGTCGCCCCCGAAGGCTTCGACGGCTGGCGCGAGGCGTTCCGCATCGTGCAGGCGCGCGAGACCTGGGAGACCTTCGGCGACTTCGTCACGCGGGCCAATCCGAAGCTCGGCCCCGGCATCAAGGAGCGCATGGCGTTCGCGGCCACCGTCACCGAGGCCGATGCGGAGGCGGCGCGCCGCGTGCTCCGGCCTGCCCGCGAGCACATCCGGGCGCTTGTCCCGCCCGGAACGATCATGGCGCTGCCGACCGCGCCCTGCATCGCGCCCCGGATCGACACCCCGGCCGACGCCCTGGAGTCGTTCCGGGTGCGGGTGATGCGGCTGACCTGCATCGCCGGCACCGCCGGCCTGCCCCAGATATCGATCCCGATCGGCACGGTTTCGGGCTGCCCGGCCGGATTGTCCTTCATCGGCTGGCCCGGCGGCGACGAAGCCCTGCTCGATCTGGCCTGTGGATTGTCGCGCCACGGCGGAATCACACGTTAACCATTTGTGAATGTGACTGATTTCTCACCGCTGTGGAGGGCCCAATTAAATTGCGAGCCCCTCCCCCAAATGGTAAATGAAAGTTTAAGCGGGGCCGGCGGCGCGTTTAGTAACGGGGGTTGCGATGAGTTCGTTCTCCGAGCTTTTTGGGCGTAAAGGCGGAACCGCGGCTGCGGAACGCTACCCTTCAACCGCGCCGGCTCACGCGCCAAGCCAGGCTGCCTCCGCTCCGGGCAGCGAAGACCGCACCGCCACCACCGAGTCCTGGGCGGAAATGGGCTCCCGTATCGGCGGCGACAACGAAGCGCTGCGCAATCTCCTGGTCGACACCGGCCACCGCATCGGCGCCCTGGACGAATTCAAGGACGCCTTCGGCAAGCTGGTCGATCCCATCACCAAAACGCTGCGCGTGCTCGAGCAGGAGAAGTCCGAGAACGTCAGCCTGCGCGGCACGCTCGGCGACCTGCGCTCCAGCCACGACACGCTGCGCATCGAATACACCGAGTTGACGAAGCGGGCGGTGGCGCACGAGAACGAAATCGAGCGGCTCCGTCACGAACTGGGACTGGTGCAGCAGGCGGCACGGACCGCCGAGACCGCCAGGTCGGAACTGAGCGACGAGCTTTCGGCCGCGCGCGGCCGTATCGCCGAGGTCGAGCGCGCGTTGTCGCAAGAGAGCTCCAACGTCCAGATGCTGAGCGACGAGAACCACACCCTCGCCGATCACGCCGGCGCCGGCGACAAGCGTATCGTGGAACTGGAAGGCGAAGCCTCGGTCGCGCGCGAGCGTCTCGTGCTGCTGGAAAACGAGAAGCGCTCCTTGCAGAGCTCGCTCGACCAGATCGTGGCCGAGAACTCGCGCCTGTCGCGCCGTGTCGCCGAGAGCGAGGGCGCGCTGGCGAGCACCAAGTCGCGGCTTGAGCAGACCCAGACCGTTCTGACCGCGGCGGAAGCCGAGCGCAACAAGTTGAACGTCGCGATCGACGAGGCCAACGAACGGCGCCAGTCCGAAGGCAACACGCTGAACATGCGGCTGGAGGCGATGCAGTCGCGCGCCACGGCTGCGGAAAAGCTGCTCGGCGAAGTGCGCCAAAGCCTGATCTCGCGCACGGAAGAGAACCGCGCTTCCGAGCGCAAGGTGGTGGAATCCACGATCGCTCGCAACGCGACCGAAAAGAAACTGGAGCAACTCCTGGCCTCGCTGCAAACCCAGGAGCGCCAGGTCAGGGATCTCGAGACCTCGCGCTCGACCCTGGTCGAGCGTTCGAGCACGCTGCTCAAGACCGTCAAGGCGCGCGAGACCGCCCTCACCCGTGCCGAGGAGAAGATCCAGACGCTGACCGATCGCGTCACGCAACTGGAAGCGGACGCCGACAGCAACCGCACCAAGACCGAAAAGCGCGTCGAGGAGCTCAGCTCAAGCCTGCAACGCGAGCGGCTGGAGCGTGCGGTCTCCGAAGGCGCGCTCGAAGCGACCCGCAAGAACTACACCGAATTGCAGCGCGAGCTTGCCTCCGAGCGCGGCGGCCGGCGCGACCAGCAGCCGAGCCAGCCCGAGGCGGTCGCAAGCAGCGGCGATGCGGAATCTTCGGACAAGGCGAAGGGCGGCAAGGCCAAGGCAGCCAGGACCGGCGAGGCCAAGCCCGCTGCCACGGTCGAGCCGATCATCACGCCCTGAGAATTACGAATTTGACGAACGGGCGCGCGAAAGCGCGCCCGTATCCGTTCAGGCGGTCCAGTTCCAGTCCGCCGCGGCGACGTAGCATGCCCCGAGCTGTTCGTCCGACCGCCAGATCACCCGGCAGCGGCGGCGGGTTTTCCCATCGCTCGAAAGCACCAGCGAGAACTCCTGCGGCACGTCCGACGGCGACGCGATGGTGATCCGCGCGCCGGCTTCGGAGGTGTCCCACAGCGTGCAGTGTCGCGCTTCCGATCCATCCTCGGTATCGACCCAGGCCAGAGCGTCGGTGCGAAAGCGCGGCGATTGGCGCTGTTCTGGCGACGTCATGATCTGCGAGAACGGCATGGGTGCCTCCTGGCGGACGGCATCCGGTTCCATCGGGTGCCCGTAATGTACGTAGTATTACGTGACGTCCGTTACCGAAGCGTCGGCGAGACCCCGCGGATTTTCCCGGCCTTTGAATCAATTTGCATCGATCGGCGCGCGCAGAAACGCCGGCGCAGCGGAAGCCGCGCCGGCGTCATGTCGTAAATCCGATCCGATCAGCGGCGCCGGCGCGGCGGCGGCGCGTCGAAGCGATCCCATTCGGGATGGGCGTTGTAGGCGGCGTTCACCAGCCACCCGCCGATGATCGGCACGATGCAGCCACCCGCCAGCACGTGCACCTCGCGGTGCGTCAGCGGACGGCGCACGAACGCGGTCCCGACCATCGGGGCAACGGCGATGCAGCCGATTGACGTCAGCACATAGGCGCCGCCGGTGGTGAGACCGTTGGGGCGCGGGGTGTCCCACTTGCTGAACAGCCGCCAGTCGTTGAGCGAGAGGAAACCGACCGTCGCGGCAGCGCCCGTGACGATACCGGCCGCCTTCACGCGCTTGTCGATCCTGTGCCCACGCCCTCCCGCATCCGCGCTCTGACAGAGCAGAGCGAGCGCCGCGATGGCAACGGTCAAAACGCCAATCAGTCGTTTCATTTTTGTTCTCTCCCAATGAAGCTTTGCAGGAATTGCATAGCTGATTCTGCGGCGCCCAAGTCCCACGTCCCGGTCGCTTGCACGGCTATCTACCCGATCGGGGCGCACCATCCAACCAAACGCCGACGCGAAACGCCAGTTCCCATGTGGATTCCCCGCCAGGACAGCCGGCCCGGGCCGTTCCAGGGATGTGCGGACCGGGGGCCTCGCGTTAAGGGCGTATTAACCGCGCGGTACGAGGTTAAGCCACCGTTAACAACCCAGTGATTCGGCGTCGCCTCGGCCGGGCGCATCGGCACAGGGGAGATTATTCAATGAGCAAGTTCGGTAGCATTTTGGGCCGTAAGCCCGTCCTGGTGACCGACAACACGGTCACGCCGGTCGAGCCGGCGCAGGACGCAGCGGCGGCAGCGGACAAATCCACGGACGCCCTGGAACTCGACCAGGAGCTGTTTTTCCCGATCGCCAACCAGCTCGGCGAGGAAAACGAGGTCGTCCGCAACCTCTTGATCGATGCCGAGCACAAGATCGGCGAACTCGAGACCATCAAGCGATCGATCGGCCGGTTGGTCGATCCGGTGAGCAAGACGCTGCGCGCCTTCGAGGAGGCCAAGAGCGAAAAACTGACCCTGCAAGGCGTACTCAACAGCACGCGCATTGCCCACGCCAAGCTGCGCGAGGAGCTGGGCACCGCCGAAAAGAAGGCCAGCAAGCTCGAAGCCGAGGGCGTGCGCCTGCGCGAAATCCTGGCCATCGCGCAGCAGAGCGTCAGCGCGCTGGAGGTCACCCGGACCGAGCAAGTCGCCGAACTGGCCACCCGCCGCGCCCAGATCGCCGACCTGCAACGCTACTTGCAGCAGCAGGCCACTGAGCTGCAGATCGCGCGCAGCGAGAACCAGCGCTGCAACGAACGCGTCGCCGTCGCCGACAAGCGCGTGGTTCAGCTTGAACACGACACCCAGGCCGCGCAGCAGAAGTTCGAGCTGGCGGACAAGGAACGGGCGGCCGTGCAGGCCATGCTCGACAAGGCGCTCAACGACTCCGCGCAGATGTCGCGCCGCCTGTTCGACACCGAAAAGCTGCTGCAGTCGACGCAAGCCCGCTTGCAGCAGGTCGAGGCCGCCTATGCCGAAGCCCATGCGGAGCGGACCCGTCTCGGCACCGCGCTCGAGGAAGCCAACGAACGGCATCGCAACTACGCGACGACCCAGCAGGCTCGCTTCGACGCCCTGCAGGCGCGCTCGCTGGCCAGCGACCGGCTGCTCGAAGAGGCCCGCGATACGCTTGCGGCCCGCGCCAACGAGATCAACGCCTTCGACCGGCGCGTTTCGGAAGCCACGCTCACCCGCGAGGCCATCGAAGGCCGCCTCGGTCAGCTCGAAGCCGCACTGGCCGAGCGCGACGGCAGGATCAAGGACCTCGAAGAGGGTCGCGTGACCCTCGCCGAACGCAACGAAGAACTGATCAAAGCGGTCAGCACTCGCGAAAACGCCTTCTACCGGGCGCAGGAGCGGATCCAGTCGCAGGATGGCCTGGTCCAACTGCTCGAAAACCAGCTCAAGGCAGCGCGCGACGCCACCGAGCTGCAGATCGAGGAGCTTGCCGCCGAGCTTCAGCGCGAGCGGCTTGAACGCTCGATGGCCGAAGGCGCCCTGGAAGCCGGGCGCAAGGACATCGCCCGGTTGCTGCGCGACCTCGCGGCCCTGCAGTACCGGCCCAACGGCCAGCACCTGCCGGCCGCGGCCACGATCCCGGCGGCGTATCCGAACGCAGCCTGACGCGAAGCCGAAAACACCATCGCCCCGCCGGAGCAATCCGGCGGGGTTTTTCTTTGCTCAAACGATTGCGCCAAATCCTGCGCGCTTGAGCCGCATGATCGCCTCGTCGAGCGTCGACAGAAAGCGCGAGCGGTCGCGCGGCGAGAACGGTTTTGGGCCGCCGGTAATCTCGCCCGCGCCGCGCAGGTCGTGCAGCAGGTTGCGGGTCGCGAGCGAAAGCCCGATCGAGTTTTCGTCGAACAGCTTGCCGCCCGGCGCAATCGCCGCCGCACCCGCCTTGACGCTGCGGCTGGCGAGCGGAACATCCGCGGTGATCACGATGTCGCCTCGACCGGCGCGCTCGGCGATCCAATCGTCGGCCACATCCATGCCGCCGGGAACCACCACCCGCTCGATCCACGGCACGCGCGGCACCGCAATCGGGCTGTTGCTCACGACGAAGACCCTGAGCCCGTATCGATCGGCGACGCGATACACCTCGTCCTTCACCGGACAGGCGTCGGCATCGACGTAGATCTGGATCGGTTTCGACGCGATCGGTTCGGACATGGCGGGCTTATAACAAGAAGGGCTGCCCTTGCGGACAGCCCTTCCATTGTCAGGCCGCGATCCGGCGGAAGCCTGCGCGTTAGGCAGGCTTGGCCGCGTGGACCGTGACTGTCACGTCACGCGGCGCGAACCTCGGCTAAGGCGAGGATCCAGCTCATGGATGCCGGCGACCGCGGCGATAGACAATGAGACACTGGATCACCTCCTTTCTGTTAAGTTGACGACAGCGACAAGCTAGGGATGATTCGGCGAATTTCAAATACGTAAAAAGTTTACCGCGTGAGCCGATACAACCGGCGGGCGGGAACACCCGCCGGAAACGCAGCGTTGGCCTTGGAACGGTGAAATCCGAGGAGCCAGCGATGCCCGAGAAACCCTCGCGAACACGATATTCCCTTACCTTCGCCACGTTGCTGCTTGCGGCCAGCGCCGGATTGGCATGGGCGCAATCGAACGGCGGCGGAACCAACGGAGCCACCGGCGGCGCCAACACCGCAATACCGAACGGCCGTGCCCCAGCCGTGGGTGCGACCGGCGGCGCCAGCAGCACGCTTAATCCGCCGACGACACCCGGCAGCCCCTCCGCAGCGCCGCCCACTCCGACCGGACCGGGAGTGTCCGGCACCCTGAACGCCGATGGCTCGACCGCCAACCGGCTGGGACCGAGCGGCCGGCCCTGTAATCCGGCCGCGGTCGGCGCGACGCAGGGAAGTTCGGGAGCGATCGCCACGGTTACGCCGCCCGCGGAAAATCCACGCACCAAAATCGCAAGCGACCGCACCGGGCCGACTTCGCCGTCGACCACGGGGGCCAATCTCAATTCCAATTTGCAGGTCAGCGGCGGTGTGGGGACATCGCCGCGGTGTTGACGATCGGCGGTCGGGGGCGATCGATTTTTACCCTGTCGGGTTGCGCGGCCACCGTGATATATTCGCATCATGTCGGAGACGAAAACCCTCGACGCCTTGATGGAGCGCGCCGCCTCGTGGCCGGATGAGGCGCAAGCCGAACTTGTGCGCTTCATGATCGACACCGAAGCCAAACATTTCGGGGTCTATCGCCTGAGCGACGAGGACCGCGAGCGGATCGAACGGAGTCTGGCGGCCGCCGATCGCGGCGAATTCGCCAGCGACGAGGAGGTCGCGGCGCTGTTTCGCCGTTATCGGACGTGACCGTCCGGTACACCCGCGACGCACTGCAAGACCTCGACCAGATTTCAGCCTATTTGACGGAGCGAAACCCGAAAACGGCGGCCGCGGTCTTGGACGCGGTTGAAACGGTCGTGTCGCGCCTGGATCGTTTCCCTTATTCGGCTCAGCAGACTGAGATGGCCGGCGTTCGCGCGACGCCCGTGCTTCGGTATCCCTACATCGTCTTCTATCGCGTTCGGGAAAGCGGTATCGAGATTCTTTACATCCGTCATGCGGCGCGGCAGCGGCCATGGGAAACTGAATAATGAACCGATCGCGAAGAAGGAAATCATACATCGACCGCAGCGAGACGTTCGACGAATTTCTCGCCAAGGACGGCATTCGTGCCGAGACCGAAGACGCGGCAATCAAGGATATCATTGCCGACCAGATCAAGGTCGCGAGTGGCAAGGAAAGGCTGGACAAGTAGCCCGCGTGGAGCGAAGCGGAATGCGGGGTGGCCGCGGCGAGGTCGGTCCCGGATTTCGCTTCGCTTCGTCCGGGCTACGCTCGCCAGCACAATGTGAGGGCCAAGTGACGCCATCCGATCCAAAACAAGTGCTCGATGAATTCTGCGTTGTTTGCGAGCGGGCGTGGATGGACTACGAGCTGTATCGGAGCCTATGCGAAACCGATCAACGCACGATGGATATGTGCAACTCCATTGCGCCAAGGTTTTTCGAAGATATCGCTCGCATTCTCATCGAGCATCAAATTCAGCAGTTTTGCAAAATCACAGACCCGGCAAAAAGTGGAGGCAAACCTAATCTCACCACTAACTATGTCCTGCAAGAACTGGCTTGGCCAGACGGTGTTCGCCTGAAGCTTGCCGAGGTCAACCAGCGTTTAGACAAATTTCGGCAATGCATAGTACCCGCACGCAACAAACGGACTGCCCACGTTGATCTCGTCGCGCAAATTCATCAGGTGGAAGATCTTGGGAGCTTCCCACAAGGCGCGGAAAAAGAATTCCTCCGAGACCTGCAAACGTTCGTCGATATCGCATATGGGCATCTCCACAATGGAGCGCCCCGTCCGATTGATGTCGCCATGTCGACCGACACACATCAATTATTCAAAGCATTGGAAATGTCTGCAATCTTCGACCGTTGCACAAAATGCGAAAAAGGTGAACGGACGATAGCTGTTTTCAACTATAGGGCACCTCGAACAATGACGTTTTCGGCGCGTGGTTGAACGCCGTTGCGGGCTGATGATCGCGTCCAATACTGAAGTGTTGCCGACGCGCCGGGTTTTGTCGGCCCTGATGTGCTCACTGACGCGCTCAGTTTGTCCGCGCTCAT
>CAMDFO010000061.1 GCA_945897515.1 Rhodoplanes serenus | reverse complement strand
GACGCCACAAAATCGAAAACTACTTCTGTCGTATCAAGGATTGGCGCCGCATCGCCACACGTTACGACAAGCTCGCCCGGAACTTCCTTGCCGCCGCGACCCTGGTCGGTGCACTCTATTGGATCAAGTTGTGAGTCCAGACCCTAGCCCCTTATTTCCCCGCGATCTGCTTCACCAGATTGGCCCACAGCGCGGTTTCCTCGCGCAGCATCGTGCCGAACTCCGTCGGCGTGTTGGCGACGGCGACCGAGCCGAAGTTCGCCATCTGCTTCTGCACCGTCGCGTCCTTCGCCATGTCGGCGGCAAGCTGCGCCATCCGGTCGACGATCGGCTGCGGCGTGCCCTTGGGCGCGAACAGCGCGTTCCAGGATTCGGTGTGGTAGCCCGCAATGCCCTGCTCGGCCAGCGTCGGCACGTTCGGGGCCGACGGACTGCGCTTGTTGGTGGTCACGGCGAGCGCGCGCACCTTGCCGCCTTCGAGCTGGCCGACGGCGTCGGACATGTTGGTGAACACAAGCTGGACCTCGCCGCCGATTACCGCGGTGGTGGCGGGCGCGCCGCCGCGATACGGCACATGGGTGATCTGGGCGCCGGTCTTGGCCTTGAACAGCTCGGCGGAGAAATACATCAGGCCGCCGATGCCGCTCGACGAATAGTTCAGGCTGTTCGGGCTAGCCTTGGCGAGCGCGATCAATTCCGGCACCGAATTCGCCTTCACCGACGGATTGACCAGCAGGATGAGCGGATTGGTGTTGAGCAGGCTGATCGGCATGATGTCTTCGAGCGGCTTGTAGGGCAGTTGCTCGGTCGCCGGCGCAATGGTGATCGAACCGATGCTGCAGACGCAGAATGTGTAGCCGTCGGGCGCGGACTTCGCCGCCGCGTCGGTGCCGACGATGCCGCCCGCGCCGCCCTTGTTCTCGATCACGACGTTGACGCCGAGCGCCTTGGTCATGTGGTTGGCGGCGATGCGCGCGACCGCGTCGGTGTTGCCGCCGGCGGCGAACGGAACGATCAGCTTGATCGGCCGGCTCGGCCAGCGCTCCTGCGCCAGCACCGGCTGCGCAAGCGCGACCATCGCGACCGCGGCCAGAAACAGCTTTTTCATATCGCCTCCTTCGGCTCGGACGTATGATGCCGGGTCAAGCGCCTGCCATGCCCGGGAGAACCCATTGAATATATCGAATTCGGTTCTGGATACCCGTTTTCGTGCGGCTCTCGACCGCATGGCCGAGCAGGGCCGCTTGCATAGCTACACCGCCCCGGTCGATCCGCACCTCGAAGTGGCCGGCATCATGAAGAAGCTGGACGGCGGCCCAGCGCTGCTGTTTTCGCAGGTCAACGGCCACGACATGCCGGTGGTCGGCAACCTGCTGTCGTGCCAGGCCAATGTGGAAGCCGCCTTCGGCATCGACTTCCGCGGCGTCCGCCAGTTCGTTGCGCGTGCGCTCGGCGAGCCGCAGCCGCCGGTGCTGGTGGAGCGTGCCCCGGCGCAGGAAAAGGTCCACCTCAACAACATCGACCTCGGCAAAATGCTGCCGGCGCTGCATCACACGGCCGCCGACGCCGGGCGCTACATCACCGCGGGGATCGTCATCGCGCGCGATCCTGAAACCGGCGTCTACAATGCCTCCTATCATCGCCTGATGATCGCCGGTCCGAACCGGGCCGGCATCCAGCTCGACTTCGGCCGGCATCTCAGGGCGGCATTCGAACGCGCCCAGAAGAAGGGCCAGCACCTGCCTGTCGTGGTTTGCATCGGATCGGATCTCGCCCTGCACTACACAGCAGCGACGATGGGTTCGCAGATGCCGGAGAGCGCCGACGAGCTTGCCGTCGCCGGCGGCCTGTGCGGCCGCCCGCTCTCGGTGGTGAAGGCGTTGACGCAGGACCTGCTGGTGCCGGCCGAAAGCGAGATCGTGCTCGAGGGCGTGCTGAAGTGCGACGAGGAAATCGAGGAAGGCCCGTTTGGCGAGTTCGTCGGCTACCTCGCGCCTGCCGATCCAGCTCCGGTGTTCGAGGTCACGGCCGTCACGCACCGCAACAAGCCGATCTATCACGCGATCAACGGCTACGGCCGCGAGACGGTGGTGTTGCGAAAATACGTGCTGGAGGCGAGCCTGCTGAAGGTGCTGCAATCGGCGGTGCCGATCGTCACCGACGCCGAGATGACGGCCGGCGGCCTGCACCGCTTCCACGCCATCGTTCAGGTGAAGAAGACCGGACCGACCCACGACGGCCTGCAGCGCAACGCCATCATGGCGTCGTTCGGCGCATTGAAGGACCTCGACATGGTGATCGTGGTCGACGACGACATCGACATCCGCGATCCGCTCGACGTGGAGTATGCGCTGGCCACGCGGATGGAGGCGTCGCGCGACATCATCACCATGCCGGGCGCACGCGGCCACGAATACGTCCGCGTCAGCGACCGCGGCATCCGGACCAAGCTCGGGATTGACGCAACGGTGCCGTTCGCCGACAAGGCGCGGTTCGCCCGCTGTGAGTTCGAGCCGGTGACGATCGACGCGAAGTCGATGACGGCGAGCGCGGACGTGGCGAGGAAGCGGTTGGGTTTTTGAGCCGCCGCCATCCTTCGAGACGCATCGCTCCGCGATGCTGCTCAGGAAGAGGGAGAGCTTGTAGGGTGGGCAAAGCGAAGCGTGCCCACCACTATGGTTCGATGCGGAAAGACGTGGGCTCGGCGCTCCGCGCCTTAGCCCACCCTACGTGCTCCGCAGGATGAGCCCAGAAAGACAAAGCACTGACGAAAGCTTTACGCTTGGCTGGCACCATCGCCGCGTCATGAAAATGTCCGAGACCCGGGAGTTACAGAACCGGCGAGCCAAGGCGCGCCTGACCAGCGCCACGCCAGCGATCTTCCCAATGCCTGTGCTGATCCACGCCCTCAACCGGCGCTGGACGCCGCCGATGCCTCGGCTCGCCGTGGACGGCTATTGGCGCGCCCACGCCATCCGCGCCGACCGGCTGGCCCGCGCGCTTGCCGCGCGCAGCAAAGCGCCCGCCGGCTGGATCTGGCGCGTCGGGCCGGAGCCGGGCCTGCCCGCGACCTTCCGCGATCCGCCCGCGCCTTACCGTGAACCGCAATTTTCGCGCGGCCCCGGCACCTGCTGCGTCTGCGGACAGCCGGTCTATCGCTTCGGATGGCACCGCGACCTGTGGGACGCCGGCCCGAACCGCCGGGCGTCGTGGCACACCGCGTGCGTGGTGGCCTGGCGGCTGTGGAATGCGCCGAGCGACCACGACAGGATGCTGCGGCGGCTGCAATCGCGGCGGTGCGCGCAGTCCGGCGGGCGGCTCTGGAAGACCGCCGAGATCGACCACCGCGTGCCGCTGTTCCAAGTCTGGAGCGAGCGGCGCGACACAGCATGGCCGGCGCTGCTCGACTATTGGGGATTGCCCAATCTCCAGGTCATCAACCGCGATGCCCACGCCGCCAAATGCGCCGAGGAGGCCAGATACCGCGGGCGGAGCCGCAAGGCGATGGTGGACGCGATCGCGACGGCGGGATAGCGGAGCCAAACCACGACTGTCGCGGGCGATGACAGTTGTGTGTGGCGCGGCTATCTGCCGTTGCTGCCTAAGCGGCCGCCAGCATTCCAAGCGCGTTGAGATACGTGTCGAGGATCATTTGATGCTCGTTGCGCTCGGTCGGCTCCTGCTTGCGCAACCGCACCACCTCGCGGAGCGCCTTGACGTCGAAGCCGTTGGCCTTGGACTCGGCATAGACATCGCGGATGTCGTCCGCAATCGCCTTCTTTTCTTCCTCGAGCCGCTCGATGCGCTCAACGAAGGCCTTCAACTGATCCTTCGCGAAGCGCGTGTTGACGGCTTCGGTTCCTTGTTCTTTTTCGGCAGCGGCGGACGACGCCATGAATTCCTCCAGGGACACAGAACGATGTTCTGAAAGAACCTTTCGGAGTCGGGAGGCTTAGGGTCAAGGCAAGTGCGGGATCATCCCCAGCATACACAGCGGCGGAAAATTACCGCTTGTGTACGAAATGCCGAAGGCCGCCCGTGGGCGGCCTTCGATACCCCATTGGAACCGGACCTAGAGCTTCGCGATCTTCGCCTTGGCGATGACATCCTTGAACATCGGAACCTCCTTGGCGATGCGATCGCCGTGGGCTTTGGCGGTCTTGGCGGTGATATCGAAACCCGCCGCGATCAACTTGGTCTTCATGTCGGGCTTGTTGATGATGCCGAGAATGGTCTGCTCGAGCTTCGTGACGATCTCGGGCGGCACCTTCGCGGGCGCCACCAGGGCGCAATAGGTCTCGAACACGAAGTCGTTGTAGCCGCTTTCCGCCATTGTGGGGACGTCAGGCAGGCCGACCCAGCGCGAAGGCCCGGTCTGCGCCAGCGCGCGGAGCGTGCCGGCCTTGATATGCTGCAGCGCGGGCGGAACCGTGCCGGACGAGAGTTGAACGGTGCCGCTGAGGATCGCCTTGATCGCGTCGCCGCCGCCCTGGAACACCACGCTCGCCATCTTCTCGATGCCGTCGCGCATCTTCAGCACCTCGGCCTGGAGTTGCGGCGTGGTGCCGATCGGCGGCGTCGAGACGTTGAACTTGTCCGGGTTCGCCTTCACCAGCGCGACGAACTCCTTCATGTTCTTGGCCGGCATGTCGGACTTCACCACGAACACGTGCGGCGAGACGACCGGCTCGCAGATCGGCACAAAGTCCTTGAACGGATCGTACGGGATCGTGTTGTAGAGGCCGGGGTTGACCACGTAGGCGCTGGTGGTGAGCAGGATGGTGTAGCCGTCGGGCTCGGAGCGCGCCGCAAAGCCGTAGCCGATGTTACCGCCGCCGCCGCCGCGATTCTCCACGAATGCCGAAGCGCCGCCGCCCATTGCCTGCGGAATCTCGGCCGCGATCATGCGTGCGACGATGTCGGACGGACCGCCGGGCGTGTTCGCCACCACAATCTTGATGGCGCGATCCGGATAGGCGGCGATCGCCGACCCGATGGTCAGGAACGTCGGCGCCGCGAGGCCGAGCGCTGCCGCGCCGCCGGCCTTGAGCACGCGGCGCCGCGAGGGCGCGTTTGCGATCGGATTTTTGGCCATGGAAGTCCTCCCTGAAGCAGTGAATTGTTTGATTTATAATGGCCGATATTGCGCGGCCTGGCACGCGACGATTGCGCGCGGGACATAGCGGCCCGCCCTCAATGCTTATGCGCCGCCTTGTCGAATGCCGCCTTCTGATCGAGCGAGGCTTCTTTCTGATGCTTCGCCTTCCACTGATCGAACGGCTCGCCGTAGACGATCTCGCGGCTCTGATCCTTGCTCATGGGAACGCCCTTTACGTCGGCGGCGTCCTTCATCCAGTTGGACAGGCAATTGCGGCAGAAGCCGGCGAGATTCATCATGTCGATGTTCTGCACGTCGGTGCGCGTACGCAGGTGCTCGACCAATCGCCGGTATACGGCGGCTTCGAGCTCGGTGCGGGTTTTGTCATCCATGGGGAAACGTCCTTTGCTGCCGGCAAAGATAGACGCACCAGCCGCCTCTTTGAAGAGGCGGGTTCAGTCCACCGTGGCGCCGGAAAACCGCACCGCCTTGCCCCATTTCTCAGTCTCGTCGGCCACAAACGTCACCATCTGGGCCGGTGTGGCGACGAACGGCACGGCTCCGAGGTCCGCGAACCGCGCCTTGATCTTTGGATCGGCCAGCGCGGCGTTGATTTCGCGATTGAGCCTATCGACCACCGCCTGGGGCGTCCCCCTCGGAACTCCGGCTCCAAACCAGGCGGTCACCTCATAGCCAGGGACCGTCTCAGCCATGACAGGCACGTCCGGCAGAGCATCGATACGCTTCGCACTCGTCACAGCCAGCGCGCGCAGCTTACCGGCACGGATATGCTCGATCGATGACGACAGCGCGTCGAAGATCACGCTCACTTGTCCCGACAGCATGTCGATCAGCGCCGGTCCCGAGCCGCGATACGGGATGTGCTGCATCTTGGTTCCGGTCATTGCCTTGAACAGTTCGGTCGCCAGATGCGCCGACGTGCCGCTGCCAGCCGACGCGTAGCTGACTTTGCCCTCGTTGGCCTTCAACCATCCGATGAATTCTTTGACGTCCTTTGCCGGCACGGAAGGGTGAACCTCCAGCACGTTCGGCATCTGCACCATTCCGGCGACCGGGGTGATGTCTCGAATGAAATTATAGGGGAGTTGCTTGTAGAGCGTGGCGTTGATGGCGTGGACGTGCGCGATCGCAAGAATTGTGTAGCTATCCGGCGGCGAGTTCACCACCGCCTGAGCTGCCAGGTTTCCGCCGGCGCCCGGACGATTCTCGACCACAAACGGCTGGCCGAGCTTCTCTGACAGGTGCTGACCGATAATGCGCACCACGATGTCGGTCGGACCGCCGGGCGCGAAGCCGAGGATCCAGCGCACCGGCCGGTTCGGATAGTCCTGCGCCATGGCGGGACCTGCGCCCGTCACCAGAATACCCAGGCACGCCATCGCCAAAAGCGCCCGACGCAACGTCATAACGTCCTCCCTTACAATTCCGGCACACTGTGAGCCGCCAAGCGCCTGCTCCAATTGTATGGGCAAAATAAAAAACCCCGCTGCGGCCGAATGGCGCGCAGCGGGGCCTTTCCGTCAGTGCGTCAAGCCAGCGCTTTCTTCACCCGCTCCGCCGACATCGGCAGGTGGCGGAGCCGCTTGCCGGTCAGCGTCGCCACCGCGTTGCCGATCGCAGGCGCGACGGTGGGGATGCCCACCTCGCCCATGCCGGTCGGCGGGTTGTCGGTGACGATGACTTTCATGTGGATCTGCGGCATGTCGCTCATCCGCATCACATGATAGTCGTTGAAGTTCGACTGCTGGATGGCGCCGTCCTTCATCGTCAGCTCTTCCGACAGCGCTCCGCTCAGCGCATAGACGATCGCGCTTTCGAGCTGAGCGTTGACATTGTCGGGCTGGATGATCAGGCCGCCGTCGATCGCGATCCAGTAGTTGTGGACTTTGATCTTGCCGGTCTCCTTGTTCAGCGACACTTCGGCGACGCCCGCCGTCAGCGTGTCGTGATAGTCGGAGAACGCGATACCCAGGGCGCGGTCCTTGCGCTTGCGCTTCCAGTTCGACATCTCGGCCACCGCCTTGATGACGGCCTGCGCCCGCGGATGGTTCTTGGTGAGCTCGAGCCGGTATTCGACCGGATCGATTCCCTTCGCCACCGCGACCTCGTCCAAGAAGGACTCGCTCACGAACTTGTTGTAGCCCGCGCCGATGCCGCGCCAAGCGTGGACCCGCATGCCGCGCTGCTCGCGGATCGCATCGGCCTTAAGGTTCGGGATGTTGTAGAAGTCCTGGCTCATCCCGACCCAGCCGATGTAGTCGCGGCCTTTGGTCGCCGCGAACCGCGGCGGCGCCGCGACCGCGTCGACATTTTCCGCGACCACCCGATGATGCCAGCTCACCAGGTTGTTGCTGCCGTCGAGGCCCGCTTTCATCACGTGATGCGTCATCGGCCGCGGACGCGCCGCAGCGATGTCATCTTCGCGCGTGAGCATGAGCTTGACCGGCTTCTTGACGATGTTGGCAAGCACCGCCGCCTGCACCGGAGCGTCCGGCCAGATCCGCCGGCCGAAGCCGCCGCCCAGCAGTTGCAGATGGATCTTGACCTTGTCGGGCGTGGTCTTGAGCACGTTCGCCACCACTGCGGAGGCGAGCGACTGCACCTGCGTGCCGACCCAGATGTCGACTTGGCCGTTCTCCACCCGGGCAACGGCGTTCATCGGCTCCATCTGGGCGTGGTAGGTGTGCTCGGACCAGTAGGCCGCTTCGAGCGTCTTGGCGGCGCCGGCCAGCGCCTTGTCGGCGTCGCCGGTCTTGAAGGCTTCCATGGCCTCGGCGTTCGGGTCCTTGGCCTTGCGGGCGTACTCCTCCTTGGCTTTTTCGGAATCGAACGGCGCGGCCTTGGCCCCCGAGGTGTCCCACTTGACCTTGAGCGCGTTGCGCCCGGCCTGGCTCGCCTCGACGGTGTCGGCAACGACCGCCACGCCGAACGGCAGGGCCAGCACATGCGTGACGCCCTTGATCTTCTTGACGTCGTCGATGTTGGACGACTCGACCTTCACGCCGTCCATCGGGGCATGCAGCAGCGAGGCATAAACCATCCCCGGCACCTGCACGTCGATGCCGAACTTCGCCGTGCCGTTGACCTTGGAGGGCACGTCGATGCGGCCGATGTTCTTGCGGCCGATCAGCTTGTAGTTCTCGCGTTTCTTGAGATCGGCTTCCGCGATCTTGGGCAGCTCCGCCGGCACCTTCGCGAATTTCGCGACGTCGCCGTAGGAGATGCTGCGCTTGGACTTCTTGTGGATGACCTTGCTCTTGTCGGTGGTGAGCTCGGCCACCGGCACCTTCCAGTGCTCGGCGACGTTGTCGAGCAGCACCTTGCGGGCCTGCGCGCCCGCGGTGCGGAGCGGAACCCAGTAGGCCGGCACCGAGACGCTGGCGAGCGTCAGTTGCGCACCGGGGAACATCTTGTGCTGGCCGCCATAGACCTTCGGATTGCCCGGCGCAAATTCGACCTTCACCTTCGACCAGTCGGCGTCGAGCTCTTCGGCGACGATCAGCGGCAGCGCCGTCATCACGCCCTGCCCCATTTCGGAGCCCGGGCACTGGATGGTGATGGTGTTGTCATGACCGATCGTGACATACGCGTTGAGCATGGCTCCGTCGGCGGCGAACGCCTCGGAGACGCGGCCCAGCAACGTCCCGCTCATCGCGAACGCGAACGTCAGTCCGCTCGCACCCTTGAAAAAGCTGCGGCGGGAAACCTCGAGCGAGGCCGGCTTGATGTGCTTGTTCATGGTTAGGCCTCCCGTGCGGCGCGCTGAATGGCGCGCACGATGCGCGGATAGGTGCCGCAGCGGCAGATGTTGCCGTCCATGTGTTCGACGATCTGCGCGCGCGACGGCTTCTTGGTCTTCGCCAGCAACTCTGCCGCCGCCATGATCTGGCCGGACTGGCAGTAGCCGCATTGCGGCACCTGCTCGGCGATCCAGGCCTTCTGCAGCGGATGCGAGCTGTCCGGCGACAGACCTTCGATGGTCGTCACCTTCTTGCCGGCCACGTCCTTGAGGCCGGTCTGGCACGAGCGCACCGCCTTGCCATCGACGTGCACGGTGCAGGCGCCGCACAGCCCCGAACCGCAGCCGAACTTGGTGCCGGTGAGTTTCAGGTGCTCGCGCACCACCCAGAGAAGCGGCGTGTCGGCTGCAGCATCGACGCTGGCCGCCTTGCCGTTGATCGTAAACGCTACCGTCATATGCGTTCCCTCCATTGGCATTGTTGGTACGGGCTGTTGCCCGCCTGATGACGCAATCCGGCCGCCGTGACGGCATGGATGCGCTCGTGATCGTGCTATTGAAAGCCGGCTTCCGGCCGGCGCCGCCCTCCCGAGAGATTCTTATTTGGAAGCATTATAACCACGGTTTCGGACGCTTGGCATCCGGCCTGAGACGAAAAAAGGTGGAGATCGTTGGAGCCCCAACAATCGACAGATCGTTCCCGCGCCCTGCTGGAAAGGCTGTTCCAGGTCGCCGTTGCGGCGGCGCATCCGGCGGCCTGTCTGCCGCGCCATCTGCCGTCCGCGCCGCCCGCCGGCCGGCTGGTGATCCTGGCTGCCGGCAAGGCCGCGGGCGCCATGATCGAAGTGGCGGAGGCGCACTATTCGGCGGTACCGCCGGCGCGGCTTGCGGGGCTGGCCGTCACCCGCCACGGCTACGGCCGCCCGACCCGGCACATCGAGGTGGTCGAGGCCGGCCATCCGGTGCCGGACGCGGCCGGGCTTGCGGCAGCATCCCGGATTCTGGATTTGGCGGATGCGGCCACCGCGGACGATCTTGTCCTGGTCCTGATGTCGGGCGGCGCGTCTGCCAACTGGGTCGCCCCCGCCGAGAGGCTGACATTTGCCGATAAGCAGACAATCAACCGCGCGCTGCTCCGCTCCGGCGCCAACATTAGCGAGATGAACGCGGTGCGGAAGCATCTGTCCCGCATCAAGGGCGGCCGCCTCGGCCTGCGCGCCCACCCGGCGCGCGTCGTGACGCTGGCGATCTCCGACGTGCCGGGCGACGATCCGGCGGTGATCGGCTCGGGACCGACCGTTCCCGATCCTTCGACGCTCGCCGATGCCCTAGCGGTCATCGCGCGCTATGGCATCGACCTGCCCGAGACGGTGGCTCGGGCGCTGGCCGACCCGGCGAACGAGACGCCCAAGCCGGGGCATGCCGCTTTTGCCCAGACGCAGTTCAAGCTGATCGCGCGGCCCGCCGATGCCTTTGCCGCAGCGGAAGCCGAGCTGCGCGCCTCCGGGTACGAATGCGTGACGCTGGGCGACCGCATCGAGGGCGAAGCGCGCTCGATCGCAGCCGACCACGCAAGGCGCGCAATGGCGCTCCGGGCGCAGGGCCGCCGCGCCGTGATCCTTTCGGGCGGCGAGCTCACCGTCACAATCGCGGGTCAAGGCCGCGGCGGTCCGAACCAGGAGTATGCGCTGGCGCTCGCCATCGCCCTCGGGGGGACTGCCGGCATATCGGCTCTGGCTGCGGATACCGACGGCACCGACGGCGGCGGCGGCAGCGCCTCCGACCCGGCCGGCGCCGTGATCGACGCTACCACCCTGCAACGTGCGGCTGCGCTTGGCCTCGATCCGGCCGCGTTTCTTGCCGACAACAATTCCACCGGCTTTTTCAGCCGTCTCGGCGATCTTGTCGCCACCGGCCCGACCTGCACCAATGTGAATGACTTCCGAGCCATCCTCGTTGACACTCCGTAATCGTTCACGCGATACCCGCTGCCTGAAAACAAGGCATTGCCCCTTGATCCCATCCGTCGTCAGGTCCGCCCGGCGCTTGCTTGTGGCCGCAGCCGCGGTGCTGACGCCTGCTCCGGCCTTTGCGGACTTCCACCTCTGCAACAACACCGGCAGCCGGGTCGGCGTCTCGGTGGGATACAAGGACGGCGACGGCGGCTGGACCACCGAAGGCTGGTGGAACTTGTCCGCGCGGAGCTGCGAGACGCTGCTGAAGGGTACACTCGTCGCAAGATTTTATTACATCTATGCGATCGACTATGACCGGGGCGGCGAATGGTCGGGGCAGGCTTTCATGTGCACGCGCGAGAAAGAGTTCACCATCCGCGGCACCGAGGACTGCCTGGCGCGCGGCTTTGACCGGACCGGCTTCTTCGAGGTCGATACCGGCGAGCAGCGCGCCTGGACGGTGCAGCTCACCGAGTCCGCCGACCAGGGGCCGCAGCGGCCGCTGACCCCCGGTACGCCGATGTTGCCCACGCCTGGACGGCAGGGTCCGTCGCAACTGCCAGGAACACAGCTCCGATGAGACGCCTGCGCCGAACCAAGATCGTCGCCACGCTCGGCCCGGCCTCATCCAGCGGTGAGATGATCCGCAAGCTTTTCGAAGCCGGTGCCGACGTCTTCCGCATCAACATGAGCCACACCACGCACGACAAGATGCGCGAGTTGGTGGCCGCCATCCGCGCGGTCGAAAAGCATTACGACCGCCCGATCGGCATCCTGGTCGATTTGCAGGGCCCGAAGCTCCGCGTCGGCGCCTTCGCGGGCGGGTCCGTCATGCTGGAAAAGGGCGCGACCTTCACGCTCGACACCGACAATGCCGCGGGCGACGCCACGCGCGCGTACCTGCCGCATCCGGAGATTTTCGCCGGCATCGAGCCCGGCCACACGCTGCTGCTCGACGACGGCAAAATCCGAATGGTGACGACCGACACCAGCAAGGACAAGATCGTCACCCGCGTCGAGGTCGGCGGCAAGTTGTCCGACCGCAAGGGCGTGAGCCTGCCCGACACCCTGATCCCGTTTTCGGCGCTGACGCCGAAAGACCGCTCCGATCTCGATGCCGCGCTCGACGCCAACATTGACTGGATCGGCCTGTCGTTCATCCAGCGCGCCGACGACATCGCCGAGGCCAAGAAGATCGCGCGCGGCCGCGCCGCCGTCATGGCCAAGATCGAGAAGCCGTCGGCGGTGCACCGGCTGGACGAGATCATGGACGTCACCGACGCGCTCATGGTGGCGCGCGGCGATCTCGGCGTCGAAATGCCGCTGGAAAAGGTCCCCGGCATCCAGAAGCAGCTCACGCGCGCGGCGCGCCGCGCCGGCAAGCCGGTGGTGGTCGCGACTCAGATGCTGGAATCGATGATCAACAGCCCGGTGCCGACGCGCGCCGAAGTGTCCGACGTCGCAACCGCAATCTTCGAAGGCGCCGATGCGGTGATGCTGTCGGCGGAATCGGCCGCCGGGCAGTACCCGGTCGAGGCGGTCGCCACCATGAACCGCATCGCCGAGGAGGTGGAGGGCGACGCCACCTATCGCTCGATTATCGACGCGCAGCACGCCCCGCCCGAGGCCACCGGCCCCGACGCCATCGCCGCGGCGGCGCACCAGATCGCCGACACGCTCGATCTGTCCGCCATCATCTGCTGGACCGGTTCGGGCTCGACGGGCTTGCGCGTCGCGCGCGAGCGGCCGCAGGCGTCGATCGTGGCGATCTCTCCCAACGTCGCCACCGGCCGCAAGCTTTCGGTGGCCTGGGGCATCCACTGCGTGGTGGCGGAGGACGCCCACGACCAGGACGACATGGTGCAGCGCGCCTGCCGCATCGCGTTCAAGGAAGGTTTCGCCAAGGCCGGCCGGCGCGTCATCATCGTCGCGGGCGTGCCGCTCGGCACTCCGGGCGCGACCAACATGGTGCGGATCGCGTTCGTGGGCGCGGATGCGACGGATGAGTGACGGCGGACGCAAGTCCTGATTGGGTGCCGCCCAAATGGCGCCCGCTGCCTATACCTCATCGTTGCAGGGGATGAGATCGGGGATTGGCGGCCTCGGTCCACAATCAGGGCCATAGCAAGACGGCCGTTGGTACAATATGGCGTATTGCCGAGCGTAGCACGACGCAGCCGTGTTGCCGTCTGAGCGGCACGCAAAGACCCGGGCCACAGTGGTCGCTGGAATGCGCGCGCGACGCGTGCCGATGTCGATCTGGTATTTCATTCCGGTGCCTGCCTGGACCCGATTTTCGAGGATCGGCTCGTCGTACACTGGCACGCTCCCGCCATAGGCTCCGGCAACGAGCCGCGAATGACACGTCGCCTCGTTGCCGAAACTGGTGATGCAGTGTGCATACTGGACGCAGTTCGCACCCGGGACGATCGCCTCGCAGGTTTCCTGAGCGAACCTGTTTTTCAATGTCGAAGTGGAAATGAGGGGAGGCACTCCGCTCGGAGGACAGCTTCCCGCGCCCAGAAAGGTCCACAGCCCGAGCAGCGACAGGACACGCAACAACGGGATGCATTTCAGCCGATACCGCATCGCCGCCCCCTAGAACCTGACTCGAACGCGACCGGACAGCGCGGTCATTTGGAACCCCTGGGCCCAGGTGTGAGACAGCGAGCCGCCAATCTGGGTCCGTTCTCCGATGGAGATCGAGAGACCTCCATTCGCCGTGTACCGCGTCGCGGTCGGGTTATCGATCGTGGTCAAGACCGGTGTCGCGGTGTCGGTGGTGACCGCCGTGAGGACGGAGCCTTGCTCCCGGAGCTCGCGGCTCGCGCTGAGCCCAACCTGGGGAACCATCGAGCCCCAGTCGAAATAAAGCGGCATCGCAGCGCGGCCCGCCACCTTGAGCGCAAACGAGTCGGTCGAGCGCGACGGAACGTTGAAGCCCGCCACGATGGACGACGACTGCTCTTGATAACCGTCGTTTGCGGTGTGCGACGCCAGCATGCCGACCGAGGCGCCGAGAATGAGCCATGAGTTGACACGCTCATCGCGCCCCAGCGTCGCCGACGCTGCCATCACACGGGAGCGGAAGCTCGAGCTGAACGTGTCCGGGCCGACCACGCGGTTCTGCCTCAGCGATGCCCAGGTGTAGCTGACGACG
Source organism: Rhodoplanes serenus (assembly GCA_945897515.1). Taxonomy (GTDB): domain Bacteria; phylum Pseudomonadota; class Alphaproteobacteria; order Rhizobiales; family Xanthobacteraceae; genus Z2-YC6860. The sequence goes on along the minus strand of CAMDFO010000061.1, from coordinate 17,210 downwards.
CCGTCCAGATATGTGGTCGGTGTGATCCGCCAGGCCGCGTGTCCTGAAAAGGTCTGGGAGTCGACCGCATAGTTTCCGCCGCCGCTATATCCGCCGTCGATGCGGGACCCGCCGTATGCGATGCCAGCCAACACGCTGGACGAAATGAAGCGGTCCAGCCCGATCGCCATGCTGCCGCCGCGGAAATCGAAGCCCGACTGGTTGGCCGAGCCGCCGGAACTGCCCCACTGCCCGCCCACGACGGAGAAAGCGGTCCAACGCGGAACATAGGGCGCGGCCGGCGTCCCGGCAGAAACCGATGCGCCCCGCTGACGGCCGCGGCGCTGCGAGGATAGTTCCTGGCTTTCATCGAACGCCATGAGCGCGGTCAGCACATCGCTGCCGCTTGCAGACATCCGATATGTCGGGGCGAAGGATGACGCCGGCCCGCCTGCTGGGGGAACGGAGCAACTGCCGCAGACAGTCCCGCCATGCAATCGGTCGGCAATCAGCGTGTGATGCCCACCGACGGTCTGGCTAAGCGCTTCGTCGGTTCCGCCAAACGTGGTGGGCGGCGCACTCGTCCCAGGAGGAGGCGGTGGGGGCGCGCCGGCAAAGTCGACCACAACCTCGAAATTGTCGGCATCATGAAAGACATCAAGATAATCGCTTGTGGTTGTCCCGCGTACGTAGCCGAACTGGAGCGCCCCACCGGTTGCCGAAAAATCCGGACTCGCCCCGCCGCCGATCGGAGCGAAATTTGCAGCAGTCAGATTTGTGAGCCTGAGCCGGCCAGGGTCGCCACCGACCGTCGGCCACGCCGTGTTGGTGAAATTCTGCGAGAACGCGGGCGCGTTTGCGACAAAGACGGTTCCGCCCTGCCGAACCGCGAAGTACTGCCGCATGGTGGCGGGAGCACCAGGACCGGAATTGTTGAATGCCTCCGAAATTTTCCCGTCGACGGTGATGTTGACGAAATTGATCGCGCCGCTGGCGGACGGCGTGAACGTTCGCGTCGGGTCCACGAGCAGATGAGCCCGGTCGATCGATACCGGAAACGAGCCAAACAGGCCCATTTGATGCCGCATCGAACGCATCGCACCGGGGTTGCCGCCGGGCTCGTTCGTTTCCAGCGTATTGACGTTGTTGGTTTGTGCGACCGTTACGGCGTTCCAGTTGCCGAGTAAAAACTCAGTGTCGGTAAACGTGACTGTTGCTGTCAGCGCCGTCGTCGACAGTAACGCCGCAATGCCCACACCCACGGTTATGCCAAACCAGGGGCCCACGCCGCGCTGGCCATGTACCGACCGCATTTACTGCCCCCAACGCCCGTACCGACTGCCCCCGAGCGAAGCAGACACCGAGTGCCGCCGCCTCATTCATTTGGGTGAGGCAACTGTATTGGAAGGGGATAAACTGGCAGCTACGCTGAGTTGAAATCGGGGGGACGCGGCATGGCTCGCGGAGGCACGCGGGGCAGGCACCGCAACTCCGATAGCGAAGACCAACTTGTCGAATTGATTGGAGCGATATACGACGCCGCCCTTGCGCCGCAGCAACTGCCGCAGGTCTTGGAACGGCTGGGGCGTCTCTGCGGCGCGATCTGGATGCCGATGTCGATCGTCCCAGTCGGGGCTGGCAACGTCCACAGCCTGCAAAACTCGACGGGCGATCCGGGCATCCTTGAGTTCTTTTGCCAGAACTACAACACGCCGGAAGCCAGTCCATCGATTCCCCACCTGATGGTGCTGCCGAGCGGAAAGGCCTTCCCTCGCGAGCTGGGCTACAGCGATGCCGAATGGGAGCGCTTCAGCCTGTACCAGGAGGTCTACCGGCCGCTTGAAGTCTATGCCTCGCTGGGCGCAATGCTGCTGCGCTCCGAACACCATTTCGTTCCGCTTGGAATTCTGCGAGCCAAATCCCAGGGTCCGTTCGAAGCGCGCGAACTTCAGTTGCTGGATCGCGCAATTCCGCATTTGCAGCGTGCACTCCAGATCATCCTTCGCCTCAATGCGCTCGACGCCAAACAAGCGGCCGGTGAACAGCTCTGGGACCGATTGCCGGTCGGTGTCTTTCTCCTCGACGAGGGCGGACGAATATTGTGGACCAACCGTGCGGGTGAAGCGATCGCGGCAGGAAATGACGGGCTCACCACACGCGATGGCCTTCTTCAAGCTGCCAGGGCGGACGAGAATGCAAAGCTCAACCGGCTGATCCGCGAATCCGCGCTTACGACAACGGCGCGGGGGGTCGCGCCGGGTGGAGGGCTTGCGCTGCCCCGCCCCTCGATGCGCCGCGCGCTCGCGGTGCTGGTGTCCCCGTTCCGCGTGGACCGCACCCAACACATGCTGCTCAGCCGCCGGCCCGCCGTGGTCGTCATGGTCAGCGATCCCGAAGCCAAGCCGCGCCGAGCCCCGGAATTGCTCGCGCAGCTTTACGATCTGACAGCACGCGAGGCCGAACTGGTGACCTTGCTGCTCCACGGGATCGACCTGCGCGGCGCTGCAGATCAGCTCCAACTCAGCATGAACACCGTCCGCACACACCTGCGCGGAGTGTTCGACAAGACGGGCACACGCCGTCAGGCGGAATTGGTGGCGCTCCTGCTGCGCACCGTGGCCACGCTGGATCGGGCGGATTGATTTCGGGTCCAACCGTGGACCGGCAGCCTAAATATCCCGGCCGTCGACCTTCTCGGTCAGCGTCTTGATCAGATCGGGAATGCGCTGCAGGTGTGGATGAATCGCCACCGCTTGCCGGAACGCATCGAGCGCGCGCTTCTCGTCGCCGAACTCCTGCAGGATCATGCCCAGCCCCGAGATCGCGCCGAAGTGCCGCGGTTCGCGGGCCAGCACCTCGCGGATGTCCGCCATCGAGCGGGTGTAGTCCTTGCGCATGTAGTGCAGCGTGGCGCGGCGGTTCCAGGCCTCGACATAGTCAGGCTTGATTTCGACGATGGCATCGAGAAGCTTGATCGCGAGGTCGGTGTCGCGCGCGTCGGTCGCGGTCTTGACCCGGGTCATCAGCAGGTTGGCGGTGTCGCTGCCGGACGCCATCCATTGTGCCCAGATGCGGCCCTCGATGTGCTTGGCGCTTTCGGCGTCGGGCGCGACTTTCAGCGCCTCGAACAGGAAATCGAGACCACGCACGCGATCGGCGCGGATGCGCGGCAAATCCGTCGGCGGTTCGATCGGCGCGACGTTGCGGCCGGCCGGTGGGTTCGGCGGCGTCACGGTCTGCGCGTTCGATGGCGCCGTGAGGGCGAGCAGCGCGAGCGCCAAGGCCGGGATCGCAAAGGCCGGGATAAGGAATCGCTGGCTCATAGACATAAATCTAGAGCCTTGCCGCGCGGCGGCAAGATGGCAATTGCGGCAGCAGGTGCTTGATTTCGGTGCGGGGAAGCGGGACGCGCGGCCGCTCAGCCCTGGCGGGCCTTGAAGCGGGGCTGGGTCTTGTTGATCACATAGACCCGGCCCTTGCGCCGGACAATCTTGTTGTCACGGTGCCGGCCACGCAACGATTTCAATGAGTTACGGACTTTCATAGCAAATCTCTCGACAACGTCTCTGGCCGGTTTTCTGGCTGGGTTGCCGCGTTTCTAAGGACCCCTCCCCCGCCTGTCAATCATCGGGCTTCCGGGGCTTCGCCCGCCCTGCCCATGCTTGGAGCCCGCCTGTGGGCTGCTCTACAGTCCCGCCCGTCCAGGGAGACCGGAATGAACCGCAGCACCGAGCGCTTTTTGACGACACACACCGGCAGCCTGCCCCGGCCGGACGACCTGATCCGCATGATGTACGCCAAGGAGGAAGGCGTGCCGGTGGACGTGCCGGCGCTGGCGGCGCGGGTACGCGCGGCGGTGGCCGAGGTGGTGAAGAAGCAGGCCGACGCCGGCGTCGACCTGATCAATGACGGCGAGCTCTCGAAGCCCTCCTACGCGACCTACATCAAGGACCGGCTCAACGGCTTCGGCGGCACCGGCAACACCTTTGTCTATCAGGACCTCGCCGAGTATCCGAAGCTCGCGCAGCGCGTGTTCGGCGACCCCGGACGTTCGCGCCGAAAGACCCCGGCCTGCAACGGCCCGATCAGCGTGCGCGACGCGAAGGCGGTGCGCGACGACGTCGACAATCTCAAGGCTGCACTCGCAGGCGTGAAGGCTGCTGGCGGGTTCATGAGCGCGGCGTCGCCCGGCGTGGTGTCGCTGTTCTTCCGCAATGACCATTACAAGGATTTCGAGACCTACATCTACGCCATCGCCGATGCGATGCGCGATGAATACGAAACCGTCGCCAAAGCGGGTTTTGTGTTGCAGTTCGACTGCCCGGACCTCGGCATGGGCCGCCATATCCAATACGCCGATCTCGACCTGAAAGAGTTTCGCAAGCGGATCACGCTGCACATCGAGGCAATGAACCACGCCTGCAGGAACATCCCGGCCGAGCAGCTCCGCATGCATCTGTGCTGGGGCAATTACGAAGGGCCGCACCACCGCGACGTGCCGCTCGCCGACATCGTCGACATCGTGTTCAAGGCCAACGTCAGCGCGATCTCGCTGGAGGCCGCCAACCCCCGCCATGCCCACGAATACACGGTGTTCGATACCGTGAAGCTGCCCGACGGCAAGGTGCTGATCCCGGGCGTGCTCGAATCGAAATCGAACTTCATCGAGCACCCGGAGCTGATCGCACAGCGCATCGGCCGCTACGCCGAGCGTGTCGGTCGCGAGAACGTCATCGCCGGCAGCGACTGTGGCTACGGCACCTGGGTCGGCCAGGCCGCGGTCGATCCCGACGTGGTTTTCGCCAAGCTCGCGGCGATGGCCGAAGGCGCAAGGATCGCGAGCAAGCAGTTCTGGAAATAGCTATCGGCCCTGCGCCGTCGTTGTGGGATCCCCCAAACCCAGCGCCTCGACCATCACCCGGAACACCTCGGTGTTGTCGAGCTGGCCGCGCACGCGCTCGCTGCCCGGCCCCGTGGCCGTCAGAATGACGTCCTCAGCGGAATGCACGCTGCCGCGCGGCGTCGACGACAGGATCGCGAGCCTGCGGCTGACATCGACGCTCGGTGGATAGCCGGCGGCATCGGGCGCCGGATAGTTGGGAAATCCCGCGCGGGCATAGATACGCACCCGCTCGTGCAGCGGCCGGTCGGGTTTGCGGTCCGGATCGTGGTCCACCGTACCCGCGAGGCCGATGTTGTGGCTGTGATCGGCGATCACCAGGATCAGCGTGTCGTCGCCACGCGCGCCCGCCCAGTCGCGCGCCTGCTTCACCGCGTTGTCCAGCATGATGGTGTCGTACACCGCGCGCTCCATCTCGAGGCCGTGGCTGTACTTGTCGATCATACCGGCCTCCACCATCAGGAAGAATCCGGCCTGGTTGCGCGATAGCACATCGAGCGCCGCGCCGAGCTGCTCGGTCAGGTCGGGCTGATCCGGAAACCGCTCGACCGTGCCGCCCTTGAGAAAGCGGCGGTCGAGCACGCCATCCATGTTGCCAAGATTGAACAGGCCGAGCAGCTTGCCATTGTTCGCCGCCTTCGCCGCGGCAAGCTCCGCCGCGGTCGTGACATAGGCGTAGCCGGCATCGCGGAACCTGGCGACGAAATCCTGCTCGTCCTTGCGCTTGGAGCCGGCCGCGTCCTTCGGCAGGAAGTTCGCCAGGCCCCCTCCGAGGATCACATCCGGCCGCGCCGCGAAGAAGTGCTCGACGATCCGGTCGTACTCCCGCCGCAGCCGGGTGTGCGAGACCATCGCCGCGGGCGTGGCATCCTGGATCTCGGTGTCGGTCACCACGCCGACGGCGAGCCCGAGCCGGCGCTTGACCAGGCTGGCGATCGTTTCGACCCGCGGATCGTCGAACGGATCGCGGGTGCGGTCGGCATAGACACCCATTGCCCCGCTCGCGGTCTTGTGCCCGGTCGCGTAGGCGCTCGCCGAGTTGGCGGAATCGGTGATGATCGAATCCGAGCCGGCGGTGGCGACCAGCGCCATGTGCGGCATGTCGTCGATGGCGAGCCGGCCGTGCGCCTTGCCCTCCTTCATTCCCTTGGAGAGGATGCGGGCGGCCACCCGGTGCGCGAGCGACAGGCCGTCGCCGACGAACAGGATCACGTTCTTGGCGCGGCGCGGCCCGGTACCGTAGACCGTCCAGCTTACGTCCGCGCTGTGCACGCCGTCGCTGGCGCGCACCACGTAGCGGCCGGGCGCTGCGAGTTCGGCATCGCGCAGCACCAGCGCGGACTGCTCCAGCCCCGCCTCGCGCTCGATCAGCGTGCCGTCCCGTCCGAACACCTCGCGGTAGGGTTTACCGTTGAGCGTCACCGAGAGTCGCGCCGGATCGACCAGACCGGGGAACTCGACCTTCAGGTCGAAGCGCGACCCGGCGAGGATCTCGGCGCGGTCGATCGGATAGATCGTCTGCGCCTGCGCCGATCCGGCAATCAGACTTGCCATCAGACTTGCCATGCCGAGTGCCGCGGCGATCGCCCGCATCGTCGTTCCTCCTGTCGGGAGATTCTATTGTAGTCCGCGTGTGCGAAGGATTTGTAGCAGGCGCAGCGGAACGCTAGCCTCGCCGCCATGACCGACTCGTCGCGCCCCCTCTCCCAGCCGCCCCTCGACACCCCCGTCACCACCGCTCGCCCGGCGTGGCTGCAAAGCCTGCTGCGGCCGATCCAGGCGTTCCGACTCGAATACATGCCGGTGGTGCTGGTCTATTTTGCCTATGGCGCGCTCGGGCTGATCGACGTGTCCCGCGACATGTGGATCAAGGAGAGCCTGTCGCTCACGCCAGCCGAGCTTGCCGGCATCGGTGTGTGGTTGAGCCTGCCTTGGACCATCAAGATGGTGTTCGGCGAACTGGTCGACTGCGTGCCCATATTCGGCTCGCAGCGGCATGCCTATGTGTTCATCGGCGCGTCCTTCACCGCCAGTGGCCTGATCACGCTGGCGGGCGCGGCCGGCGGCTGGCTTTCGTTTCTCCCCGCGGGCGAGCTCTACATCCTGGGCGCCATGCTGATCGTGGTCGGCACCGTGATCCAGGACGTGGTGGCCGATGCCATGTCCACGGAAGTGGTCGAGCGGGTCGACGCTTCGGGCAAACCGCGCCCGGACGCCGAGGTGCGCACCGAACTCGGTATGGTGCAGGTGCTCGGCCGGCTCGCGCTGTCGGGCGGCATCCTGGCGGTCGCCGGCCTGTCCGGGTGGCTGGCGGGATTTCTGTCGCGCGAGACGGTGTTCCTGCTCGGCCTGGTTATCCCGCTGATTTCGGTGACCGGCGTGTTCATGCGGCGTTTCACGCCGAGCGAACGCCGGCCGCTCGACTGGCGCATCCTGGGCGGCGGCATCGCCTTTGGCGCCACGGTTCTGGCGCTGGCGCTCGGCCGCGTGCCGTTCGCGCAGGAGCTGACGTTCGCGCTGTCGATGGCGGTGATCTGCACCATGCTGGTGTTCGTCACCCGCGACCTCGATCCGGGCACGCGGCGCGCCATCCTGTTCACCAGCATCATCATCTTCGCGTTCCGCGCCACGCCATCGGTCGGCGACGGCTATTTCTGGTGGACGCTCGACGTGCTGAAGTTCGACGAGGCGTTCTACGGCATCCTGCGCCAGACCGGCGCGATCCTGGCGATCGTGGCGATGTGGATGTTCTCCAAGCAGCTCACCGAATATTCCGTGACCACGGTGCTGTTCTGGATCGCGATGGTCGGCACGCTGCTGTCGCTGCCGAATATCGGGCTGGTGTATGGCCTGCACGAATGGACGGAATCGATGTTCGGCTTCGGCGCACGCACCATCGCACTGGTCGACGCCGCCACCGCATCGCCGTTCGTGCAGCTTTCGATGATCCCGCTGCTGACGCTGATCGCGTTCTACGCGCCGCAAGGCCATCGCGCGACCTGGTTCGCACTGATGGCCTCGCTGATGAACCTCGCACTGGTCGCCGGCGCGTTGCAGACCAAGTATCTCAACAACGTCTTCACGGTCGGCCGCGGCGATTATGCCGATCTCGGCCCGCTGCTGATCACGGTCGTCGGGCTCGGTTTCCTATTGCCGATCGCGGCGATCGTGTTGTTCGGCCGCCGTGTCGCGAAGAACGGAGCCTAGAACTTGTAGTTCACACCGAGGCGCGCGACGTTGTTGCGGGCGCGGAAGTGGTTGGTGACGACGCCGGTCGTGGACGTCACCCGACCGGCATCGATGTAGAGATATTCCGTCCGCCAGGTCCAATTGTTGCCGAGCGCGTGCTCGAAGCCCGCGCCAACGGTCCAGCCCATCTTGGTGGTGCGTCCGGCGTCGGTGACGCCGCCGACCGTGATGTCGCTTTGCAGAGCCGTATAGGCGATACCGCCGGTGCCGTAGACCATCCACCGGTCGGAGGCGAAACCCAGCCGAGCCCGCGTGGTGCCGAACCAGCGCACGCGCTCGCTGAACGTTACGCCGCCGATCAGCGCGGTGTTCTTCTGGCCGGACGCGGTGAGGTCGGTCTCCAGTCCGTAGACCATCGCGCCGGACTGCCAGTTGATGCCGAGCTGCACGCCGCCCAGGAAACCGCTGACGCGCGCGGAATCGCTAGCCACGATCGTGCCGCCGACCGCGGCGTCCGCGATCCACAAGCTCCAGCCGTAGCCGACGTGGGCGCCGGCATAGACGCCGCTCCAGTCGTAGGCGCGATGGACCGCTGCCCCAGGCGAATAAGCCTGCCGCGGCGGGATATCGGCGGCCGATGCCTGAGCCAATCCCGCAACAATCAAACCAACGCTCGCCAACAAGACCCGGCTCATTGCAACGTCCTTTCGAAAAACACCGTCGGCAACTACCGTCGGCAACTCTTGGGCAACTCTTGCCGCCCAAATGAATTCTGTCGGGATCGCCGCACGCGAACAATCAGCCTGAGGTATTGTGGAAAGCGTCGCGGCATAGGCAGGCTGGTCGCGAAAACCCAGCAGCCGATTGGCTTCGGCCGGATTTTTGTGATGGTACTTTGGTCCTGGGACTGAAGCGTTGTCGTAGCCTTTTGGCCGCAGTAGAGATGGGACTCATGAAGATTCTCGTGATCGACGATCACGCCTTGATCCGCGACGCGGTGCGCCTCGTCATCAAGGAATTGAAGAACGACGCGATCGTTCTAGAGTCCGCCGACTGCGCACAGGCGCGCCGGCTGATCGACAAGAACCCGGACCTCGAACTCATCCTGCTCGATCTTTCGCTGCCCGATCAGGACGGTTTCGACATGCTGGCCGACCTGCGCGAGCGCTATCCGGCGGTTTCGGTGGTGGTGCTGTCCGCCCATGACGACCGCGCCAGCGTGATCAAGGCGCTCGACCTCGGCGCGCTCGGCTTCATTCCGAAATCGGCGCAGCGCGACGTGATGCTCGGCGCGCTCCGGCTGGTGTTCTCGGGCGGCATCTATATTCCGACGCAAGCACTTTCCCAGTCCGCAACGTCGGCGCCACCGCCACGCCGGCCCGAGACGCCGGGGGTCACCCCCGCCGAGATCGGATTGACGCCGCGGCAGGTCGAGGTGCTGGCGCTGCTGGCGCGCGGCAAAAGCAACAAGGCGATCTGCCGCGTGCTCGACCTGGCGGAGCCCACGGTGAAGAACCACGTCACCGCCATCCTGCGCGCGCTGAAAGTCACCAACCGCACCGAGGCCGTCATTGCCATCGGCGAGCTTGGCTGGCAGTTGCCGCAGGTCGCCAAGCCTTAGAGCACGCCAAGCCTTAGAGCTAGACCGCCCCCGCGGCCGCTTCGTGCTTCTTCAGAAGCTGGGTCAACATGGCGCGAAGCGCGATCGGCGGCACGGGCTTGTGCAGCAGATGATAACCGCCGGCGCGGGCCTCCTGCAGGCGCGCGGGCGCGGTGTCGCCGCTGATCAGAAACGCCGGGATCGTCCTGCCGTATGCATCGCGGATGCGCTCAATCACGGCGATTCCGGTGTAGCCGTCGGCCAGCCGATAATCGGAGATCGCGAGATCGGGGCGCTCGCCGCGAGCCGCCAGTTCGGCGAGCGCCGCGTCGGCCGAACTCGCCGCCACCACGCGACAGCCCCAACTCCGCAGCAGGCCGCCCATGCCTTCGAGCACCAGCGCGTCGTCGTCGATCACCACGATCAGCTTGCTCGAGACGACGTCGAGCGCCGGAGCCGGTGCGTGCTCGACAGCGCTCGAATGCGCAGCAGCAAGCGGCACCGTCACGGCGAAGCGCGATCCCCTGCCCAATGCGGAGGTGAGCTCGACCGGATGATCGAGCAACCGACAGAGCCGCTCAACGATGGCCAGTCCCAGGCCGAGGCCGCCGTGCGCGCGGCGGTCCGATGCCCCGATCTGATAAAACTCGGCAAAGATGTCGCGCTGCTGGTCGTCGGCGATTCCCGGCCCGGTGTCGTAGACCTCGATCCGCAAGTTGTCGCCTCGGCGGCGGCAGCCGATCAAAACGCCGCCGTCGCCGGTGTAGCGCACGGCGTTGGAAACCAGGTTCAGGACGATCCGTTCCAGCAGGAGGAAATCGCTCGACACCCATGCGCCGCTCGGAACCACCTTGAACGACAGGCCGCTCTCCTCCGCTGTGCCTGCGAACGTGGTTTCGATGCGCTGGAGCAGCCGCTCGATCGGAAAGCCCGACCGCTGCGGCGTCAGCACGCCGGCGTCGAGCTTGGAGATGTCAAGCAGCGCATTGAACAGCTCGTTCATCGCCGAAATCGCAGCGTCGACCCGCTCGACCAGCCGTCCGCCTTCGGGCGTTCCGACATGCGTGCGCAACTGCGAAACGAACAGGCCCAACGCGTGCAATGGCTGACGCAGATCGTGGCTCGCGGCGGCGAGGAAGCGCGATTTGGCGAGATTGGCGAGCGCCAGCTCACGGGTGCGCTCGTCGACCTTGTGTTCGAGCGTGGCGTAGGATTCCTGCAACTGCGTAGCCATGCGGTTGAACTGCTCGCCCAGCGCTTCGAAATCGTCACCGGTTCTGATCGAGATCCGATGGCCGAGATCGCCCTGCCCGATTCGTATCGCGCCGGAGCGCAGCGTACGGATCGGACCGGTCATGCGGCCCGCGAGGTAGAGCCCAGCAAGCACAGCCAGAATGAGCGCGGCCAGCAGATGCAGCCCGGAGCGCAGGAATGGCACGCGCAACGCATCGACGGCATCTCTCACAGGCAGATCGAAGAACACCAGCCAGCCGAGCGGGTCGATCGACGCGTGGGCGGTCAGCACACTCCGCCCGAGAATGTCCTCGTGAAATTCCTCGTCTGGCGGGTCGGTCGACGAACTCGAACGGGCGGCCTGAATATAGGCAACGCGCGAAAGATCGGTGTTGCGCAGCACGAGGTTCAGGTCCGGATGCGCAACCAGCCGGCCACGCCCGTCAACAACGTAGACCTGACCGCGCTCGCCGACCGTAACCTGCGCTACGACATCCCAAATGAATTTCAGATTGATCTCGACCACGCTGACGCCGGTGTTGGCGCGCCCGTCGGTCATCGCCAGCGTCATATACGGCTCGGACTCGTTACGGAAATACACCGGCCCGTAGAAAATCCGTTTCGCCCTGGCCTCGGTGAATTTCAGATCGTTGGCAAAATCCCTGCCGCTGTCGATCACATCCGGAGCCAGCCGGGAGACGTGCAGCCGCTCGCGCCCGGATGCATCCAATTTTGAGAATTCCGTGACGGCGGGCACCTGACGCAGCAGCCGCACCGCATCCAAACGCCATTCATCGACACTGGCCGCACTCCACGGCTGCGTCGTCCATCCCAGATGGCTTTCGATTTCCTTGACGAACTGGCCGATCTTGATCGCCGTGGCTTCAGCCTGGGCACGCTGCACATTGAGCAGCAGCGTCCGGTATTCGCGAGCGTAGAACCACACCTCCATGGCCGTGTTCGAGCCAAGCGCCAAGCACACGATCGCCGCAAAAAACACGGCATACTTTCGGAACAGGCGGCCACGCGGTTTTTGGTTCTTGACGGCGTCTGTCGGAACGCCCTGGCCGGTCGCGGGCAGGTTCACTCGATCACCCAGTCGGCGCGAATAAAAAGGACTCGAAGGATTGTTTCTTCACCGGATTATCCCCGTCCGCCGCAAACCGGCAGAACGGCCAGAGTCCAACGGACGGGTATTCTAGCGGCTGGAACAGCAGAACAAATGATCCAAAGGGGTGACTGCGGGCTCGGCCAGCAACAAGAATCGCCATCGCAACGGGGTATCTCAATCAGGGGATATCCTGGCTCAAAGTCCCGCCGGCATCTATTCTCGGCAAATGTTCGCCTCTGAGGGACACATGAAGCGGCGACAATTCATCGCTTTTCTCGGCGGCGCGGCCGCATGGCCGCTGGCTGCCCAAGCGCAGCAAAAGCGGCCGGTTCTGGTCGGATTCCTGAACTATGCTCCAAGCAAAGCATTGGGCCATATGGTTGATGCGCTCCGCCAAGGCATAGAAGGGTCCAATCCCAAGGTCCCGCCCGTAACGATCGAGGCGCGGTGGGCCGAAGGGCAGTACGACCGGCTGCCGGCGCTGGCACAAGAACTTGTCCAACTCAAACCGGCCGTCATCGTAGCCGGAGGTCATATCGCGGCACTCGCGGCCAAGGCTGCCACCAAAACGATTCCGATCGCCTTTTTTACTGGCGGCGACCCGGTCAGGGACGGCCTCGTCCAAAGCGTCTCCCGCCCAGGTGGCAACGCCACCGGGGTGAGCGTGGTCGTCGGCGCGCTTGGGCCCAAACGGCTGGCGATGATGCGCGAGCTGTTGCCGAACGCCGAGCTTATCGCTGTGTTCAAGAATCCCGGAAATCCCATCATCGAGGCCGAGTTGCGGGAACTGGAAACCGCCGCGCAGGCGATGAGACAGAAGCTGCTCGTCCTGGACGCGCCCACTCCGGAGGCGATCGACGCAGCTTTTGCTACCCTCGTTCAGCAACGCGCCGATGCGTTTCTCATTACCATCGATGCCAGCTTTAACGGCCGGCGCAATCAGCTCATTGAGCTCGCGGCACGGCATAAGGTGCCGGCCATGTACTATACGCGCGAGTTCGTCTCGTCCGGAGGGCTGATCAGCTATGGGCCCGACTACGCCGACGTCTATCGTCAAGTCGGCAGCGGATACGTGGCGCGAATTCTGCAAGGCGCCAAGCCAGCCGATCTGCCCGTTCAACACCCGATCAAGTTTCGGCTTGCGATCAACCTTGCCACCGCGAAAGCGCTGGGCGTCACCATCCCCCGCGTGATGCTCGCTCGCGCCGACGAAGTGATCGAGTGATGCCGATGTCCGGCACAAGCTACGGGCTATGCCCTGCATCGTCCGGGTGACCGGATGGATGATGCAGGGAAAACTGGCCAGCGCGGCGGCGGCAACGTAGGCTCGGCCGGTAAGGCAGCGCAGGTGGAGTGAAAGCGTGCAATTCGGGTTGAATTTCTTTCCTTGCGTCGGGCCGGAGGACAAGTCGGGCGAGCAGTATTTCCGGGAAACTCTCGGTCTGGCGCAGCTCGGCGACGAACTCGGCTACGCGCACATCCGTCAGGTCGAGCACTACTTCAAGCCGTACGGCGGCTACAGCCCCAACCCCCTGATCTTCCTCACCGCGGTGTCGCAGCGCACCAAGCGCATCCGGCTGCTCACCGGGGCGGTGCTACCGGCGTTCAACAACCCGCTCAAGCTTGCGGGCGAGATCGGCATGCTCGACGGCATCAGCGGCGGCCGGCTCGACGTCGGCTTCGCGCGCGCGTTCCTGCCGCATGAGTTCGCGGCGTTCGGCGTCAGCCTCGATGACAGCCGCCGGCGCTTCAACGAAGGCATCACGCAGATCAAGCGCCTGCTGACGGAAGACAACGTGTCCGCCGATGGCGAGTTTCACAGCTTCAAGAACGTGACCTCGCTGCCGCGGCCGATGCAGAGGCCGCATCCGCCGTTCTGGATCGCCGCGACCTCGACGCCGGAGACGTTCGAAACCGCCGGCAAGAACGGCTGGAGCGTGATGGCGATCCCGCTGGAGCCGGAGCGGATGCGGATGCTGATCGGCACCTATCGCGATGCCTGGAGATCGGCGGGACATCCCGGCCACGGCCACGTCATGAACTCCTTCACCACATGTTGCGCGCCGACCCGCGCGGAGGCGATGGATGCGGCCATCGCGCCCAGCAATGGACATTTGCGAGGGCTCGCAAGCGCCGCCAAGGAATGGCTGGGCGGCGCCAGCACCAAGGACTATCCGGGCTACGACAAGATGATTGCGCACATCTCCAGCGAGACCATTGAGAACCAGATCGAGCAAGGCGTCGGCTGGGTCGGCTCGCCTGCGGACCTCGTAAACATGATCCGCGACTACAACAAAAAGGTCGGCGGCATCGACAGCGCTTCGCTGCTGATCATGCCGTCGAACATGGCGGCGAAATACGCCGAACAGACCGTGCGGCTGTTTGCCCGCGACGTCATGCCGAAGCTCGGCGACATTTAGTTCACAGGACGAAACAATGGCGAAAGAACGCAAGCCGCTCCGCTCAGAGATGGGCTGGAGCACGACCGACACCATCACAGTTCGCGGATACGACCTGCCGAATCAACTCCTGGGCAAGATCGACCTCGGCGGCATGGCGTGGCTCGAGATCACGGGACGGATGCCGAATCCGAAAGAGGCCGAGGTGTTCAATTCGCTGCTGATCACGCTGGTCGAGCATGGCATGACGCCGCAGGCGATCGCCTCGCGGCTGATCAGCATCTGCTCGCCCGAAGCAATGCAGGCGTCGGTGGCGGCGGGCCTGCTCGGCGTCGGCAGCGTGTTCGCCGGCGGCTCGGAGCAGATCGCGCGCGTGCTGCAGACTGCGCTGGAAGGCAAGGACGCGAGCGCCGACCTCACCGCACTGGCGAGCGAGATCGTCGAGGATCACGTCCGTCGCAAGGCTCCGATCCCCGGCATCGGCCATCCGCTGCATAAGCCGATCGATCCGCGCACGCCGGTGCTGTTCGGGATCGCGGAGAAGAACGGCTTTCGCGGACGCTACGTCGCGCTGCTGGAAGCAATCTCGGCCGGCGCCGAGACGCGGCTCAAGCGCACGCTGCCGATCAACGCCACCGGCGCGATCGGCGCGATTCTGAGCGAGCTTGGATTTCCCTGGCGCATCTGCCGCGGCGTCGCGATCATCGGCCGCGCCGTCGGACTGGTCGGGCATATCGCGGAGGAGATGCGCAATCCGATCGCGTATGAGATCTACGAGCGCGCCGAGCACGAGGTTGCGGTCAACGCGGCGGCGAAGCCATCTGACGGGTAACGCGGGACGAATCCTCCACGTCATTCCAGGACGCCGCGAAGCGCGGGCCCGGAATGACGTGTGGTTAGAGCGCCGGCTTGCCGCGGATCATGTCGGACGCCTTTTCCGCCATCATCAGCACGCAGGCGTTGATGTGCGCCGACACCAGGTCCGGCATCGCCGAGGCGTCGACCACGCGCAGCCGCTCGGCGCCACGCACGCGAAGCTGCGGGTCCAGCACCGTGTCAGGACCGGTGCCCATCGCACAGGTCGACGCCGGATGATTGGCGGTGATGGCGGTGTTGCGGATAAACGCGTCGATCTCGGCGTCGCTCTGCACCTTCGGTCCGGGAGAAAGCTCCTCCCCGCGGAACGGATCGAGCGGCTTCTGCCTCGCCACCTCGCGCGCGATCTTGAAGCCCTCGCGCAGCTTGGGCAGATCGCCCGGCGCCGAAAGAAAATTCGGAACGATCCGCACCGGGTCGCGCGGGTCGGACGACCGCAGCAGCACCTCGCCGCGGCTGTCGGGATGCAATAGCGCGGGCCGGATGCCATAGCCGTCGAGATACGGACGCTTCCATCCCGGGAACCACAGGTGCGCCCCCACCGGCGCGCCCCGGAACATGAATTCGATATCGGACACCGCAAGCTCGGGCCGCGTCTTGATGAAGGCGTGCATGCCGCCGGGAACCACCGTCGCCGGCCCGGTGCCGAACAGATACGCCCGCAGCATGTTGATCGCCATGCGGTCGAAGCGCATGTGGCCGCGGAATTCTCCCGCGTCCGGCCGCGTGAACGCGATCAGCGTCGCGAGGTGATCCTGCAGGTTCTTGCCGACCGGCAGGTCGAGCAGCGGCTTGATCCCGGTGTCGCGCAGGTGATCGGCCGGGCCGATGCCGGAGAGCATGAGAAGTTGCGGCGTGTTGAACGCGCCGCCGCACAGGATGACCTCGCGCGTCGCGGTGGCCTGCACGGTGCGGCCGCCCTGCACGTATTCGACGCCGATCGCGCGGGTGCCTTGCATCAGCACGCGCGTCGCCGGGGCGCGCGTGCGCACCGTGAGATTGCGCCGCCGCATCGCCGGCTTGAGATAGGCGACCGCCGCCGAGCAGCGCCGGCCGTTGCGGATCGAATACTGGCTGCGGCCGAAACCTTCCGCCTGCACGCCGTTGTAATCGCCGGTCACCGGCAGACCGGCGGCGCGCGCCGCTTCGATCCACGCGTCATAGAGCGGGTCCTGCGTCCTCGCCCATTGCACGCCAATCGGACCTGAAGCGCCGCGCCATTCGCTCGCGCCGCCCTCCCAGCTCTCCAGGCGTTTGAAGTACGGCAGGATGTCGGCGTGGGACCAGCCGAGCGCGCCTTTCTGCGCCCAGCGGTCATAATCGCCGGGGTCGCCGCGCGTAAACGCCATCACGTTGATCGACGACGAGCCGCCGAGCACCTTGCCGCGCTGCTCGTTGACCCTGCGGCCGTTCAGGTTCGGCTCGGGCTCCGACGTGTAGCCCCAGTCGTGCATGCCGTATTCGTGCAGCTTGCCGAGCCCGATCGGAATGTGGATCAGCGGGTTGATATCGCGGCCGCCGGCTTCGAGCAGCAGCACGGACGCAGCATCGTCCTCGCTCAGCCGGTTGGCGAGCACGCAGCCCGCCGAACCGCCGCCGACGATGATGGTGTCATAGACATTGCCTGTGGGCATGCGGCTGGCGCGTCCAATCCCGAAAAGACGCCACGACCTTAGCTTGTCGATGGTGCGCGCGACAGGGATCGAACCTGTGACCCGCAATCTCAAAGTGATTGGCTTCGTACTGCAAAGCCGAGTTGGCGTGCCACAATAACGTTAAGGGCACCTCGAATAATTGCGTCCTGGCCGTCGTTCGTCAAATCAGATTCAAGGAGCGTACGAGATTTGGCAGCGGAGGCGCATTCGATGGGTCAGTTCGGTTTCTTTGATGCGAACAATCGGCTCGAGGCTTTGTCAGCGAAGG
>CAMDFO010000060.1 GCA_945897515.1 Rhodoplanes serenus | reverse complement strand
TCCTCCTGGCTGGATGTTTCTTGGAACAATGTTGCTGTATTTGTTCACCTTCTTGGTACAACACTACTGCCGGAACGATCCGGCCGCAACGCACGTTGGCGGTGCGGCCGTCCATCAAAACGTCGCAGTGGAATCCCTTCGGGTCCCTCTGTTGCGGCGCAAGATGCCCGGCTAAGGTGCCGCAGGACCTCAAGAAGGAAAGCCGATGCGCTGGAAATTGCCTGCCGTGACTGCAGCCTGCGCCGTTCTTGCGGCGGCGATGGCGATCCCTGCCGACGCGGCGCCTCGGAAGCGGGTTCCGGTACGCTATGTGAATGCACCCCAGACCGTGTTCGTCGATCGCGACGAATCGGGCCGCTCGCGCACTCGGATCATCGTGCAGCGGCGTTCGTTCCTCGACGGCGGCACCGAGGTGCTGCCGGGCCAGCGCAAGTTCACCGACTACGTCAATCCGCCGGGCTATCGCGCCAGCGACGTGGCGGGCCGGACCATGGATCGCGGCCCGCTGAACGGTCCGTTCGATTACGGCTACCGCAACTGGTGATATTGTCGGCTTGAAATACGGCGCGCGGCCTTTCGGGCCGCGCGTTTTGCGTTTGGGCGCTCGCTCGATCTCAAGCCGCCAGCTTTTCCATCTCCGCGATAATCGCGTCGCCCATCTGCGACGTGCCGACCGATGTGGTGCCCTCCGACTTGATGTCGGCGGTACGTAGCCCCTTGTCGAGCGTGGCGGCGATTGCCTTGTCGATCAGGTCGGCCTCGCGGCCCATGTCGAACGAATAGCGCAGCGCCATCCCGAACGAAGCGATCATGGCGATCGGATTGGCCAGGCCCTTGCCGGCGATGTCGGGCGCCGAGCCGTGCACCGGCTCATACATCGCCTTGCGTTTTTTGGTTTTCGGATCGGCCTCGCCGAGCGACGCCGAGGCCAGCATGCCGAGCGAGCCGGTCAGCATCGCCGCGATGTCCGACAGCATGTCGCCGAACAGGTTGTCGGTGACGACCACATCGAACTGCTTGGGATTCTTCACGAGCTGCATGCCGCCGGAATCGGCGAGCTGGTGCTCGAGCGTCACGTCCTTGAACTCGCGCTGATGGAGCTGGGTGATGACCTCGTTCCAAAGAACGCCGGTCTTCATGACATTGCGCTTCTCCATCGACGTGACCTTGTTGCGGCGCTTGCGCGCCAATTCAAACGCAACACGGCCAATCCGCTCGATCTCGTAGGTGTCGTAGATTTGCGTGTCGATGGCGCGCTTCTGGCCATTGCCGAGGTCGGTGATGGTCTTGGGCTCGCCGAAATACACCCCGCCGGTGAGTTCGCGCAGGATCATGATGTCGAGGCCCGCGACCAGCTCTCGCTTGAGCGCCGAGGCGTCGGCGAGCGCCGGATAGGTCACCGCCGGACGCAGGTTGGCGTAGAGCACCAGGTCCTTGCGCAGGCGGAGCAACCCCGCCTCGGGGCGCACGTCGAACGGCACGGCGTCCCATTTCGGTCCGCCGACCGCGCCGAAGATGATGGCGTCGGCGGCATGCGCCTTGGCCATGGTTTCGTCGGTGATGGCGACCTTGTGGGCGTCGTATGCGCTGCCGCCGACCAGACCTTCTTCGGTCTCGAACGTGCCCATGCCGTGGGCGTTCATCCAGGCGATGAGCTTCTTGACCTCGGCCATTACCTCGGGGCCGATGCCGTCGCCGGGCAGAAGAAGCAGCTTGTGGGTTGCCATGTTACGCCTCGTGTAAACCAACTGCGCCGGTCATTCCGGAAGCCAAGCGGAGCGAGGCTGTCCGGAATCCAGAGCCACGGGAATGTTGGCTCTGGATTCCGGGTTCGCGCTTGCGCGCGCCCCGGAATGACAGCGGTGGGAATTGCTAAAGCGCGGCACCGGGATTGGCAAGGCGGGAGCCACAGGGCACAAAGCGCACTACCGTGACCGCGCCTGACGCAGCGTTCGCCGCCTCCGCCGAAACGACACTCCCCATGACCGCCACCATCCTCGCCCTGGCCGCAGCGTCGTTTTTCGGCATCGGCCTTGTCCTGACGCAGTTCGGATTGCGCTATGTCGCGCCGCTGTCGGGCGCGGCGCTGAGCATCCCGTCGTTCACGCTGCTGTTCATCGCCGCGTCGCCGTTCCTGCTGCGGCACGAAACCGTGGTCTGGAGCGCGGTCCCGATTTTCGCGGCCGTCGGCCTGGTGTTCCCGGCGATGATCACCATGCTGACCTTCGCGGGCAACCGCGCGCTCGGCCCGGTGGTCACCGGCGCGCTCGGCAACCTCGCGCCGCTGTTCGCGGTGACGCTCGCCGTCATTCTGCTGCACGAGCCGCTGAGCCCGTTTCAGTTCGCCGGGCTGATCGTGATCGTAGCCGGCGTCGTCGCCATCACGGTCACGCGGCCGCAGGACATGCGCAACTGGCGGTCCTGGGCGCTGCTGTTGCCGCTCGGCGCGGCGGCGATCCGCGGCTTCATCCAGCCGGTGATCAAGCTCGGGCTTGAAGAGTGGCCGAGCCCGATCGCGGCAGGATTTGTCGGCTATATCTTCTCGTCGCTGACCGTGCTGGTCGGCGCCAAGCTGTACTCCGGCCGCTTCATCGCCGACGCGCCGGTGCGCGGCATCGTCTGGTTCATTGGGATCGGACTG
This sequence comes from Rhodoplanes serenus, assembly GCA_945897515.1. Lineage (GTDB taxonomy): Bacteria > Pseudomonadota > Alphaproteobacteria > Rhizobiales > Xanthobacteraceae > Z2-YC6860. The sequence continues at coordinate 28,783 of CAMDFO010000060.1, read as the reverse complement.
GTCAACGGCGTGGCCACGCTGCTGCTGTATGCCGCGCTCGGCAACGGACCGGTCGCGCTGGTGGCGCCGCTGGTCGCGACCTATCCGCTGATGACGGTCGTGCTCAGCGCGCTCATTTTGGGCAAGAGCGAACGCGGCGTGCGACTGGCGCTGGCGGTCGCGCTCACGGTCGGCGGCGTGGTGCTGCTGCTGGTGGGGTAGCGGCTTGAATTTCTGGCGGTAACGGACTAGTCTTTTGACTAGTTAGAGGACGCATCCATGAAAACGTGGCCTGTCCAGGACGCCAAAGCCCGCTTCAGCGAAATGCTGGAGACCTGCCGGCGGGAAGGTCCGCAGCTTGTGACCAAGCACGGCGAGCACGCGGCCGTGCTTGTTCCAGTCGAGGAATGGGAGCGGTTGAACCGGACCAAGCGGCCTACCTTGAAAGAGTGGCTGCTCGCCGAAACTCCGAAGGCCGATCTGAAAATCCCATCGCGGAAACGGTACCGGATGCGGCCCCCTCCGACCTTTTGAGCATGTATCTTCTCGATACCAACATCATCTCCGAATTCAGGAAGGCGCGGCCCCACGGGGGTGTTCGGGCGTGGCTGAATGGAGTGTCTCAAAGCTCACTTTTCATATCAGCCGTATCGCTGGGCGAAGTGCAGACTGGAATTGAGATCACGCGTGAGCAAGACCCAGGCAAGGCAGCAGAGCTTGAAGCCTGGGCGAATGAGATCATCGGCGCCTACAGCATCTTGCCAATGGAGACTGCCGAGTTTCGCGTTTGGGCCACGCTCATGCACCGCAAGACCGACGTGCTGACTGTGGACGCAATGATCGCCGCCACCGCCATGGTACATCGCCTCGTGGTGGTCACACGAAACGTTCGCGACTTCCGCCCGTTCGAGGTCGATACGCTCAACCCTTACGACACGCCGCGCTCGCCGTAACAAGCTACAGCCCGCTGAACCAGTTGTAGCCCTTGTCCTCCCAGTAGCCGCCCAGGTCCTTGTTGGTGACGTGCACGCCGATGACGTGCTTCGGGTTTTTGAACCCGAGCTTGGTCGGCATCCGGCATTTCATCGGGAAGCCGTACTTGCGCGGCAGGATCTCGTTGTCGAACCGGAACGTGAGCTGGGTCTGCGGATGCAGCGCGGTCGGCATGTCGATGGTGGTGGAATAGCCCTCGGCGCACTGGAACCAGACGTACTTGGCGCGAGTGTCGGCGCCCAGTCGCGTGAGGAATTCCGACAGCCGCACGCCCTGCCATGAACCGACGGCGCTCCAGCCCTCGACGCAGATGTGTCGCGTGATCTGCGATTCCCGCGGCAGCGCGTAAAGCCGTTCCAGCGTCCACGGCTCCTTGTTGTCGATCAGGCCGCCGACCTCGAGCTTGAAGTCCGCGGCGTCGACCTCGGGCGCGTCGTCCTCGGGATAATACGCATTGAACGGGAACGGCCGGGTGATGGCGCTCTCCGGATAGGTCGGCGCCAGCTTATTCGGATTGAACAGCATCGCCTGCGCGCCGTCGTTGAACTCGGAAATCCTGCGCAGCACCTTCTCCGCCGACGCGCCATCGACGATATCGCAGCCGGTCAGAAACGTGAGCGCGCCGAGGCTCGCACCGCCGCGCAGGAACAGCCGCCGCGTTGGATCGGGCAAGAGCCGCGCGGCATCCTTGATGAGAAGCTTGGGGTCCACGCCGGGAATGGGCTTTCGAATTCGCGCCATTGGTTCTCTCAGCGCCCGGTGACAATGGCCCGTAGGCTTTTCGGCACGACGATCGCCAGAATGACATGGACGACCAGGAAACCCACGATCGCCGCCATGGCGAAGAAATGCACGTAACGCGCCGCCTCGTAGCCGCCGAACATCGCGGCGAGCTCCTGCAACTGGATCGGCTTCCAGAGCGCCAGCCCGGACAGCACGATCACCACGCCTGCGATCAGGACGCCGGCATAAAGCAGCCGCTGCACCGAATTATACACCGTGAGATCGTCGTGGCGCAGTCGGAACGTGAGCGCAGCCTTGGTGTCGGCGAGAACGTCGCGCGGCCGGATCGGCCAGAGCTTGCGCCGGAAGCGCCCGGTGACGATGCCGAGCAACACATAGACAAGCCCATTGATCGCCAGCACCCACATCGCAGCGAAATGCCACAGGAGCGCCCCCGCCAGCCAGCCGCCGAGCGTGATGGATTTCGGGAACGCAAAGCCGAACAGCGGCGAAGCGTTATAGATTTCCCAGCCCGAACCGATCATCACCAGCATCGCGATCGCATTGATCCAATGCGTGACGCGAACCCAGAGCGGATGGATCGCCGCCGAAGGCCGGTCCGACGCGTTCGCGGCATCGATGCTCGCCATGCGCTCAGTGTGCCAAAAAGCGCCGGGCCCGCAAGGTCGCAGGCCCGGCGCCAGAGAATTTACTTCTTCATCTTGTCGGACGACATGGTGTCCTTCTTGTCCATCGTGCCGGCGGGCCTGGCCATCGCATCGCCCGGCTTGGCCATGGCGTCCGGCTTCTTGTCCATCATCGTACCGGACGAGCTTTTCATCTCGTCAGGCTTGCTCATTCCGTCTTTCATGGTGTTCTGGGCGAAAGCGGCGGGCGCGAACGCCACACCGGTGGCGATGGCCGCAGCCAAAAGAAACGTCTTCATGGGGAATCCCCTCCGTGGTTGACTTGCCCCTCCCTGCTATCAGGTGCTCCGAACACACGCGTCTCAGCTTTCCGTTGACGAAACTCACCGGACCGTCACGGCTTCGTGACGGAAGCAAAACGCGCTATAGGAGACGCGCCGGGCGCCATGTTTGTATTTTTGAGGTCCCCATGACCAAGATCACCTCCGGCAATTTCTTCGAGGATTTCCGGCTCGGCCAGATCATCCGGCACGCCACGCCGCGAACCCTGACGGCGGGCGACGTCGCGCTCTACACCGGGTTGTTCGGCAGCCGCTTTGCGGTGCAGTCGTCCAGCGCGTTCGCCAAAGCGATCGGCTACCGCGACGCGCCGGTCGACGACCTGCTGGTGTTTCACGTCGTGTTCGGAAAATCGGTGCCGGACATTTCGCTCAACGCCGTCGCAAATCTCGGCTACGCCGGCGGACAGTTCCTGGCTCCGGTCTATCCCGGAGACACGATCACCGCGGCATCGGAGGTGATCGGGCTGAAGGAAAACTCCAGCCGCAAGACCGGCGTAGTTTATGTGCGCACGCGCGGGTTCAAGCAGGACGGCGCGCCGGTGCTCGAATACGTGCGCTGGGTGATGGTGCGCAAGCGCGACGAGGCGGCGCCCGCGCCGGCCGATCACCTGCCCAGGCTGCCGACGGCAGTCGATCCGAAAATGCTGGGCACCGCATGCCCGCCGATCGACGCAAAATCCTACGATTTCGAGCTGGCCGGCAGCCCGTATCGTTTCGCCGATTATCAGCCGGGCGAACGGATCGATCACGTCACGGGAACAACCGTCGAAGAGGCCGAGCACCAGATCGCCACGCGGCTCTACCAGAACACGGCGCGCATCCATTTCGACCAGTTCGCAGCCGCGCAGAGCCGGTTCGGCAAGCGGCTGATCTATGGCGGGCACGCTATCTCGCTGGCGCGCGCGCTGTCGTTCAACGGGCTCGCCAACGCATTCCACATCGCCGCCATCAACGGCGGCAGGCACGTCGCGCCGCTGTTCGCGGGCGGAACCTTGTTCGCCTGGTCGGAGGTGCTGGCGGCGAGCGAGTTGCCCGGACGCGACGACGTCGGCGCGCTGCGGTTGCGAACCGTGGCCACGGTGGATCGGCCGTGCGAGGATTTTCCGCTGAAGACCGGCGACGAATACGATCCGGCCGTGATCCTCGATCTGGATTATTGGGCGCTGATCCCGCGCTGAGCCTAATGCGCGCGCATGTGCTCCACGAGCTGCCGTGCATACGGCGGCAGCGCCTCGAAATCGCGCACGCAGATCGTCAACTCGCGCAGCGCCCAGGGATCGGTGAGGTTCACCACCTTGATCGCCATGGCCTTGACGTTTCGCGCCGCCGTGGTCGCCGGCACGATGCCGACGCCGACCTCGCACTCGACCAGCCGGCAAACTGCGTCGAAGCTGCGCAATTGCACGCGCAGCCGCAGCGTACGCCCGACGCGCGCAGCATTGGCGGCGAAGAACCGCTGCGCCGCGCTCGAACGATCCAGCCCGACGAAATCATGATCCAGCGTATCGGCGAAATCGACCTTCGACAGTTTCGCCAGCGGGTGGTCGCGCGCCACCACCAGCACGAAGCGATCGGTGCGGAACGGATAGGTGGTGAGCCGGCCGGAATCCACCGTCCCGGCCACGATGCCGATGTCGCCGACGCCCTCCGCGATCAGGCCGACGATCTCGTCGCTCAGCTTCTCCTCGAGATCGACGCTGACGTTGGGATGCGCGGCCAGGAACGAGCTCAGCGTCTCCGGCAGGAATTCGGTGAGCGCGTTGGTGTTGGACAGGACCCTGACCTGCCCGGCGAGCCCGCCGGCATAGGCCCCAAGGTCCTCCCGCAGCCGCTCGGCCTGCGCCAGCATGGTGCGCGCGTGGGTGAGCAGCGTATTCCCGGCCTGGGTCGGCCGCACGCCGTGGCGGCCCCGGATCAGCAGCGGCGCACCGAGCGCGTCTTCCATGTTGCGGACGCGGGTGCTGGCAGCAGCCAGCGCCAGATGGGCGCGCCCTGCGCCGTGCGTGATGCTGCCGGCTTCCACGACATGGCGAAACAGGCTGAGATCGGTCAGGTCGAAGCGCATGGGCTTAGCCTTCGTATTTAGCGAAGGAAGACTACAAAAAACACGGATTGTAGGCCAGTCTGTTCAACGTCATGTTTCGCCTGAGGCGAAGTTAGAACGTTTTCGAAGCCAAATCCATCCCGATCGGAAGCGCATCGCAACACCGCTGCATCGCGACTGGATTTAAGGCGTTGGCGTTGCAGCCGGATTGGGCTTGATTTACGAACGACTGCAAGGGCAAGGCTCAAGGCCGCCGGAGAACAATCATGGTCGACGCACGAACGTCTCAGGCGAAGGCCCGGCCGACCTCACCCCACTTGCAGATCTACCGGCCGATGCTGACGATGATGATGTCCATCGTGCATCGGGTCACCGGCGGCGCCCTCTACTTCGGGACGCTGCTGCTGGTGTGGTGGCTGATCGCCGCCGCCGCCGGACCCAACGCCTACGCCGGCGTGCAGTGGTTCATGGAAACGGTGGTCGGGCGGCTGATCCTGTTCGGCTACACCTGGGCGCTGATCCATCACATGCTCGGCGGCATCCGGCATCTGATCTGGGACACCGGCTACGGGCTCGGCCCGGTCGAGCGCGAATGGCTGACGGTCGCGACCATCGTCGGCTCGATCTTTTGGACCGTGGTGCTCTGGCTCGTCGGCTATCTCGTCATGGGAGGCATCCGATGAGCAACCACAAGAGCCTGCGCACACCGCTCGGCCGGGTGCGGCATCTCGGCGCGGCGCGGTCGGGCACCAAGCATTTCTGGCATCAGCGCCTGACCTCGGTGGCGCTCATTCCGCTCAGCATCGCCGCCATCCTGCTGGTGGTTAGCCTGCTCGGACGAAATCATGCCGCGGTCGTGCAGATCCTCGGCTCCTCGCCGGTCGCGATCGTGATGCTGCTGTTCGTGATCACGGCCGTCTATCACATGTGGCTGGGCATGCAGACCATCATCGAAGACTATGTGCACGAGGAACTGCCCAAGGTCGCCACGCTGATGGCCAACACGTTCTTTTCGTTCGCCGTCGGTCTCGCGGCGGTGTTCGCGATCCTCAAGCTGTCATTCGGATTGTAAGCAATGGCTGGAAATGGCGCACAGAACGGCGGCGCACCCAAGGTCAACGGGCGCGCCTATCCGATCGAGGACCACACCTACGACGTGGTGGTGATCGGCGCCGGCGGCTCCGGCCTGCGCGCGGTGGTCGGCTGCGCCGAGGCCGGCCTGAAGACCGCGTGCATCACCAAGGTGTTCCCGACCCGCTCGCACACTGTCGCGGCGCAGGGCGGCATCGCGGCTTCGCTCGGCAACATGGGCGAGGACGATTGGCGCTGGCACATGTACGACACCGTCAAGGGCGCCGACTGGCTCGGCGACCAGGATGCCATCGAATACATGTGCCGCGAGGCGCCGGCCGCGGTCTACGAGCTGGAACACTGGGGCCTGCCGTTCTCGCGCCGCGAGGAGGACGGGAAAATCTATCAGCGCCCGTTCGGCGGCATGACCACGCACTACGGCAAGGGCACGGCGCAGCGCACCTGCGCGGCCGCCGACCGCACCGGTCACGCCATGCTGCACACCATGTACGGCCAGGCGCTGAAGCATGCGTCCGAGTTCTATATCGAATATTTCGCTATCGATCTGATCATGGACGATCAGGGCCGCTGCCGCGGCGTGATCGCGCTGAACATGGATGACGGCTCGATCCACCGCTTCCGCGCGCAGACCACGATCCTCGCCACCGGCGGCTACGGCCGCGCCTATTTCTCCTGCACCTCGGCGCACATCTGCACCGGCGACGGCAATGCGATGGCGCTGCGCGCCGGGTTGCCGCTGCAGGACATGGAGTTCGTGCAATTCCACCCGACCGGCATCTACGGCTCGGGCTGCCTGATCACCGAAGGCTCGCGCGGCGAAGGCGGCTATCTGGTCAATTCCGAGGGCGAGCGCTTCATGGAGCGCTACGCGCCGTCGGCCAAGGACCTCGCCTCGCGCGACGTGGTATCGCGCTCGATGACCATCGAGATTCGCGAAGGACGCGGCGTCGGCAAGAACAAGGACCACATCTTCCTGCACCTCGATCATCTCGATCCGGCGGTGCTGGCCGAGCGGCTGCCGGGCATTTCGGAGAGCGCGCGCATCTTCGCCGGCGTCGATCTCTCGCGCGAACCGATCCCGGTGATCCCGACGGTGCACTACAACATGGGCGGCATCGCCACCAACTGGAAGGGCGAGGTGCTGACCAAGAAGAACGGCAACGACGATTTCGTCGTGCCAGGCCTGATGGCGCTCGGCGAAGCCGGCTGCGTCTCGGTGCATGGCGCCAACCGGCTCGGCTCCAACTCGCTGATCGATCTCGTGGTGTTCGGCCGCGCCGCCGCACTGCATCTGGCCGATACGCTGACGCCGAACGACAAGCAGCCGGAGCTGCCGGAGAACTCCGCCGATCTGGCGCTGGGCCGTCTCGACAAGCTGCGGTACGCCAGCGGCTCGACACCCACGGCCGACCTGCGGATGAAGATGCAGCGGGTGATGCAGAGCAACTGCGCGGTGTTCCGCACCGGCGAAATCCTCGAAGAGGGCAAGAAGCTCATCCATCAGACCTACGACGCGTCTGATGACGTGCGCGTCACCGACCGCTCGCTGATCTGGAATTCCGACCTGATCGAGACGCTGGAATACGACAACCTGATCGCCCAGGCCGTGGTTACGATGGAAGCGGCACTGAACCGCACCGAGAGCCGCGGCGGTCACGCCCGTGAGGACTATCCCGAGCGCGACGACCAGAACTGGATGAAGCACACGCTGAACTGGCTCGACGACAAGGGCAACGTGAAGACCGACTACCGGCCGGTGCATACCTACACGCTGACCAACGACGTGAGCTACATCCCGCCGAAGGCCCGCGTTTACTGATTGCGTCATGGCCGGGCTTGTCCCGGCCATCCACGTCTTGCTTCGGGTTCGTGAAGACGTGGATGCCCGGCACGAGGCCGGGCATGACGAAAGAGAGAGCCGCAAGTACGAGAGAACAGCATGGTCGAGCTCACCCTTCCGAAGAACTCCAAGGTCACCGAGGGCAAGACCTGGAAGCGGCCGAGCGGCGCGCGCAACGTCAAGGCGTTCCGGATCTACCGCTGGGACCCGGAGGACACCGCCAACCCGCGCATGGACACCTATTTCGTCGATCTCGACGATTGCGCGCCGATGGTTCTCGACGCGCTGATCTGGATCAAGAACAAGATCGACCCGACGCTGACGTTTCGCCGCTCCTGCCGCGAGGGCGTGTGCGGCTCATGCGCCATGAACATCGACGGCACCAACACGCTCGCCTGCACCAAGGGCATGGACGAGATCAAGGATACGGTGAAGGTCTATCCGCTGCCGCACATGGCGGTGGTGAAGGACCTGGTGCCGGACCTGACCACGTTCTACGCGCAATACGCCTCGATCCAGCCCTGGCTCAAGACCACGACGCCGACGCCGGAGAAAGAGTGGAAGCAGAGTCACGAGGACCGCAAGAAGCTCGACGATCACTACGAGTGCATCCTGTGCGCCTGCTGCACCACATCGTGCCCGAGCTACTGGTGGAACGGCGACCGCTACCTCGGCCCCGCCGCGCTCCTGCAGGCCAACCGCTGGATCAACGACAGCCGCGACGAGGCGACCGGCGAGCGGCTCGACAATCTCGAGGACCCATTCCGGCTCTATCGCTGCCACACCATCATGAACTGCTCGAAGGCCTGCCCGAAGAACCTGAACCCGGCGAAGTCGATCGCCGAGATCAAGAAGAAGATGGTCGAGCGGCAGGTTTAGACGCTGTCACGGCGTAAGCGCTGCTCTCTCACCGTTAGGTCAGAGCAATTCCAATCAGCGGTTCAAGCGCGGCTCTTACAACCAGCGCGGTCTGACAATAAATTGCCGTCATGACAGACACAGCCACCAAGACCAGACACGCCATCACCCGCGTCCGCCACGAGCCGCGACGCCGTCTCGTTACCGTCAACCGCGTCGAGCGGCTGACGCCGAACATGGTGCGGATCGCGCTCGGCGGCGACCTCGCCGGCTTCGTCAGCAGCGGGTATGACGACCACGTGAAGGTGTTCTTCCCGCTGCCGGGCCGCAGCGCGCCGACGCTCCCGGACCCGGCGGCCGAAGGCGCGGAGCGCTCGCCAGGCCGCGATTACACGCCGCGGCGTTACGACACCGGCCGCAACGAGCTCATCATCGACTTCGCGCTGCATGACGCCGGACCGGCGACCGACTGGGCGGCGCAAGCCGCGCCCGGCCAGCAGCTTGCAGTCGGCGGACCGCGCGGCTCGTTCGTCGTGCCGGACGATTTCGACTGGTACCTCTTCATCGGCGACGAAACGGCGCTGCCGGCGATCGGGCGGCGGCTGGAAAAATTGCGGGCCGGCACGCGCGCCATCGTGGTGGCCGCGGTCGCGGGACCCGAGGAGGAATACGCTTTCGAGAGCCGCGCCACGGTCGAGACGGTCTGGGTCCATCGGCCGCTCGCGCGCGCGCACGATCCCGAGCTGCTGCTCGACGCGGTTCGCGCGCTGACGCTGCCCGCGGCGGGCGACGGCTACGCTTGGGCTGCGGGAGAATCGCAGACCGCGAAACTGCTGCGCCGCCATCTGCTGGACGAGCGCGGGCTGGACAAGGCGTGGGTCAAGGCCGCGGGCTATTGGAAGCGGGGCGCGGTCAGCATTCATGAGACCCACAACGAATGACGCGCCGCCTTGCACGCCGGCTGCCGTCATTTCGACAAGGCCCGCTGCTGTCATTCCGACCGACCCGCGACGATGGGAGGACAGCATGATCGATCACGTTGGTTTCGCCGTCTCCGACTACGCCCGCGCGAAAGCGTTCTATGCCAAGGTGCTGGCGCCGCTCGGTTACACGCTGATCAAGGAGGTGAGCGCGGAGCAGACCGGAAGCGGCCATCCCGCCGCCGGCTTCGGCGCGGACGGCAAGCCGGATTTCTGGATCGGCGGCGAGGGCAAGCTCGAAAAGCCGCTGCACGTCGCGCTGACGGCGAAGACCCGCGCAACCGTCGATGCATTCTACCGCGAGGCGCTTGCCGCCGGCGGCAAGGACAACGGCGCGCCGGGCCTGCGTCCGCAGTACCATCCGAACTACTACGGCGCGTTCGTGCGCGATCTGGATGGGCACAACATCGAAGCGGTCTGCCACGCGCCCGCGTGAGCGGGACTCTACCGCCGCCAGCCGGGCGGCGGTCCGTGGCGCTCGATGCTGTCGACGATCTCCCGATGCTTGCGATCCTCGCGCTTCATATAGATCGCGATGATGGCGTGCGCCGACGGCACCAGCCACAGCACCGGAAACAGCATCCCGAGCAGCAGGCACGGCACGATGATCGCGAAGTTGAACACGGCCGATAACACCTGGCCGTTGAGAAACAGCGCCAGCAGCGGCACGAACAGGGCGAGGATGTAGATCATTCTCTCTGCAACCCCAAAGGACCGCGAACCTTCGCGATCGACGCTCGCACATATAGGAACGCCGGCGTGCGATTTAAGTGCCAATGCGACGGAACGAAACCGGTGCGCCGGTGTTGTGGCTGACGTGCCCTGCCCTCCGCCATTCGCATTGCAGCGAACACAGTTCAGCCGCCGCCGCGCCTTGCGGAAGCCGAAGGCCTGATATCCGATACCGGCAGGCGATCTGCCATGGAGCGAAAGACGAGAATGACGATGAAGCGGTTATTGCTCGCCGGAACGGTGCTGCCGTTGCTGGCGATGACGAGCGTGCCCGTAAGCGCGGAAGTGCCGCTGAAGTTCGCTCAGGCCGAGCCGGAAAAGCCCGGGGCCAAGCCGGCGCCCGCGCCCGCTCGTCCGGCCCCCCCGCCGCCGGCGGCGCGTCCCGCTCCACCCCCGCCGCCACCTCCTGCGCCTCCCCCGCCAGCCGCACGGCCGCAACCGCCGGCTCCGCCGCCCGCTGCACCTCCGCCTCCGGCCGCACGACCCGCGCCGCCACCTCCGCCGCCAGCCGCCAGGCCGTTGCCTCCGGCTCCGCCCCCTGCGCCGCCGCCTCCGGCTGCACGGCCGAACGCGCCGCCACCCGCCGCGCCACCGCCGCCACCGGCTGCGCGACCCGGCGCACCACCGCCGCCGGCCGGCGCTCCGCCGGCAGCACGCCAGGCGCCTCCATCGCCGACGCCTTCCGCGCCTCCCACCGCAGCGCCGACACCCGCAGCCCCACCGGCATCGGCACCCGCGGCTCCGCCGCCGCAGCCAGGGGCGGCGCCGACGCCACGCGCGCCCACGGCCGCGCCGCCGCCTGCGGCCCAGCCGCCGCTGCAACGTGGAGATGGCAGACGCGCTGGACGTCCTGGCGCACCGCTACCGCCGGCTGCAACGCCCACACCTGCGGCACCACCCGCCGCAACGTCGCCGACTGCACCGCCTCCCGTGACGCCGGAGCAGCAGCGTTCGCGCCGGCTCGAGGATTTCCGTGGCGACCGGCAGCGAACCCAGGACGGCAATCGCACCATCATCCGCGAGCCCGGCCGGACCATCATCCGGGAGGGCAACCAGACCATCATCCGCCACAACGAGACCGACCGGTTCCGCCGCAACGCACGTGACATCCAGATGCAGCAACGCGGCCGCGACTCGGTGACCACCATCGTGCGGCCTGACGGCGCGCGGATCATCACGACGCTCGACGAGAACGGCCGCCTGCTGCGGCGGGCACGCCGCGACGCACGCGGACGCGAGATCATCATCATCGACAACACGCCGCGCGGGCCCCGCAGGCCCGCCGGAATCGGCATCGGCCTGGGGCCGGTGTTCCTCAACATCGCGCCGGTGGTGCACCGGATTCCGCGCGAGCGATATATCGTCGAGGCAGACCAGGCCGACGAGGCGCTGATCTACGAAACGCTGATCGCGCCGCCGGTCGAACGCCTCGAACGGCGCTATACGCTCGACGAAATCCGCTACAGCTCCGGGCTGCGCGATCGCATGCGGCGGGTCGACGTCGATACGATCACGTTCGAATCCGGATCGTGGGAGATCACGCCGGACCAGGCCGCCCGGCTGAACGGCATCGCCAACGCGATGCGGCGCGCGATCGCGCGCAATCCCGCCGAGGTGTTCTTGATCGAGGGACACACCGACGCGACCGGAGCGGACGAGGACAATCTGTCGCTGTCCGACCGGCGCGCCGAGGCGGTCGCACTGGTCCTCAGCGATCAGTTCGGCGTCCCGCCGGAAAACCTCACGACGCAGGGCTACGGCGAGCAGTATCTCAAGGTGCCGACCGACGGCCCCGAGCGGCAGAACCGCCGTGTCACCGCGCGCCGGATTACGCCGCTGCTGATGGGGCAGAACGCAGCGCCGCCGCCGCGCTGAGCGGCGCAGCATTCAAGCGAATGGTGCCCGGCTAAAAGCCGGGCACTTTTTTGTCGGTTGGACGCTCGAACTACTTCTTGCCCTTGTCGCGCTGCGCCAGCGTGCGCAGCCGCAGCGCGTTGAGCTTGATGAAGCCCTCGGCGTCCTTCTGGTCGTAGGCGCCGCGGTCGTCCTCGAACGTCACCAGGGTCGAGGAATACAGCGACTTCGGGCTCTCGCGGCCCGTGACCATGACGTTGCCCTTGTAGAGCTTGAGCCGCACCTCGCCCTCGACGTGCTCCTGGCTCTTGTCGATCAGGGCCTGCAGCATCTCGCGCTCCGGCGCGAACCAGAAGCCGTTGTAGATCAGCTCGGCGTAGCGCGGCATGATCTCGTCCTTGAGATGGGCCGCGCCGCGGTCGAGCGTGATCGACTCGATGGCGCGATGTGCCGCCAGCAGGATGGTGCCGCCGGGCGTCTCATAGACCCCGCGCGACTTCATGCCGACAAAACGGTTCTCCACCAGATCGAGCCGGCCGATGCCGTTGTCATGGCCAAGCTCGTTCAGCTTGGTCAGCAGCGTCGCGGGCGACATCGGCTTGCCGTTGAAGCTGACGGCGTCACCCTTGGCGAATCCGATGCTGATATCGGTCGGCTTGTCCGGTGCTTCCATCGGCGAAATGGTACGCTGATAGACGATGGACGGCGCTTCCTTCGCCGGGTCCTCCAGCACTTTGCCTTCGGACGACGAATGCAAGAGGTTGGCGTCGACCGAGAACGGCGCCTCGCCCTCCTTGTCCTTGGCGATCTGGATCTGGTGCTGGCGCGCGAACTCCAGCAGCTCCTCGCGGCCCTTGAATGTCCATTCGCGCCACGGCGCCACGATCTTGATGCCGGGCTCGAGCGCGTAATAGCTCAGCTCGAACCGGACCTGGTCGTTGCCCTTGCCGGTCGCACCGTGCGACACCGCGTCGGCGCCGACCTTGCGGGCAATCTCGATCTGCTTCTTGGCGATCAGCGGCCGCGCGATCGAGGTGCCGAGCAGGTACTGGCCCTCGTACACCGCGTTGGCGCGAAACATCGGAAACACGTAGTCGCGCACGAACTCTTCGCGCACATCTTCGATGAAGATATTTTCCGGCTTGATGCCGGCGCGGAGCGCCTTTTCACGGGCCGGCGCAAGCTCGCCGCCCTGACCGAGATCGGCCGTGAAGGTCACGACCTCGCAGCCGTAGGTGGTCTGCAGCCACTTCAGGATGATCGAGGTGTCGAGCCCGCCGGAATAGGCGAGCACCACCTTTTTGGGGGCAGCTTTGGCCATCGGAGTTTCCTACGCGAACGGAGGAAACGTCCTCCAATCGGCGCGGACTATAGGGCGAAAGACCCCGGGTGCAAGCCGCTCCAGATACGCCGGGCGAGGTCCTAAAACAAAACCGCCAAGCTTGCGCCCGGCGGCTTCGTTCGTTTGCAGTGGCAGTCAAAGCTCAGTCGCAGACCTGCACGCGTGGGCGGCGCCAGACACCGCGATAGCCGTCCCATTCCGGCTCGCCGCGGGTCCAGTAGCAGCGGGGCGGGGGCGCCGGTGATAATAAACCGGCTCCTCGACATAGACCGGCCCGGGACGGGGCGACGCAATAGCCGCGCCCAGCAGAGCGCCAACCGCCAACCCGCCGACAACGCCGGCTGCCACGCCGCGGCCACCGGCGTGCGCCGGATCCGGGACGATGGCGGAGCCGATCATCGCAACGGTGGCAAGAACGATCAAAGCCCTTTTCATGCTGTTCGATTCCTTCGTCATGCGAACGGCATGAGCGCCGTTGGCATCTTGTTAAGGCATCGAAACACGGGGTGATTACCAGTTGGTGAATACGACGTGGCGGCGCGCTCCCGGCAAGGGAGAGGCCGCCTCGTTAAGGAATTTGTCTGCCGTTCAAGCCGCGCGGGAGCGCTTCTGCGCCGGCCGCCGCCGCGCGGTGCGTGCGATCTTGCGCGGCGCACTGCGGCTCGGCCGTGCCGAGGCACTGCTCGTATCGGGCAGCATGCCGCTCATGGTGGCGGCCGTCATGGCGCCGCGCACCAGTGGCTTCACGCCGAAAATCCGTCCAAACACCGCACCTGCGAAGAATAACAGCGCTGGCGCCACCCATTTTCCGGCGATCATCGGTCCTACTCCCAACTGTCACACTCGGGAGGCAACGCCTGTGCAGCGCAGCAGTTCCGTCTCGCGCTTTTACCAATTAACCGCGCCGCTTAACCCCGCCAACGGATCGCGCTACCCGGCAGGCGCACGCGTGAGCTAGATGTGCCCAACACAAATTTCATTCGCACGGGGCTCATCATGCGTTCGGTTCAGGCTCTCACCGCTGCCGCTGTTCTGTCTCTCGCGCTTGCCGGGCCGGCGCTCGCCGCGCAGTGCAATCATCCCGCCGGCTTCGACGGCTTCCTCGCCGAATTCAAGAAGGACGCTGCGGCCAAGGGCATGACGCCGAAGACGCTCGCGCTGCTCAACGGCGTCACGCTCGACCAGTCGGTGCTCAACGCCGACAAGCGCCAGGGCGTGTTCAAGCAGAGCTTCGAGGAATTCGCCACGCCGCGCATCAACCAGCGCTTCGCCAAGGCGTCGCGCATGATGAACGAGCACGCGCCGACGCTGCGCAAAATCGAGCAGGAATTCGGTCTTCCGGCCGCGATGCCGATCGTGCTCTGGGGCCTCGAAACCGATTTCGGCACCCACACCGGCAAGCACGAGGTGCTGCGCGCCACCGCGACGCTCGGCTTCGACTGCCGCCGCAGCGAGTTCTTCCAGAACGAGTTGATGGAGGCGCTGACCCTGGTGCAGAAGGGCGATCTTCAGCCGGCCGACCTGCGCGGCGACTGGGCCGGCGAACTGGGACAGGCGCACTTCCTGCCGTCGTCCTACAACAAATTTGCCATCGACTTCGACGGCGATCGCAAGCGCGACCTGATCCGCAGCGTGCCGGACACGCTCGCCTCCATCGCCAACTACTTCAAAGGTTACGGCTGGCAGCCCAAGCAGCCCTACGGCGAAGGCACTGCCAATTTCGAAGTGATCCGCAAATGGAACAAGGCGCTGGTCTACGCCAAGACCGTCGCAGCCTTCTCGGAGAAACTCGAAGGTCATTCTGCGCGCGCCGAACAGCCGAAGCGCTGAACGCTCTCTTTTTTCCGTTCCTTCCTGCCACCTCGCCTCTCTCTTCGGAGAGAGGCGATTTTTTTATGCCCGGCGCCGGCCGAAAAGCCCCATGACAAAATCATGCGGCGGCAGCGCGACGCGCTCGATGGCGCGTTCGATGCGCTCATCGGAAAGCCGGGTGCGCGGCCAGCGATAGATCAACCCGTACACCAGCCAGACGACCAGAAACACGAACACACCGGCAAACACCACGTCGCTAAAAAAGTGCCCGCCGAACGCCATGCGCAACAGGCCGACGCTCGCGCCGAACGCGACGGCTCCGGCATAGGCCGCCGCGCGCCAGGCCGGCGGCGCGAGCGCGGCGGGCGCCAGCGTCCAGAACGCGCCCGACGCGTCGCCCGAAACGAACGAGCAGTTCTTCGGGCAGGCGCCACGCGGGTCCCACCACGCGGTGAAGCGTTCCTCGCCGGCCAGTTGCGGCACGTCGATCGGCCGCGAGCGCCCCCAGTTTTCCTTCAGGCCCATGTTCACGACCAGCCCCGGTCCTAGCGCGAGCGTCGCCAGCAGGAACACGATGGCGCGGCCCGACATCAGCAGCGGCCGCCGCGGCAATGCCACCTTCACGGCGAGCGCGACAACGGCCGGAGCGACGATGGCGCCCACCAGCCACATCGCCGCTTCGCGCAGCGGACCGAGCCATTGATAGAAATACGACGTGAAGCGCCGGCTCTCCGGATCGAAGAACAGCGCGGCAAGCTTGAGGTCGAGCTCGGGATAGAGACCGAACACCAGGCCGGCGACGGCTGCGACCGCGAGCGCAATCATCAATCCGGTTCGGTTCATGCGGTTTCGTCTAGCGGAGGCTTGCCGGAATGGGAAGCGGATCAGTGTGCCGCCGGCTCCGGCCGGTCGCACCATCGGCCGGCGTTGCGGCCGGCCAGCAGCCAATAGACCAGCCCGGCCACGATGCCGGATGCGGCCACGATCTGGAACTCGCGCGCGTTGGGCGGCACGTCCGCCCACGCGGCGCCGTAGCCGTAATAGAGCGCCAGCATGCCGATGCCGCCCAGGATGGCAAAGATCAGCACCGAGCGCAGGCGGAACGCTTCGGCGACCGCGATCACGACCATCGCCGGCAGCAGCGCGAATATAGAGATAAAGAACGCACCGAAGCCGACCACGACCGAGAACACGCCACGCTCCATATTATCGGCGAGAACGTTGCCCCATTCCGGAAGCATGAGCGCCAGGGTGAACACCATGGCGGCGGCCAGGCTCCCGATCAGAAAGGCGAAGCCCACCACGAACATGCGGCCGATCAGTGCCATCAGTCCGTCATCGCCATGGCGCGCAACGCCATGCGCTCGCGCACCGACAGCTTCTCGGTCGCGCTCTTGAGCTGGCCGCAGGCCGCCAGGATGTCGCGGCCGCGCGGCGTGCGGACCGGCGAGGCGTAGCCGGCGTTGAACACGACCTCGGAGAACTTCTCGATCTGGTCCCAGTCCGAGCACTCGTATGTGGTGCCGGGCCAGGGGTTGAACGGAATGAGATTGATCTTCGCCGGAATGCCCTTGAGCAGCCGCACCAGCGCTTTGGCGTCTTCCAGCGAGTCGTTGACGCCCTTGAGCATGACGTATTCGAACGTGATGCGCTTGGAGTTCGACACCCCGGGATAGTTGCGGCAGGCGTCGAGCAATTCGGCGATCGGATACTTGCGATTGAGCGGCACCAACTCGTTGCGCAGCTCGTCGCGCACCGCATGCAGCGACACCGCCAGCATCACTCCGATCTCGGCGCCGGCGCGTTCGATCATCGGCACCACGCCAGAGGTCGAGAGCGTGATGCGGCGCCTGGAGATGGCGAGGCCGTCGCCGTCGGAGACCACGCCCAGCGCGTCGCGCACCGCCTCGAAATTGTACAGCGGCTCGCCCATGCCCATCATCACGATGTTGGAGACGCAGCGCTCGCCGTCGGTCGGCAGCCCGGGGCCTTTCACGCGCTCAATGCCGATGAAGTCGCCAAGCCGATCGCGCGCCACCATGATCTGGCCGACGATTTCGCCCGGCGTGAGGTTGCGCACCAGCCGCTGGGTGCCGGTGTGGCAGAACGTGCAGTTGAGCGTGCAGCCGACCTGGCTCGACACGCACAGCGTCCCGCGATCCGACTCGGGGATATAGACGCACTCGACGTCGTTCGGCGCACTGCCGGGCGTCTCGCCCGGAAGCCGCAGCAGCCATTTGCGCGTGCCATCGACCGAGACCTGCTCGGCCACGACCTCGGGCCGCGCCAGGGTGTAGTGCGCCTCGAGCACGGCGCGCAGTTCCTTCGACACGCTGGTCATGTCGTCGAAGCTTTGCGTGCCGCGCACATAGATCCAGTGCCAGAGCTGCTGCACGCGCATCTTCTGCTGCGCCGGCGTCACGCCGATGACGCCAAGCGCCTCGGCCAGCGCCGCGCGCGACAGCCCGACCAGCGAAGGCTTCGCCGGCGGCACGTATCGCTCGAGCGGTGTCTTCTCGAGCACAGGTTCAAGAACAGTGGTCATGGATATTCAGCGCGGCCGAACCGCGCGGTACCTCACTGGCATCCGCTCACTTGCATTCCTGACCGACGCGGTCGAGCGCCTGCGAGAGGCCCTTCAGCGAAAACGTGTCGGTGGTCTGGGTGCCGCGCGAGGTTGTGCCCTTGATCACGACATCGGCGCCTTTGCGCATCGCATCGATCATGCGCGCCTCGTCGGCGGCGTTCTTGACCCAGGCGCCGTCATTCTGGGTGTACATGGGGAAATTCGCGCTGCCGACGGCGAAGCTCGCATCGGTGCTCGCCTTGAACGCGTAGCCGGTGACCAGCAGCGAAATCTCGTCCTTCACCTTCTCGCTCGGGCGCGACGAGATGAACATGTAGACCGCGTTGGCCGCGGTCCGGCGGTTGGCCGGGCTGTCCTGCGATGAGGTGGGCTTCGACAGCGCGAAGCAAACCTTGCGGCCGCCGGGAGCGGCCGTATAGGCGCCCCAGTCGCCGTACTGACCGAGCAGCGTGGCTTGGGCGACCGGATTGGGCGTGGCGGCAGCCTTCGGCGCCGCTGGCTTGGCGGCCGGCGCCAGGGTGTTTGCAGGAGCCTGCTGGGCCAATGCAATCGCCGGCATGACGAACGCCGCCGCGGTCAGCAGCGGCAGGACGAGCCGGAAACGTAGGATCGGTGTCATTGGGCCTCGCGCATCAGTGCGCCGCTCGGGCTGTCGAAATGCGATAGGAGATAAATCACTCCAACTATAGCGAAATAATGGGCAAAGCCCGCGTTGTGAAGGCGAAAATAGCCACGAAGGCGCGCCGGATGACAAAACATAGTTAACGTGAGGCTGGCCGGCCCGGCGACCGCTCCCGCCGTTAAGCTTATGGACACATGCAACTTTACAGGGTGCCTGACGATTGCAAGCATATCGATGCGGTATTCGGCATTCCGGGGGGATTGCCTATGCGACGGAAGTGCATCGTGCTCGCATCGGCCGCGGGCACTATCGCTGCATTGACTGGCTCAGCCGTCGCCCAATTCATGCCATCTCCGATCGGACCGCCTCAGGCCCGGCTCGAACGCTCGTCCGGCGCGATACCGGCGGCGGCAGCGATGGCCTCGACGCAACCGGTGGCAGCCCCGGCGCCAAAAGAAGCGCCGGCGGAACAGCCCCAAGCTCAACCTCAAGCTCAAAAAGGTGCCGCGCGGCCCCAGAAGACCCTGCAGCAGCAGAAGGGCCCCCAGCAGAAAGCCGCGGCCGTGCAACCTCCCGCGCCTGTGCCCGCGTATCGGCCTGCAAGCGCAACGGTACGGCCAGTGTTGCAGCCTCGACCGCAACAGCGCGGCCCGACCCGGCCGCAGTACTACAATCGGTAGCCTCGGCGTTGACCGAACGGGGCTCCGCCCGGCAAGCTGGCGCCCCACATGAAAGCTCTGCTCTGCACCCGCGCCGGCACAGCCGACGATCTTGAACTGGCCGACATCCCCGATCCGGCGGCCGGCCCGGGCGAAGCGGTCGTCAGGATCGCAGCGGTCGCGCTCAATTTCTTCGACACGCTGATCATCGCCGGCAAGTACCAGTACAAGCCGGCATTCCCGTTCTCGCCAGGCGCCGAGTTCGCCGGCGTGGTGGAGAGCGTCGGCACGGACGTGACGGCGGTGAAGCCGGGCGACCGGGTGATGGGTTACGGCCGGTGGGGCGCGGCGCGCGAACGCGTCGCGGTGTCGGCCGACAAGCTGGTGCCGGTGCCGGCGGGGCTCGACCTCGATCGCGCGGCGGGACTGAGCGTGACCTATGGGACCTCGTACTACGCGCTCAAGGATCGCGCGCAGATGCAGCGCGGCGAGACGCTCGCCGTGCTCGGCGCATCGGGCGGCGTCGGCCTGGCCGCAGTCGAACTCGGTAAGGCGATGGGCGCGCGCGTCATTGCCTGCGCTTCGTCCGACGACAAGCTCGCGTTCGCGCGCCAGCATGGCGCCGACGAAACCGTGAACTACACGACCGGAGACTTGCGCGATGAGCTCAAGCGGCTCGGCGGCGAGCATGGCATCGACGTGATCTACGATCCGGTCGGCGGCGCCTATGCCGAGGCTGCGTTGCGCGCGATCGCGTGGGAGGGCCGCTTCCTGGTTGTCGGATTCGCCGCCGGCGACATCCCGAAGCTGCCGCTCAATCTCGTGCTGCTGAAGGGCTGCGACATCCGCGGCGTTTTCTGGGGCTCGTGGACCGATCGCGAGCCGGCCGCGCATCGCGCCAACATGACCGAGATCGTGCGCTGGTGCGCCGAAGGCAAACTGTCCGGCCATGTCCACGCGACGTACCCGCTTGCGCAGACGGCGCAGGCGCTCCGCGATATCGCCACCCGCAAGGTGATGGGCAAGGTGGTGCTGAAACCCTAAGCGCCCTGGTCCGTCAGTCGTCTGAGTGCATCGCGCGCCGCTTCGCGATGCTCAGGACGGATATGCGCCATCACGAGCTTGATCGCGCCCGCCAGCACCGCGGCGTCGTCGGTGAAACCAAGCGCCGGCATCACATCGGGCAACACGTCGAACGGCACCACGAAATAGGCCAGTGCGCCGACCAGCGCGCCTCGCACGTGAAGCGGCGTCTGCCGGTCGAACGCGCAGTAATAGGCGGTGAGCAGGTCTTCGGCGAATGGAACCCGCGCGGCGAGCTGACCGAGCTTTCGCCAGAAACCGCGGCGCACCGTGGCTTCGTCGCGCTCAAGATTGTCGCGCGCCGTCCGCTCATCTTCGTTCCACGCCGCAGCGCGCCGCATATCGAACCTCTCGTGCAGGATCGCCGGCCGCGTAGTCGGGAAATGGGGCGCGCGCAAGGCGCGCCGGTCGTGCTCTACCCCGCCAGCCGGTCCATCTCCTGTGCCAGCTTGACGTCGAGCTCGGTCACCCCGCCGGCATCGTGGGTCGACAGCGTGACCTCGACCGTCTTGTAGACGTTGAACCACTCCGGGTGGTGATCCATCTTTTCCGCGATCAGCGCCGCGCGGGTCATGAAGCCGAAGGCCTGGTTGAAATCCTTGAACACGAACTTCCGCGTTATGGCATCGCGACCGGGAACCTCGCTCCAGCCGCCGAGTTTCCCCAGAGCATCCTTGCGGGCCGGCCCGCTCAACTTCTGGCGCATGGTGTGACCCTCTCTCAGGCTGTTTCCATCATTTCGGGTTCCGTCCTTCCAGGCCGGGATCATAGCGCCGAAACAGCGCCGGCAAACCGGCGGGCACCGCTTGCGTCTTGCCTGGTCCCGCTTGGCTCGAAACGGCTGGCGCGACGGTTATGGTTAACAAAGCATTACCGCAGGAATCGGACCTGCGGACGTGGAGTCGTCCGGTCGGAGCATGATATGGCTCCTCGATGCCAGTGTCCGATCATCGCGTGTTCCGGCTCGTACGACCCGTGGCCAGAACGATGACCACCCGGGGCGCAAATATCAGCAGGACGCGCCGCTTCAAGAGCATGCTGCGGCATACGCGGCTCGTGACCGTCGCCGGTCTCCTGCTTTGTGCCGGCGTCGCCGCGGTGGCGTTCCACTATCTGTCGCAACCGACAACGCTCCGATTTGCCGTCAGCCCATCAAATCCCGAGGATGCGCGGGTGGTGCACGCCATCACGGCGCAGCTCGGGCGCGAGCGCGCCAGCGTGCGGGTGCGCACGATCGTCAAGGATGGCGGTCCAAGCGCAGCCGCTGTCGCGATCGACAACGGCGAGGCCGACCTCGCCATCGTTCGCCGCGACGTCGGCATGCCGAGGGACGGCCAGGTCGTGGCGATCCTGCGCAAGAACGTCGCGGTCTTCATCGTTCCGGCCCCAGCGTCCGAGCCCGCAGCCGAGAAAAAGCCCGACGTCGAGAAAATCGAGGACCTGGTCGGCAAGCGGCTGGGAGTGATCGGGCGTGCGCAATCCAATATCGATCTGCTCAAAGTCGTGCTCCGGCAATACAACATCGCGAGCGACATGGTCGTCGTGCTCAATTCCGACGCCGAGACCAAGGCGAACGCCCCCGACAAGATCAGCGTCGTCCAGTTCGATCCGGCGGGCAGCATCTCGACGCAGATCCGCGAGAGCAACGTCAACGCCGTGCTTTCGGTCGGACCGGTGAACAGTCCGGTCACCGCCGACGCCATCTCGGCCCTGACGCGCGAAAAAGAGCCACCGACCTTCCTCAAGATCGGCGCGGCCGAGGCCATCGCCGAACGCCATCCGGTCTATGACGCAAACGAGATCAAGGCCGGCGCGTTCGGCGGCTCCCCGCCGCGTCCCGAGGCAAGCGTCGAGACCATCGCGGTCCACCATTATCTCGTGGCCGGCCGGAAGCTGGGCGAAGACATCGTCGCCGAATTCACCAAGCAGCTCTTCAACACCCGCCAAGGGCTGGCGACCGAGCTGACCTACGCCGCAAAGATCGAAGCGCCGGACACCGACAAGGACGCTGCGGTTCAGGTTCATCCTGGAGCTGCGGCCTATATCGACGGCGAGACCAAGACCTTCTTCGAGCGCTATAGCGACTTCATCTACCTGGGCGTGATGATCGTGTCGTTCTTCGGCTCGGGACTGGCCGGGCTTGTGACCTATTCCAGGAGCGGCGACCGGACGCGCCGCCTCCAGGTCCTTGAAAAGCTCCTGGACGTGACCAAAGCCGCCCATACGGCGGAAACCACCCGTCGTCTAGACGAGTTGCAGGCCCAGACCGACAGGATCGTTACCGACATGGTTCGCGACGTCGAAGGCAACGCGCTTGACGAAGCGGCGCTGACGGCGTTCTCGATCGCGCTGGATCAGGCTCGATACGTGCTTTCCGACCGGCGCGCCGCGCTGATGGGCCAGCCGTCGCGGATTCGCCCGGCGGTTGCTTCCGTGTAGCCGATCACTATATTGCGCCGCAGCAGAGCGGGCCAAAAATGGCCCGCGCTTGATTTCCGGAACCCTTATGAATCTGCGTAACGTCGCCATCATCGCCCACGTCGACCACGGCAAGACCACGCTGGTCGACCGCCTGCTGCAGCAATCCGGCACCTACCGGGAAAACCAGCGGCAGGTCGAGCGGGCGATGGATTCCAACGATCTGGAGCGCGAGCGCGGCATCACCATCCTGGCCAAGGCCACTTCGGTGCTCTGGAACGACTTCCGCCTGAACATCGTGGACACGCCGGGACACGCCGATTTCGGCGGCGAGGTCGAGCGCATCCTCAACATGGTGGATGGCGCCCTGGTGCTGGTCGACGCCGCCGAGGGCCCCTTGCCGCAGACCAAGTTCGTGGTCTCCAAGGCGCTGAAGATGGGTCTGAAGCCCATCGTCGTGATCAACAAGGTCGACCGCCCGGACGCCCGCGCCGTTGAGGTGGTGAACGAGGTGTTCGATCTGTTCGCGGCGCTCGACGCGACCGATGATCAACTCGACTTCCCGATCCTGTACGGCTCGGCCAAGGAAGGCTGGATGGCCGAAAAGCTCGAAGGTCCGAAGGACCAGGGCATGAAGCCGCTGTTCGATCTGATCGTGCGCCACGTCAAGCCGCCGACCGTGGAAGAGGGGCCGTTCCGCCTGCTCGGCACCATCCTGGAAGCCAATCCTTACCTTGGCCGTATCGTCACCGGCCGCATCAGCTCGGGCACCGCCCGTTCGAACCAGAACGTCAAGGTGCTCGATCACGACGGCAAGCTGATCGAGACCGGACGCATCACCAAGCTGCTCGCCTTCCGCGGACTTGAGCGCGTTCCGGTCGACGAAGCCGAAGCCGGCGACATCGTCGCCATTGCCGGGCTGCCCAACGCCACCGTCGCGCACACCATCTGCGACCCGGTGGTCGAGGTGCCGATCCAGGCGCAGCCGATCGATCCGCCGACCTTGGCAATGACGTTCCGCGTCAACGATTCGCCGCTTGCCGGCACCGAAGGCAGCAAGGTCACCGGCCGCATGATCCGCGACCGGCTGTTGCGCGAGGCCGAGGGCAACGTGGCGCTGCGCGTCCGCGAGTCCGACGACAAGGATTCGATGGAGGTGGCAGGACGCGGCGAGTTGCAGCTTGGCATCCTGATCGAGACCATGCGCCGCGAGGGTTTCGAGCTGTCGGTGTCGCGGCCCAAGGTGCTGCTGCGCCGCGCCGACAATGGCGACCTGCAAGAACCGATCGAAGAGGTCGTGATCGACGTCGACGACATTCATTCCGGCATCGTCGTGCAGAAGATGGCCGAGCGGAAGGCGGAGATGATCGAGCTGCGGCCGTCCGGCGGCGGACGCGTGCGCCTGGTGTTCTACGCGCCGACCCGCGGACTGATCGGATATCAGGGCGAATTGCTCACCGACACCCGCGGCACCGCGATCATGAACCGGCTGTATCACGCCTACGCGCCGTTCAAGGGCGAAATCCAGGGCCGCCGCAACGGCGTGCTGATTTCCAATGAGCAGGGCGATGCCGTGGCCTACGCGATGTGGAAGCTGGAAGACCGCGGCCCGATGATGATCGAGCCGGGCTGGAAGGTGTATCGCGGCATGATCGTGGGCGAGCACACCCGCGACAACGACCTCGAGATCAACGTGCTCAAGGGCAAGCAGCTCACCAACATCCGAACCACCAGCAAGGACGAAGCGGTGCGGCTGACCCCGCCAATCCGCATGAGCCTGGAGAAGGCGCTGGCCTATATCGAGGACGACGAGCTGGTCGAGGTGACGCCGAAGTCGATCCGCCTGCGCAAGAAGCTGCTCGACGCCAACGATCGCAAGAAGGACGAGCGCACGCGGGAAGCCGAGGGCGTGTAGGGCGGATCCGCGGCGGCTCTTACCTCACCCGCGCCAGGAACCGCTCCACCGGCGGTCCCCACAGCGCCACCGCATCGGGCGAATAAATTAGGTAATGGCCGTCGGGGCCGAACGCCGGCATCGGCTCCTGCTCCACCCGCCCGCCGGCAAGCCGGAACGCATCGACCAGCTTGCGCGTCAGGTCGGGCCCAAAGAAGCTGTCGTTCGCCGAAGTCATCCACAGGATGGGCAGGCGCGATTTCTCCCCGTAAGTCCGGGCCGCGGCGATCAGCCGGTCGGGTGCGCAATTGCGCCCCGGGACGTCGTCCATTCGTCCACCGCGGCCGGGCGCGAACGCGACGACCGCCTTGACCGCAGGCAGGTTGCGCGTCGTCAGGGCCAGCGCGCCCCAACCGCCGGCCGAGTGCCCCACAACGACCACGCCGGTTTTTCGCACGAACGCTTGCCGGGTCAGATACTCGATCGCCGCCCCGATGCTGCCTGCGGCGCCGAAACCGGCTTTGCCGAAATCGGCCTGCGCGCAGGCGCCGTGGTCCTCGTAATAGAGCCCACCGGTCTCACCAAGTCCCGGCCGTTGCGGCGCCGCGACCGCGTAGCCGCGCGCGACAAACCATTGAGCGAGCGCGGCGAATTCCTCCGCCCGCAGAGTGGTTCGCAACGCAGCATCCCGAGTCGTTCCGTGATTGACGACGACCAGCGGAAACGGACCGGGACCCGGCGGGCGATAGACCAACGTTCGCATCATCGTCCTGCGGTCGTGTGCCGGAACGAGCCACATCTGGCGGCGAATCGCTCCTTCCTCGGCGCCTTGCGGACCGGGCAAAGATTGCGCGCGCAGTGATTCGCAGCCAATCGCCGCCAGTAGAACGGCTCCAATCAACATTTTCACAATCGGGCGTGTCATCGCGGCCACATGTCCCGCAAACTTCGAGCAATTGCGCACTTTCGCGCGCTCATTCGCCATTTCGCGCGCGACGGTAGCTCAGTAATCCACATCATGTGCCGATTGTTAAACGTAGGACTTGAAGGCTGGCGACTCGCTTGGTCATATCCTCCCATGAGCACCGTCCTCATAGAGATTCGTCGGGCCAAGCCGTCTGACGCAAAGGCCGTCGCGGAAACGCATGACGAAGCATGGCGCGCGGCCTATCAGGGCGTCATCCCCGGACTCGAACTCGACAAGCTGATCAACCGGCGCGGCCCGGATTGGTGGGACAGCGCTATTCGCAAAGGCAGCCGCATCTCGATTCTTGCCTTCGGCGACAAGATCGCGGGCTATGCCAACTACGGCCGCAACCGCGCGCGCAGCCTGTTCTACGAAGGCGAAATCTACGAGCTCTATCTGCGCCCCGAATATCAGGGCCTCGGCTTCGGCCGCCGGCTGTTCACCTCGGCGCGCCGCGACCTCGGCCAGAGCGGGCTCAAGAGCCTCGTGGTCTGGGCGCTTTCGGATAACGACCCCGCGGTCGATTTCTACCGCGCGCTCGGCGGCAAAGCCGTCGCTCGCTCCTCGGAGCGGTTCGGCGAGCGGACGCTGGACAAGGTCGCCTTCGCCTGGAACGGCTGATCTTCTAATCCTTATCGGGTTCGGTCTGCCTCGCGTCATCCGTGCCGCAGCGGAATTTGCGCGCGTGGCGGTCAGCGAGCTGACGCGCCAGCTCGTTGCCTTTCGGATCGCGGCCGTCGACATAGCCAACGTGGCAGACGCCGTTCGGACCGAGCCGCGTGACCACCAGCGTCCGGCCGGTTGAGGTCCGCTCGTCGCTCTCCTGCCGAACGTTCCAGCGCAGGATGGTGGCGAACGGCCGTGTCTTGCCGTTCGGCAGCGTCTCAAGCCGCCATTCGATGGTGCCCTCATAGGCGTTGTTGAATGACGGAAGGGTTTGGGAGGCCGCCGGTTCGCGCGCCGCATTGCGGCCGAAGCTGATCAGCATGCGCTGGTCGCCGGCGCTGACCAGAACCGGGATTCCGGCGTAGCCGCCGCATCGCCAGGAGCCGTAGTCCTCGACGTCCTTGCCCCGCTGATGAGGGCAATTCTTGGTGTCATACTTGGTATAGACGCTGACGATGAGCGGGCTCGCCGCCGGCTCGGCCACAGCCGGCAACCCGAGCAGCGCGAGGCCTGCAGCCGCGACAACGATGGACTTCGTCATGACGTCTCTCTTCCGCCATTGGTTGCCCAGGGCGGATGCCTGGTTCAAATCTAGACCGCAGGCTTCGGCAATCCTGCGATGGCGCAGGCCGCCCGCACCGTATTCACCAGCAGGCACGCGATGGTCATCGGGCCGACGCCGCCCGGCACCGGCGTAATCGCGCCGGCCACCGCCACCGCTTCGTCGAATGCCACGTCGCCGATCAGGCGCGACTTGCCGTTGGCACCCGGGACGCGATTGATCCCCACGTCGATCACGGTTGCGCCGGGCTTGATCCAGTCGCCGCGCACCATTTCCGGACGCCCCACGGCCGCGAACAGCAGATCGGCGCGCCGGCACACCGCGGGCAGATCCGCGGTCCTCGAATGCGCCACCGTCACGGTCGCGTTCTCGGCGAGCAGAAGCTGCGCCAGCGGCTTGCCGACGATATTGGAGCGGCCGACCACAACGGCCTCAAGGCCGGCGAGCGAGGGCCGGACCGTCTTGGCGAGATGGATGCAGCCGAGTGGCGTGCAGGGCACCAGCGCCGGCAAGCCGGACGCGAGCCGGCCCGCATTGATCGGATGGAAGCCGTCGACATCCTTGGCCGGGTCGATGGCGTTGAGAACGTCCTGCGAATTGATCTGTGGCGGCAGCGGCAGTTGCACCAGGATGCCGTGCACGGCCGGATCGGCATTGAGCTTATTCACCAGCGCCATCAACTCGGCCTGGCTCACCGTTTCCGGCAACCGATGATCGAACGAGCGCATGCCGGCCTCGACCGTCATCTTCTTCTTGCTGCCGACGTAGGCCTCGCTCGCCGGGTTGCTCCCGACCAGCACGACCGCAAGGCCGGGCACGATGCCGTGCTGCGTGGACAGGCGTTTCACTTCGCCCCCGACCTTGCCGCGAAGTTCGGCCGCGATGGTTTTGCCGTCGATGATGCGTGCGCTCATGCCGCGAGTGTTAGCTGACGGCGGCGATCTTCTCCAGCGCTGCGACAAGCGTTGGGCCGTGGCCCGCGACGGCGAGGCGCTTGATGCGCGCGGTCTGCCCGGCAACCAGAGAAACGTCTCGCGGTGGGACGGCGAGCGCCTTCGCGACCAGCTTCACCAGGGCGTCGTTGGCTTCGCCCTCGGTCGCGGCGGCCCGCACCCGCGCCTTGAGCACGCTGCGTCCGTCCGCAAGCTGTTCGACGCGCTCGATGGCGTCGCGGCCGCCCTTGGGCGTCAGCCGCACCGCGAGCACGATCCCGCCGGCCGTGACCGCCCACGGGCGGGTCTCACCCACGCGATCAGAACACGTTGGGATAGACGTAACGGACGATGATGTCTTTGATCAGGATGATCAGCAGGATCAGGATCACCGGCGAGATATCGATGCCGCCGAGGTTGGGCATGATCGAGCGGATCGGCCGGAGGACTGGCTCCGTCACCGCGTAGAGGAACCGGCCGATCATGTCGACGAACTGGTTCCGCGTGTTCACCACGTTGAAGGCGATCAGCCACGACAGGATCGCCGCCGCGATCAGCAGCCAGATATAGAGGTCGAGCAGCAGCAGGATGACGTAGAGGATGGATCGCATGATGGGTTTCGCGTGCCCGAATGTGGCGGGAAGGTAGCTGGTCGCCTGCCGCCAAACAAGCCAACAAAACCACGTCCCAGAGCGCCATTCTTGACTCTGCCGACCCCCGGCCGTAAATGGCGCCCACTCGCTGTTGGGCGTTTTCGAGCGCCCTCGGTCGGGGCCATAGCTCAGCTGGGAGAGCGCCTCGTTCGCAATGAGGAGGTCGGCGGTTCGATCCCGCCTGGCTCCACCACCCTAAACCTTTAGGGGGGTAACATTATTTTGCCCGTAAGAAATTCTGAACACGAGGCTTTTTGTTGCTGGTGACCACTGGGTGACCACGCCTGAAATAAAAAACGAAATGATTTTTTTGCACAAGAAAAAATCATTTTCCTGCCTCAGAATTTTTCGTTGTCCCTGGCCTGCACCCGGTTTCGTTGACACCCGCCTAAGCTAATCCCGCCTGCCGTTCGAACTCCATCGGGCTCATATAACCGATCGTAGAGTGTCGGCGCTTGGGATTGTAGAAGCGCTCAATGTAGTCGAACACGTCAGCTCTGGCC
>CAMDFO010000059.1 GCA_945897515.1 Rhodoplanes serenus | reverse complement strand
TTGCGATTCGAGAACAGCCACAAGATGACGCCGAGGGCGATCAACCCAGCCAGACCGTTGGCGCCGAGGTCCTTCACGAAGGCCGTGATATTGGCGGCCACGTTTCCGAAGAACGGCAGGTTCTGGCCGCCGACAAGCAGAGCCGCAACGATACCCAATGCCAGCAGCATCAGGCCGAGTTCCGTCAACGCACCAATCCACGACTTCAATGTTTGCAAGCCGCTCATGAGCGATTCTCCCCTTGTGCGGTGGCATATACTTTAGGCGTATAGAGGCCAGCCGCGCCGGGTGTCTACTAAATATAGTTCGGAAAATCAAGAACATATACAACATCGGCGAATGCGTTGCCCTGTGCCTAAATTTTCAGCCGGCCGAAACCGGCCAAGCCGCCTGAAATCGCAAGCAAAAAGGCCGCCCGGGAGGCGGCCTTTTCGAATTGGCTTGGAGGTGGATACCGCTTAGCGCGAGTAGTATTCGACCACCAGATGAGGCTCCATCATGACCGGATAAGGCACCTCGGCGGGAGCCGGGATTCGGACGTATTTGGCCGACACCTTGCCTTCGTCGATCTCGATGTAGTCGGGCACGTCGCGCTCGCCCAGCGCACGCGCTTCGATCACCAGCGCAAGCTGCTTGGAGGCATCCTTGACCTCGATCACGTCGCCGACCTTCACCAGGTAGCTCGCGATGTTGACCCGCTTGCCGTTGACCCTGATGTGGCCGTGGTTGACGAACTGGCGTGCCGCGAACACCGTCGGCACGAACTTGGCGCGGTACACCACCGCGTCCAGCCGGCGCTCAAGCAGGCCGATCAGGTTGGCGCCGCTGTCGCCCTTCATCCGGATGGCTTCCGCGTAGATGCCGCGGAACTGCTTTTCTGAAATGTTGCCGTAATAGCCGCGCAGCTTCTGCTTGGCCTTGAGCTGCACGCCGTAGTCGGAGAGCTTGGATTTGCGGCGCTGGCCGTGCTGGCCGGGGCCGTATTCGCGCTTGTTGACGGGGCTCTTCGGGCGGCCCCAGACATTCTGGCCCATACGGCGGTCGATCTTGTACTTCGCCTCGTGGCGCTTGGTCATCGCGTCCTCATGTTGTCGTTTCAGGTTTTGAGGATCGCGCCCTCCTCCTGTCCCGGCTGTCTGCCGGGACCGACAGGTCTTGAACCGAAGCGCCGGCCAAAACCGCGGGTCGCGAAACACCGCGCGGGCCAAAAGGCCCGCGAGATGGGCGGTTTTTAGGGGTAAACGGCACCCAAGTCAAACGCCAACGGGCACGGTTGCGGCGATTCCGAAGCTGCCGAGCGCGGCCTGCAGCGCAGGCGAGGGCGGGCGTCCGGAGGTGAACGTGATCCGGGCGGGGGGTGGGGGAACCCGGCCCTCGGTTCCGCCCAGCAGATCGACCACCCGGCGGGCGATGGCGGGGGCGGGATCGAGGAACGTCACGGGCCAGGGCGCGAGCCGCGTGAGCCGGTCCAGCAGCAGCGGAAAATGGGTGCAGGCCAGCACCACGATGTCGGTGCGCGCGCCCTTGTGCGCTCCCTGACCCTCGACGAAACAGGGCGCGATCTCGCGCGCGATGGCGGCATCCGGCGGCGGTTCGCCATTGAGCTCGGCCTCCGCCAGCACGGCGAGCAGCGGCGATCCGACCAGGGTGATGGCGCAGCCGCCGGCGAAGTCGCGGATCAGGGCGCGGGTGTACTCGCGCTGGACGGTGGCCTCGGTGCCCAGCACGGAGACCAGCCGCGTCACCGAGGCGGCGCAGGCCGGCTTGATCGCCGGCACGGTGCCCACGAACGGCACGCTGAAGCGCTGTCTCAGGTGCGGCAAGACCAGCGTCGAAGCGGTGTTGCAGGCCACCACCACAAGATCGGGCCGGTGGGCGGAAATCAGGTCGGCCATCACGGCCAGGACGCGCTCGACCAGCTCCGGCTCGGCGCGCGCGCCGTAGGGGAAGCCGGCGTCGTCGGCCGCATAGACCAGACGTGCGTCGGGGCGCGCCTTCGCCACCTCGCGATAGACGGTGAGGCCTCCGAGCCCGGAATCGAACACGAGAATGGTCGGCGCCGATGACATGGCGGCAGATGAATCGCAGAGAACGGCGCGAGTCGCAATCGTCCCAAGCAACAGCAAGATTAGATGGAAAATATTTACGTTCTGTTCATGATTCTTAACAAGTGATTACCGTCGTCAGCCAAGAAACCGGGCAATTATGACTTGAAGTTACGTGTTTCTTCTAATAGACGAGAAAGTCTTATGGTGCCACTCTCGCGTGTATAACGCCGACGCACGTCGCCCGAGGGGCGAAGAGGGTGGCTGATGAAGTTGTCCACCCGCCTCAGCGGGGCAATGGTGACGCTGGTGCTGCTCACGGCAGCCGTGCTCGGCATCATCACCTACCGCACCATCGAAGGTGCTCTGGTGCCGCGCGCGTTGGAGCGGGTCGAAACCCAGGCCCGCCAGCTCAGCAACGATCTCGACGATTACGTCCAGGGTGCGCGCGCCGACATCGTCGCGATCCGCTCGGCGGCCTCGCTCGAGGCGATCATCCTGGCGCGGGTGAGCGGCGGCATCCATCCGGCAGACGGCACGACCGAGACTTATCAGCGGCTGCGCATGGCGCGGCGCTACATGGCCGATCTGTCCGCGAAGTCTGCGTATTACCAGCTTCGTACCCTGGATCACACCGGCCGCGAAATCGTCCGGGTGGACCGCTCGGCGCCGGGTGGCGCCGTTCGCGTCGTCCCCGACACCGAGATGCAGGTCAAGAGTGCGGAGACTTTCTTCCGCGAAACCAGCCGCCTGCGCGAGCACGAGGTCTACGTCTCGCCCATCGACCTGCATCGCGAGCACGGCGCGATCGAGACGCCGCATGTTCCGGTGTTGAGGATTGCGACGCCGGTGTTCGATCACAATGGGGTCCGCTTTGGGCTCGTCATGGTCAATCTCGACATGCGTTCGGCATTCGATCGATTGAGGTCGGCGGCGAGGGCTGGTGGCCACGTCTATGTCGTCAACGAAAGCGGCGACTATCTTGTTCATCCCGACCCGACGCGCGAGTTCGGCTTCGATCTCGGCAGGCCATCCCGCTTGCAGGACTATTTCCCCGATCTCACCGCCCTGCTTGGAACCAAGGGCAGCCACGGCCGCGTCGTGAGCGACGCCGGCGGCGAACGCCTGGGCGTAGCGATTTCCGCCTCCAATCCGGCAGGCGGACCATGGATCGGCGTGATCGAGACATCACCCTATTCAGTGATCCTGGAGCCTGCGAACGCCGTGCGGCACTCGGTCCTGCTGGCGTCGCTTGCCGCGGTGCTGGTGGCGATTGGCTTTGCACTTTGGCTGTCGCGCTCGCTGGCGCGGCCGGTGGTGCAGATCACCAGGACAGTGGAGGCATTCGGGCGCGGCGAGCTGGCGGTGCCGCCGGTCTCGGTCGGTGGAGAGATCGGCACGCTGGCGCACGCATTCGAGCGCATGGCCGACGAGATGCAGGAGAAGAATGATGCCATCGGGCGTGAGATGGCCGCTCGCAGGCGCCTGTTCGATACGTCGCTCGATCTGATCCTAATCGCGGACCGCAGGGGCAATTTTCTCCAGATCAGTCCGAGCGCGAAGCCGATTCTCGGCTATGAACCGGAACAACTCATCGGCCTCTCCGCCGCCGGTTTCGTCCATCCCGAAGATCTGCAACGCACGCGCGAACAAATGCGCATGGCGCGCCGCGGCAACGCCATCCGAAATTTCGAGTCGCGCTATGTGCATGCCGATGGCCGGGCCGTGCCGTTGGCCTGGACCGGCGTGTGGTCGGAGCCGGAGCAGCAGCACTTCTTCATCGGCCGCGACATGACCGAGCAGCGGGTCATCGACAAGGCGCTCAAACAGTCAATGGCGCGCCAGGAAGCGGTGTTCAACTGTGCGCTTTACGGAATCGTTACGCTCAACGAAAGCGGCAGCATCGAAACTCTCAATCCCGCCGCTGAGAAAATGTTTGGCGTCCATGCTGAAGAGGCCGTACGCCGCGACATCGGACGGCTGATCGACCTTGCTGGGCCGAGCGACGTCGGCTCAGGAAGCCAGTTGCGGCATATGCTCAAGAAGGACGGCGTATGTGAACTCTCGGCACGTCGCCCCGACGGCACGACGTTCCCGGTCGATTTCGTTCTGGCTGAGATGCCGATCGGCGAACGGAAGATGTTCGTGGTGTTCGTGCGCGACATCACCACGCGCAAGCGGACCGAGGGCCTTAAGGACGAGTTCGTCGCCACCGTCAGCCACGAGCTGCGCACCCCGATGACTTCGATCGCAGGGTCGCTCGGGCTGCTGGTCGGAGGCGCGGCGGGTTCGCTGCCCGATCCGGCGAAGCGGCTGCTGACCATCGCGCACAACAACAGCCAGCGTCTGGTGCGGCTGATCAACGATATTCTCGACATCGAGAAGATCGAATCCGGAAAAATGGTGTTTGCGCTCCAGCCGGTGGAGTTGCGCGCGCTCATCGAGCAGGCGATCGAGGCCAACCGCGGGTTTGCCGAAGCCTTCGGCGTCACGGTGCGGCTCGATCCTTCGTCTGCTCAGGGGGTGGTGCGCGTCGATTCCGATCGGATGACGCAGGTCATCATCAATCTCTTGTCCAACGCCGTGAAGTTCTCGCCGCGCGGTGAGGAGGTGCTGGTCGGCGTCGAGCACAACGGCACCAACCTGCGCGTCACGGTGCGTGACCGCGGTCCCGGCATTCCGGACGGCTACAAGATTCGCATCTTCGAGAAATTCGTACAGGTCGACGCCACCGACGCGCGGCAGAAAGGCGGCACCGGTCTCGGCCTCAGCATCGTCAAGCAGATCATGACGCGGCTTGGCGGCGACGTCGGCCTTCAATCGGCGCCGGGCGAAGGCAGCGTGTTCTACGTCGAGCTGCCATGCTGGGACCAGATCGAGCTGCTGGAGACCGAACGGCTCGGCCGATCCGGCAACGCGCTGATCCTGCTGTGCGAGGACGATCCGGACGCGGCCGCGGTGTTGTCCGGCCGTTTGCGGGCCGCCGGCTTCCCGACCGACGTCGCCTACACCGCAGACGAAGCGGTGAAGGGCGCCGCCAGCCGCTCCTACGCCGCGATCCTGGTCGATCTGCAATTGCCCGACAGCGATGGCATCAGCCTGATCAAGAATCTGCGCGCCCAGCCGCAATATCACAACACGCCGATCGTAGTGGTCTCCGCCGATCCCGCCCGCGGCCGCGATGACAAGCGTTCGTCCACGCTCAACGTGCTCGATTGGCTGGCGAAGCCGGTGGACACCGAACGGCTGCTGCGCGTGCTCAACCGGCCGATCGTGCGCGACTCCTTCGTGCGGCCCCGCATCCTGCATGTCGACGACGACCGCGACGTGCTGCGCATGGTGGCGCTCGCGCTCGGTTCGACCGCCGAGGTTGTGTCGGCGGAATCGATCGACGAGGCGCGCCATCTGCTGGAGGCCAATCATTTCGATCTGGCGGTGCTCGACGTTACGCTGGCGGAAGGCTTTGGTCTCGCACCGATCCGATGACCAACGTCACGGTCGTCACCAAGGGGATGACGTTGCCGGAAGTGACCGTTCGCCAGCACGCCGGCAGCACGGTGAAGCCGGTTCCGGTGCAGGTGCGCGACCGCGAAGAGGTTCGTGACCAGCCGCAAGACCGCAAGCCGAAGCGTTTGAAGGTGCCGATGGGCTGCGACCCCTCGTTCAGCCCGGTTGCGCAGCCGTCGATGGCGCATCACACCGGGCGCTGCGTAGCGCAGGTGGAGATGCCGACGCAGATGGCGCAACTGACGCGCTGATAACCTCCGGCCGACCCATGGAGAAAAGGCCCGCTGATGCGGGCCTTTTCGTTTTCGATAGTCTCTGCGCTCAGATGCCCCAGTAGGGCGGGGCCTTGTAGTAGTCGTGCAAAGCGCTCTCCCGCGAGCGATCGCCCCAGTCGAACTCGTCGCGCTCGCCGAACGACGGCGCACGGCGCAACTCCTCGTCCGTGATGTCGACCTCGTAGGCGCCGATATCCGGATTGTATTTCAGGGCACTCCAGGGAAGCGGGTGATACCGCGCACCCAGGCCGAGAAAACCGCCGAAGCTCAGCACCGCATAGGCAACGTTGCCGCTCAGCTTGTCGATCATCACGCGCTTGATTTCGCCGACCTTGGCTCCGTTCGGCCGGCGCACCGGCGTTCCTTCGACACGGTCGCTTGCAATCAGTCCATGAACCGCGGTCGGTTCCCCGCGGCCGTCTTGCATCATCATGGCCATGACAATCTCCTCCGACGTATGAGGTTAGATCCGTCCGAGCAGCAGCAGGATAAGCACGATGATCAGGATCGTCCCGACTGCGCCCGATGGATAGTAGCCCCAGCCGCTGCTGTGCGGCCAGGTCGGGATTACGCCGACCAGGATCAGGATCAGAACGATAAGAAGAATGGTACCCAGCGTCATCTGGTAACTCCCAAGGATGTGGGAAAGCGATATTCCAATTCCCTGTGCCGAATATGCCGTTCCGCTTTGGTTAGCGCGTCGCCTAGCCGCTGTTTGCGATTGCGGCACGCGCGGAACTCAAACGTCGCCCGTGGCCGGTTCGTTCCCGTAACGGATGCTGCGCAGGAAGTTTTTCCTCTCCCGGCAACACCCGGCTTTCGCGCTGCACCAAACCGGTTACAATCGTAGCCGGGGAAGGGGAATGATTCTCGCAGCGCTCGTTGGCGTTTCTCTCGTCGTGACTGTCGCAATCGATCGCGCCGCGTTGCCGGAGCTTGGTCGCAACGCGCCGATGTCATTGCAGCAGAAGCGCGCCGTCGTGCGTCCGCTGGTCTCAACGACGACTCAATGCATCGCCCGGCGGGTGTCGGCCGATCCGCGCTTTGCGGATGCGAGCGACGCCGGCAACGTCAACGATCTGATTGTCGACTCGGTGCCGTCGTGTCTCGATGCGGTGCGGACGATGATCGACACCTACGATCGCTTGTTCGGCGCGGGCACCGGCGAGACGTTTTTCATCGGGCCCTACCTCGACGCTCTTCCGGCCGAGGTCCACAAGCTCGTCAAAGAACGCTGAAGTCTCACGCCGTTAACACTCCGCGTTAAGCATCCGCCGTGCGCAGCGGGAACTCCCAGCCATAGGCCCGCGTTGGTGTCGTTAGGTCGAGGGAGTTTTTCCCAATCCGACATTTGCACACCATGGAGGTTGCTATGAAGCGTTCCACTTACGCTCTCGCCGCTGCTGCCCTTGCCGTCGCGATCGGCGGATCGGCAATGGATCCGGCATCCGCCCAACGCGGGCAACGTGTGAAGGCCGGCATGCTGTCGTGCGATATTTCAGCGGGCATCGGCCTGATCATCGGCTCGCAGAAGCAGGTCACGTGCATGTTCACGCCGGATCAGCCCGGACCGCGCGAGGTTTATGTCGGCAGCATCACCAAATTCGGGCTCGACATCGGCGTGACCACGGGCGGCCAGATGGCGTGGGCGGTGTACGCCCCGACGACACGGCGCTTCGGCGCGCTGGCCGGCCGCTACGGCGGCGCGAGCGCGGAGGCGACGGTCGGCGTTGGCGCCGGCGTGAATGTGCTGGTGGGCGGCAGCGATCGTACGGTGTCGTTGCAACCGGTCTCGGTCGAGAGCCAGACCGGTCTCAATCTGGCCGCAGGCGTTACCGGACTGGAGCTGCATCCGGCTCGCTAAAGTTCGATTGAAAAGAGCGAAAAACGGCCGCCTGCGGGCGGCCGTTTCGTTTCTACATCCCTTGGGTTCCGCAAGGAACGCCGCGTGGTCCTGGCACGTTGCCCTGTCACAGAATCCGACCGAGAGGAGGTATCACGATGTCTTCATTCCCCATGTCTTACTTCTCTATGTCTTCGCTTCAGCGCGTTGCCATCGCGCTCGCGGTCGTCGGAACGGCCGTGACCGCTTCCGCGCAAACCGTTACCACCACCACGACCACGGTGGAGCGGGCCGGCCCGCCGATGCGGCTCAGCCCGCAGCAGCGCACCGTGATCTACCGCACGGTCACCACGGAGCGGCGCGTGGCTCCTGAAATGCGCGTGCAGCAGACGCCGCTGGACGTCACGATCGGACGGCCGGTGCCGCCTTCCATCGCGCTCTCGCCGTTCCCGGAAACCGTCTACGTCGAGACGCCGGCGTTGCGGCAATACCGATACTTCCAAGTGGGCGACCGGCTGGTGCTGGTGGATCCTGCGACCAGCGAGGTCGTGGATATTCTCGACCGGTAAGCTGCTTTCCAAATCTGGTTTTCGTCGGTCCCGCTCGTGTCATCGAGCGGGACCGATTGATTCAGAATGCCTTATCGATGCCATCGGGCTGTCAAATCAGCTTCGCATATCGCGTCTAGACAGATGCACACGCGTAATTTCTCGCCAACGGAGGTTCTGATGGGATTGGTCATGATCAGGTGCCCCCGCACGGGACAGGAGATCCCGACAGGCATCGAGATGGAGCGCGAGCAGTTCGGAAGTGCGCCGGTGTTCTTCGCGCGGGTCGATTGCCCGGTCTGCGGGCGTCAGCACGAATGGTTCGCGGGCGATGCATGGCTGTGCGAAAGCACGGCCGTGCGAGAGGCCGACGCCGCGTTGCTGTGAAAAGCTGAGGGGAGGAAAAATTAGTGCGCCGGACGGCTTCTGTCGGGGGGAGGGGGGTGAATACCGTCCGGCGCCGGCGCGACCGACGGGAACGGCCGCGTCGTAGAATGAACGAGACAGCGCGTTAATGGTTCCGAGCCTGGCGTAGGTTCTTTGGCGCTTCTTCAGATGTCATCTGCTTTCGCGCCCGCTCGCGGACAAGCGTGTCGGCCGCCCGGTATCGCGACCGGCGATCTGGAAGAACGATGCAGTGATTCAAAGTGCCGGGTCGCGGCCTACCAGACGCCCAGCGCCACCACCGCAAAACCGATGATCACCAGTACGGTGCTGACGATCAGCACGGCGAGCACGGGCCGATCGAGAAAGCCCGCGCGGGCCTCGACTCCGGTCACGGTTTTGCGAAAGAAAGGGTTCCAAGCCATTTTCAAATTCTCGTTCAGATACCAGGGGGATAGGAATCCTGCCCGTAGGTCCACTGCGGGTGAAAATGACCGTTTTCGCCCATCAGGCAAACCTGGGCGCAATCGCCATGCTTGCCGAGCTTGTGCGCGGCATCGATGGCAAACAGCAGGGCTTCATTCTGGGTCTTGTACGGGCCGAATTCCTCGTCGGCGTACCGAATCAACCACGCATCTTCATTACGCACGATGAAATAGCGTGCCTGCGGCATGATCTTCCTCGCTGTTTTCGCGTGAGGGGCAACGCCATGTGTCCCCCGAAGTTCCGGACCGATGGCAGAGGGCCCTATTCCGGGGGCGCATGGCGGTTATTGCAATGCAACCCATTGCAAAGTTACGCGTTATTCCTGCGGGAGGTCGGCAATCATTATCGCACGCTCACGCCAGCTCGCAGAACGCTGCCGTTGGTTCAGTCATTTTTTAGGAAAATGGACCTGCTCGTGTCATTGGAGTCGATCGATCTAGACCAATCCGCCATCCTGCTTGATATCGACGGGACCATCCTCGATATCGCGCCCACGCCGCATGAAGTCCACGTGCCGCCCACGCTTCGCGACACGCTGGTACGTGCGTCAGACCGGACCGGCGGTGCGTTGGCCCTGGTGAGCGGCCGACCGATCGGGGACATCGATTACATTTTCGCGCCCCTGGTGTTGCCTGCTGTCGGCGGCCACGGCGCCGAGATCAGGCCGACCCCCAAACATGACTACGAGATGCGCGGCACTGCGCTCGACCGCGATCTCAAGCGCCGGCTTCTGGAGATCGCGACGCTCTTCGAGGGTGTAGGCGTGGAGGACAAGGGTTATTCCCTCGCGCTGCACTACCGGCTGGTGCTGGAGGAGCGGGGCCTCGACGTGGTCGATGCGGTATTTCGGATTTGCAAGGACTACCCCGAGGATTCATTCGAGCTGCTATCCGGCAAAGCCGTCCTCGAAGTCAAATCGCTCGGATTCGACAAGGGTACCGCGGTGCGCGAGTTGATGAGCTATCCGCCGTTCCGCGGCCGTACCCCGATTTTCATCGGCGACGACACCACCGACGAAGCCGCCTTCGCGGTCATGCCCGAATTCGATGGTTGCTCAATTGCCGTCGGCCGCAAGGTACCGGGCATAAACGGGCGCTTCCAAACCCCGAACGATGTACGGGGCTGGCTGGAGCGGCTTTCCCGAAGTGAATCGATGGTGCCGCCGCTGGTGGCGGCAGCGTCATGATGAACCATTTCCTGCCAAGCACGTTATGTGTTCCAGCCGTTCAGACCGGTTTGTTTCCTTGAGCGTTGCCGCGATGCATCCGTCGCGCAGTCCGGAGGATCGCTATTGGCGCGGATAGTGGTGGTGTCCAACCGCGTCTCCGTCCCCAGCGCGGACGGCGGCGCGCGAGCCGGCGGCCTTGAGGTCGCGCTGCGGTCGTTTCTCAAGCGCAACCACGGTCTCTGGTTCGGCTGGAGCGGCAAGGTGGCCGCGAAGAGCGAGATGGCCACGCGCTCCGTCGAGCATGCCGGGGTAACGTATCTCACCACCGATCTCAGCCGCGCCGACTACCAGGAGTATTACAACGGCTTCGCCAACCGGATGCTGTGGCCGATCCTGCATTACCGGCTCGATCTGGCGGAGTATTCCAGCCTCGACCTCACCGGCTACATGCGGGTGAACGATCACTTCGCCGATCAATTGCACAAGGTGCTGCGGCCCGACGATATCGTCTGGGTCCATGACTATCATCTGATCCCGCTCGCCAAGGCGTTGCGCGACCGCGGACACCAGAACCGCATCGGCTTCTTCCTCCATATTCCATTTCCGCCGCCGGAGTTGCTGACCGCGCTGCCCAAGCATGAGCGCCTGATCCTCTCGCTCTGCCACTACGACCTCGTCGGTTTCCAGACCGAGAACGACGCCGACAACTTCGCGCGCTATCTGTCCAAAGAATGCAACATGCCAAGCCGCGACCCGCGCACCTTCACCGCCGGCAATCGCACGGTGCGGCTCGGGGCATTCCCGGTCGGAGTTGAGACTGCCGAATTCAACCGGCTGGCGCGGCGCACCGCGCGGTCGTCATTCGTGCGGGAGGTGCTGACCAGCCTGTCGGAGCGCGCCATGATCATCGGTGTCGACCGGCTCGACTATTCGAAGGGCATCGGGCTCCGTGTGGAGGCATTCGAGCGTTTTCTCGCCGACCATCCGCAATGGCGCGGCGCCGTCACCTATCTCCAGATCACGCCGAAGAGCCGCTCGGAAATTCGCGAATACGCCGCGATGGAGCGGCAGATCAGCGAGACGGTGGGGCGGGTCAACGGCCGCTACGGCGAAGCCTCGTGGACGCCGATCCGCTACGTCAATCGTGCCTACAGCCGCTCGGCGCTGGCGGGACTCTATCGCTCGTCACGCGCCGCGCTGGTGACGCCACTGCGCGACGGCATGAACCTGGTTGCCAAGGAATACGTGTCGTCGCAGGACCCCGACGATCCGGGCGTGCTGATCCTGTCGCGCTTTGCAGGCGCTGCGATGGAATGCGAAGCGGCGCTGCTGGTGAACCCCTACGATCCTGAGGCTGTCGGTACGACCATCGCGCAGGCGCTGGCGATGCCGATCGAGGAGCGCCGCGGCCGGCACGGCGAGCTGTTCCGGGTGCTGTCGGAAAACGACATCAAGTTCTGGGGCGAGCGCTTTGTCGAGGCGCTGAAGAATCCGGCCGGAGAGCCGGCCTTGCCCAATCCTGCGCCGCGACGGCGAATGAGCGCCTGACGCTCTACGCAGGGGGCTCTGGTGCGACAATCTGCCCTGGACTAGAATCCGGCAACGCTGCGCACGAGCGACCCGAGTCGCCGCCGGTTTTTCATCCAGGGAGGAGCACGATGGCCCGCAAGGATTCGAGCCCGAACGTTGACCGCCGAAAATTCCTGGCCGGCGTGGCCGTGGCGGGTGCCGCGACCGCTGTTGCGCCGAAGGTGAGCGCTGCGGCTGTGGGCGCAGCCGAGAAGAAGCTCCCATCGGCGCTGCCGCCGTCCGCGCAGCAAATTGCAGCCGAGGTCGGCACGCCGAAGGCGCTGGCGCAAGCCACGCGCCCGGACGGCTCCGACTTCATGGTCGACGTCATCAAGTCGCTCGATATCGAATACCTGCCGTCGAATTGCGCATCGAGCTTCCGCGGCCTGCACGAGTCGCTGATCAACTACGGCCATAACAAGAAGCCCGAATTCCTCACCGTCAACCATGAGGAGATCGCCGTCGCCATGGGCCACGGCTATTTCAAGGTGACGGGCAAGCCGATGATGACGCTGGCGCACGGCACGGTCGGCATGCAGCACGCCTGCATGGCGATGTACAACGCCTGGTGCGACCGCGTTCCGGTGATCATGGTCGGCGGCAACCATCTCGAAGCTTCGATGCGGCCGCCGGGCGTGCCGACCTTCCATTCGGCACAGGACATCAACGCCCTGGTCCGTGACTTCACCAAATGGGACGACACCCCGCTGTCGCTCAATCACTTCGCGCAGTCGTTCGTGCGAGCCTACAAGATCGCTATGACGCCGCCGTACGGGCCGGTTGCGATCGCGCTCGACGCCGACCTGCAGCAGGAGCCGATCAAGAACGGCGAGAAGCTCTCGATTCCGCGCTACGTACCGACCTCGCCGCCGCAGGGCGACACCGGCGCCGTGAAGGAAGCCGCGCGTCTGCTCGCCAACGCCGAGCGTCCGGTTCTGGTGGTCGATCGCACCGCGCGGACGCCGAACGCCATCAAGCTGCTGGTGGAGCTTGCCGAGCTGCTGCAATGCCCGGTGGTCGATCGCGGCGCGCGCATGAACTTCCCGAAGACCCATCATCTCAGCCGTGCGCCGGGCGTCATCGGCCAGGCCGACGTGATTATCGGGCTCGAGCTGGCCGACTTCTGGGCCACGGTGAATGCCTGGATCGACACCGGCGAGGGCGGGCACGGCATCAACGAGTCCCGGATCAAGGATGACACCAAGCTCATCAGCATCAACTCGTCCGATCTGCTGACCAAGGCGAACTACCAGGACTTCCAGCGCTTCCAGGTGGTGGACGTTCACATGGCGGCGGATGCCGAAGCCACGCTGCCGGCGCTGATCGAAGCGGTGCGCTCGGCGATCCCGGCGGGCAGGAAGGCCGCGATCGAGCGGCGCGGCGAAGCTTCGCGCAAGGCCAAGGCCGAAGCGCGCCAGCGCAATCTGGCCGCCATGGCGGTCGGCTGGGACGCCAGCCCGATCTCGACTGCGCGCCTGACCATGGAGGTCTGGGCGCAGATCAAGGATCTTGATTGGTCGATGGTCGGCTCCGACCGGCAGATGAGCGGCTGGCCGTCGCGCATCTGGCCGATGGAAAAGCACTATCACCATCTCGGCCATTCCGGCGGCGCGGGGCTCGGCTACAACCTGTCCGCTGCGGTCGGCGCTGCGCTTGCTAACAGGCCGCTCGGGCGGTTCTCGCTCAACTTCCAACCCGACGGCGACTTCATGTATTCGCCCGGCGCGCTGTGGACGTCGGCGCATCACAACATTCCGATGCTGACCGTGATGCACAACAACCGCGGCTATCATCAGGAGGTGATGCACGTGCAGCGCCTGTCGAACCGGCGCAACCGCGTTGCGGCGCTCGGCAAGACCACCGGGCCGATCGGTACCTCGATCGAGGCGCCCGACATCGACTACGCAAAAATGGCGCAGTCGATGGGCGTCCAGGGCTTCGGCCCAATCAAGGATCCGGCCGAGCTTGGGCCGACGCTCAAGCGCGCGGTCGACGCGGTCAAGTCGGGCCAGCCCGCGCTGGTCGACGTCTGGACGCAGCCGCGGTAGGGAGGGCCAGCCATGTCGAATGTTGTTCGCGTCGGCGTCGCGGCGCTCGCCGCATGCCTGCTGATCGAGACCGGCGCCGCGCTCGCGGCGTCGGCCGACAACGGCAAGAAGGTCTACATGGCGGTCGGCTGCTGGGGCTGCCACGGTACCGTGGGGCAGGGCGGCGTGACCGGCCC
Source organism: Rhodoplanes serenus (assembly GCA_945897515.1). Lineage (GTDB taxonomy): Bacteria > Pseudomonadota > Alphaproteobacteria > Rhizobiales > Xanthobacteraceae > Z2-YC6860. Next base: position 17,651 of record CAMDFO010000059.1, on the reverse strand, counting down.
CAAGCTCGCGCCGGAGCCGCTGCCTTACGAGGCGTTCTCGGCATTCGTGCGGACCACCAACCGCGCCATGCCGCCTTACCGGGAGCCGGTGTTATCGAACTCCGACCTCGCCGACATCCACGCCTATCTCGAGGCGCAGCCGAAGGCTGCGGACCACAAGACCATTCCGCTGCTCAATCAATAGCGGGCTGGGCGGCGTTCATGCGCGGAGCCATCCTTCGAGACGCGTCCTTCGGACGCTCCTCAGGATGAGGTCGGAAAGCGCGATCAACACCCACCGACCTCATCCTGAGGAGCGCGGCGAAGCCGCGCGTCTCGAAGGATGGCCACGCACTCGGGGGATCGGGTTCCGGCTTACGCCTCGGCCCACTGCCGGAGCAGGTTGTGGTAGCACGACGTGAGATTGACCAGCGATGGATGCTCGGGGTGGTCCTGGGTCAGCCGCACGATCGACATGTCGAGATCGAACAGCAGCGCCCGCTGCGACACGTCGCGGATCAGGCTCTGGGTCCAGAAGAACGACGCGATCCGCGAGCCGCGCGTGATCGGCGTCACGTTGTGCAGGCTGGTGCCGGGATAGATGATCATGTCGCCGGCCGGCAGCTTTACCGAATGGCTGCCGTAGGTGTCTTCGACCACCAGTTCGCCGCCGTCGTAGTCCTCGGGCTCGGAGATGAACAGCGTTGATGAAATGTCGGTGCGGATGCGCACCGGCATGGTCGAGTGCGAGCGGATCGCGTTGTCGACGTGCGAGCCGAACACCATGCCGGCGTCGTAGCGATTGAACAGCGGCGGGAACACCTGCTTGGGCAGCACCGCAGACATGAACAGCGGGCTGCGGTAGATCGCCTTCAGCACCATCTCGCCGAGCTCGCGCGCTGTTTCCGACTCCTCGGGCAGTTGTAGATTGTATTTGACCTTGCGCGACTGGTGTCCGGCCGTGACGTTGCCGTCGACCCAGTCCGCCTTTGTCATCACGTCGCGGCAGCGCGCGACCTGCTCTGGCGTGAGAACGTTGGGGATGTGCAGCATCATCGCCGGAACTCCACGCGCGTGAGAGGCCGGACCCTAGACGCGCATGACGCCTGCCCCAAGACTCGATTGCGAAGATCAAAGCAATTCCAAACTGCCCGCGAATGCAGCGTCCGCGCCCCGTTGACGAGGGCGCGGACACAACGCTGTGCTAGTAGCGCATCCGCAAGGCGAGTGTGGCGTACCGCGACGGTCCCGGAATGGCCCAGTTGCTGTAAGCCGAGCTGTAATAATACTTGTCGGTGATATTGTAGACGTTGAGCTGCAACGTCGCGGTGGGCGAGATCTTGTACGAGGCCATCGCGTCGAACCGCCAGTATTCCGGCACCAGAGCCGTGTTCGTCGCATCCCCCCACCAGTCGCTGACATAGTAGGCGCCGCCGCCCACGGTGAACTGCTGGGTAAAGTCGTAGGTGGTCCACAGCGAGAATGCGGTGTTCGGCGTCCCGATCAGCTCCTTGCCGCGCTGCGCGGCCGTGGTGGTCTTGACGATTTCCGATGTGAGCTTGGTGAAATTGGCGAACACCTGCCAGCGGTCGGTGATCTTGCCGTTGACCCCGGCCTCCCAGCCGGTGATGCGTGTCACGCCGTCAAGAATATTGACCGTGGCATTGCTCGGATCGGGAACCCGGGCATTGGTCTTTTCGGTCAGGAACCACGCGCCGGTCAGGCTCAGCCGGCCGCCCAGCACATCGAGCTTGGCTCCGACTTCGGTGGTTTCGTTCTTCTCCGGGCCGATGTTGACGTTCGCCGCCGCCAGGGTGACGAACTCCGCGGACGGATTGAACGATGTCCCGTGCATGACATAGAGGCTGGCGAGCGGAATCGGATGGAATACGGCGCCGACCCGCCAGCTCAGCATGTTGTCTTCGCGCGACAGCGCCGTCGGTGACTTGGCGGAGGTGTTGTAATTGTCGTAGCGCAGGCCACCCAGAAACTCGAAATATTCGGTGATCTTCATCTGGTTCGCGACGTAGCCTGCGGCGGTCTTGCCGCTTACGTCAGTCGGAATGCCGGGGGGACCGAAGCTGCCGGGTGCTCGGTTGGGGTCGGGATTGAACACGCTGGTCGCGCCCGCCGAATTTGCGACATAAGGCGAGCTGACCTGGGTGCGATCCTCGCGCGCGAATTCGAGGCCGGCCGTCACATTGTGGACCACCCATCCGGTCGTGAACTTGCCGGTGAAATCGGTCTGGTTCGCCCATAGCGTATTCTCGGCCGTGAGTTGCTGGCGCGGCGGGCGATAGGCGTAGGTGGCAAGCCCGCCGACCGGCGGATTGAATCGCTGGGTCAGCGTCGCGCGGTTGAAGCGGTCCACACTGACGTAGCGGGTGGTGTTGGTGATCTTGGCATTCGGCGCCAGTTCATGTTCGATCTTCGCCGTCGAGATGTGGGCGTCGACCTTCTCGGTGTCCGGCAGCATGCCGTTGGTGATGCCGTAGAAGTTGTTGCGCGACACCGGAGCGGGGCTGCGCGGCACGCCATGGGTCGCCGGCAGGAAGGGAATGCCGCGGTCCGGCACCAGGTTGTCGTGCTGATAGATGTGACTGAAGGTCACCTTGGTCTGGTCGGTGATTTTTCCGGACAACGACGGCGCCACGCCCCAGCGCTGGTCCTCGATCTCGTTGCGGCCTGGGATCGGATAGTCCTGGCCCATGACCTGAATGCGTGCGTTCCAACGGTCGTTGAGCTTGCCGTTGGCATCGACCGAGGCGCGGACGCCGCCGGCCGTGGTGCCGATCACTTCGCCCTCGACCGAGTTGCGATCCTTCGGCGTCTTGGTGACGAGATTGATCACGCCACCGGTCGAGCCGCGGCCGAACAGGAACGACGACGGGCCCTTGAAAACCTCGACCTGCTCGACCGAGAAGGTGTCGCGGGTGTACCAGCCCGGATCGCGCACGCCCTCGCGAAAGATGTCGTTGCGCGCATCGAAACCGCGGATGTAGGGCGTGTCGCCCTGGTTTCCGCCTTCACCGGCGCGGAACGTAATGCCGGCAACGTTGCGTAGCGCGTCGGCGACCGTGGTCGCATTCTGTTCACGGATGATCTGCTGCGGGATCACGTTCACGGTCTGCGGCGTGTCGCGCAGCGGCGTCGGCAGCCGGTTGAGGGTTGAACTGCCGGTCTGGTAGCCCCCGGTGTTGCCCACCACGTCGATTGTCGGCAGCGAGCCGCCGGTGTCCTGCGCCGAAGCGGTGGTGGCGAGCATCAGCGAAGCTAGGCTCATCGCCGCTGGCGACAGCGGGCTTCGCGTTGCGGCTCGGATCGCGCCGGTTTGTTGCTTTTTCTGCTCTGTCGGCTTGTTGCTTGGTGAAGCATTTGGACGACTACGTCCGCCACTATACTGAGACATGACACCCCCAACTTTACTTTATAATAATGAAAAACTCAGCCTTTTCGTAGTATTGATTTAGCAAAAACTTCCAATGGGGACAAATACAATACGTCAAAACTAAGTATTATTGAAATTAGAACAATTAAAAACTAGCAGTTTGATCAATTTATATTTGTTTATGGTTTGACACAGCGCTATACGTTTGAATTGATTGGTCGATTAACTCTGGAATACTTCCAAAGAGCCTAGCTAGACAATGCAGATGTCTGCCAACGCCCGGATGCGCCGGCTGTGGCTCAATATTCACCTCTGGCTCGGCATCGGCCTTTGCCTGCTGCTGGTGCCGATCGGGCTGTCCGGCAGCCTGCTGGTCTGGCACGACCACCTCGACGCGCTGGTCAATCCCGCTCGCTATGCGGTGACCCGCGGCGAAGCGCTGCCGCCGTCGGTGCTTGTCGCAAGCGCATCATCTGCGCTCGGCGCCGGTTATCAGCCGGTGGCCGTGCGGTTACCGGAAAGCCCCGGCTGGCCGGCGACGGTCCTGGCCCGCCAACCGCGCGGCGAGCAGGCGGCCGGGCGTCCGCGCGTGCTCACGGTCTACCTCGATCCGCCGACCGGGCGCGCGCTTGACGTCGCGGAGTTTCGCAACTCGCTGATCGGGTTCCTGCACCGCTTCCACGAGAACCTCACGATCCCGGAATACAGCGGCCGCGCTGTCGTCGGCTGGGCCGGCGTGGCGATGCTGATCCTGTCGCTCAGCGGTATTTATCTGTGGTGGCCGCGCAACGGAGGATTCCTGCGCGGACTGCGCTGGCGGCGCGGGCCGACGATATCTCTGAATTTGCATCACGCGCTGGGATTCTGGATTGCGCTTCCGCTGGCCGTGGTGTCCGCAACCGGGATTTATCTCGGCTTTCCGCAACCGGGGCGAGAGCTGCTGTCGTCGGTCGCGCCGATGACTCCGCAGCAGCGCGGCGCATTCAACGCGCCGCCGATGCGGCAGACCAACCTCAACTTCGACAGCGCGCTCGCGGCGGCACTTGGCGCAGAAGCCGATGCGATGCCGGCGGCGATCTTCGTGCCGACCCAGGCAACCAGGGCTTGGCGCGTGCAGTTGCGCGTCGCCGGGACTGCCGGGATCACGACGGTGATGGTCGACGATCAGAGCGGCGCGGCCCGCAAGTTGACGCCGCTGTCCGGCGATCGCGTCGCGTCCTGGATCCGCTGGATCCACGACGGCAGCAACACAGGTCCGGTCTGGCAGGTTTTGGTCTTCGTGACCGGGCTGGTGCCGGCGGCATTCGCGGTTACCGGTGTCATGATTTGGCTGCGGAAACGCCGTAGCCGAATGCCGCGCGCCACCCGTGGACTGCCGCAGCTCGATGCGGCCGAATAGGCCGGCGATCTCCCGCGACATGAAAACGTTATCTTATTACAATGGTTTTCCGTGATGAGGCCGAGATGCAGAAATTCCGTATGAGCTGCGGAGCTTTGGTGGGGCTGCGGGTTCGCATTCCCTTGCGTGCCAGCGCCGCCGCATTGGGTCTTGTCGTGGCGCTGATGACTGCGAATGGCGTGAACGCGCAGCAGACGCCGGCCGGCGATACACCCGCGGCAACTGCGCCTGCCGCAGCACCTGCGCCATCCGTCGCCGCGCCCGCCGACGCAGTGGCGGCTCCGCCGACCCGGAATGCGGAGGCATCGTCGTCTCCCGCCGCTCCGTCGGTCGCATCCGAAGCGTCGGCTGCACCGGCTTCTCCGACCGCGGCTCCTGCGGTTGCGCACGCCATCTTGCCGCGCGATCTTTCGCCGTGGGGCATGTTCGTCAACGCCGATGTCGTGGTGAAGGCGATCATGATCGGCCTGCTGTTCGCCTCGTTCGTGACGTGGACGGTGTGGCTCGCCAAGAGCATCGAGATGTGGGCGGCCAAACGCAAAGCCCGACGCGGGATGAGCGTGCTGCAAAACGCCCGCTCGCTCGCCGAAGCGGACCGGAAACTCGGCGACGGCAAGGATGCCGTGGCCAAGCTCGTGCGCACCGCCATGACCGAAGTCGAGCTCTCGGCGCACACCAGCGCGGAAGGGTTGAAGGAGAGGGTTTCCTGGCTGCTCGAACGGCTCGAGGTCGGCGCCGGCCGGCGGATCGGCCGCGGCATGGGCGTGCTCGCCAGCATCGGCGCGACCGCGCCGTTCGTCGGGCTGCTCGGCACGGTCTGGGGCATCATGAACAGCTTCATCGGCATCTCGAACGCGCACACCACCAACCTTGCGGTGGTGGCGCCCGGCATCGCCGAGGCATTGCTGGCAACCGCGCTCGGCCTGTTCGCCGCCATCCCGGCGGTGGTGATCTACAATGTGTTCGCGCGCTCGGTCGGCGGCTATCGCGCCATGATCGCCGATGCCGGCGCGCTGGTGATGCGGCTGGTGAGCCGCGACAGCGAACGCGCGCCGATGTCGCTGTCGCGCGCGGCGGAGTAGGGCGATGGCCATCCGCTTGGGCCGCGAGGACGACGATTTCGCGGAGACCCACGAGATCAACGTCACGCCGTTCATCGACGTGATCCTGGTGCTGCTGATCATCTTCATGATCGCGGCGCCGCTGGCGACGGTGGACGTCGCGGTCGACCTGCCGTCGTCGACGGTCGAGAAGCAGCAGCGGCCCGACAAGCCGGTCTTCCTCACGGTGAAATCGGACCTTTCGCTTGCGGTCGGCGACGATGCAGTGGCGCGCGACGCGCTCGCCTCGGTACTGGCGGTCGCGACCAAGAACAACAAGGACGAACGGATTTTCCTGCGCGCCGATCGCGCGGTCAGCTATGGCGACGTCATGGAGGTGATGAACGCCTTGCGCGCCTCCGGCTATCTCAAGATTGCGCTGGTCGGGCTGGAAGCCCGCGAACAGAAGTAGCGGAAAGCGCCATGGCCGCCCACGCGATCGCTTTGATGGAGCACGACCGGCGCGGGGAATTCGTGCGCTGGGGCGTGGCCGGAGCGATCGTGCTGGCGGCGCATGCCGGGATCATGGCGACCTATCTGGCGCTGCACTCGATGCAGCCGCAGGGCGCGCCGGAAGCTCCGGCCGTGATCATCGACCTGGCGCCGATGCCGGTCGCGCCGGCTTCGCCCATGGACATCGCACCCGGTCCCGAGATGGTGCAATCGCAGCCGCCGCCCGACGTGCTGGAGCCGCCGCCGGAGACGTTGGTCGAAACGCCGCCGCTTGAGACAATTGTCGAACCGCCACCGCCGGAGCCGATCGTCGAGCCGCCGCCGCCACAGCCGATCCTCGAAGTCCCCGTGGTCGCCATGCCGGAACCTCCACCGCCGCCGCCCCCGCCACCGGAGGTCAAGCCCGAGCCCAAGCCGGAACCCAAGTCGGAACCCCCGCCGGAGCCGGTGAAGGTCGAACGCAAGAAGCCGGCGCCACGCACCGCCGCCGCGCCGCGGTCGGAGCGCCGTACCGCCGAAACACCGTCGGCGCCGAGTCCCGGCTCGGTGAATTCGTCGGCGGCGATCGCATCCTGGCGCGACACGGTGGTGTCGCAGTTGCAGCGCGCCAAGCGCTATCCGGGCGGCGCGGAGTCGCGGCGCGAGCAGGGCGTCGTGACCTTGAGCTTCACGCTGAGCCGCGCCGGCGGCGTGCTGTCGCGCGGCATCGCGCGCAGCTCCGGCAACTCCGAGCTGGACCAGGAGGTTTTGGCGATGGTGCAGCGCGCCGCGCCGTTCCCCGCGTTCCCGGCCAGCATGCCGCAGTCGAGCGTGCATCTGGTGGTGCCGGTGCGTTTCTCCCTGCGCTGATGCGCGGAGCGGCCGCTGGCCCCTGCCTGCCGATTGGAATAAAAATGCAAATCGGCAATCGGCCGAACGCGCGCGCTTTCCAGGACATTCCATGAAAATCGTGATTCCGGACGACTACCAGGACATGGCCGATCAGCTTCCGAGCTATTCGATGATCCGCCACCATGATGTGACGCGATACCGTGAGCCGGCGCGCGACCTCGATCAGCTTGTCGAACGGCTGCGCGACGCCGACGTGGTGGTGTCGATCCGCGAGCGGGTGAATTTCTCGCGCGCGCTGCTGGAGCGGTTGCCGAAGCTCAAGCTGCTGGCGCTGGTCGGGCGCAATTCGCATATGATCGATTTCAGGGCGTGCACCGAGCTTGGCATTCCGGTTTCGACCGGTGTGAGCAACTCGCCGGTCGCGCCGGCCGAACTGACGGTGGCGCTGATCGTGGCCTCGCGCCGCAATATCGCACTCGAAGCCGAGCGCATGAAGCGCGGCGACTGGCCGTGTACGCTGTCGCACCGCATGCGCGGCTCGACGCTCGGCATCTACGGCCTCGGCCATATCGGAAAGCTCGTGGCGGAGGCCGGCGTCGGCCTAGGCATGAAGATACTGGTGCTGGGGCAGAAGGCGTCGGCGGAGAAAGCCAAGGACGCTGGCTACGAGGTCGCCGCCAGCAAGGCCGAGTTCTTCGAGCGCTCCGATGTGCTGTCGCTGCATGTCCGGCTGCGTCCCGAGACCACCGGCATCGTCGGAGCGGACGACCTGGCCCGGATGAAGCCGACGTCGCTTCTGGTCAACACCGGGCGCGCTGAACTCGTCGCGCCCGGCGCGCTGCTGGATGCGTTGCAAAAGGGGCGCCCCGGTTATGCTGCGGTCGACGTCTACGAGCAGGAGCCGATCACCGGCGGCAATCATCCGTTCCTCAAGATGCCGAACGTGCTGTGCACGCCGCATCTCGGCTGGGCGGAATGGGACAACTTCGACCTGTATTTTCGCGAGATGTTCGAGCAGATCGTCAAGTTCGAGAACGGCGAGCCGATGCGGCTCGCCAATCCTGAGGTCAAGCCGCGCGCCTGAGGTCAGCGCTGGAACCCTCGTTCCATACCCGCCGAACCCGTCCTCGGTGTAACCAACGGCGGTGGCGGTTCGGAGTTCCAGCGGGCACTCGCGGCTTGGGCATCCGGGCTGTAGAGTTCGATGGCGTGCATTGCAGGGGTTTCCAGGAATGGCCGTCACCGACTTCGTCCCGGGTGGGTATCGTTTCATCCCGAGCGTGTTCCAATATTCAGCCGGTGTCGCGGCACTGCCCGGTCACGAGATCCGCCGCGTGCGGTTCCGGACACCGGTACCGCTCAAGCAGGGCTTCGAGCGAGTCGAGGCGGCCATCAAGCAGAGCAGCCGCCCGCTGACCTCGTTCTGCGCCTGCGAGCTGCGTTCGCCTGCACCCTTTACCGAGGACGGCTTCCGCGCCTTCAACCAAATCTACGTGGTCACGCTCCAGAAATGGGGCCTGTACGACGGCACGATCAATCCGGTGGCGCGCAGCAACGTCTGCCCCGAGATCGATCCGCCGGGGGAGCCGTGCTTCCACGCCTTCAGCTTTACGGTTGCCACCGACAATGCCGCGCCGACGTTCGTGATCGCCGGCAGCGGCGAAGCGAGGGAAGGGGGCGCAAGCTACAGGGAGCGCACCGTCCGTCGCGGCGAGACCGGTCCGGATGCGATGCTGGAAAAGGCGCAGTACGTGCTGGGCGCAATGGAGCAGCGGCTCGCTGCGTTTGGAATGACCTGGGCGGATACCACCGCGACGCAGGTCTACACTGTGTACGATCTGCATCCCTTCCTCGCGAGCGAGATCGTGCGCCGCGGCACCGCTCATGCCGGTCTGACGTGGCACTACGCGCGGCCGCCGGTGCGCGAACTGGAATACGAGATGGATTGCCGCGCGGTCATGCAGGAAAGCGTGATCTAGCGCCGGCGCTGCAAAGTATTCCTTGGCGGACGAAACGCGCTCTATCCACGTCATGGCCGTGCTTGTCGCGGCCATCCACGTCTTTCTTTGCCAGCAAGGAAGACGTGGATGCCCGGCACAAAGCCGGGCATGACGGGGTGAGGGCTGATGTAACCGCGATAGACCGGTTCTAGATCGGCTGCGCGAGCGCCTTGAGCGAGCGGGCGCTCCGCGGTGGGCAGATCGGGCGCGTGATGCGTCCATAATGCCCCTTCCAGAATGCTGCGTTCTATTCGACAATCGAAATCGTGCGGCCGGATCGGGCCGAAGCTTGGCCCGATCCCGCGATAACGACAAGACCGCACGATTGAGGGAGGGAACGATGAATCGCAGAGCTCTGCTGCGCCTGGCTTTTGCCGGCGCCCTGCTTGCGGCCGTGCCGGCCACGAGTGCGCAAGTCCTGGCCGAGCCGGTCAAGTTGCGGGTCAACTACAGTGTCGTTCCTCCGCATCTCGTGCCGGTGTTCTACACCAAGAAGGAGCTGATCAAGCACGAGGGCAAGAGCTATACGCCGCAGTTCATCTTCACCAATTCCAGCGGCATCGTCATGCAGGCGATGGCGGCCAAGGAGATGGACCTCGGCGTGCTCACGGTGCCGGCGTTCGCGAACGGCATCCAGAACGCCAAGCAGCCGCTGGTGGCGATCGGCGACCTGACGCAGGACGGTCCGTGGTTCAGCGCCATCTTCGCCGTGAAGGCCGAGAGCCCGATCAAGACCGTCAAGGACCTCAAGGGCAAGTCCATCGCCACCAACGGCATCGGCGGCGGCCTCGACGGCGCGGTTCGCGCCATGCTGCTCAAGAACGGATTGAAGCCCGATGTCGACGTGCAGATCGTCGACGCCAACTTTGCGGCGATGGAAGCCATGCTGCGCGAGGGCAAGGTCGACGTGGCGACCTTCGCCGCGCCGTTCTGGGCGCGGGCGCAGGTCAAGGGCGGCGTGCGCACGCTGTTCACCATGAAGGACGCGATCGGCGACAACCAGCATCTGTTCTGGGTTGCGCGCCGCGACGTGCTCGACCGGCACAAGGCGGCGCTGGTCGACTTCTTCGAAGACTATCTGCGGGCGCACCGCTGGTTCATCGACCCGAAGAACCGCACCGAGGCGTTCGACCTGATCGCCAAGTTCGCAAAACAGCCGGCGGCAAATTTCGATTGGGAGCTTCGCGAGGGGACCGGCTATTTCCGCGGCAAGGACCTGCGGCTCGACCGCGCGGTGTTCCAGCGCACCGCGGACGCGCTGTTCGAGGTCGGGTTCCTCAAGACGAAGTTCGACACCGCGCCCCATATCGACGAGTCGATCATCATCGAAGCGGCAAAGCGGTTGCAGTAGCAGCCGCGCGCTTTAGCGACGGCGGCCCGGCTCGACCGGGCGTCGGCGCATGCGTCAAACCGGGCGGGGCAATGCCGAAGATCACGTTCAACGCGGTCCGCAAGGTGTTCCCGACGGACTCCGTCAATCCGGTTGTCGCGATCGACCACATCGACCTGACGGTGCGGCATGACGAGTTCGTCTCGATCGTGGGGCCGAGCGGCTGCGGCAAGAGCACGCTGCTCTATCTGCTCGGCGGCTTCATCGATCTGAGCGGCGGCGATATCCTGATCGACGACAAACCGGTATCCGGTCCAGGTCCCGACCGAGGCATCGTGTTTCAGCATTTCGCGCTGTTTCCCTGGCACACCGTGCTTGGAAACGTCGAGTTCGGTCTGGCCGAGCGCGGCATCGCCAAGGCCGAGCGCCGCGAGATCGCGCAGCGCTACATCGACATGGTGAAGCTGACCGGATTCGAAAACACCTTCCCGAACCGGCTGTCCGGCGGCATGCAGCAGCGGGTGGCGCTGGCGCGGACGCTGGCCTGCGACCCGGCCGTGTTGCTGATGGATGAGCCGTTCGGTGCGCTCGATGCCCAGACCCGGCATATCCTGCAGGAGGAACTGCTGGAAATCTGGAGCCGGCAGAAGAAGACCGTACTGTTCGTCACGCACGACGTGCGCGAAGCGGTCATCCTGTCGGAACGCGTCGTGGTGATGACCGCGCGGCCCGGCCGCATCAAGGCGGTGATCGATACGCGCGCCGATCGCGGCGGCTCCAGCGCCGCCATCGATGCACGCGCCGAACACATCTGGTCGATCCTGCGCGAGGAGCTGAGCCGATGAGAGCGGCCAGGCTCGCCAACGTGTTGTTCTACTATTCGCCGCTGGCGCTGCTCGCGATCGCGTGGGACCTGTCGTCGCGCTTCAACCTGATCGCGCCGGAGCTCGCGCCGTCGCCCGGCGCCACGCTTGCGGCGCTGTGGACGCTGATCGCGTCGGGCGAATTGACCGAGCATGTCGGCGTGTCGGTCTATCGCGAGAGCGTAGGGCTCCTGTCCAGCATCGCCGTTGGGACGGTGATCGGCATCGGCATGGCGCGGATCGAATGGGTGCGCATCCTGCTGCGCCCCTGCGTCACGTTTCTCTATCCGATGCCGAAATCGGCGCTGATCCCGATCCTGCTGCTGTGGTTCGGCCTGGGGCACATGTCGAAAATCGCGGCGGTGTTCCTCGGATGCCTGCTGCCGATGGTGACCAGTTCCTACAACGGCGCGCGCGGCGTCGAGCCGCAGTTGATCTGGTCGGCGCGCAGCCTGGGCGCGAGCCAATGGGGCGTGCTCTGGAAGGTCATCCTGATGGCGGCGCTGCCGGATATCCTGAGCGGCGCTCGCATCGCGCTGGCGCTGTCGTGGCTGCTGCTGGTGGCGGCCGAGATGATGATCTCCCGCAATGGGCTGGGCTTCCTCATCAGCTACACCGGCGAGACCGGCGACTACGCCAACATGTTCGCGGCGATCCTGGTGGTGGTGGCGATCGGATTTTTTTCCGATCGTTTCTTTCTGCTGCTGATGCGCTGGGCGCTGCGCTGGCGGGACTTGCCGGCATGAGCCCGACGCAGAAAATCCGGCTCGGCCGCTGGGCCCGCGCCTTCGGCCACTACGCCGGCGGCGCGGCGATCGTCGGGTTGTGGGAAATCAGCGTGAGCGGCGGCTGGATCGATCCTTACCTGCTGCCCGCGCCGAGCGCAGTGTTCGGCCGGATGATCGAGCAGGCTATGGCTGGCGATCTGATCCGGCACGCGGCGCTGACGGTCTACCGCGGCGTCGCCGGATTTCTGATCGCGGCGGCGCTCGGCATCGTGCTCGGCACGCTCGCCGCCCGCAACCGGTTCTGCCACTGGTTCCTGGATCCGCTGGTGTCGGTCGGCTTCCCGGCGCCGAAGATCGCGCTGCTGCCGATTTTCATCCTGTGGTTCGGGCTGGGCGACATGTCCAAACTGGTGATGGTGGTCATCACCTGCATCTTCCCTGTCATCAGCGCGACCTATCTCGGAACCTCGTCGATCGACCGCTATCTGATCTGGTCGGCGCGCAACCTCGGCATGAGCGAGCGGCGTCTGCTGTGGAAGATCGTGATCCCGGCCGCGCTGCCGCAGATCATCAGCGGATTGCAGATCGCGTTCCCAATGGCGCTGGTCGTCACCGTGGTGACCGAGATGATCACCAGCGGCGGCGGGCTCGGCGGCTACATGATGCGATCGGCCCGGTTCGCACTGTCCGAGCAGGTGTTCGCCGGCATCGTGACCATCGGCATCCTGGGCTACCTGCTGCTCAAGCTGTTCGACCGCGGCCGCCGCTACCTGCTGCGCTGGCACGCGGAAAGCCAGATGTGAGCAGGCTTTTGCGCGGCGCACGATATCGGTCAGACCGGTCAATCGCCTAATTTTTAGGCATCTACATCCATATTGTATGCAATAGCGCGACCCGTTCCGCTTCGCCGATGCGGCGGGCTCTGACGGGAATCGTTATGCACATCCAAGACCTTACGTTTTTTTGTGCACCGCGGAGCGATCTGGCATGAGCTTTGCGGAAGAGTTCCCGAACAAGGTTCGGGAGGCTTCCATGAAACGTCGCGACTTCTTGAAATCCACCGCCGCAGTCGCCGCCGCCAGCGGCGCGGTGACGGCGCCGGCCATCTGGTCGGCGGCCAAGGCGCAGTCGCGCCAGGAGACCCTGCTCATCGTCTCCGAGAGCGGCCCCAACAACATCGACATCCACGGCGTCGGCACCAACGTGCCGGGCTACGAGGTGTCGTGGAATTGCTACGACCGCCTGATCAGCCACGAGATGAAGACGGTCAACGGCGTTCCGTACTTAATGACGTAAACGCCAATCTTCAAATTATTGCGGAACATACATCGGCAGTTCAGAACGAATTAAAAGAACGTCTTGAAGCTGTCGAGCTTACGCTCGCACGTCCCCGAGATGGTGGCTGCGAAGATAATTTAGCCGAACCGAAGGCGGTCGCGCGATTTGCGCGAACCGGCGACGATCAAGGCTTCAAGGCTCTCAGCGTATCCAACGATCCGGACGGCGGGTACAGCGTCCTACCGCAGTTCGAAAAGCAAATTCGGCAAATCGCGCGCGACGTAAATCCCCTCCGGAAACTTGCTGCGGTTCACTCCATTTCGGGTGATGCGTTGGAGTTGCTGGTCGACCCTTCGCTTGCACAGGCAGAGTGGGTCAGCGAAGCGGGCTCTCGCGAAGTCACCGACGCGCCGCAGCTTAAGAAGGTCAGAATTCCAGCAAATGAAATGTTTGCGATGCCGCGAGCAACGCAGACGCTATTGGATGACTCAAGCGTAGACGTTGCGAGTTGGCTTCAAAGTTCGGTTTCGACGGCCTTCGCAATCAAAGAGGGCAATGCAGTAACGATTGGTGACGGTGTCGGGAAGCCGAAAGGATTTTTGAGTTACCCTACTTCTTCAGCCGACGATTTCTCCCGGACGTGGGAATCTCTACAATACGTCCCGAGCGGCGCGGCAAACGGCATTACCGCTGACGCAATAATTGCGTTGGCGATGAAAATGAGAGTCCCTTATCGCAGCAATCTCTCCTGGCTTGCTTCGCGCGCGACGTGGACCGTGATTAAACAAGCCAAGGACGGTGGTGGGAGATATCTGTGGGGCGACGAAGGCTTGAACGGAGCACACAGCCCCACTTTATGCGGCTTTCCGATTCAGTTTTCGGAAGACATGCCCGCCATCGCCGCTGGCACCTATCCGCTGGCCCTCGGAGACTGGCGGCAGGGCTACTGCATTGTTCAGAAGCCCGGCGTGCGGCTGCTCCGCGATGCGATGACGAGCAAGCCGTATGTGCTGTTTTATACGACGGTCCGGGTTGGCGGATCAGTGGTCGATTTTAACGCAATCAAACTTTTGAAAATCGGCACAAGCTAACGAAGCGCGCGCCAAATTCTGAGGGCACCTAGCGATCTGTCCGATAACGAGTAGTCACCTCCCTGGCGCGCGTGGCAGCTTTAGGGTCAAGGTGATGTGATCGCGAGCACCGGCTGGCTTCCTACCGGCGAAGGGCTCAGCGTCCGCGTGGTGTCAACCGGGCCGACCGGCGGAAGTACCCGGTCGGCCCGAATATATTAAAAACGTGTGCCGACGAGTGCGTTGAACCGGCTAGTCCAAACGAACTCTTGGGTTTGCGATACGGTGCCGCCAAAGAACCCGCCGGAGGATTGGCCGGTGAGCATGCGAACGCCCTCGAAGTCGATGCCGACGCGAACGAACCCGGATGACCAAAAGTTTTGTTCGACACCGAGGCCCATGACTACCGTCGGCTGGGTTCCTTCCATATTGGCAATTCCAACGCCTGCATGGGCAAAGATCAGGGTGTCTGCGAACGCAGCACCGATGCGTGCCGACCCTGTGATGCCGAATTCGTTTTTGGTCAAACCATCCCGTTCGCCGCTGTATCGTGCTGCGATCTCCAGTCCAAGCACCAAGTGCTCCATCTGAAAATTGTAGCCGCCCAGCGCCAGCACGGAGCCGCCCTTGGGCTGCGCCGTGACGCCGGGCGAAACGGAGAATCCGCTGCTCACGCCATAGGCCCCGCCCAAGGCGGCGTAGGGGCCGTGGAAGCTCCTACGCGGCGCGGGGGCTACGGACAGCGGTCTTCGACGCCATAGCATCCTCGGGCGATGGCGTGGGCCTGACGCTGGTTGGGATGAGCCTCGGGGACGGGGGCGCTATTCGCGCACCGCGCGCCGCAGCGTCGTAGCATGCAATACGTTCTCGCTGGTTCGAGAGCTTTGAACAAAAAAGAAGGTCAGATGAAACTTCCGCCAACGCCGGTAATACAAATCCCACTGCAAGTGCTGCTGTAACAACGATACGCATTTTGCCCCCCCTTGTGGCTTGAAGGGCGAATGTAACAAGTTTCTGGGTTAAGTTTGGTCACATAATTTCGTCCCTCGGATTCCCTGCAAGCCTTGTCGCTGCTGACGGGCACGGAAGGCCAATACATGGCGAACGGCCCATCGAAAATCGGCGTGTGGTTTTCGACCGTGAAGGCCTCGTGGTATAAACGGGCCGAGCGGGCGCGATGGACTCGCACGGCCCGCTTGCTTGCACAGGGTAAGCAGCGATGGAGCCGGAGAGCCAGATGACGGCTTTTTTAGCACTCCCCCGCTGATCGGTGATGGAGTAGAATGGACAAGATTGCCTACCCATTAATTTGCAGCGCCGTCGGACGTAGATGATCATGCCAACCAAAGCTGAATTTATGTCTGAACTTCGAGCACAGTTGCGAATAGCTGAATTACGCGGTGCTAAACATTTAGAAATCAACTCTGGAAGTCTGCATCGGAAATTGGGAGGCTATCCAGGCAAGTCACATCAAATGCCATCATGTTGTGCTGCCATGCAGGACGAAAAGCGACTCGGCGACACATTGTTACCCGGTGGCCCGAAGAGTGGCGTCGGCATCATAACCATCCGATATCTTCTTCCTAGGTGACGCCACATGCCAATCGACATCAACAATTTTCAGAGACTTGGTTCGAGCAGCAACGCCAATGTGGGTAGTGATTTTGAGGGAATTGCGCACGACTTTTTTGCCAGCCAAGGAATCCATCTAACGCGAAACTATTCAGCGGAAGTCGGAGTGGGGACATTTAAAAAACATCGTCGATTTGATCTAGGAAGCAGCCAGCCCGCAGTATTGGTAGAATGCAAATCTCACCGTTGGACCCAAGGCGGCAACGTTCCGAGTGCGAAGATCACTGTTTGGAATGAAGCGATGTACTATTTTCACATCGCTCCAAGTGCATACCGAAAGATTTTTTTCGTACTTAAGGACAGCCGTCGCGAACAGAGTTTAGCGGCGTATTATCTTCGCCTTTATGGACATCTTGTGCCTCACGATGTTGAGGTCTGGGAATACAACCTTTTAGACAAGACCAGCGATTGTCTTCATCTACCGCATTGCCCCAAGTCAAACGCCTAAGGCCTTCGTCTTGCATGGAAAGAGATTCGCGCTACTCTTCGAATTTCATGGCTGCGGCTCGTGTCGGTGAAGTTTTGCCGCGCGTGAACCCGTAGCTCACGGCATCCATCAAGCGCTCGACCTCCGCAGTGAGGTACGCGTTGGCGATCAGGACGGCACAGAGCGCCGCGCGCATGTCGCCATCACAGGCAGCGACCGCCTCATCCACCGCTGCGTCCCATTCATTCGGCTGCGTCATCTGCGTGATCCGGGTGGTAGAAAGATTCGGGGTACTTACGAGCCGCCTGAGGATTCCTGCGCGGCACGCTCGGCGGGCTGAACATCACCGATACCTCGCGGCATCCGCAGCGCGGGCACCGCAGGCGCTCCGCAATGCGGGCGATTGGGAAGTCCCTTCCCCTGGTGGTGACCAACGTCTCAAGGTCCAGGTGCTTGCGATAGCCGCACTCTCGACGGTGTTTTAGC
This sequence comes from Rhodoplanes serenus, assembly GCA_945897515.1. GTDB lineage: Bacteria > Pseudomonadota > Alphaproteobacteria > Rhizobiales > Xanthobacteraceae > Z2-YC6860. The sequence goes on along the minus strand of CAMDFO010000059.1, from coordinate 687 downwards.
CCCTCCATGCCGTCGTCTAAGCACCGGATGTAAATCGTCCAACTCAAGTTCCAGGCCTCTCCGATGGTCTCAATGCCCATTGCCTGAAAAGAACAAAACGGGTACATTGAGTCAAGGAGGACCGCACATGGCCGTCACCTATTACGTCGCGCTGCCCTTCCTCCCGACCGAGGAAGGAGTCGCGCCAGGACAGGCGCAGGAGTGCCCCAATGAGCACTCGGCTATCAGGCAGGCGGAAGCTATGTCGCGGAAGCCGCCGAACGTCGGCGCGCTCGCATTCAAGCGGACTGGCGATCCGAGCATGGGCAATTTTGGCGACGCTACGATTTTGAAAACCTACGGGGAAGTGCCGAGCAATCTGGACGAACTCTAGCTTTGTGAGCGACGGAGACCGTGACGCTTTACCCATCTCCATTTGACGGACAGGCATTAGTAACACAAGAGCCCCCGAACGGCCGCAGCCCTCTATAGCGCGTCTGGTGAGCCGATATACTGGGCGGCTTTCATGTAGAGTCAGCCTTCCTGGCCTGCCCCCGGTTCCGAAGACACCGAGTTAGGTGTTTTCATGGGACCGGAGGTGCGTCATGGAGCGGCGGAAGTTTACGAGAGAGTTCAAGCTTGAGGCTGTGCGCCTGATCAAGGATCGAGGCGTTTCGTATGCCCAGGCCGAGCAAGACCTGGATGTGC
>CAMDFO010000058.1 GCA_945897515.1 Rhodoplanes serenus | reverse complement strand
CATCACCGGGTTCGGCGGGATGCCGAGGGTGAGCAACGGGATGAACGCGGTCTGCGCGGCCGCATTGTTCGCCGCCTCCGGCGCCGCAACGCCTTCGATCGCGCCGCGGCCGAACCGCTCCGGCGTTTTCGATATGCGCTTCTCGAACGTGTAGGCCGCGAACGAGGCGATGATCGAGCCGCCGCCCGGCAGAATGCCGAGCGCCGAGCCGAGGATGGTGCCGCGGCCGATCGCGCCCGCGGACGCCTTGAGGTCGGGCAGCGTCGGCATCAGGCCCGTGACCTTCGCCTGAACGATGTCGCGGTTTCCGGGCTGCTCCAGGTTGCGCATGATCTCGCCGAAGCCGAACACGCCCATGGCGACGACCACGAAGCCGATGCCATCGGACAGTTCGGGCACGCCCCAGGTCATGCGCTCGGCGCCGGTTTCCAGGTCCGAACCCATCATCGACATCAAGAGACCCGCCATGATCATGGTGAGCGCCTTGAGGATCGAGCCCTTGGCCAGAACCACCGCGAAGATCAGGCCGAGCACCATCAGCGAGAAGTACTCGGCGGGACCGAACAGCAGGGCCAGCGAGGTGAGCGGCGCGCCGAGCGCCGCGACCAGGACGGTTGAGACGCAACCGGCGAAGAACGAGCCGATCGCGGCGATGGCAAGCGCCGGACCGGCGCGGCCCTGTCGAGCCATCTGGTGGCCGTCGAGCGCCGTCACCACCGATGACGACTCGCCGGGTATGTTCACCAGGATCGAGGTGGTCGAGCCGCCGTACTGCGCGCCATAGTAAATGCCGGCGAGCATGATCAGCGCGCCGACCGGCGGCAGGCCGAAGGTGATCGGCAGCAGCATGGCGATGGTGGCGAGCGATCCGATGCCCGGCAGAACGCCGATGAGGGTGCCGGTGGTGACGCCGATCAGGCACAGAAAGATGTTCTGTAGCGTGAAGGCGACGCCTGCGCCCATCCAGAGGTTGCCAAGGAGGTCATACATGACTGTGATCTCGCCCGCTCAGTTGAACCGCGGCCAAAGCTGGAACGGCAGGTTCAGGCCATATGGGAATAGGAAGGCACAAAAGGTGGTGAGGATGATCCCCCAGATCACCGTCTCCCGCCACTTGATGTCTTCCGCAGCAGCCGCGCAGATCACGATGCAGGAGAACGCCGCGATGACGAGACCGAGTGACCGGATGGTTGCAGCGAAGGCGAGGATCGCTCCGACGATGAAGATCACGCCGCGTATCTTGTAGGCCCCGATATGCGGGCCAGGAAGGAAAAGCCCCATGACAACAACGACCAGGCTGAGCAACGCCAGCACCAGGGCAAACAGCCGAGGTGCCGTACCTGGACCGAACGCGAAGCCGCGCATGCCGGGCAGATCGTTCGACGCCACGAAGGCAATGAGCGACAGCATGATCAGTGCCATGCCGCCGTAGAAGTCCTGCTGATTTTTCACCCGAAGCCAGCCGAAGGCCACGGCGATGCCGGTTGCGGCGAAAACGATAATGGCGCCACGAGACGTCAGCGGCACCGGCGTCCGCGTGAAGAACGAGCCAATCATCAGTAGCGCGGCCACGACAGCCAGTGTCAGGCCACCGTAAAAATCATATTTCTGCTGGCTCTCTGGCGTACGCGAATAGTCGCCCGAAGTGACGTCGGACATTACGATACTCCCCTCATCCCGCACTAATCCTGTCTTGGCTGCAGGTTTTCCCTAGCAGACAGGTTTCCGTGGCGAAAATCAACTCAAACCGGAAACCGGTCAGACGAATCCGGCGAGACCCATCAGGCTCGCCGCGCCAAACAACCAGAGCGGGTTGAAGCGCGTCCAGTATGCGAGCGCCGCAGTCGCAACGGTAATCAGCATCGCCACCCAATTATGGACTGCAATACCGGTGAAAATGATAGCGCTCGCAGCCACAAGGCCGACCGAGATCGGAACCAGCCCGGCTTGCACCGCAACGCGCCAGGGTTTCTCGCGGAAGCGATCCCAGGTGCGGCTCAAAAAACAGGCAAGGACCGCGGTCGGCCCGCACATCGCAAACGTCGCGACCAGACCGCCCGTGAAGCCCGCAACGTGAAAACCCACCAGCGTGACAATCATCACGTTGGGGCCGGGCGCCGCCTGCGCGATCGCGAACAGGTCGGCGAACTGCCGGCCGTTCATCCAGCCCTGGATCTCGACCGCTTGCCGATGGATTTCCGGAACCACCGCGTTGGCGCCGCCGAACGCGAGCAGCGACATCATCGCGAACTGAAATGCGAGCGTGAACAAGACGGCGCCGTCGTCTCTCATCGCCGCCCCCACCACCAGGCCAGCATGATCGACACCGGTGCGAGCACGGCGAGCACCGCGACCAGCGGCCAACGCATCAAGCCGATCGCACCCGCGGTCGCGAGCGCAACGAGCGGCGCAGGGCCAAGCTTGAGGAACAGCGGCGCGGCCATCTTGATGACGGTCGCGATCAGCAGTCCGGCGGCCGCGGCCGCCAGTCCGCCGAGCACGCGCTGCAACGCCGCAACGTCGCTGTATTGCGCGTAGAGCACGCCCGCCGCGATCATCAGGAAGAACGGGAACACCAGGAATCCGGTCCACGCGGCCACGGCGCCGGTCCATCCGCGCATCCGCGAACCGAACACCGCGGTGAGATTGACGATGTTGGGACCGGGCAGAAACTGGCAGAGCGCGTAGACGTCGTTGAACTCCTCCGCCGTCATCCACTTCTTCTCTTCCACGAACATCCGCCGGGTCCACGGCAGCGTGCCGCCGAAGCCGGAAATTGTGATGCGAAGGAATGCGAGGAAAAGCTCGGCGTGGGTCGGGGCGTGGGCTAACGGCGGCGCGCCGTTGGGCGGCTGGGCGGCGGCGGACGAGGACATGGAGCGGAGGTTTAGCGAACCGAAAGCGAGTCGACCAATCGAATTATCGCATCGCCGATATGAGCCCTTTTGCGGCGCGGCGTCGGAATCTCTCCATCGTCATTTCGGGGCGTGCGCCACCGGGTCCGGCCTTCGGCCGGCCCGATGACAGGCTCCGCGAGCGAACCCGGAAATGACGAAAGAAAAATACTTATCCCCGCCCTCCGAAGCGGCCTTATCTTTCCCGCAGCCTTGCTCATCGAGGGCGTCTTCTAGGGACGCTTGGTTGACGGAGCGAGGCGCGGCGGCCTGCGGGCGGGATTCGTAACCCCGCACTCGGGCGGCTCCGGGCATCAACCGGGCGGCACTACGGCTGCTCTGTCAGGTGCTGGCTGCATTGGCCCAGCGCGAATGCCGGGTTCAAGAAGCTTGGCCCGGAACTGTTAAATGCCGCGGTGGAGCGCCGAGAGGCGAGAGCCCTACGTCATTGGGCTCGATGCGCCTCGCAAGCGTGTGCCGGACCGCGTCACGGTTCGGCGGGCGAAAGCCCACAGCGCCTTTCGGCGCTCTGCTCCCTCACGTCGTGAGGGAATGGAAATAAAGGCGCACCCCGCGCCTTCCAAACAACAGGGACGGCGGAGCGTTGGCTTAAGCCGGCTGTTTGAAAACCGAATCGGTGCGAAACGGAGCAGGCGACGCATGACCCAAGCCGGCGCGGCGAACACTCGCCCATTGGGGCTCTTTTTTCGTCAACCTTCAGCGCCTATATTCATTCCTGCCGGGGCAACCCGGCTATGGCGATAAACGTGTGTCGTAATAAACCTTTCGGACCCGGGGGCAGTACCCGGCGCCTCCACCAAAGCCCAGCGGGGCTGGCCTTCGGCGGGGGCGAAATAGGATCGACGAGGGTGTAAAAGGCCCGCTTTTGCCCGGACTTGGTCGGACGTTATCGACCTTACCATAGTTGCCAACGACAACTATGCTCCGGTTGCTCAGGCCGCGTAAGCGGTTTGAAAAACCAAGCCTAAAGTCCTGACGGGTTAAGCTCCGTCAGGCGGGGTTCGGAGGCACCTGGCAACAGAAGCCTCCACTTTCCTGTATTTTGGTTCCTATATCCTGCGATACCCGGACCGGACGGATGCCCATTTCGCGTCCGGCGCGTTAGACAGCATGTCCCCGAAAAGTGGGAATCGGCTTTCCTGCGATAAATTGACAGTCCTCGAGATCAGCAATGCCAACCGACCACATCCGCTACGACATCCTTGCCCAGCAGGCGCTCCGCGGCCTGGTCCGCCAGGTGCTGGCTGACGCCGCCAAGAAGGGCCTCCCCGGCGAGCACCACTTCTTCATCACCTTCGACACTCGAAGCGAGGGCGTGCGGCTCTCCTCCCGGATGCGCGCGCAATATCCGGAAGAGATGACGATCGTACTCCAGCATCAGTTCTGGGACCTCAAGGTGACCGACGAGACCCTGGAGGTCGGACTGTCGTTCGGCGGCGTGGCCGAAAAGCTCGCGGTGCCGCTCGAAGCGATCACCGAATTCCGCGATCCGTCGGTGCAATTCGCATTGCAATTCCAGACCGTGCCCGAGGCGGAAGAGGATGCCACGCCGGGGCTCGCCAAGAAGAAGACGGAAACCGGCGCCGACACTGCAAAAAGCAAACCGCGGCCGCCGGCACGGCCCGAACCTCGTACCAGCGTTCCCGGCACTCCCATGGCGAAACCGTCCGCCGCTCCCGCCGCGTCGGACGAGAAGCCGCCGGAACCGCCGGCCGACAAGCCAAGCGGCGAGGTTGTTCGCCTCGACCGCTTCCGCAAAAAATAATGGCCAAATCGCCGACCGCGAATCCAACCGGGATGCGGACCGAAACCGACAGCTTCGGGCCGATCGAAGTGCCGGCCGGCCGGTACTGGGGCGCGCAGACCCAGCGCTCGCTGGAAAATTTCCGCATCGGCACCGACCGGATGCCGCTGCCGCTGATCCGGGCGCTCGGCGTCGTCAAGCGCGCCGCGGCCGAGGTCAACCACGAGCTCAGGCAACTCGACGCCAAGCGCACACGCGCGATCGTCAAGGCGGCGCAGGAGGTGATCGACGGCAAGCTCGACGATCACTTCCCGCTGGTAATCTGGCAGACCGGCTCCGGCACCCAGACCAACATGAACGTCAATGAGGTGATCGCCAATCGCGCCAACGAAATGCTCGGCGCTCCGCTGGGATCGAAATCGCCGGTGCATCCCAACGATCACGTCAACATGAGCCAGTCGTCGAACGACTGTTTCCCGACCGCCATGCACATCGCGGCAGCGGACGAAATCGCGCGAAGGCTCGACCCGGCGCTGGCGCATCTGCAGGACGCGCTGCAGCACAAGGCCAAGGAGTTTTCGCGCATCGTCAAGATCGGACGCACCCACACCCAGGATGCCACTCCGCTCATGCTCGGGCAGGAGTTTTCCGGTTACGCGTCACAGGTCAAGAGCGGCATCATCCGCAACCGGCTCGCGCTGAAGCAGCTTTATCCGCTGGCGCAGGGCGGCACCGCGGTCGGGACCGGACTGAATGCACACCCGCAATTCGCCAAGCTGTTCGCCCGCAAGGTTGCCGGGATCACCCGGCTGCCGTTCACCAGCGCGCCGAACAAATTCGAGGCGCTGGCGTCGCACGGCGCCTACGCGTTCGCGCACGGCGCGCTCAACGCGCTCGCCGCCGATCTGTTCAAGATCGCCAACGACATCCGCCTGCTCGGCTCGGGGCCGCGGTCGGGGCTCGGCGAATTGATCCTGCCGGAGAACGAGCCGGGTTCCTCGATCATGCCGGGCAAGGTCAATCCCACCCAGGCCGAGGCGCTGACCATGGTATGCGCGCAGGTGTTCGGCAATCAGACCGCGATCACCATGGGTGCGAGCCAGGGCCACTTCGAGCTCAACGTCTTCAAGCCGCTGCTGGCCGCCAACATGCTGCAATCGATCCGCCTGCTGACGGATGCCGCCCGCTCGTTCACCGACCATTGCGTCGCCGGCCTCCGCGCCGACGAGGCACGCATCCGGGAACTGATGGAGCGCTCGCTGATGCTGGTGACCGCCCTGGCCCCCACGATCGGCTACGACAAGGCCGCCACCGTCGCCAAGACCGCCCACGCCAACGGCACCACCCTGCGGGAGGAAGCCGTCCGGCTTGGCTATGTGAGCGGCGAGGATTTTGACCGGCTGGTCCGCCCGGAACGCATGACTCGGCCGGGTTGACCCAAGTGTCGCACTGCCGACTCTGAGGGTTAGGTCTCTAAGAAGGCATTACTCATCAATAGTTGCGGAGGGAAGGTATTGTTTTACTGAGGCCGCCAAGTCGTCGTCTGAAATCGCTTCCGACTTGCCCTAAAGTCATGAGCCAGATGTTTATGAGTATATTTGAAAGAACGGATCGCGATATTCTCACTCTACTTGAAAGCCGCCTGCTGTTTCTCCACAATGCCCGCGTTGTTTTTGAATCGAATACAGGAACCATGCCAGGTTGTGCCTTTCATTCACCGAACCGTGTGTTGCCGGGCAAGCCGCGGCGCACGCATGATCGCAGGTAGAAAGGTGCCGACTGCGATCCTTCGCCCGTGTCGGCGTACCCGCGCATGATCGCAGTGACCCAGCACCTAAGCTCCAACTCGTATCCAGTTGCCGTTGAGTGTTGGCATGGCTGAGGTGGTCAATCTTCGGATGGCTCGCAAGCGCGCCGCGCGCGAACGGGCCGGAAAGGCAGCCGCGGAAAGCCGGCTCGCCAATGGCGTTCTCAAACGTGAGCGCGTCCTGTCGGAAGCTGACCGCAACAAGGCCCGTCATACACTCGACCAGCACCGGATCGAAACGGGAGACCGTGGATGAAATCGCCGGTTATCAAACGCTCGATCGTCATCGCAGGACACAAGACAAGCGTCAGTCTGGAAGACGCCTTCTGGAAAGGCCTCAAGGAAATCGCGGGCAGCCGCGATCTCATGCTTTCCGACCTGGTCGCAACCATCGACACCGATCGCCGTCACGGCAATCTCTCGTCGGCGATCCGGCTGTTCGTGCTGGATCACTACCGTGCGCAGATGAGCGCCATGGTGGAGCCCAGAACTTCCGGGACCTTGGAGCCCGCCGCGCGCGAAACGATCGGGCTGCGGGCGGCCGGTTCGTCAGTTCTGCGAGCGGAGTAGGTCGAGCGGCTGTCCTGGCTGCGGCTGCCCCGTTCTTACCGTCGGATTTTGCTGCACGCGCGGACGTGCCTCGGGCGGCGTACCGGATGTTTCGGCGCGCGGTGCAGCCCGCGGAGCCGCAGGACGCGGCGTCGGCAACACTGTGACCGGCGGCGGCAGCGGAGGCGCCTGAACGGCGGTGGGCGCCGAAACGGGTGCAGATACTGCGGGCGGCTGCGCCGCGATAGCATCGCGCTGGGCCTGCTCCATCGCATCGAGACGTTTGGTTTGCTGCTCGACCGCGCGCAGCGCCAGCCAGCTTGCGAGCACGGCGGCATCGACGGTGCGGCGTGGCGCCATGAGCGGCCCCTTCAGCGCAATCGAAACCATCGGGCGTATCGACATGCCCGTTACCGGCGTTCCGGTCAGCGTCAGCGTCGCATCCAACGTCGCATCGGCGAGGCCCACGCTGGCGCTCACCGCAAGATCGGCGCCGCTGACGCGCGTCGCGACGTTGGTGAGCCGCAGTTGTCCCGCGCTGATGGTCAACGCCCCGGTCGCGCTGGTGAGCGGCAGGTTGCCGTTGTCGAGGGACGTCGTGACGAAATCGCGGATGCGGTTGACGTCGGTCGGGATGCCGAGCTCGACCGCCCGGATCACGGCATCGAACACCCGCGGATTGAGTCCGGCCAATTGCGCGCCGTCCAGCGTGACGGTGCCAGCGCCGGCGAGCGAGCCGACGAACGCCGCTGGGCTCAAGCCCGCGCCTTCGAATTCGACCGCAATTCCGAGACGTCCAGTCACCGGCGCCCGGCCGGGCCCCGAAACCACGGCCGCGGCATCACCGCCGGTCAATCCGAGGCGGCCACGCGCCGACACGCCGTCGGGACTTCCGACGAATGCCAACCGTCCGGCCAGGCGGCCTCCCACCAGCTCCGCGTCGACGTCCTCGAACACGATCTGCGAGGTGCCAAACCGGAACACGCCGCGCAGTTGATGCGCGACAAATGCGGAAGACAGAGCGGCGCGTTGCGCCTTGAACGCGATTCGTCCGCCGAGCTCGGACGCGCTCGGCACGAACGGCTCGGAGGACCAGGTTGCGGCATCGCCGGCTTTGGAACGCTGCACACCGATCATGGAAGCAATGACAGCCGGCACATCGAGCGATTCGGTTTCGACCGCACCGTCGATGCGAGCGGTCTCGGCAAAGGTGAGCAAGAGCTTGCCCTGCGCCTTGCTGCCGCCGATCGAACCCGCGAGCTGATCGAGTTCGAGCGTCGCCGGCTTGCCGTCCGGCAGCCGCAGCGTGCCCTTGCCGTCGGCATCGATCACGCCAGCTACAAGTTTGCCTTCGACGCGAAGCTCCCGGCTCAGCGGACCGGCGGCGCTAAGACGGAGCCGCGCCGGCTGCCGGTCCGCCGCGGGCATACGGTCGAGTCCGATCAAGGCCAGCAGGATGCCGCCGTGATCGGCTTCGAGTTGCGCGTCGAGGCGCAGATCGGTCGCGGAGAGCGCGCGCAAATCGGTCACCGCGAACGCCTCAGGTTGACCGGTCGCCGCAGCCGCAAGGTTGACGCGCACGGCGCCGATGCGCCCGGCAAGATCAAGCTTGGCGGTGGCGCTGCCCGATGCCGGCTGGAGGCTTACCGTTGCGCGTAGTTTCGCGGTCTTTTGCGCCCCCGCGAGGTGCCGAAGCGGCGCGGCGAGTGGCGGCGCAAACCGCTCGGCCAGCGCGATGATGCCGTTGAGTTCGCGGGCATCCAGATCGACCGTGATGTTGCCGCCGGGCGAGGACGTGGTTTCGATGCGGCCGCTGGCCTCGATGGTGGCGTTGCCGAAATCCGCAATCGCCAGGCGTTCGATTGCGACCCCGCGAGCATCGAACGTCACGCGGGCCGTCGACTTTCGCGCTTCGAAGCCCGCGATACGGGCACGATCAGCCTCGAGCGCCAGCGCGACCTCGCGCGGCCATTCCAGACCCAGACCGGAGAGCGCCGCATCGCCGAAACCCAAAATAGCGTCGATGTCGAGTTCGTCCGCCTTCAGGTTGGCGTCGAGCCGCGCCGGGCGGTCGCCGGCCGGCCACGTGTAGGCGAGCCGGCCTTCGATCGTGCCGCGCTCGAATTCTGTCTTCAGCCGTTCGATCGCGATCCGGTCGGCGCCGAGCGTCACCTCGCCGCGCACATTCCACGGCTTGATCTGCGCGGCCGTCCCGGTCCGGCCGGCGAGCCAGGCCACGAGCGACTTCGGATCGTTGGCGTCGACGCTCGCGGCGCCCGCGAAGCGCAGGCCGGCGGGGACAGCATTGGAAGCACCGGGAGCTCGTGCCATGTCGAGCCGTCCGCTCAGGTTCACCTGCGTGAAACCCGGCGCGCGGAATTCTAGCTTGTCCAGGTGCCAGCCATCGCCCGCGGTTCGCAGATCGGTGCCAACGCCCTGCAGCGTGGCGCCGCCGAGCGTCACCGCATCGACGCTCACCGTCAGGCTGACCGGAAGCTGCGGCCGGACCGATCCACCGAGCAATTCGGCGAACGACTGGATCGCCGCGAGCGGCAGGCGGCGCGGAACGTCGGGTGTCGCGATCAGGCGGTCCAGATCCACCTGGCGCGCGGAGAGTGCGCCCTGCAACCGCGGCCGCTCGCCGAATTTGAGGTCGGCCGCGCCGGTGAGCTTCACCGCCCGCTCTTCCGGGCCGTATTGGAATTCAAGCTGCTCCAACAGCGCCGATGCGGAGTTTGCCTTGAGCTTGCCAGCGACGCGCCACGGCTCGTTCGCCACCGCCTGCCCGGTTGCCAGCACGGCGCCGGCCGGACGCGCCACTGAGAAGCTGCCGTCGAGGCGCGGCTGACGCCCATCGAACGTCAGCATGCCCTCAGCTTCGATGCTCAACGGCCGTTCGGAGGCATCGACCGACAAACGCAGGCGCAGCCCTTCATCGCCGTAACGCCCGATCGACAACTTGTAGCCATAGAGGTTGCCGGCGGTGACGAAAGCACCTTCGCCCCGCACCGGGCCGGAGAGCGAGCGCACCTCGCCGTTGAACCACAGACGGTCGAGCACCAGACGCGAGCCGCTGGTGGCATCGGTGAGCACCGCGCGGCCATCCTCGACATTGAGCCGGTCGATCGACAGCGTGTCGGTGGCGAGCGTCATGGCTGGCCAGTCGATATGGCCCAGGCTGTTGACCCCGAGGCTGAATTCAGGACCGACGAGACGGATGTCCTCGGCGCGAACTTCGCCGCGCATCAGCGAGCCAAGGCTGAGGTGGATACCGAGCGAGCGGGCGCGCAAGCGGCTTGGCTCGCCGGCCGGACCGATCGCGATGCCGCTGAGCGTCACCGATGGGAAAGGCAGCACGCCGACCGCGATGGGGCCGGTGACCTGGACATTGAGCCCGACGAGCCGGCTGGCCTCGGCTTCGAAGAACGCCCGGTGGTCGCTCCAATTGACGAAATACGGCCCGACCAGCGCTGTCACCAGCGCCAGGATCAGAGCAATCGCTAGGCCCAAAAGCGTGGTCTGCACGCTCGCTCCAGAACAGGTTTGTCGCCGTCGAACACCACTTTCGTGGGCCCGCTGAGGAGATCCTCATTTAAAGGCAGCTTGGCGGCCTTCCCGACCAGCCCCGCAAACCGCTCAAATGGCGTTTCTTGGCGGCGAATCTGTGTCCGCCGACCTCTGTAGTCTAGTGCAGGGCCCCGCAATTCCCGCACCTGTCCCCACAAACGGGCGTGTAGGATCAGACGATCTTGCCCGGATTCATGATCCCGTCCGGGTCGAGCGCGCGTTTCACCGCGCGCATCGCTTCCAGCGCCGGCAGGCCGTGCTCGGCCTCCAGGTACTTCATCTTGCCCTGGCCGACGCCGTGCTCGCCGGTGCAGGTGCCGTCCATGGCCAGCGCACGCTGGACGAGGCGCTCGTTGAAGGCTTTGGCGACCTTGATCTCCTCTGGGTCATTCATGTCGACCAGCAGGGTGAGATGGAAATTGCCATCGCCGACGTGGCCGACGATCGGTGCTATCAGCCCGCTTTCGGCGATGTCGGCCTGAGTTTCGGCAACACATTCCGCCAGCCGGGAGATCGGCACGCAGACATCGGTCGGGATCATGCTAGAGCCCGGCCGCAGCGTGAAGGTCGAGAACGCCGCGTTGTGGCGCGCCTCCCACAGCTTGGTGCGCTCCTCCGGCCGCAGCGTCCATTCGAACGGCCCGCCGCCGAGTTCCTCGGCGATCTCTCCGAACCGTTCGGATTGCTCGGCGACACTGCCTTCGGTGCCGTGGAATTCCAGGAACAGCATCGGCGTCTCTCGTAGCGTCAGCTTGGAGTAGAGATTGACCGCCCTCACCTGCAACGCGTCGAGCAGTTCGATGCGCGCCACCGGGATGCCGGTCTGGATCGTCTGGATGGCGGCCTTGCAGCAGGCGTCGACCGACGGGAACGGGCAGATGCCGCCGGAGATTGCCTCCGGAATACCGGAGAGCCGCAGCGTCAGTTCGGTAATAATGCCCAGCGTTCCTTCCGCCCCGACGATCAAACGCGTCAGGTCGTAGCCAGCCGAGGTTTTCTTGGCGCGCCTCGCCGTACTCATCACCTCGCCGTTCGCCAGCACCACTTTGAGCGCCAGCACATTGTCCTTCATGGTTCCGTAGCGCACCGCATTGGTGCCCGACGCCCGCGTCGAGGCCATGCCGCCGAGCGAGGCATCGGCGCCGGGGTCGATCGGGAAGAACACACCCTGGTCGCGCAGGTACTCGTTGAGCGCCTTGCGGGTGAGGCCGGGCTGGATCACGCAGTCGAGATCTTCCGGATGCACCGCCAGCACCTGATTCATGTCGCGAAAATCGATCGATACTCCGCCAAACGGCGCGTTGACGTGCCCTTCGAGCGAGGTGCCGGTCCCGAACGGGATCACCGGCACGCGATGACTCGAACAGATGCGGACGATGTCCTGTACCTCCTCGGTCGACTGCGGATAGACCACGGCGTCGGGCGGCTGGTTCTCGATCCAGGTGATGGTGTTGGCGTGCTGCTGGCGCACCGCCAGCGAAGTCACGAGGCGATTGCCAAATTTGGCGGCGAGCGCGGCCTTGACCTGCGCTATCGCCTTGGGATCGCGCGTCCCTGAATCCGATGACATTGAGTGCCCTTTCGGCGGCGACGTTAGCAGAGCGCCCTATTCCCGGAAATCCTCACATTTCCAGCGTTTTTTGGCCGAATTTTTTGCCGAACATTTACCGAAGTCTGGCAGGATGTTGCCATGCTCGATCGCCTCGACCTCGAACCGGTGTTTTTTGCTCCCTTCGTCTCCTCGGTGATGAAGGTCGAGCCGGCGTGGATCGACTACAACGGCCATCTCAACATGGCCTATTACAACGTGCTGTTCGACCGCGCTGTGGATGAGGCCTTTGAGCTTCTGGGCTGCGGCGCCGACTACGTGAAGACCCGCGGCTTCTCGACCTTCACCGCCGAGATTCACGTGCGCTATCTGCGCGAGCTGCACGCCGGCGATCCAGTGCGGGTGACCTTTCAGTTGCTCGATTACGACGCCAAGCGGATGCACTACTTCGAACAACTGTTCCACGCCCAGGAGGGCTGGGTCTCGGCAACATCGGAGAACATGTCGCTGCACGTCGACATGGCGACAAAGAAGACCGCGGCGTTTCCTGCCGAGGTCGCCCGCTGTCTCGCCAAGATGAAGGCTGCGCACGCGCAGTTGCCGCTGCCTGAGGCTGCCGGCCGCAAGATCGCGATGCCCAGCAAGGCGTAGCTCTCAATAAACCGTCCACAATCCCGGCGTCGCCAGTTCCAGCAGGTGCCCGTCCGGATCGCGAAAGTAGATGCTGCGGCCACCACGCTTCCAGTCGGTTGTGCCTTCTATAGCGACGCCGCGCGATTTGAAATGCTCTTCCCAGCGCGCAAGTTCGCCCGCGCCGATGGCGAAGGCGACATGCAGCGGACCAGACCCGTCGTGACCCGGAATGGTGCCGCCGGGCATGGTTGTGGTTTCGCGCGCGCTGCCGCGCCGGAACAGCAGGAGGACACTGCGGTCCGCGATTCCATAGGCCGTCAGCCGGGCGTCGGTGAAGATCGGCTTCAGATCCAGCACATCCTCATAAAATGCCCGCGCACGCTCCATGTCGTCGGTATAGAGCGCGGTTTCCAGAACGCCATCGAGCTTGGGCATGGTTTCGCTTCCTGCGACTCGCTTGAGCCGTTGATCGCATATAGGCTGCGATTGACACTTTTTCTCGCCAACCGATAGCATCCCCAGCATGTCCGTCGCCCAGACCACGGCCCGCGCACGCGCGGTCGCGCCGCCCGAAATCCGCGAGCACCGGATTCCGACCGAGGGCAGCAAGCCCTACATCGCGATTGAAGGCTTCGATGGCTGCCTGTGGTTCTGCGAAAGCGGTGCCTCGAAGATCGGGCGGTTCGATCCGACAAGCGCGAGCTTCACCGAATTCGAAATCCCGGCGAAGAACGCAACTCCGATCGGCATCAGCATTGGCGGCGACGGCAACTACTGGTTCGCGATGAAGACCGCGCACAAGATCGGCCGGGTGACGCCGCGCGGGGAGTTCACGTTGTTCAATCTCCCCACGCCGAACGCCGGCCCCGACGGCATCCTGCTCGGTCCGGACGGCAATGTATGGTTCTCCGAGACCGAAGTGAGTCAGATCGGCCGCATCAACCCCGACGGCAAGGTCACCGAATTCAAGGACGGCATCACGCCGGGAAGCAAGCCGCTGTCGTTCTCGGAACGCGACGGCGCGCTGTGGTTCAGCGAAGCCGCCGGCAACCGCATCGGCCGGATCGCGATGGACGGCACCGTGACGGAATTTCCGATCCCGAGCCACGACAGCCAGCCGCGCGCGACCATTCCGCATCCGGACGGCAGCATCTGGTTCGTCGAGACTTCGACCAACGCGCTCGGGCGGATCGACCGCGCTGGCAAGATCACCGAGCATCCGGTGACCACGCCGAACGCCTCGCTCCGCGGCGTCGCGGTGGGACCGGACGGCAACCTGTGGGCCACGGAGAATTTCGCCAACAGGATCGCCCGCATGGCGCCGGACGGCACCATGCTCGGCGAGTACGACATTCCGACAGCAGGCAGCGGCGCGCGCTGCATTACCGCGATGTCGAACGGCCGGCTCTACTTCACGCAATGGGACGCCGGGCTGATCGGCGAGGTCATTCCGCGCTAACATCAAGAATATTTGGGAGGTACACCATGGCGGTTGAAAAAATTCAATATCAGGCTGGCAATGTGACCGGTCACGGCGTCCTGGTCTGGAACGACAAGGCCGGCGGCAAGCGTCCGCTGCTGCTGGTGATGCCGAACTGGCTCGGCGTGACCGACATCGCCATCAAGCGTGCGGCGCAGATGGCGGGCGACAAGTATGTCGCGTTCGTCGCCGACATGTATGGCAATGGCAAGACCAGCGCCGGACCGCCGGAGTCCGGCGAGTTGATGATGTCGGTGCGCGCCGACCGCGTCGAAGGCCGCAAACGCGTGGTCGCGGCCCTGAACACCATGGTCGCAGAGGCCAATAAGCGTGGCATCGGCGATGCGTCCCGCAAAGCCGCCGTTGGATTCTGCTTCGGCGGCGGCAACGTGCTGGAGCTGGCGCGCACCGGGGCGGACGTCGCGGCTGTGGTCTGCCTGCACGGCGACCTCGCCACCACCATGCCGGCCAAGGCCGGCGACATCAAAGCCGCGGTGTTCGTGATCCACGGCTCCAAGGACCCGGTCGCGCCGAAGGCCGACCGCGACGCGCTGGAGGCGGAACTGGATGGTGCGGGCGCCAACTGGCAGATGCTCGACTTCGGCGGCCGGCTGCATTCCTTCAGCGAAGAAGAGACCATGATGGCGGGCGTCGCGGAGTATCACGCCGGCGCAGCGCACCAGACCTACCGGATGCTGGATGATTTCATCCAGGATGCGTTCAACAAAAAGCTCTGACGACCGGGGTCAACCCTCGCGGCAAAATATCATTTTTGGGAGGAAGCCATGCGCGCCGTTGCACGAATTCTGTTGGGACTTGCCGTCACCGCCTGGGCGGCCGCCGCGCAGGCGCAGACCTATCCGAACAAGCCGATCCGGATGATCGTCTCGATCGCCGCCGGCAGCGTGACCGACGTCATCATGCGCGCGGCAGCGGCCGAACTGCAGCAGCGGCTCGGCCAGCCGCTGGTGATCGAGAACGTCGGCGGCGCCGCCGGCATCCTCGGCGGCAAGGCCTGCGCCCAGGCTGCGCCCGATGGCTACAACATCTGCATCATCTACCACTCGACCCTATCGTTTAACCCGTTGCTGTTCACCAACCTGCCGTACAACGCCGACGAGCTGGTGCCGGTGTCGCGTTTGTTCTTCCTGGTCGAAGGATTGTTCGCGTCGTCCGAGATCAAGGTGAACTCCGTGGCCGAGCTTAAGACGCTGGCGCAGGCCAAGCCCGACGGATTGAACTACGCGACGCTGGGCGAAGGCTCGTACCCCGACCTGTTCCTGAAATGGATGAACAACCAGTGGGGCACCAAGATCGTCGGTATCCCCTATCGCGGCGGCGGGCCAGCGGCGCAGGCGGTGGCGGCCAACCAGGTGCAGGTCACGCGCTTCGGCGTCGGCAATTTCGTCGGCGTGATCCAGGCCGGTAAGGTGAAGGCGCTGGCGGTCAGCTCTGCGAAACGTTCGCCGGTGCTGCCGGATGTACCGACCTTCGCCGAAGTGGGCTGGGGCGATTATCCAGGACAAGGCTGGTGGGGCCTCGCCGCACCGAAAGGCACGCCGCCGGCGATCGTCGCGCGGCTCTCCGGCGAATTCCAGCGGCTGTTCAGCGATCCGAAGTTCGTCGAATTCCTCGACAAGCAGGCGGTGGTGGCCGCGCCAACCACGCCGGAGGGCTTCGTCGCGTTCCTCAAGCAGGACCGCCAGGACGCCGAGAAGCTGATCAAGATCGCCAATACGCGGAAGACGGAATTCAAGGAGTAGCGGTCAGGCGGCTCGCTTCGCCGCTGCGAGCCCGCTGCCGGTGAGGACCATGGCCCAGGACATCGAGGCTTACGATTACATCGTCGTCGGCGCCGGCAGCGCCGGCTGCGTGTTGGCGAACCGGCTGACCGAGTCCGGGCGGCATCGCGTGCTTCTCTTGGAGGCCGGTCCCGCCAACCGGCATCCGTGGCTGCACATCCCGCTCGGCTACGGCAAGCTGTTCACCAACACGCGCTACAACTGGTGCTACCAGACCGAACCGCAGCCGGAATGCCACGGCCGCAACGTGATCGCGCCGCGCGGCAAGGTGCTGGGTGGATCGAGCTCGATCAACGGACTGATCTACATCCGCGGTCAGGCCGAGGATTTCGATCACTGGCGGCAGCTCGGCAATACCGGCTGGAGCCACGAGGACGTGCTGCCGTATTTTCGCAAGGCCGAGGACAACGAGCGCGGCGCCGACGAGCATCACGGCGCGGGCGGACCGCTCGGCGTGTCGGATGTGCGCGACCAACATCCGCTGGCGGCGGCCTTCATCGCGGCAGCGCAGCAGTGCGGCTATCCGCGCAACGACGATTTCAACGGCGCGGCACAGGAAGGCGCCGGCTACTACCAGACCACCATGCGCAAGGGCGTGCGCTCGTCGACCGCCGCAGCTTATCTGAAGCCCGCCCGCGCGCGCGCCAACCTTCATGTGGTGTCGGAGGCGCTCGCGACACGCATCCTGTTCGACGGCCGGCGCGCCACCGGCGTCGAATATCTCGCCGGAGGCGAGACGCGGACTGCCAAGGCCGGCGTTGAGGTTCTCGTTACGTCGGGCGCGTTCAACTCTCCGCAGCTTTTACAGCTCTCAGGCCTCGGCCCGGCGGACCTGCTGCGCTCGCACGGCATTCCGGTTATTGCCGACCTGCCCGGCGTCGGCGACCATCTCAACGACCACTACTTCGCGCGCATCATCCAGCGCTGCCGGGAGCCGATCACGCTCAACGACGCGGCGCGCAACTGGCTGCTAGGAGCCAAGGCCGTGGCAGACTACGCGCTGTTCCGCCGCGGCTACTTTGCCATCCCGGCGATCTCGGCCGGCAACTTCATCAAGGCGCATCCGTCGTCGGCGACGCCCGATATCCAATGCTCGATCGCGCTTTACTCGATCCATTCTCTCGGCGACTGGGTCGATGCATTCTCCGGCTTCACGATCACCGCCACGCTGCTCCGGCCGGAAAGCCGAGGCCACGTCCGCATCAAATCGGCCGATCCTCGGCAGGCGCCGGCGATCCATCCGAACTATCTCGCCACACAAAAGGATCGCGACACGTTGCTCGCCGGCGTCAAGGCGCTGCGCCGCATGGCCAAGGCGCCGGCGCTGGCGCGTCACATCGTCGAGGAGGTCGATCCCGGCCCCGGATGCGACACCGACGAGGATCTGCTCGACTTCATCCGCAAGCGCGGCTCGACCGTTTATCACCCAGTCTCGACCTGCCGGATGGGCCAGGACCCCAAGGCGGTGGTGGACGAGCGGCTCAAGGTCCGCGGCTTCGAAAGGCTGCGCGTGGTCGACGCTTCGATCATGCCGGCGGTGGTGTCCGGCAACACCAATGCCGCGACCATCATGATCGCCGAAAAGGGCGCCGACATGATTCTTGAGGATGCCAAAGCGGCGGCTTAGACAAAGGCCCGAAATTCGAGTGAGCAAGGACTGGAAATGAACAGCGGTATCCGGGATTGCCTGCCCCCCGATCGGAATCCGAAGAAGCCCGGCATCCAATTGCCCAAGGGCTCGATCGACACGCATGTCCACGTGTTCGAGCAGGCGCGCTACAAGATGAACCCGGACCGCGGCTACAACCCGCCGGATTCGCCGCTCGCCGATCTCAAGCACCTGCACGCGACGCTCGGCGTCGACCGCGTGGTGTTTACCCAGCCGTCGACCTACGGCACCGATAATTCCGCGATCCTGGACGGCATGACGGACTTGAACAAGGAAACCCCGAACCGGGCGCGCTGCGTCGTTGCGATCACCATGGACATCAAGGACGATGAGCTTGCGGCGCTCGACAAGCGCGGCGCACGCGGGGTGCGGCTCAACACCGACAACAAGGGCGGCATGCCGATCGGGTTCGACCAGATCGGCGAGCTCGAGGCGCGCATCCGGCCGTTCGGCTGGCACATCGAATGGCTGTTCCCCGGCAAGGACATCCTGCAACTCATGCCGGTGCTCACCAGCGTAAAGGTCCCGCAATCGATCGGCCACTTCGCCTATCAGCCCGCCACCGCGGGCGTGAAGGCGCCGGGGTTCCATGCGCTGTTGGAGTTGATGAAGCGCGGCAACACCTGGATGAAGATTTCCGGCGCTAACCGCGTCAGCGAGACCGATCTGCCGCCCTTCGACGACGTCAAGCCGATGGCGCACGCGCTGATCGAGGCAGCGCCGGAGCGCATCATGTGGGGCACCGACTGGCCGCATCCCAACAAGTATCTGGCCAACCCCAACGACGGCGATCTGGTCGACGCATTCGGCGACTGGGTGACCGATCAGGCGATGCGCAAGAAGATCATGGTGGACACGCCGGCGGCGTTTTACCGGTTTTAAATGCTCGTCGCCGAGGCGTTCCCGCGCGCGGTGCAGCGCGCAGCGGTGCACCGCAGACGCGGGGTCCCGGTTTGGCGCGGCAAACCGGGGTCCCGGGTCTCGCCCTAGCGCGTCGAAGACGCGCGTAAACGCGCTTATGGCTCGCCCGGGACAAGTCACCCTGTCCCCCGCCGATTCGCCGCAACCCCTCGTAAATCGAGATCGCGAGTGCCATTTTCTGTCCATGATTCTCATGGACATGCTGCACCTTGGCTGATCCCGCAAAACGCGCACCGTTTGACCCCGCAGACCGTCCGGCCACCGCGGCCGGCGGCATTGCCGCGCGCGCGCTGGCGGCGCGGGGCGGCGGCGCGAACTATCTCGCCGACCTCAATCCCGAGCAGCGGCTCGCGGTCGAGACCCTGGACGGACCTGTGCTGGTGCTGGCCGGCGCCGGAACCGGCAAAACCCGGGTCCTGACCACCCGCATCGCCCACATTCTCGCCAGCGGCCGGTCGCGGCCCGCCGAAATCCTTGCCGTCACCTTCACCAACAAGGCGGCGCGCGAGATGAAGCATCGGATCGGCGACATGGTCGGTCAGGTGGTCGAGGGCATGCCCTGGCTCGGCACCTTCCACGCCATCGGGGTGAAGATTTTGCGCCGCCACGCCGAGCTGGTCGGCCTGAAGCCGGATTTCACCATCCTGGATGTTGATGACCAGATCAGGCTGCTGAAGCAGCTTCTGGAAGCCGAAGGGATCGACGAGAAGCGCTGGCCTGCGCGCGTCCTCGCGGGCCTCATCGACCATTGGAAGAACCGCGGACTGACACCGGACCAGGTTCCCGCGGGCGAGGCCGCGAGCTTCGCCAACGGCCGCGGCAAGAAGCTGTATCAGGCGTTCCAGGAGCGGCTGAAGATTCTGAACGCTGCGGATTTCGGCGATCTCCTTTTGGAGAACATCCGGCTGTTCCGCGAGAACCCTGAAGTGCTGCGGCAGTATCAGCAGCGCTTCAAGTTCATCCTGGTGGACGAGTACCAGGATACGAACGTGGCGCAATATCTCTGGCTGCGGTTGATTGCGCAGAAGCCGACAGCAAGCACCGCTGTCATTCCGGGGCGCGCCGAAGGCGCGAGCCCGGAATCCAGAGAGACAGCAACCGATGCCGCACTGGATTCCGGGCTCGCCGCTTTGCGCCCTGGAATGACGGGGGGAGAGAGTTTGCCCTCACCTCCCAAGAACATCTGCTGCGTCGGCGACGACGACCAGTCGATCTACGGCTGGCGCGGCGCCGAGGTCGACAACATCCTGCGCTTCGACCACGACTTCCCCGGCGCCAAGGTGATCCGGCTGGAGCGCAACTACCGCAGCACCGGGCATATCCTGGCCGCCGCGGCTCACATCATCGCGCACAACGAAGGCCGGCTCGGCAAGACGCTGCACACCGAGGACGTGCTGGGCGAGAAGGTCACCGTCACCGGCGCGTGGGACTCCGAGGAGGAGGCCCGCTCGATCGGCGAGGAGATCGAGGAGCTGCAGCGCAAGGGGCACGTGCTCGATCAGGTCGCGATCCTGGTGCGCGCCTCGTTCCAGATGCGCGAGTTCGAAGATCGCTTCGTCACGCTCGGCCTGCCCTACCGCGTGATCGGCGGGCCCCGCTTTTACGAGCGCGCCGAAATCCGCGACGCACTGGCGTATCTTCGCGTCATCAACTCACCTGCCGACGACCTCGCGTTCGAGCGCATCGTCAACGTGCCCAAGCGCGGACTGGGCGACGCCACCGTCCAGATCATCCACGATCACGCCCGCAAACGGCGCGTGCCGATGACGGAAGCTGCGCGCGCGATTCTGGAAACCGATGAACTGAAACCCAAGGCCCGCTCCTCGCTCCGCGGCGTGATGGACAATTTCGAGCGCTGGCGCGCGCAGAAGGACTCGCTGCCGCACAACGAACTGGCCGAGATCGTGCTGGACGAGAGCGGCTACACCGAGATGTGGCAGAAGGACCGCAGCGCCGACGCCGCCGGCCGGCTGGAGAACCTGAAGGAGCTGGTGCGCTCCATGCAGGAGTTCGAGAATCTCGCGGGCTTCCTCGAACACATCTCGCTGGTGATGGACGTCGACCGCGCCGAAGGCATGGACGCGGTCAACATCATGACGCTGCACTCCGCCAAAGGGCTGGAGTTCGACACTGTGTTTCTGCCCGGCTGGGAAGAAGGTCTGTTCCCACATCAGCGCGCGATGGACGAGCAAGGCCGCGCCGGGCTGGAGGAGGAACGCCGCCTCGCCCACGTCGGCCTCACGCGCGCCCGCAAGCGCGCCAAGATTTTCTTCTCGACCAACCGGCGCATGCACGGCCAGTGGTCGACCAACATCCCATCGCGCTTCCTCGACGAATTGCCGGAGGCAAACGTCGAGGTGACCGAGAGCAAGGGCAACTTCGGCGGCGGCTACGGCCGCGGCGGCTTTGGCGCGTCGCGTTTCGACGAAATGAAATCGTTCGGCTCGAACTACGGCACGCCCGGCTGGCAGCGCGCCCAGGCCAACAAGGGCCGCTCCGGGTTTTCCGAGACCGGCGCGCCGCGCTACGGCCAGGGAGGCGTCGGCGACGATTCATTGGATTATGCGCAGCCGACTTACGACGAGGACGACGCCGGGCCGTCATCGGCCCGCCCGCGCGCCGCGCCGCGCAAGACCGCCCCTCGCACCCCGCTCACCATCGAGGGCGAATTGGTGGCAAAATCGACCGGTGCGGTGTCGCACTTTTCACGCGGCGACCGGGTGTTCCACCTGAAGTTCGGCAACGGCAACGTGGTTGCGGTCGACGGCAACAAGCTGACGATTGCGTTCGACAAAGCCGGCGAGAAGCGCGTGGTGGATTCGTTTGTCGAGCGGGTCTGAAACACCTTTCCTCTCCGCCTTCACGCCTGCGGAGCGGCGGCAGATTGCCCGCCTCCGCACCCCATCCGACGTCCAGCGCTATCTCAACCGTCTCCCTTACAATATCGAAACCAAAGGCGAGACGCTGCGCAGCTTTCGCGGCGTGTTGCGCCATCGCATGGCGCATTGCGCCGAGGCCGCGCTGTTTGCGGCCTGCGTGCTGGAGCAGCACGGCTATCCGCCGCTGGTCATGAGCTTCGAGTCGGAGGACTTCCTCGATCACGTGCTGTTCGTGTACCGGCGGCGCGGCCAGTGGGGGACGATCGCGCGCTCGCGCGACCCAGGGCTGCACGGACGCAAACCCAGGTTCCGCTCGGTGCGCGCGCTCGCGATGAGCTATATCGACGAATACGTCGACGCCACCGGCTGCATCGAGGGTTACGCTTACGTCGATCTGCGCAAGCTGCCCGGCATCGACTGGCGGTTCTCCGAGAAAAACCTCTGGCGGCTCCAGCAGGCGCTGATCGACCTGCCGCACAAGCGCATCCGAGTGCCGCGCCGGCGTCTCAAACGCATGCGATCGAAATATCTGGCGTATCGCGAGGCACACGGCGGCAAGAAACCGCTGTTCTATCGCGGCCGCAAGAACTGGACCAAGCTTCCGAAGGAGTTCTTGTAACGGGCGGCCGGGCCGGTGGTAGATTGAGTTCAATCCCGTTCAGAGGAACACCCATGCCGATCAGCCAGAAGCTCAAAGACCTGATTTACAGCGCCTGGGCGGACGGCGCGCCCTGCCTGCTCGCGACCGCAGGACCGAACGGACCGAACATCTCGCCCAAAGGCAGCATGATCGTGTTCGACGACGAGCACCTGGCCTATTGGGAGCGCTCCAAGAAGCAGGCGCTGGAAAATCTCGGCCACGACAAGCGCGTCGCGGTGATGTACGCGAACTTCAAGGCGCAGCGCGACGGCGTGATCGAGTCCGGCTTCCTGCGGTTCTACGGCACAGCCGAGCTGCACGAGAGCGGACCCATCCGCGAGGCGATTTTTGCCAAGCTGCTGCCGCGCGAGCAGACCCACGCCGGGGCGGATGTCGGCATCGGCGTGCTGATCAAGATCGAGCGCGCCGCGGACGTGCGAGGCAAGCCGCTGCCGTAGCGGCCACCCGCAATTCCCCGGCAGACATGCGCCTCACTTCTTTTCCAGCATCAGCACCGTCTGCTGCTTGATCTGCGGCGCCAGCCGCTCGGCGATCTTGGCGAGCAGCCACGGCAGCGTCACCTCGATCCGCACCTGATCCTCCCCAACGTCGATCGTGCCGGAAGCCTGCTGGCCGAGCGCATTGGCGCGGAACGCGAGGCGGTCGCCGGTCCAGGTCTGCTCGGAAATATTGAGAATCCCTCCGAACTGCCCGCCGGCGCGCTCGAAACCGGAGCGGATGCGGCGCGCCGCCTCCTCGCGGCCGAGGCAGTGGGAGATGGATACGACGACAGGCTTCGACATGCGACCTCCGGCTGGAGGGCTGATATGGGGACGATGCGGCGTGCTGCCAGAAGCGGCCGCGGCATGGTCAAGATTGCCGGGACTCCCCTTGCCCCGCCGCGATATCCTTGGCTCATGCCGCCCGCCAGAGCGGTCCACGAGTATCGGGAGGATTTTCATGACTGCGTCTTTCGCTCGTCTTTCGTCCATCGCCCTCGCCGCCGGATTTGCCTGCGCGCTCGCGGCGCCAGCTTCGGCGCAGACACTCACCCGCAAGGACCTTTCGCTCGACGGCGCACTCGCCATCGCGACGCAAGCCATCGCCACCTGCAAGGCCAATGGCTACGCGGTGTCAGTGACGGTGGTCGGCCGCAACGGCGAAGTGCTGGTGCAATTGCGTGGCGACGGCACCGGCCCGCACACCATGGAAAACAGCCTGAAGAAGGCCTACACGGCGCGCACCTTCCGCATTGCTTCGGGCGAAATGGAGAAGCGTCTCAAGGACAACCCGGCGCTCGGCCAGGCATTCCTGACCAATTTCACGACCGGGCAAGGCGCGCTGCCGATCAAGATCGGCGAGGAGGTGGTCGCCGCCGTCGGCGCGTCCGGCGCGCCGGGCGGACAGCGCGACGAAGTCTGCGTGAAGGCCGGTATCGACAAGATCGCGGATCAGTTGAAGTAGGACCGGATTGCAGCAGCGGCCGGGCAAGTCCCGGCCGTCGTGCTTTGCGCTATCCCTTCAGCCAATCCGCATAGCGCTGCTTCAGCGCCTCCGTCTCCGCGCGCCCGTCATAATGTACCGGTTCCGCCAGCGCGCGGCCGGCGGCGGCAATGCGGTAGCCCATGTAGCGGTATTGCTGCGGATACTTCGCCGAATCTGCGCCGGACATCAGCGCGGCAAAGGCCGGCGACGGCTCCACCGGATCGAGCCGGTCCTGCTCGTAGACGCAAGTCCGCTCCACCATGCGCCAGGTGCCGCCGCGGCGTTCGAGCCGGTCGAGAAAGCGCGCATACGACGTAAGGTCGGTCGGCACGCCCTCGATGGTCTGCCGCACCAGGATGGCCACGTTGGTCTCGGTCGTCGCGCGATCGCCGTTGAGCAGCACGCGCGCCGGCCACAGCAGATGCTTGGCGCGCGAACCGCCGCCGAAGTTCTGCCGGCAGCGTTCGACGAAGTCCGGATACGGGCCCTTAAACCACGACACATGGATCTGGCCGCCGGGGTGGAAGATATCCAGCAGGTCCTGCCAGCGGCCCTGATCGCGGGCGAAGCCCCAGGCCTGAACCAGTTCGGCGCAGGCGATCTTGTCGGCAAGGTCGGAGGCTGACATGGCGAACCTGTAAATTTGAGGAAAGCGGAGGGAGAAGCGCCCGGAACCAACGGGATAAGTCCGGTATATCCGGTTGATAATTCCTGTGGAAGATTGTCCCGGGGCTGTGCATAACCGGCTGTGATCAACGCCAAGAACCACAGCCCCCAACACCCGATGACCTATGTCGCGCGGCTCAGCGCCGACGAGGTCCCGGCCAGCCGCATCGCCGGCTATCTCGGCGAAACTCTCGATCCGGACGACGTGGCCTGTACCGCGTTCGCCGGCGCGGATGGGCGCTGGCATATCGCCGCGCACTTCCGCAAGCGGCCGGACGAGGCCAGTCTGCGTGCATTGATCGAACTCGCGGCCGGCAAAGGCGCCGCGCAGGGACTTGTTGTGGAAAAGGTCGCGGCGCGCGACTGGGTGAAGGCCAGCCTCGAAGGACTGAAACCCGTCAACGCCGGGCGCTTTGTCGTTCACGGATCGCACGACCGCGCGAGCGTGCCCGACCATCGCATCGGCATCGAGATCGAAGCCGCACTCGCGTTCGGCACCGGCCATCACGGCACCACGCGCGGCTGCCTGCTCGCGCTGGACGGATTGGCGCGGCAACGCCGCTCGCGGCACGTGCTCGATGTCGGCACCGGCACCGGCGTGCTCGCCATCGCCGCGGCAAAGCTGTGGCAGACCCGCGTGCTGGCGACCGACATCGATCCGATGGCAGTGAGAGTCGCACGCGAGAACGCGCAGGCCAATCAAACCGGCGCGCTGGTGTCGTGCGTGCGCGCCGCTGGCATGAACGCGCCGCAGATCGTGGCGCGCGCGCCGTTCGATCTTGTGCTGGCGAATATCCTGCTCGGGCCGCTGCAACGGCTGGCGGCACCGTTGGCGCGACAGCTATCGCCGAACGCCCGCATCGTGCTGTCGGGCCTGCTCGCCGCGCAGGCGCCGGCTGCGATCGCCGCCTATCGGTCGAACGGACTCGTTCTCGAGCGCTCGATTGCGCTGGACGGTTGGGTCACGCTGGTGATGGCCGCGCGCGCCTCGTGGCCCCGGCTGATCAGCCGGTGAGAGTTGCGCATGTGCTGCTCGGCAAACCAATCCACCATTCGCAGCAGCAGATTGCGGGCATCGGGTTCGACCGGGTCGGTCACGTCATAGGCGAGCGCAGCCATGTGCCTCTCCTTGCGCTGCGGAACCTTCGCAAGCGGCCACCGCTCCCAAGAGATTATCTGAATCGCTTCGGGACGAGCATCGCCACAGCGCATGGGTCGGTTGTTCGGCTCGCATGCTGCATCCGGGAATAGTTTGGCAGACCATTGAAACATCATCGAAATCTCGCCGTCCCACCCCGATACCGGCGAGACGGCGATACACACGTTCGTGTGACGGCTTTACCGCGCGAACGGCAGCGAATCCTCGCTGCGCTCGGTCAGCTTCCAGCCTGCCTGCTCCAGTTCGCGCGGCAGCATATGGGTGTGACGCTTGATCTCTTCGTCGGCCTTGCGCATGCGGGACTCGATCGCCGCGGCCAGGAGCCGGGCGAAAAACCCCGGGCGCCGGAGCGCAACGGGTGCTGACGGGGCAACGTGATATGTGACAGCAGACATGGGGATTCTCCTTCTTCCGTTCGCGAAGATCGGCGGCAGATCCCCTCGCTGCCGTTTCTTCTGCAATGCAACATAATTTTCGCCGGGTCGATTGACCAGTGAAATTGCTGCATGGCTCCCCGGCTAACCAATCATAAACACTGGATAAAATATAAAATTATCATGGATCACATTCCGCTCTCGAATGGCTCTTCTCCTGAAAAACTATTGCACTGCACAACAACAGGCGGGACAGAGTTTGCCCCGCATCGACCCGGCCCATAGATTGCGCCCGCCATGTTCGAGGCTCACTTCCAGACCTTCGACGATCCCGAACCGACGCCGACCGGGCCTCGCATCGCGGCCCTGCGCGCCGAGCTCGCGCGCCGCGGCGTGACCGGCTTCATCCTGCCGCGTGCCGACCGCCATCAGAACGAGTACGTGCCGCCGTCCGAGGAGCGGCTCGCGTGGCTGACCGGTTTCACCGGTTCGGCCGGATGCGTGGTCGTACTGGCCGACCGCGCCGCGCTGTTCACCGATGGCCGCTACACGTTGCAGGCGCGCGAACAGATCGACACCGGCACATTCGAGATCGTGCACATCACCGAGACACCGCCGGACGCCTGGCTGGAGAAGAATCTGCCGGCCGGAGCGAAGCTCGGCTACGATCCGTGGCTGCACACCGTCGATGGCGCCGAGCGCCTCGGCAAGGCCTGCGCCAATGCCGGTGCCACCCTGGCGCCGACAGAACCCAACCCGGTCGATGCGATCTGGACCGACCGGCCCACGCCGCCGTCGGGCGCCATCGTGCTGCACGATCTGCGGTTCGCCGGCGAATATTCCGCCACCAAGATCGCACGCATCCGGACCGAGATTTCGAACCTGCGCGCCGATGCGCTGGTGATCTCCGACCCGCACAACCTCGCCTGGACCTTCAACATCCGTGGCGCCGATGTCGCGCACACACCGCTGCCGCTGGCGTTCGCCATCGTCCCGCAGGAGGGGCGGCCGAGCCTCTATGTCGAGAGCGCCAAGCTGAGCAATGCCGTGCGCCACAAGCTCGAAGAGCTGGCGGAAATCCGCGAGCCGCAGGAGTTCACCCGGCAGCTCCGCGCGCTCGGCATCTCGCGGCGCACCGTGCGGCTCGATCAAGCCACCGCCGCCGATGCGCTCGCCCGGCTCATCATCGCCGAGGGCGGCAAGGTCACACGCGGCGCCGATCCGATCGCGATGATGAAGGCGGTCAAGAACCCGGTCGAGATCGAGGGCGCGCAGGCCGCACATCGGCGCGACGGGGCGGCGATGGCGCGCTTTCTCGCTTGGTTCGAGCGCGAAGCGGCGGGCGGCCAAGTCAGCGAGATCGAAGCGGTCGAGGCGCTGGAAACCTTCCGCCGCGACACCGGGGCGCTCAAGGATGTGTCGTTTCCGACCATCGCCGGCGCAGGCCCGCACGGCGCGATCGTGCACTACCGCGTGACGCGGGCCACCAACCGGCTAATCGGACGGGGCGAGTTGTTCCTGATCGATTCCGGCGGCCAGTACGAGGACGGCACCACCGACGTCACGCGCACGGTCGCGGTCGGCGAACCGACTGCGGAAATGCGCGAGCGCTTCACCCTGGTGCTCAAGGGCCATATCGCGATCGCGCGCGCGGTGTTTCCCGACGGCATCACCGGCTCGCAGCTCGACCCGTTCGCGCGGCGGCATCTGTGGGAGGCCGGCCTCGATTTCGATCATGGCACCGGCCACGGCGTCGGCAGCTATCTGTCGGTGCACGAAGGCCCGGCGCGCATCTCCAAGCTCGGCAACACGCCGCTCAAGCGCGGCATGATCCTGTCCAACGAGCCGGGCTACTACAAGACCGGCGCCTACGGCATCCGCATCGAGAACCTGGTGCTGGTGAAGGAAGCCCCGGCCGTGCCCGGCGGCGAGCGGCCGCTGAATGCGTTCGAGACGCTGACGATGGTGCCGATCGACACCCGACTGATCGATGTCGGAATGCTGACCTCGAACGAGGTGTCGTGGCTTGAGATCTATCACGCCACGGTGGCCGGTGCGTTGATCCCGCTGGTCGATGCCGAGACTCGAAGCTGGCTCGACTTCGCGACCCGGCCGATCTCCAACGGTTGACGAACCGTGGACGAGGCCGCCGCCAAGAAGCTGCACGATCGTCCCCCAGCCGACCCGACCCTGGATAAAAAGCCTTGGGGTCTGCTGCTCCTGCTGATGGCGATGACCTCCATCGGCCCGACCACGCTCAACATCCTGGTGCCGGCGATCCCGCAGCTTTCGCGCAAGCTCTGGGCCGAGGTCGCCACGCTCCAGCTCACGGTCTCGCTGTTCCTGGTCGGGCTCGCGGTCGCCCAACTGGTGATGGGGCCGCTGTCGGATCGCTTCGGCCGCCGGCCGGTGCTGCTCGCCGGCATGGCGCTGACCGCTGCTGCCAGCCTGATGGCGATCGCGGTGTCGACCGCCGAGAGCCTGATCGTCGCGCGCATCCTGCAGGCGGTCGGCGCATCCACCGGCATCGTGGTGGGGCGCGCCATCATCCGCGACCTGTTCGACAAGAACCGCGCCGCCTCGATGATCGGCCTGGTTGCGACCGTCATGGTGGTGGTGCCGACGTTCGGCCCGCTGATCGGCGGATTGCTGGATACGGCGTTCGGCTGGGAATCGATCTTCCTGTTCACCGCCGTGACGAGCATCGCGGTGCTGATCTGGATCGCGGTCACCCTGCCGGAAACCCGCGGCCTGAACGTGCCCGCAGGCGCGCAGGCGAGCTTCTGGCGCGATCTGCGTGCGCTCGGCCACAGCGGCAGCTTTGCCGGCTACGTGCTGGTCGCATCGTTCGGCTCCGCCACGTTCTTTGCGTTCCTCGGCGGCGGACCGCATGTCATCGTCACGCTGATGGAGCGCAGCTCCGCGGAATACGGATTGTGGTTCGCGGTGTCCTCGATCGGCTACATGAGCGGCAACTTCGCCGCATCGCGGCTGTCGATGCGGCACGGCATCGACACGCTGATCTGGTGGGGCATCGGCGTCGAAGTCGCAGGCGTCGCGATCGCTGTCGCGCTGGCGATGTTCGCCCATCATTGGGGACCGGTGATCGTGTTCGTGCCGCAGATGATCATTTCGGTGGGCAACGGGCTGATGCTGCCGGGTGCGATCTCCGGCGCCGTCAGCGTGCGCCCGCAGGCGGCGGGCACCGCGTCCGGCATCACCGGCTGCATCCAGATGGCGCTCGGCGCCGCGGTCACGCAATACTCCGGCATGCTGCTAGCGGACGCATCCTCCGCGGTGCCGATGGCGCTCTTGATGGTGGCGCTGATCGCGATCTGCGCCGTCTCGTTTGCCGCGCTGGCGCGGCGCGGGTAGCCACTCCCCTTTGTGCCGTCCGTGGTCTATCGTCGAGGCTTCGGGGGAAACGGCCATGATCGCATCGACCACAAAACGTTGGGCGCGCGCGAGCCTGATGCTCGCCGCCGTCGTTTCTCTGACCGCACCAGCGGCTGCCGAAACGCTCGATCAGCTCTACGAGAAGGCCAAGCTGGAGAAGGCGCTGGTGTTCTATGCCGGCGGCCCGGCGGCGCCGCACGAAGCCCGCGTGCGCGAATTCCAGCAGCGCTTTCCCGGCATCCAGGTGTCGGTGACCGGCGGCTTCAGCAACGTGCTGAACGAGCGGATCAACAAGCAGAT
Source organism: Rhodoplanes serenus (assembly GCA_945897515.1). Lineage (GTDB taxonomy): Bacteria > Pseudomonadota > Alphaproteobacteria > Rhizobiales > Xanthobacteraceae > Z2-YC6860. The sequence continues at coordinate 2,216 of CAMDFO010000058.1, read as the reverse complement.
CGCCGACAAGAAGCTCGAAGTCGACATGGCGTTCTTCCAGACCGTGCAGGATTTCGTGGCCTGGAAGCGCCAGGGCCTGCTGCTGCCGTTCAAGCCGGACGGCTTCGACCAGGTCATGCCCAACTTCCGCGACGCCGACGGCGCCTACGTGGCGCTCAGCGCCAACGCCGTCGCCTACGCGTACAACACCAATCTGGTGAAGGCCGAGGACGCTCCGAAGTCGGCGCTCGATTTCCTCAAGCCCGTGTTTCAGGGCAAGCTGATCAGCGTCTATCCGCATGACGACGACGCGGCGCTCTATCTGTTTCACGTCATCGTGCAGAAATACGGCTGGTCCTGGATGGATCGCTACATGGCCAACAAACCGAACTTCGTTCAAGGCCACCTGCCGGTGGCGCGCAGCGTGGCGAGCGGCGAAAGCATGGCGACGCTCGACGCCACCAATTCCACCACCACGGCAATCAAACGCACCGGCGCGCCGATCGAACTGGTGTTTTCGAGCGTGGACGAGACGCCGATTTTCACTCTGACCGGCGGTATTCTCAAGGACGCACCGCACCCCAACGCGGCCAAGCTCTATCTCACCTGGTTCCTGGCCAAGGAGCAGCAGATCCGGCTCGGCACCTTCTCGCCCCGCGCGGACGTGCCGCCGCCGCAGGGCCTGCAGCCGCTCACGTCATACAAGCTCGCCAACAACTACCGCGAGTTCATGATCGACGACAGGCTGATCGCCGATCTGCGGAAGCGCATGGAAGGCTACACCGGACCGGTCGTGAACAAGGGCGGCGTAAGATAGGGAGGCGACCATGAAACGCTTGCTGGGTTTGATCGCAATCGCATTGCTGGCCACGGGCGTCGCCGCGCAGGCGCAGCTCTACGAGGTCGTGACGCGGACCAACGTGCAATACGTCGAGCACGACGGCGTCAAGCTCGCGGGCGATCTCTATCTGCCCAAGGGCGTCGACAAAGCGCCGGTCATCATCGCCACGCACGGCGGCGGCTGGCAGGCCGGAAGCCGGTCGAGCTACCGGTTCTGGGGGCCGTATCTGGCCAAGAACGGCATCGGCGTGTTCGCGATCAACTACCGCCTGTCGAAGCCGGGCGCGAAGAGCTATCCGGCCGCAGTCTATGACGTCAAAGCCGCCGTGCAGTTCGCGCGCGCCAACGCCGCGCAGCTCAACATCGACCCGGACCGTATCGGCATGATGGGCGATTCCGCCGGCGCGCATCTCGTGGCGCTGGTGGCGCTGGCCGGCGACGATACGCTGTTTTCGAGCGAGCACCGCAACGATCCGCACGCCACCGTGCCGTCGAACGTCAAGGCTGTCGTCGGCTTCTACGGCGTCTACGACATGCACGCGCAATGGCACCACGACCAGCTTGCGCGCCCGAACGACCAGATCACCGAGAAATTCATCGGCGTGTCGCCGATGCAGAGCCGCCGGGCCTATTTCGACGCCTCGCCGACCAGCTACGCCACCAACGACAAGCGCGAGCGGCTCGGCACGAGGTTCCTGCTGGTCCACGGCACCAACGACGACATCGTCGATCCGAAGACCCAGGGCGAGGTGTTCCTCAACGCGCTCAAGCAGGCGAGGTTCTTCGCGCGCACCGTGGTCGTTCCGGGCTCGGGACACTTCTGGGCCAGCGATCCGGTGGAGGAGGTGGGCAGCTATGGATATCAGGCCGCGCCGCAGATCCTGAGATTCCTGAAGGGCGCGCTCTGACTTCCAGGCCGCACACCCACACACCGCTGTCATCGCCCGGCTTGACCGGGCGATCCATGAGCAAGGTCAGCGCAGGCGGTTTTACGTAAGAGCGCCGTTGTCAACCATCGCATGGATGCCCCGCTTTCGCGGGGCATGACGCCGCGTGTGAAGCGAGGGCGTTTCGCTCACATTCACTTCGCTTCCGATTCAGTTATCAAACAGCCGGCTTAGCCAACGCTCCGCCGCCCCTGTTGTTTGATTTCAGGCCCGGGGTGAGCCTGCATCCCATTTCCTTCTCCCTCCGAACGAGGGAATGGAGCGCCGGGAAGCGCCAGGGAGCTGCGCTACGGCTCCCATCGGCGGACGCTTGCCCCAGCGGGGGCCCGCCTGGCCGACCATTGGCGGTCAGCCGCGCATCCACAGCAGTATCCCCCGTCACCAGGGGACTTACCGTTATCGGGATGCGCGCAGCCAATGACGTAGGCCGCTGCGCCTCCCGGCGCTCCA
>CAMDFO010000057.1 GCA_945897515.1 Rhodoplanes serenus | reverse complement strand
TAGCGAGTCGCGCAGAGGCATGTTCGCGCCCTGATTCGTGTGGTGCTTCGTCGCAGAAACACCTTGCCCGAATCGGACGCGAACGCCTCGCCTCATCCCACATCAGAAGAAGAAATCCGTCGCGCCGCGGCTATTTTGCAAGTGGCTCTTAAGTCAAACGAATATTTAGGCTCTTACGAGGTCCGGCATGAAATGTGTGTTTTAGCAAATCGAACACTCGACCAGATCCTCAATATCTCTGCGGTGCATTGTCCAGCCAAAAAGCGCGATCTGGATTTAATCGAGTGGTCGATATTGAAGAACAAATGTTCCGAGTTCGCACGCGCACGCAATGACCAGTGTCGGACTAGCACCAGTCCTTTTGGCGGTACTGGAGAGTTCTTCTGGCGCGACGAGAACGGAATTCGAAAACGGTCACCTTGTAGCAGCAGCGGCGGTGGCCGCCGCGGATAACAACCTTCGCTACGCTCGCGGCCGCGCGGCTCGAACAGTTGAAGACGAAGTAGCGGCACGATCTCCGTCGCCCATCATGCTCAGCCGAAATTCTCGGAATTGGAAAGAACAATCATGTGTCAGCGAAGAACGTCCATCACGCGCGGTGGCTCCCGGCTGGCGCTCATCGCCGCCGTGCTCGCCATCTCCCTGCCTGCGACCGATGCGATGGCCCAAATCCTGGGTAAGGCTATCGAGTGTAATCGCGATGACCTGAAGGTGATTAACCAGAATAAGAAGGATGTGGACGCCTGGATCAAGAACCACAACAAAAAGCACAAGAACTGGGATGAAGACGCCTTGCTGAAAAGCGACCCGCAAAAATATTGCAAATGGCTGACGGAGTCCGTTCTTCCCTGGAGGACTCGCCATACAGCGAGATACGAAGCGCGAATGGCAAAGCGCGCGGCCGAAAAATGCAGCTACGACGACATCATGGCGTTTCAGCGGGATTATTCCGTGGACGGCTTCAAGGAATTGAAGCGGCGCATGAGCGGTCCCTGCCTGGGCCTGAGAGACGAGTAACCTCATGACGCCTCACACGCGCAGTCGGCGATCCGTAAGAGCAGCAGCTTTGCATTCGTCGCGGTTACTTTTTGCAGGTCTGTTGTTGGCGGCGATTTGTACTTTTGCGGGAGCCGCATGGGCGCAGAGCGGCGCCCAGGCCGACACCGCCCTGATCGCCGACCGTGCAAAATCGGGGGCGCTGACGCCGGACCAGCGCGCCCAGGCACAAAGATTGTTCGAGCTGGCGTTCGAACTCTACCAGTCCGGGGATTTCGAGTCGGCGCGCCTGGGATTCGACAGGGGGCTTGCCATCGACCCGGCCAACTCCACGGCGAACTTCTATCTGGCGGAAACGGTCCGGCGGCAGGCAAACAACGAGCGGGCGAGAACGCTCTACAACCGGGTGATCGCGCTCGAACCCAACACCACGATCGCGCTCCAGGCCGAAGCCGCGCTGAAGGCTCTGGCCGGGTCGGCCCCGGGTATCGCGCCCGGCGTCGCCCCTTCGAGCGCCGCCGTGGTGTTGTCGCCTGAGCAGGAGCGAGCGCTCAAGCCGAAAGACAGCTTCAAGGAATGTCCGCAATGTCCGGAGATGGTGGTGATGCCGGCGGGCTCCTTCGCCATGGGATCGGTCCAGGAGGCCTATGTCACCAAGATCGACGAAGAGCCTCAGCATACGGTCACCTTCGCGCGTGCATTCGCCGTCGGACGATTTGCGGTCACCTTCGATGAGTGGGATGCCTGCGCCGCCGACGGCGGCTGCAACGGCTACCGTCCGCCGGATTACGGCTGGGGACGCGGCCGGCAGCCGGTGATTTTCATATCGTGGAACAATGCAAAGACATACGTGGCGTGGATGTCGCGCAAGACCGGCAAAACCTATCGCCTGCTGAGCGAGGCCGAGCGGGAGTATGTCACGCGCGCGGGAGCTGCCACGGCGTTCTGGTGGGGCTCGCGGATATCGGCGGAGCTGGCCAACTACGACGCCAACTACACGTTCAAGGACGGGCCGAAAGGAACGTTCCGCGGCCGACCGATGCCGGTCGACAGCTTCGCTCCCAATCCCTGGGGCCTCTACCAGGTCCATGGCAATGTCATGGAGTGGACCGAGGATTGCTATTCTAAGGATTACGTCGGTGCGCCTTCCGACGGTTCACCCGCCACGTCTGGCGAATGCGACGTACGATTGACCCGGGGAGGCTCCTGGGACGATCTCCCCATTGCCCTTCGCGCCGCAAAGCGGGAAGCTAGGCCTGTCCAGCACCGGAACTACGCGGTGGGCTTCCGCGTCGCGCGGGATATTTCTCGTTAGTCCCGCGCCAGCGGTTGACGGAGCACCGGCCGCCGGCCGTCACCAACACATTTGAACCGGCGATGGAGCGTTGGCCGTGAGCATCGAATTCCTGATCACATCGTTCATCGTCATCGTCTCGCCCGGCACCGGCGTTCTCTACACGCTGGCGGCCGGGCTCTCGCGCGGATCGCGCGCCAGTATCGTTGCCGCGTTCGGCTGCACGATCGGCATCGTCCCGCACATGGCGGCCGCGATCATGGGACTGGCGGCCCTCCTGCACACCAGCGCCCTCGCCTTCCAGACCTTCAAGTATCTGGGCGTCGCCTATCTGCTGGTCATGGCTTGGAACACGCTGCGCGAGCGCGGCGCCTTGAAAGTCGAGAAGGAGACCGGCGCCCGCTCCGACGTTCAGGTGACCGTGGAGGCCATCCTGATCAACATCCTCAATCCGAAGCTGTCGATTTTCTTTCTGGCATTCCTGCCGCAGTTCGTGAGCGCCGGCGAGGTGAACCCGCTGACCCACATGCTCGCGCTGAGCGCGGTTTTCATGCTGATGACCTTCGTGGTGTTCGTCGGCTACGGGCTGTTCGCCGCTTCGATCCGCGACCACGTGATCTCGCGTCCGCGGGTGCTGACCTGGATGCGCCGGATTTTCGCCGGCGCATTCGCCGCGCTCGGCGCGAAGCTGGCGCTTTCCGATCGCTGAACGATCCGTCGCGCGCCTATTTCTGTTTGATTCCGGCGGCGGCGACCACCTTGCCCCATTTCTCGTAGTCGTCTCTCAGAACCTTGGCATAGGCCGCGGGGGTAACGCCGAGCACATCGACGCCGATCGCGGCCATGCGCTGATGGAATCCGGGCGTGGCGATGACCTTGCCGATCTCGCGGTTCAGCGTATCGACGATGTCGGCGGGCGTGCCGGCCGGCGCCACGATTCCGACCGCCGAGCCGACCTCGAAGCCGGGCAACGCCGCCTCGGACATGGTCGGAACGTCCGGCAGCGTTTCGATGCGCCGGCTGCTGGTCGCGGCGAGCGCGCGCAGCTTGCCTTCCTTGATCAGCGGCAGCAGCGAATTTATGGCGCCGATGAACATATCGATGCGCCCGGCCAGCAGATCCGGAATCGCGGCCGTGGCGCCACGGAACGGCACGTGAATCAGGTCGACGTTGGCCTGCATCTTGAACAATTCGCCGCCAAGATGCTGCGGCGTGCCGACGCCGACCGAGCCGAAGGTCAGCTTGTTCGGCGAATTCTTCGCCAGCTCGATGAACTCCTTCACCGTCTTCGCCGGCACGTTCGGCGGCACCACCATGACGAAGGGCACGTCGGCGACCATGTTGATCGGCGCAAACTCCGTGATCGGATGGTAGAGCGGCTTGTCCGAGAGATGCGGCCCCATGGTGAATGAGGCCGGCGCGATCAGCATGGTGTGGCCGTCCGGCGACGCCTTCGCCACGAACGAATAGGCGATGGTTCCTCCGCCGCCAGGCTTGTTCTCGACGATCACCGTCTGATTGAGGCTGGCCTGCAAACCGGCCGCGATTTCCCGCGCCACCACGTCGTTGGAGCCGCCCGGCGTGAACGGCACGATGATACGGACCAGCCTGTTCGGAAAGCTTTGCGCGCCGGCGGACGAGACAAAAGCCACGGCGATGGCGAACGCGGCAAGCAGTCGTGTCATGGTCCCTCGCATTTGCCGCGCCGGGGGCGCACTCTCCCACTTGCGCGGTCATATTGTTCTGTCGCATCACCTTGCCCCAGAGCCGGGCACTTTGCCAGGGCGGGGTTGACCGGTTGTCAGGAGACGTTGGCGATATGGCCACACGGAAAATGAAACTCGGGCTGTTCATCCGGCCCTGCGGCCATCACATCGCGTCGTGGCGTCACCCGCTCGCCCAGGCCGACGCCGGCGTCAATTTTCCGCATTTCATCGAGATGGCAAAGACCGCGGAGCGCGGCCTGTTCGACATGCTGTTCTCGGCCGACAACGCGACGGTCTGGACGGCGTCGGAGTCGGCGATCGACCGGGTGCATTACGTCGCCTGGATGGAGCCCTATACGCTGCTGTCGGCGCTGTCCGGCTTCACCAAGAACATCGGCCTGGTCTGCACCGCCAGCACCAGCTTCGAGCAGCCGTATTCGGTTGCGCGCAAGTTCGCGACGCTCGACCTGATCAGCGGCGGCCGCTCCGGGTGGAACGTGGTCACCTCCGGCAACGAGACCGAGGCGCAGAACTTCAGCAAAGAGCCGCACCTGCCGAAGACCGAACGCTACAAGCGAGGCCGCGAGTTCGTCGAGGTGGTGCGCGCGCTCTGGGATTCCTGGGACGACGATGCGTTCCTGCGCGACAAGGCGACCGGCGTGTTTTTCGACCGCGCGAAGATGCACGTGCTCGATCATCACGGCCAATTCTATGACGTGCGCGGGCCGCTCAACGTCGCGCGCTCGCCGCAGGGGCAGCCGGTGGTGGTGCAGGCCGGCGCCTCCGACGACGGCCGTCAGCTTGCCGCCGAAACCGCGGAGGTGGTGTTTTCCGCGTCCGATTCGATCGAGCACGCGCGCGAATATTATGCCGACGTCAAAGCGCGCCTGACGCGCTATGGCCGCTCTCCGGATGATTTGAAGGTGCTGCCCGGCCTTTCCGTCATTGTCGCGCCGACGCGCGCGGAAGCGGAGGCCAAATTCGACGAGCTGCAGGAATTGCTCGACCCCGCGCTTGGCGTGGCGTTGCTATCGCGGCGTCTTGGTTTCGATCTCACGGGCTATCCGCTCGACCAGCCGCTTCCGCCGCTGCCGGAGAACAAGGTGATTGGCAGCCGGTCCGACATGATCAGCGCCTGGTCCAAGGACGGCGCACCAACGCTGCGTCAGCTCTGCCAGCGTTTTGCCGCCGCCCGAGGACATTTTGCGATTACAGGCACTCCGGTCGAAGTGGCCGACGAGATGGAAAAATGGTTCACGACCGGCGCCTGCGACGGTTTCAATTTCGTGCCGTCGTATTTCCCCGGCGGTCTTGATGACTTCGTCGACATGGTGGTGCCGCAACTGCAACGGCGCGGCCTATTCCGCGCGGCTTACGAAGGCACAACGCTGCGCGCGAATTTAGGCTTGCCGCAGCCTGTGAGCCGGTATGCGACGGATGCGAAGCGGCGTGCTTCGATTTAACCGGCCAGCCGGCTCGGCGCTTTGGGCGGGGCTTTCGACGCCCTCGGCAATCAACACCGCCGCCGTCGATCCAATTCGAACGATCGCAGAAGCAAAGATTTAGGCAAGATTTCGAAGACGACCAGCTCTTAACCCAGCAAACCATGGATTCGCATTATCTTATTCGGACCCAACAACAAAACGGTCCGCGATGTTTCCAAGTCTTCAACTGCCTGACCGTTGAGCACGACTGGCGCCTCGTGGTGCTGGCGGGCGCTGTCTGCCTGCTCGCGAGCGCCGTCGTCATCAGCCTGTTCCACCGCGCGCAAGCCGCGCAAGGACGCACGCGGCTCATCTGGCTGAGCCTGGACGCGGCCGCCGCGGGCTGCGGTATCTGGGCCACGCATTTCATCGCGATGCTGGCTTACGATCCGGGCGTCGGCGCCGGCTACAATCTCGGCCTGACAATCCTGTCGCTGATCTTTGCTGCGGTCATCACCGGCATCGGGCTCAGTATGGCGTTGCGCGATTTCGCGCGCTGGTCGCCCGCCATCGGCGGCGCGCTCGTCGGCGGCGGCGTCGCGGCGATGCATTACACCGGAATGGCGGCGCTGGAAATCCCCGGCCGCATCACCTGGTCTCCAGAACTTGTCGCGGCCTCGATCGTGCTCGGCGTCGCGTTTGGAGCCCTGGCGCTGTCGATCGCGGCCAACCGCGATAGCTGGCAGAGCACGCTGGCCGCGGCCATGCTGCTGACGCTTGCGATCGTCTACAAGCCGAATTACGATCCGCTCAAGGCCTTCATACCTGTTGCCTCGCTCGGCAACGGCGCAAGCCTGCTGACGGTCCATCCGTCGGTGCCGGCCAACTCGGTGAAGGAGCTGGTTGCGCTCGCCAAGGACAAGCCCGGCACGCTGCACTTCGCCCATGCCGGCATCGGCAGCTTCACGCATACCGCGTCCGTGCTGTTTGCAATGATGGCCGGCATCGACGTCGTCCAGGTGCCGTTCAAGGGCGGCGGACCCGCGATGATTGACGTCGTCGGCGGTCATACGCAACTGCTGATGAATTCGCTGGTGGCCTCGATGCCGCATGTCCGGTCGGGCAAGCTGCGGGCGCTCGGCGTCAGCGACACCCGGCGCTCCGATCTGCTGCCCGACCTTCCGACCATCGCCGAGGCCGGGGTCCCGGGCTATGCCGCAGCCAACTGGTGGGGCATCGCCGTGCCGGTCGGCACGCCGCAGCCGATCATCGCAAGGTTGAACCGGGAGATCACGGGTCTCATCAACTCGGACGAGGTGCGAAAGCAGTTCGACGCCCAGGGCGCCGTGCCGGTGCCGATGACCACAGCCGAGTTCGCCAAGTTCTATGAGGACGAGCTCGCGAAGTGGGGCAAGGTTGTCAAAGCCGCCAACATCAAGCCCGAGTAGACGCGACACGATCGGGTAGTCTGTAGCGCACGTGCAATGAAGGCCATCCTGCTCACGCGCACCGGCGATCCGTCGGTGCTCGATTATGTCGATGTGCCGACGCCGCGCCCGCAAACCGGCGAGATCCTGGTCAAGGCCGACACGATCGGGGTGAGCCGGCCCGAGCTGCTGGTGCGCAAGGGCATCTATCAATGGATGCCCCCATTGCCGGCCATTCCCGGCATCGAAATGACCGGTACGGTGGTGGAGCTGGGCGCGAACGTGACCGCAACCGCGCTCGGCCAGAAGGTGTTCGTCAGCGCGCGCGAGCTTGCCGTCCGCGCAGGCTGTTATGCCGAATACATCGCGGTCCCCGAGCGCGCGGTGTTTGTGCTGCCGCCGCAGACCGATCTCGAAGCCGCGGCGTGCCTTTCCAACTACCAGGTCGCCTATCATCTGCTGCACACCGCCACCCGCGGCGTGCCGGGCAAGACCGTGCTGATCGGCACCGCCGCGGGCGGCCTCGGCAGCGCCGCCGTGCAACTCGCCAGGCTCGCCGGAATGGTGGCGATCGGTCTGGTCGGCACCGCCGAGAAAGCCCGCGCGCTGCGGGCATTCGGCGCCGACCACGTCATCGACGCCGGGACCGAGGACGTGCCGGCCCGGGTAGCCGAGATCACCGGCGGCGTGGGCGTCGACCTCATCCTCGACGCCGTGGGCGGAAAATCGTTCGCGGACAATCTCGCGATGCTCGCGCCATTCGGCCTCGCGGTGTCCTACGGACGGCTGCAGGGCCCTATCGAGGAAAATGTGGTGGCATCGCTCGACAGCGGACCCGGACACGTCCAAAGCGCAGCGGTCCGTATCTTTACCATGCACACGCTCGACGACCAGCCGGCGCTACGCGCGCAATCGATGGAATATCTGATCGCGCGGCTGGCCGAGGGCTCGATCCGCCCGCTGATCCATGCCCGGCTGGCGCTGAGCGATGCCCGCCGCGCGCACGAGATGCTGGAGGCGCGGGAGGTCATCGGAAAACTGCTGCTGAAGCCGTGAACCGCCAGCGCGGTCCAAAGACTCCTGCGCCGACGCTTCTTCCCCTTCAAAGGCCGGCCGAGGTATGGTTTCGTGAAACGAACCAACAGAAGGCTGCGAATCCAGGGAGGCAACGATGAAAGTGTGCACCAACCGACGCCCCGCATTGACCACCGCGCTGTTGATCGCCGGCATGGCGATCGCAGGCCTGGCGATCGCGGTTCCGGCCTCCGCCCAGGAGTGGCCTACCAGGACCGTCACGGTGGTGGTTCCGCTCGCCGCCGGCAGCGCAAGCGACATCATGGCGCGCGTGGTGATGGAGCAGGTCGGCAGGCAGATCGGCCAGACCGTTGTGGTCGAGAACCGGCCGGGCGCGGGCGGTACGATCGGCGCCGGCATGGTCGCGAAGGCCGTGCCGGATGGATACACCATCCTGTGCTACGGCGCGCTGGCGACCGCAAACGCGCTCTACTCGAAACTCCCCTACGATACTTTGAGCGATTTCATTCCGGTGATCGTGTTCGGCCAGCAGCCCCTGGCGGTCACGACCTCGCCGGGCAAGGGCTACAAGACGCTCGGCGATTTGATCGCCGCGGGAAAAGCCAAGCCCGGGTCGCTGAATTATTCGACGGCGGGAGTCGGATCGTCCTCGCACTTCGGGGCCGAGCGTCTGCTGGTCAGTGCGGGCATCCAGGCTCAGCACATCCCGTTCCGCGGCGCCGCGGAATCGATCACCGCAATCATGTCCGGACAGGTCGATTTCAGCGTGCAGGCATTCACCACGACGGTGTCGCATATTCGCGAAGGCAAGCTGCTGGCGCTGGCGGTCAGCGCCAACACCCGGTCGTCGATGATGCCACAGGTGCCGACCACGGTCGAAGCCGGCCTGCCCGCCGACTCGGTCTACCCGTTCTACAGCGGCCTGTTCCTGCCCGCGAAGACGCCGCGCCCCATCGTGGAAAAGCTTCATCAGGAGGCCGCGAAGGCGCTCCAGGCGCCAGCCGTGCAGGCGCGTCTTGCGCAGCTCGGCGTCGAGCCCATGCCGATGAACCTGCAACAGCTCGATCGGTTCTTCCGCGATGACGTCGCGGCGGCGGTGGCGCTGGTGAAGGCCGCCAAGATTCCGAGCCAATAGGACCTGCATGCGCTCTTTCTTGTTCATCCCTGGCGACAGCCCTCGAAAACTCGAAAAGGGAATTGGCAGTGGCGCCGACGCGCTGCTGCTCGATCTTGAGGATTCGATCTCGCCGCAGAACAAGGCCCAGGCGCGCGACATCACGCTGGCGTTCCTCAAAGAGACCGTGCCGGTCAAGACGCGGCCTCGCCTGTTCGTTCGAATCAACGGCTTCGCCACCGGACTGACCGATGCCGACCTCGACGCCGTGGTCGCGGGCCGTCCCGACGGCATCATGTTCCCCAAGGCGGAAGGCGGCGCGGCCGTCACTCATTGCGACGCCAAGATTACCGCGCGCGAAGCGATCCACGGCCTGCCCGACGGCACGTTGGACATGATCGCGATCGCGACCGAGACCGCGCAGGCGATCTTCCTCGCCGGCACCTATGGCGGGTCGAGCAAGCGGCTGAAAGGCCTGACCTGGGGCGCGGAAGACCTTTCGGTCGAGCTCGGCGCCGAGGCCAACCGCGACCGCGACGGCAACTTTCTCGCGCCCTATCAGCTCGCACGCAGTCTGTGTCTCGCCGGCGCCGCGGCCGCCCAGGTGCAGGCGATCGACACCGTCTATGTCGATTTCCGGAACGACGCGGGTTTGCGGCGCGAATGCGAAGAAGCCCGCCGCGACGGTTTCACCGGCAAGATGGCGATCCATCCGGCGCAGGTCGCCGCGATCAACGAGGTGTTCACGCCGACGCCCGAGGCGATTCAGCGCGCGCAGGCGGTGGTCGCGGCCTTTGCCGCCGATCCGACCGCCGGCACCATCGGCATTGGCGGCGTGATGTACGACCGGCCGCATCTGGAGCGTGCGCGGCAATTGCTGGCGCGCGTGAAAATAGGCGGCTGAGTAGCGAGCCCGGCAATCCAATGGCCATGCCCGTAACGCGGGGCCCAATTCCATTTTCGCAACGCTGGGTATTTCAGGACGCGTTGCCGCTTGCGTTACGGGGCCCGCCTGCTAAGTCCGAAGGTGCAATGAAATGAGAAATGGGAAGGAATTCTGGGAATGGCCGAAGAGACCAACGACACGAGAATGTACACCATCTTCGCGGCAACGCTCCTGGTGGTATTGCTGACGTTCGGAATGCTGAGCACGTTGGGCGTATTCCGCTGACGTGTTCAAATAGCGCAGCCGCGAAAAGGGAGGACCTGGATCCTCCCTTTTCTTTTTGAAGGGACGCAACCAGCGATCCGTTACAGGCCGGCGAGCGAGCGTTCGTAATGAGTGAGATCGATGTATTTCTCCGGCGACGAAAGCGCGCCGCCGGTGAACGCTGCCCGAAGCTTCAGCATGGTCCGGAAGCCTTCGATGTCGAGCCGGGCGTCCCGGGCCAGACCGTGGGCCGGGTCGGTCGCGGCCTCATAGGTCTGCGTCGCGATGTCGTCCGGCGCTTTCAACCCGTCCCGATAGAGTTCGATGGCCTCTGTCCGATTGACCGGATCGAGCGACCATCGCAGCCCCTCGATGCATGCCTGGAGATACGCGACGAGCAAGTCGGCATTCGCCTGCGCCCAGGCGCGCAGGACATAGGGCACCGTGCCCTGGTACGGGCCGATCGTGTTCACGACGGCGCCCATGTCCTTGAGCCCGGCGCGGCGCGCATGAATGGCGAATGGTGGATTGAGGATCGCGGCCGCCATCGATTTGTCGTCACGCATCGCCTCGAAACGCCGGAACGGCGCACCAGCTTCCGCGATGGCGTAGTCGGTGCGTTCCAATCCGTGGCGTCTGAGAATGTCGTAGAGCACGAACGACCAGCCGGTGTCGGCAACGTCCGCAACCAGCGTGCGGCCCCGCAAATCCGAAAAGCCTTGAATGCCGGGCTGCACGAACAGGTGATTGAATCCGTTGTCGCCGCCGGCCACCACCGCAGCATCGATGCCGGCTGCGACCATCGCCACGCATTGATCGGCAGCGCCGTGGACGATCTGGTAGCGGCCTGCGGCGAGGCCCTCGCGCTGCTCCTGCGAATTCGGCGCAGGCTTGATCTCGACCGCAAGGCCGCGCCTGGCGAACAGCCCCCTCGCCTGCGCAGCGAACAGCGGCAGCGTCTGCGTGCCCGGAAACACCATGACGGTGAGCCGTGTCTGCGGCGGAGCGGCTTCGCCCGGCGCGATCACGTCTTGTCGTACACTTTGCCGGGGTCGAAGGTCTTGTCGCCGTCGCGGAATTCCAGTGTCACGGTACCCTTCTGGCCGAGCGGCGCGGCACGATAGAAGCACGAGCGCCGCCCGGTGTGGCATGCGCCCGGGCCGTGCTGCTCGACCTTGATCCAGACCGCGTCCTGGTCGCAGTCGACGCGCAGTTCGGTGACCCGCTGGACGTGGCCCGAGCTTTCGCCCTTCTTCCACAACGCGCGCCGCGAACGCGAAAAATACCACGCCTCGCCGCTCTCGATGGTGCGCGCCAGCGCCTCGGCATTCATGTGGGCCACCATCAGCACATCGCCGGACGCCGCGTCGGTGGCGACGCAGGTCACCAGCCCGTCGGCGTCGAACTTCGGCGCCAGCGCGAGGCCTTCCTCGATGTCGGATTTGGTTGGGGTATCGGACATGAGGCGCACATTATCGGTCATGGCCGGGCTTGTCCCGGCCATCCACGTCTTGCTCCGTCCCAAAAGACGTGGATGCCCGGCACGAGGCCGGGCATGACGTGGTGAAAGCAGTGCTAAACTGAAAGGCTACCGCTGTCCCGCGCGCACCAGCGTCAGGAAACGCAACTGCTCGTTCGGGTCCTCGCGGAACAGGCCGCGGAATTGCGTCGTGACGGTCAGCGCGCCCGGCTTCTCGACGCCGCGCAGCGACATGCAGGTGTGCTCGGCTTCGAGCATCACCGCAACGCCGCGGGGTTTGAGGATTTCTTCGATAGCGGTGGCGATCTGCGCGTTCAGGTGCTCCTGGGTCTGCAGCCGCCGGCCGTAGACATCGACCAGCCGCGCCAACTTCGACAGCCCCACCACCCGGTCGACCGGCATGTAGGCGACATGCGCCCGGCCGGTGAACGGCATCATGTGATGCTCGCAGGCCGAGTTGAACGAAATGTCGCGAACCAGCACCAGGTCGTCATAGGCGCCGGTCTCGGAAAAGGTGCGGTCGAGCACCTCGGCCGGGCATTCGCGATAGCCGCGATAGAGTTCCTCGTAGGCACCGACCACACGCTTGGGGGTGTCCAGCACGCCCTCGCGGGCCGGATCGTCCCCGATATAGGCGATCAGCGTGCGCACCGCGGCCTCGGCCTCCTCACGCGACGGGCGCGGGTCGACGCCCTGCGGCGCAGCGCGGACGTGATCGGACAACTGGGGGGTGCCCTTGGGCCAGGGCTTTACAATGGCGTCCATCGGTCTCTCCGTTCGACCGGCACCGCGGCGGAACGCCGGGTGCCGGGGGTGTCACCGGGGGGCCGCGTCGCTGACGCGCCCGTGCGTTTCGTCTAGCACGCCGGACGTCCGAACGCCGCTTTCCCATTTCGCATGGCTCACCCAAGCGGAGGAGCCTCGACCGAACGGCCACGAAGCTTTCGCGCCGCCGGAACACGCCATATATAGTCGTTCGGAGTCGCAAGACAATCAACCTCCCCGGGTCCGGGGGAAATGTCCCATGCTGAACGATGTTTACAACCGCCGCATTCTGGAACTGGCCGGGGGTATCCCGCGGCTGGGCCGTCTGCCGCAGCCCGACGCCAGCGCGACCGCCCATTCCAAGCTGTGCGGCTCGACCGTGACGGTGGACCTGAAGATGGACGGCGACACGGTCACCGATTTTGCCCATGAGGTGAAAGCCTGCGCGCTCGGCCAGGCCTCGTCCTCGATCATGGGCGCCCATGTCGTGGGCTCCAGGGCGGACGAGCTGCGCGCGCTCCGCGAGCAGGTCCGCAAGATGCTCAAGGAAAACGGCACGCCGCCCAAGGACGGCAAATGGGCGGACATCGCCGTTCTCGAGCCGGTGCGCGACTACAAGGCGCGCCACGCCTCGACGCTGCTGACCTTCGACGCCGTCGTGGACGCCATCGGCCAGATCGAAGGCAAGCGCCGCGCGGCGGCGGAATAGGCACGGCCCCGTGACACGGCTCGGCCTCGGCATGCTGATCGGTGCGGTGATGGCTGCGGGCACGCCTGCGCTTGCCCAGCGAACCGATTGCGACGCGGAGGCCGCGCGCATCCGAAGGGCGGAGACCGAACTGCCGAAGCTTGACGTCGCGCCGCCCAACGACCGGCAGATCGTCTGCATCACGCTCGAGACCAACATGCTGTTCGCGCAACGGCTTGCCGCGCATATGAAGCAATGCCCGCGCTCGCCCTATGCCAAGACCGCCGGGGTCTGGAGCAAGACCGGGTCGAGCTATGCCGCGCAGTTCGACAACCGCGGCTGCAAGCCGACGATTCGCGGGTTCCGGTAATTGTCCGAGCAGTAAGCCTAGCGCGGCTGCGCTTCAGCCTCGCGGCGAAACCCGGCGCGCGCCACGGCCGGGCCGACGCCGCAGCTCGCGGCCAGTTGCGCGAAGCCGCGCGTCACGCCGGCGTTGCCGACGCGGATCGCGGTGGCCATGTCCGCACTGGTGGTTTCCACGGTCAGCGATCGGCTGCGCGGATCGGCGAAGCTTTTGACGAGCTCAGCCGGAACGGTGCCGTTGGCCATCGATTCGATTTCGCGCGGCCGGCTGCCGGAGCGCGACGAGACGACCTTGAGCGGCACGGTCTTGCCGGAGATCGAAATCTCCACTTCGGTCAGGAATTCCGCCGGGCGCGCGGCGTTGGCGACACGGCGCTGTTCGACGTAGCTGACGGAGAAATCCTTGCCGGCCTCGCCGCAGCCGAAGACCAATTCGAACACGCCCATGTCGTCGCCTTCGACCGTCAGCGGATGCTTGCGCACCAGCGTGGCGCGGCCGGCCCTGTCGGCCATCGACCAGGTCCGCTCGCCGCTCGCGATGCGCGAGCCGCTCATCGGCACGATCGATGTCGTGGCAGTCGTCGGGACGATCTCGGGTCCGGTGTCGGTGACGACCTTCATGCCGCGCAGCTCATCGCGCTACAACAGCCGCATCGGCTCCCACGGCGGGATCTTCAATGCGGTTTCGAGCAGGTCGATGGTGCCGCCCATCTCGACGGTGTATTGCGCGATGCGGCCGATGTCGCGCTGCACCAGCACGAGATCCTCGGCCGAATAGTTCGCCGCGGTCGGATCCTCGCGGCGATCGCCGAGCCAGATCTGGTGAACCATGACGCGCGCCTCCGCAGGCACGTGGCGCTCGACGCCGGCGAGCAGCACGAAGGCGCACATCGATTCGCAGTAGGCACGCGGCAGCAGCTTGGC
The DNA here is from genome assembly GCA_945897515.1 of Rhodoplanes serenus. GTDB lineage: Bacteria > Pseudomonadota > Alphaproteobacteria > Rhizobiales > Xanthobacteraceae > Z2-YC6860. The sequence continues at coordinate 17,412 of CAMDFO010000057.1, read as the reverse complement.
CTGCTTCTGGCCGCTGGCAGTGGCCGCGACCTCCACGGTCTTTCCGACCGTCGTGGTCATCCCCAGGCGGCGCACGCTGCGGCCGAGCGCAAGAGCGCCCAGCACCGAACCGCCGTCGGAATCCAGGACGATGGTCTTGCCGCGAACATCATGGAGCTTGGAAAATTCATCGAAGTGGCGAGGCGTATCGGCGATGATCGCGCCAGTCGCGGAAACCCAGACCCGGCAATTCTGCCCACAGGCCTCGGCAGGCCCCTCGGAGCGCAGTTCGAACTGCATCGGCAACGTGCGTAAGTCGGGCGCCGCGCTCGATGTCGGCCCCGCAGTCGGCAATGCGCAGAACGCAACCGCACACGCTCCGACAGCCAGTCGATTCATTCGTGTCTTCCCCCGTGATCGGGCTGCCATGCCTCGTGAGAGTTCCCCTCACGTTATGCAATTGGCGGAACGACTCACCCCCTATGGCACCGTTATGACCACGCATTAGAGTCGGGTCTAGTGCAAATAGGCAACGCCCATTGGCGCGGTGCTGCCGTCTCATGTTGTAAAATCATGGCGGTTCCAAGGTTCCATCGTCCAGCTTTCGTACAAGCGGGACACCTGCATGAGACAGTTCCGGGAGAACTGGGACTTTAATCTGAGACTTGCCGATGCCGAGGATTTTGGTCGGATGAATGCGAACGCGCCGTCCTATTGGCGAGCCGCCGGCCGGGTTCCGCGCCTCGCCGGACGCGCGCTGGTGAAGGCATACCGCTACACGTTATCCCCGCTGATTGGTTTCCACTGCCGCTATCTCCCGACGTGCTCGGACTATGCCGATCAGGCGCTCGGACAATATGGACTGTGGACCGGCGGCTGGATGACGCTGGCGCGGCTGTGCCGCTGCCACCCCTACGGCAACTCGGGACTCGATTTCGTGTGCGAGGAACTGCCGCGCCGGTCGCGGTGGTACCTGCCCTGGCGCTACGGCCGATGGCGCGGCACCAACGCGGAGCCACCGGCCGTCAGTTCGTAAACGTCAGCTTGCGCTCGCGAATGACCGAGGTGAACAGCCGCATGTCGTTCTCGATCGCCGCCGTCATTTCCTCCGGCGTACCCTGCCCGGGCTTGAAGCCCATGGCATTGAAGGCGCGCACGGCGGCCTCGGTCTTGAGCGACGCGCTCAGCGCCTGGCTCAGCCTGGCGGCGACTGCGGGCGGCGTGCCCTTGGGCGCCATGAATCCGTTCCAGCCGGGCACCACGAAGCCGCGCAGGCCGAGTTCCTGCAACGGCTTGAGCTGCGGCAACTGGAACCACGGCTCCGCCGACGTGACGCCGAGCCCGACCATCTGGCCGCTGTCGACATACTGCTTGGCGGTGGTCAGGAACATCAGGTCGATACGGCCAGCGATCAGGTCCGGGATGCTCGGGGCCTCGCCGCGATAGGGCACGTGAGTGAGTTCGATGCCGGCGGCGGCCTTGAGCATCTCGGCGATCAGGTGGTGGGTCGAACCAAGCCCGACGCTGCCAATTTTCAGTTCGCCCGGCTTTGCCTTGGCGCGCGCAATCACCTCCGCCAGCGTCTTGGCGCCGAGCGCGTTGCTGGCGGCGAGCGTGTAGACCGAATTGCCGGTCTGGCCGATCGGAACGAAGTCGCGCAGCAGGTCGACGTTGGCGTCGGGCTTCACCGCGGCGTTGGTGGTGTGCGGGCTCGCGGCCTGCAGCAGCGTGTAGCCGTCCGGCTCCGCCTGCTTGACGCGCTGCGCGCCGATCCCGCCGGCCGCGCCCGCCACGTTCTCGACGATGATCGACTGGCCGAGGGTTTTTTCCATTCCGGCTGCCGCGGTCCGCGCCGCGGTGTCGGCAGGCCCCCCGGGCGGAAACGGCACGATGATGCGGATCGGTTTGGTCGGGAAGGCTTGGGCGGAGGCTCGACGGGGGAGCGCAACGGCTGAAACAAGCGCGGCGGTGCGGGTCAAAATGAAGCGGCGCGTCAGCATGGCGGGTCTCTCCCCGGGGTTTGGTGGCGAGGGTGGCATTCCGAGGATCGGGATTCAATTGCGAAAACGTTGCGTCTGGCGGGCCATCGGATTATTTAGCGCGTGCGCTTACCTGCATTCGTAGGCAGCGAGTGAGCAGAAGGAGAAATGGAATGGTCGCATTGACCTTTCCCGACGGTGCACGTCGGGAGTATCCCAACGGCATCACCGGTCTCGATATCGCCAAGGGCATTTCGCCCTCATTGGCCAAGCGCACCGTCGCGATGGCGCTCGACGGCATGGTCATGGACCTGGCCGACAAGATCGAGAGCGACGCCAAGATCGAGTTCATCAACCGCGAGGACCCGCGCGCGCTGGAGCTGATCCGGCACGACGCCGCGCATGTGATGGCGGAAGCCGTGCAGGCGCTGTGGCCCGGCACGCAAGTGACCATCGGCCCGGTGATCGACGCCGGCTTCTTCTATGACTTCCATCGCAACGCGCCGTTCACGCCCGAGGACCTACCGGTCATCGAGAAGAAGATGCGCGAGATCATCGCGAAGGATGCGCCGTTCACCAAGGAGGTGTGGCCGCGAGACGAAGCCAAGCGCGTGTTCGCCGGCAAGGGCGAAAACTTCAAGGTCGAGCTGGTCGACGCGATCCCGCCGGGCCAGGATCTGAAAATCTATCGCCAGGGCGACTGGTTCGATCTGTGCCGCGGCCCGCACATGACCTCGACCGGCAAGATCGGCAACGCCTTCAAGCTGCAGAAGGTCGCGGGCGCGTACTGGCGCGGCGACAGCAACAATCCGATGCTGACCCGCATCTATGGCACGGCGTTCGCGAAGCAGGACGAGCTCGACCTGCATCTCAAGCAGCTTGAAGAAGCCGAGAAGCGCGATCACCGCAAGCTCGGCCGCGAGATGAACCTGTTTCATTTCCAGGAGGAAGGCCCAGGCACGGTGTTCTGGCACGCCGGCGGCTGGACCATCTTCCAGGAGATCGTCAGCTACATGCGCCGGCGGCTGCGCGGCGACTACCGCGAGGTCAACGCGCCGGTGATGCTCGACAAGTCGCTGTGGGAGACGTCGGGCCACTGGGAGTGGTTCCGCGAGAACATGTTCATGTCGCAGTCGGCCGGCGACGAGACCAAGGACGAGCGGGTCTTTGCGATCAAGCCGATGAACTGCCCCGGCCACATCCAGATCTTCAAACACGGGCTGCGGTCGTACCGGGAGCTTCCGCTTCGCATGGCCGAATTCGGACTGGTGCACCGCTACGAGCCGTCGGGCGCGCTGCACGGGCTGATGCGGGTGCGCGCCTTCACGCAGGACGACGCCCACGTGTTCTGCACCGAGGACCAGATGGCGGAGGAGTGCCTCAAGATCAACGATCTGATCCTGTCGACCTATACCGACTTCGGATTCGAGGGCGACCTGACGGTCAAGCTTTCGACCCGGCCCGAGAAGCGCGTCGGCTCCGATCAGGCCTGGGACCACGCCGAAGGCATCATGCAGGACGTGCTTAAGCGCATCGAAGCGCAGGGCCAGGGCCGCATCAAGACCGCGATCAATCCAGGCGAAGGCGCGTTCTACGGACCGAAGTTCGAATACGTGCTGCGCGACGCCATCGGCCGCGACTGGCAATGCGGCACGACGCAGGTCGACTTCAACCTGCCGCACCGCTTCGACGCGTTCTACATCGCGCCCGACGGCTCCAAGAAAACGCCGGTGATGATCCACCGCGCGATCTGCGGCTCGATGGAGCGCTTCCTCGGCGTGGTGCTGGAGCACTACGCCGGCCACCTGCCGCTGTGGCTTGCGCCGACGCAAGCGGTGGTCGCCACCATCACGCAGGACGGCGACGATTTCGCCCGTGAGGTGCTGGCCGCGGCGCAGCGCGCGGGGCTTCGCGCCGAGGGCGATCTGCGCAACGAGAAGATCAACTACAAGGTGCGCGAGCACTCGCTCGCGAAGGTGCCGGTGATGCTGGTGGTCGGCAAGAAGGAAGCCGCCGAGCACACGGTCTCGATCCGCCGGTTCGGCAAGGAGGGCCAGCAGGTGATGGCGCTGGATGCCGCGCTCAAGATGCTGGCGGATGAGGCGGTGCCGCCGGATGTGAAGCGGGAGAAGGCGGCGGCGTAAGCCGCCGTCGTACTCCGTATCAGCAGGATTTGCTTGAGCCCTTCACGCGGCACGCCCGCTTCCGGTCCGGCCGCGCCTTCCGCGGCCCCTTGATCAGCGGCGCCGTGCTTGCCTTCGGCTGCGGAAACGGATCGATGAAACGCTCGCGCTCGCGGCCGGCCAATTCGTGCGGCGGAATTTTCGGCTGAGCCTGAGCCAGCGGCATGCCCGACAGGATGAGAACCGCCAGAAGCACGGCCCGGGCGCTCACCGCGCCAGCACCTCGACCTCGCCGTCGACACCGGTGATGACCTTGATGTCGTGCTGGTAGGTCCGGTTTTCGTTGCGGGCGATCACCCGGTATTCGCCTTCGGCGAGGATGACGCGCGGAAACGCGCCTTTTGACTCGCTGATGGTGTCGCCGGCCGGCGAGAGCACCGCCCAATCGGTGTTGGCAAGCGCCTCGCCGCCGCGCTGCGGCACCAGCTTGAACATGATCGCAGCGGCCCGGTGGGTCACGGTCACGTCGGTCAGCCGGCCGATCTGCACGCGGATGTCGGAGCGCACCACGGAATTGCCGTCGCCGTATTTGGAAACGATGTAGTAGGTGCCCTCCGGCACCAGCACGGCGTCGCCGGTGAGCACGCTCGATGCGATCGGCCGCCGGTCGGTCTGCTGATCGAACTGGCTGCCCTTGTAGATGTCGAACGAGATCTGTCCCGGCGGTATGCGCACGTCGCCGACGCGGCCTTCGATCCGCAGTCCGCCAGCCGGGATTTCGAACACCTCTCTGGTGTCGCCGCGCACCCGCACCGGCTTTGCCGCGCTGGCATGCCCGAACGCGACATGCACGATGTAGCTGCCGGTCGGCAGCACGAAGGTCGGCTGCGCGGAGCGATCCTCCTTGACGATACGGAACACGCCGGCCTGGTCGGGCCTGTCCGCATACACCCGCCAATGCAAGCCCCCGGTGATGGCGGGCGCGGTCGGACCAAAACGGGCGACCGTATAAAGCGCGGATTCGCCCGGCCGCATGCTCGGTCCGACCGGCGCAGCCTGCGCCGGTGGCAGCGGCAGCGGGGTCGACGGCAGCACCAGCGGCTGGGGCGGCGGCAGCACGCCGCCCGGCGTGATGACCGTCGGCCCGGCAACGTTGGGAATGGGCATCGGAGGAACAGGATTGGTCGAGGCTTGCGGAAACGCCTGCAGCGCGGGTCCAGTCGCTGGCGGAGCGGCCGACCCGGTGCGCTGCGCATGCGTCTCGCCCGACGCCATTGCGACGAGCAGGAAAACCAGCGCCGGCAGACGGCGATGACAATGCGGTTTGACGCCCCTCGGCATGGCGTCCGGTTTTCGACCGGAATCGCGGCGAATTCAAGCCATGGATCGAGCGGTGAATTGTGGCGTTGGATTTGTGACTTTCGACCGCCTGTGATAGCGCAGGCGCTTCCAGGAATTCACCATGTCCAACGCCTTAGACCTCCTCAAAACAAGGCGCTCCATCAAGCCGATGGAGCTTGCAGGTCCAGCCCCCTCGCCGGCCGAGGTCGAGACCCTGCTCACCGTCGCCTCGCGGGTGCCCGACCACGGCAAGCTGACCCCGTGGCGTTTCATCGTGTTCGAGGGCGACGCGCGTCTCGCCGCCGGCGAAAAGCTGGTCGACGTGTTTCGCGCCAAGATGCCGGATGCAACCGCGGATCAGATCGAATTCGAGCGCAGGCGCCTCGCCCGCGCGCCGCTGGTGGTTGCGGTGGTGAGCCGCGCTGCGCCGCATGTGAAGATTCCGGAGTGGGAGCAGATCATGTCCGGCGGCGCCGCGGCGACCAGCCTGGTGTTCGCAGCGCACGCGCTCGGCTACGCCGCCAACTGGCTCACCGAATGGTACGCCTACGACCGGCGCGTGCTCGACGCGCTGGGGCTCGCGGCCAACGAGCGCATCGTCGGCTTCGTCCACATCGGCCGTCCCGTCAAGCCGCCGGAGGACCGGCCGCGTCCGCCGCTGTCGGATATCGTGACGCGCTACGGCGCATAAGTTTCGCTGCTGGGGGACGGATGTTCTACGACACGCGCAAGAATGACCATGGTCTGCCGCACAATCCGTTCAAGGCCATCGTCGCGCCCCGCCCGATCGGCTGGATCACCTCGATGAGCGCAAACGGCGAGATCAATCTCGCGCCCTATTCGTTCTTCAACGGCATCACCGACAAGCCGCCGATCGTGATGTTCTCGTCCGAGGGTCCGAAGGATTCCGTGGCCTTCGTGGAGGAAACGAAAGAATTCGTCTGCAGCCTGTCGACCTACGATCTGCGCATGGAGATGAACGCCACCTCGGCGCCGCTGCTGCGCGGCGAGAACGAGATGAAGGCCGCGGGTCTGGAAGCCGCCCCCTCGCGCCTGGTCAAGCCGCCGCGCGTCGCGGCCTCGCCTTGCGCGCTGGAATGCAAATGGATCAAGACGGTTTCGTTCGACGATGTCGAAGGCCGCGCGCTCGACCGCTACGTGGTGTTCGGCCATGTGGTTGGCGTCTATATCGACGACCGGTTCATCGCCAACGGCCGGCTCAACACCGCCGCGATGAAGCCGATCGCGCGCTGCGGCTACGACGAATATGCCGTGGTCGACGCCGTTTTTTCGCTCAAGCGCCCCTCCGGTGGCGGCGGAACCTGACTCTTTGCGGTGCAATATCTTTCGCCGCATTGCCGCCTCACCGGTCTTCACCATACCCCAGCGAAAACCGTTAGAACGGCTTGTCTTGCCATCCGGCGGGTCCGATCATCGGGGGGACGGGAGTACGACGCGTGGTATTCGACGTTCTGTGGCGCTCGCGCGACGGGGATCGCGGCGCTGAAGCAACTTCGGCGCACGAACCGCCGACCATGGAGCGCCCCACCATCGGGCTCGCGCTCGGCGGCGGCGCGGCGCGCGGCTTCGCTCATATCGGTGTGATCCGCACGCTCGCAGCCCATGGCATCAAGCCCGACGTGATCGTCGGCACCTCGATCGGCGCCGTGGTCGGCGGCTGCTTGGCGTGCGGCCACCTGGATTCCTTCGAGGAATGGTCGCAGACGCTGACCCGGCGTGGTCTGCTGAGCTATCTCGACGTCAGCCTGTCCGGTGCCGGGCTGATCGGTGGCGGACGGCTTGCGGCCCGGCTCGAGCAAACACTCGGCGACGCGACGATCGAGCAGCTTCCGATCCGGTTTGCCAGCATCACCACCGAGGTCGGCACCGGTCATGAGATCTGGCTTACCCGCGGACGGCTGGTCGAAGCGTTGCGCGCCTCCTATGCGCTGCCGGGAGTCTTCCCGCCGGTCCGCCTCGGCGGACGCTGGCTGGTCGACGGCGCGCTGGTCAATCCAGTGCCGGTGTCGGCGGCGCGGGCGCTCGGCGCGCGGCTGGTGATCGCGGTGAACCTCAACGCCGACATTCTCGGGCGCGGCGGCACGATTTCCAGCCACGGCTCCGACGAAAACGACGAGCGCTACCGCGAAGAGTTGGCGAAGCAGCAAGGCCTGCGCGGCATGTTCGGAGAGCGCGCGCTCAAGCGGCAATTCTTCGGCGGTTCGAGCAGCCCCGGCATTCCGACCCTCATGGTCGACGCGTTCAACATCATGCAGGACCGCATCACGCGATCGCGCCTCGCCGGCGATCCGCCCGACGTCACGATCAATCCCAAGATCGGTCACATCGGCTGGTTCGATTTCCACCGCGCCAAAGAGGCGATCGAAGCGGGCGCGCGCGCCGCGGAACGCACGCTCGACCTCGTCGACGACGCGGTCACGGCGCTGTCGCAGAAGCCCGCACCGGTGACGCCCGCCGTGAAATAGCCCGTTACGCGGTCTGGATGTAGTCGCGCAGCGCCGCTTGCTCGGTTTCCATTTCCTGCAGTCGATGCTTGACGACGTCGCCAATCGACACGATGCCGGCGAGACGGCCCTGCTCCAGCACCGGCACGTGGCGGAACTTGCCCGCGGTCATGCGCTCCATGATCGAACTGATGGTGTCGGCCGGGCTGCACGTGGTGACCTTGCGCGTCATCACCTCGGTGAGCGGCCGATCGAGCGCGGCAGCGCCGCCCTTGGCGAGCACGTTCACGATGTCACGCTCCGACAGGATGCCGACAATACGGCGATCGGCGCCGGTCACCACCAGCGCACCGATCTTGCGCTCGGCCAGCAAGCGGGCCGCCGCTGCAACATTCGTGTTGGGATCGATGGTCGTAACGTCGCTGCCCTTGGCGGACAGAATGGATCGCACGGTCATGGGGTCGCTCCTCCCTCGACGCGTTGTCCGACTCGATGCCCCGACAGGGGTGCATCCACGGTAACCGATAATCCGCGGAGGTGGGTCAGGGTTCCTGTCGCAATGAGGGGCAGCCATGCGCCGTTGGTTAAAGCCCCGGCAACGAACTCGCTCAGTCCAGCACAATTTCGGATGGTTTGCGGTCGAACGCCGCAAATAGCAGCAGGCCGGCCAGAAATCCCCCGACATGGGCCTCCCACGCCACGTTCACGTCCTCGCCGGTAAGTGAGAGCGAGCCGACACCGAACAGCAGGTTCATACCGAACCAGACCGCGAGAAAAGCAACGACTCGCGGATTGCGCAGCGCCACCAGGAGCGGCGCTGCGGGAATGTTGTGGATGTTGTCCGGATCGGTGCGCCATCCGTCCAGCGGGCCGCCGGCCTGAAATACAAAACGCGTCGCGGCGCCCATCATCCCCGAGATCGCGGCCGAAGCCCCGATCACGGGCGTGTACTCGCCGGGATGGGTTACGAGATGGGCCAGCGCGCCGGCCGCCACCGTCACCGTGAAGAATGCAAGAAACCGCCAGCTTCCGAAACGGCGCGCCACCGGAGTGCCGAAGGCGAGAAGCCAGACCGAATTGAATCCGAGATGCATGAGATCGGCGTGCAGCAGCGCATAGGTGAAGAAGCTCCAGATATCCGCGCCGGAGCCGCCGGGCAGTTCCAGGCCGAGCGTGCCCCCGCCGTAGCGCGCCGACACGAAAGCGAGCGTAAAGACCAGAAGCCGATCGGTCTCGGGCGACAGCAGCAGCTCGCGCACGGCGTGCACGCCGCCGAGCAGCACGATCAGCACGACCACGATCGTCGGCACGTTGAGGATCGGCTCGCGACCACGGCTGCCGTCGTGCGGCTGGTATCGCATGGCTGCGGGCTCGTTTCTGGGCTCGTGCTCGGAGGACATGGTGCCTTCAAACATCAACGGCCGGCGCAGGGCCGGCCATCATGAAAAGACAGACGCTAAGGGCTGAATAGGCGACCCGCCCGGAAAGATAAAGGGGAGAGCCTGGGCTCTCCCCTTTACGTCACATCCCCCCACTCCCCTGGGATCGGTGAAGCGCAGCAACTGACTGCGGCGAATTCGTTAAGCCGAGACTAGGCTCGCGGCCTTCGCCTGCCAACCGCGCCGCCAATTTAACGCTAACGCGCGACACCGCGCCGCCGAAGCCGCGCCAACGCCGGCACGGCACACCGACTGCTCCCTGCACCGTGCCAACGCGAGACGCACCGGAAAGCTGTCCCAATCGGACACAGAACCCGGGCGTAGCTGAGCGGTGGCGAGACAGGGGGATACAAAATGAAACATCCGTCCAACCGCGAGCTGTTCGCCTACTGGAACAAGCAGCGCAACGATCGGCTGGCGCCCGAGCGCGGCGACATCGATCCGGCCGCAATCCGGCAGGTGCTGGGCGATACGTTTGTGCTCGCAGCCAATTCCGTCGCCAACCATCCGTTCCGCCTTGCCGGCACCCGGCTGTGCGCGCTGTTCGGCCGCGAGCTCAAGACCGAGAGCTTCGTCAAGCTGTGGGACAAATCCAGCCAGACCGCGATGCGCGAGCTGATCGCCGTGGTCATGGAGGAGAAGGTCGGCGTGGTGGCGAGCGTCACGGGCGCGACCGCGAGCGACGCGGTCCTCTCGATTAACCTCGAATTGATGCTGCTGCCGCTGGCGCATGAATCTCGCGCCGAGGCCCGGGTGCTGGGCGCGATGGCGCCGATGACCGCGCCGTATTGGCTAAGCGCCAAGTCCATCGGCCCGCTGACCCTCGGTATGTTCCGACACGTCGGGCCTGCGGTGGAGCAGGTCGCCCCGCCGCGCATCGTCGCCGCGGCCGGCCGGATCCGGCATGGGCTGACCGTGTACGAGGGCGGCCGCCCGGACTGAATTCTCCATCGGATTTCTGGGGTTCTCGGCTAACGAGCCTTTAAGGATGGGTGAATAGTGTCGACACAACCGCCGGTCCTGGGATCTGTCGCCATATGGCGCTACCGCAAGCAAAATCGAACATTCTGTCGCATGCCCAGGAGCGCAGGCGGCACCAGCGCGTGCGCGTCAACCTGTTGGGCCGCTACATGCTGGCGGACCGCCGCGAGTTCCCCTGCCAGATCGTCGACATGTCCCCCGGGGGCATGGCCCTGGTCGCGCCGGTTGTCGGTAACGTCGGCGAGCGCGTCATCGCCTATGTCGACCATCTGGGCCGGCTTGAGTGCCAGATCGCCCGCCTGATCCCGAACGGCTTTGCCATGACGGTCAGCGCGACCGCCCGCAAGCGCGACAAGCTGGCCGCGCAGCTCACCTGGCTGGCCAACCGCAGCATCCTCAACCTGCCGGAAGATCGCCGCCACGGCCGTGTCGCGCCACGCAACCCGGCCGGCCGCCTCATCCTGCCCAACGGCGTCAACGTCGGGGTCCGGGTTATCGACATCTCGAACTCCGGCGCCGCTATCTCCACCACGCACCGGCCCGAGATGGGCAGCCTGGTTACGATCGGGAAGGTTCAGGGCCGCGTGGTCCGTCACCTCGAAGAGGGCTTTGCGATCGAGTTCACCCGGTCGCAGCATCCCGACTCGCTCGAAGACGACATCGCCGCACAGTAAACGCGCCGTTATGGCCGTGGCGGCTTTCGACCGCCCGGACGCACCGGCTTCGTGCACTCCGCGGCCGCTTCCCTCCGATATCCCGCACCGCCTCGCTGCCGCCGCGCGTTAAGCGCAGCGGCGGTTTTCCTCGCATTGCGCCGCCAGGCCTGCGTTGCCGTCGCTAACGATTCAATTTTATTCAAATTGAGATGTTCGCGATTTTACGCAAGTTAGAATAAATATTAAATCAGTATTCGTTCCAATTTTTACTTGCCTTGTATTCAAAGTTGCTTCGCTCGATTAGCGGCGCACCAAAACGTTTGTGGGAATAGTGGCCTCAACAAGACGGGAGAGGGGTCACGATGTTGGGGCGTCAAAAAACAATACTGAGCCTGGGCGTTGCCCTGGCGTTCGGAGGGCTCGCCAATCTCGGCGCACCCGCGGTCGGTTTCGCCAACGAGCGACCGATCTACGTTTCGGTCGGCGACACCTCGCGGCCGCCGATCGGCTGGCTGGAGTTCTGCAACGAACTACCCAAGGAATGCGCGACCAAGCCGACGCCGCCGCGCGACGTGGTGCTGTCGCCAAAGGCCTGGAAAGACCTGGTGCGCGTCAACACCTGGGTCAACGACACGATCAAGCCCATTACCGACATGGATCAGTGGGGCGTGGTCGAGAAGTGGTCCTATCCCGATACCGGGAAAGGCGACTGCGAAGATTACGTGCTGCTCAAGCGCCGCATGCTGATCCAGGCCGGATGGCCGCGCGAGGCGCTGCTGATCACCGTGGTGCGCGACAAGAAGGGCGAAGGCCACGCCGTGCTCACGGTCAAGACCGACAAAGGCGACTTCATCCTCGATAACCAGGAGGAGAAGGTCCTGCTCTGGTGGGACACCGGCTACCGCTTTGTAAAACGCCAGTCGCAATCCGATCCGAATGTGTGGGTTGCGCTCGGCGATCCGCGGCCGGCCATCACCACGGCCGCTTCGCGATGAACTGACGAACTTGCTTGCCTGTCGAGCAGAGGAGCTACGCGGCCCCGGTCACGTCCCCACACCTCCCCGTCCCCAGACCGGGTACGCGCGCGGCCGACCGCCCCCACGGTCGGCCGCACCCCTTTCCAGGGTGCGCCATCGGATTTGACTCGGTCCTTCCCCGCACTAGCCTGATCGCTCCATCTCAGACGGCGATCCAAGCGCCCGGAAGGACGATCATGCTCGTGCTCTACCACAGCGGGTTGACGACCTGCTCGAAGCAGGTCCGGCACTGCCTGCGCGAGAAGGGCCTCGCCTACCAAAGCCGCTACGTCGATCTGCTGCGCTTCGAGCATCTGAGCCCGGACTATCTCAAGCTCAATCCGCACGGCGTGGTGCCGACGCTGGTGCATGACGGCCGCGTCATCGTCAATTCGGCCTGCATCAACGAATACATCGAAGAGGCGTTTCCCGAGCCGCGGCTCAGCCCGGCCGATCTCACCGAACGCGCGCGCATGCGGTTCTGGGTGTGGACCGCCGACGACAGTCATCCGCAGGGCGCGCGGCTCACGCGCAATCGCCGGCTGAAGGCGGCGGTGGAGGAACTCACGCCCGCCGAGCTGCGGCTCGTGCTCGAACGCATGCCGGTTCCGGGGCGGCGCGAGCGCTGGCAGCGGCAGGCGCAGGGCGGTCATTCGGACGAGGAGATCGAGACCGCGATCGAGCACTTCCGCTTTGTCACCGGCCGCATGGAGCAGGAGCTCGCGGCGCGCGGCCCGTGGCTCGCGGGCGAAACATTCTCGCTCGGCGACATCAGCATGACGTCGCTGATCCATCGCGTCTTCGAGCTGTTTCCCGACATGCTGCCGCGGAGCAGCCATCCCAGCCTCAACGACTGGTTCGAGCGCATCATGGCGCGGCCGGCCGCAAAGCTGGTCTATGCCGCCGGCACCGACGAGACGCCCAGGCTGCCGCCGGGCCGCTCGGTCTCGGGGATCACGGAGTTTCGGATCGCGGCGTCCGCCGGGTAGCGGCTATTCCGGCTCCATGCCGATCTCGCGAACCAGCGTGCCCCAGGCCTTATGCTGTCCCTCGACGTAGCTGCGCGCCTGTTGCAGCGTGCCGGCGCCGTCGGTGGAGAAGCCCATGTCGCCGATCCGCTTCAGAACGCCCGGATCCTTGAAGATCGCATTCATCTCGCCATTGACGCGATCGATCACGTCGGCAGGCGTCCCGGTCGGCGCGGCCAGCAGCATCCAGCCGGTGAAGTCGAAGCCCGGAAACGTCTCGGCGATGGTCGGCACATTCTCAAGGCCCACCACCCGGCGCGCCGAGGTGATGCCGAGCGGCCGCAGCGCGCCCGACGCAATCGGCGAAGTCGCCGCCGGCACGCTGAGAATGATCAGGTTGACGCGGCCGGCCATCACGTCCTGCACGCCCTGCCGCATGTTCGAATAGGGCACCTGTGAAATCTTCATCCCGGCGAGCCGGTTGAGCCAGGCCACAATCATCCCGGAGAAGCGCCGCGCCCCGTCGGTGGCGATCGTGAGCTTTTCCGGCTCGGCCTTGGCAAGCGCGATCAGTTCCGCGAGGCTTTTGACCGGCACGCTCGGGTGCGCGAGCAGCAGGAACGAGACCTCGGCCACGCGCGCCACCGGCACGAAATCCTTCATCGGATCGTAGGGCAGCGACTTGAAAGTGTAGGGATCGGTCACCGACGCCGCGGCAGTCGCCAGAAAGAACGTGTAGCCGTCGGGCGCCGAGCGCGCCGCAGCCTGCGTGCCGATGACATTGCCGCCGCCGGGCCGGTTCTCGACCACGACCGGCCGGCCGATCCGGTTCGAAAGCTGATCGGCGGTGACGCGCGCAATGATGTCGGTGGCGTTGCCCGCGGCCTGCGAGGTGATGAACTTGACCGGCCGCTCCGGCCAGGTCTGCGCCGAGGCGGCAAGACAGCCGCCGGCCAACATGAGCGGCAAGGCAAACCAGCGAAGCATCCTGAGCATATCGTCCTCCCTACGATTCTTTTTGTAAGGAGGATGCTAGCCCAACTTTGCCCACTCGTCGCGGGTCACCCCACCCGCTTCAAGCCCTTGGCGTATTGCTGTGAGCGCCGCACGTAGATATCCGCGCCGCCGGCGATCATCGCCCTGGCCTTGTCGTCGAGCGTGCGAACCACCCGTGCCGGCGAGCCCACGATCAGCGAATTATCCGGAAAGGTTTTGCCTTCCGTCACCAGCGCACCGGCGCCGACCAGCGAGTTGTTGCCGATCTTGGAGCCATTGAGCAGGATCGCGCCCATGCCGATCAGGCTGTTGTCGCCGACAATGCAGCCGTGCAGCATCACCTTGTGGCCGATCACGCAATTGGAGCCGATCACCATCGGAAAGCCCGGATCGGTGTGCAGCGTGGCGTTGTCCTGGATCTGCGAACGTTCGCCGATCTCGATCCACTCATTGTCGCCGCGCAGCACCGCGCCGAACCAGATGCTGGAGTGGCTCTTGAGCCGCACCCGGCCGATCAGCACCGCGGTCTCGGCCACCCAGTAGTGTCCGTCGGCCGGAAACTCCGGCGCCTGGCCTTCAAGCTCGTAGATCGGCATGCGTTCGCTCTCCGTCAAAACGGAAGCAAGCTTGCCATGTTCGGATGAGCGAGGCGAGCCGCGCTAGGCGACCAGGACGCCGACCTTTTCGAGGCACATCACCACCAGCGTGCCCGACATCAAGCTCCAGAACCCGGCGACGACGGTCGCCAGCATCGCCAGGCCGAAACTGCTGCCGTCGATGCGGCGGACCCGGACGGTGTTGCGCATGATGATGAAGGGCGCGGCGAAGATCACGAAAGGTACCGCGGCGAGCGCGTATGAGCGGGTGCCCTCGCCTAGCAGGCCGAAGCTCGCCGGCTTCTCGGCCACGCACTGATAGCCGTTGGCCAGCGCGCCCGCGATCGCAAAGCCGATCGCCAGCGCGAAAAAGGAATGCATGGTGTTCGACCACACCAACGCGAGCGTCAACGCTTCAGGTGACATCGACCAGGGCCCCACCGGTACGCAACCACCCCCAAATTCCCAAATGTGACGCCGCTCCGCCAGCGCATCCTTAACCAATGGTTAACGGAGGCGGCGTGTGATGGCCCGGAAGAGATTCGGGAATAAGGCCATGACGGACATCGCCGTAGCAGGCGGACCACCGCGCCAACGTGGGCGCGGGCGTCGCGCGCGCCGCACCGGGAGCCGCCGGGCGCTCAGGCTCCTGGCCATCGCCGGCATTCTGGGTCTGGCCGCTGCGCCAATGGCCTACATGCTCTGGCCGCAGCCGGCGCCCCCCGCGCCCGATGCCCCGTCCCTGCCGATCACGGTCGGCGGCGTGACCCTCAACGTCCCGCCGGCCGCCGTGCGGGTTGCGATGCAGCGCCGCCCCGGCGCCCAGGCCCGCATCGACCTGATGTTCCTGTGGCCGTCGCTGGAGCCGCCGGACCCTGCGACCAAAGTGACGCCGGCGACGCCCCCGAACATCGGCGAGCGCATCTTCGTCACGGTCGCCGCGAGCGACGGCACGCTGACGCCCGCGGAGCGGCTGAAGGTGATCTATCCGCGCTACATCACGGGCAAGCCGGCCGCGGGACCGGACGGCCTCCTGACCAGCGCGTTTCGCGCCAACACACCGTATCAGGGCGAGGAGCTGTTCTACGATCCGGCTGCGCCCGAGCGGTTCGTGCTCCGCTGCACCCAGAAGGTCGGCGCCACGCCCGGCATGTGCCTGCACGAGCGCCGCATCGCGACGGCCGACGTCACGGTGCGCTTCCCCCGCGACTGGCTCGCCGACTGGCGCGCGGTCGCGGACGGTATCGATCGGCTGATCGGGGCGATGCGGCCGGCGGGGAGCTAAACCGCCGCGGGGTCGAGATCGACGTCGAGGATCGGCAATTCAAAGATGTAGGACTTTCGGCCCTTCTCGTTTTCAAGGAACAGGACGCCGAGAAATTCTTCGCCGAGATAGGCTTCCAAGGAATCCGTCTTCTTGGGCCGGGTCACGACGCGAATCTTGTCGTTGTCGAACTTGCGGCTCAGATAGGCGGTCAGCGTCGGTATCGGCTGAAGGCTGGGGTCGCTGCTGACCTGGATGACCATTCTGAAATTGTAGGACCGGTCGCCATCCTCGTCGTCGAGGGTCAGTTCCCCCAGATCGTCCTCGCCGATGAAAACCTCGGCCATATCGTTCTTCTTCGGCACCACGCGGATATCCGGATTGCCGAACAGCTTCCTCAGATAGGCGTCGAGCTTTCTGACTTCCAAAACGTCCACGCGCCGTCTCCCACTTTGTCCGTCTGGTAACACGCGGCCGCGACAACACAAAGACGGCCTGCAATGACAAAGGCCGGCAATTATGGACCCGCGTTACGGACCGTTGTCGTAGAACATCTGGTCCATCGTGCGCGACGGCTCCTGGCAAGGCGCGTCGCCGACGATCTTGGCGGGAATGCCCGCGACCGTGACATTGTTGGGCACCGTCTTAAGCACCACCGAGCCCGCCGCCACGCGCGCGCAGTTCCCGACCTCGATATTGCCGATGATCTTGGCCCCGGCGCCGATCAGCACGCCATTGCCGATCTTGGGATGGCGGTCGCCGTGGTCCTTGCCGGTGCCGCCCAGCGTCACGTCGTGCAGTATCGACACGTCGTCGCCGATGGTCGCGGTCTCGCCCACCACCAGCCCGGTGGCGTGATCAAGGAACATGCCGCGGCCGATCTTGGCGTTCGGGTGGATGTCGCACTGGAACACCGCCGACGAGCGGCTCTGAAGGTAATAGGCGAAGTCCTTGCGGCCCTTGGTCCAGAGCCAGTTGGCAAGCCTGTGCGATTGAATGGCGTGGAAGCCCTTGTAGTACAGCACCGGCTCGATGAACCGGTCGGTCGCGGGGTCGCGGTCGAAGGTCGCCACGATGTCGGCGCGGAATGCCTCGCCGATCTGCGGCTGATCCTCCAGCGCATCGGCGTAGGCCTGCCGGATCAATTCGGCCGAGACGTCCGGGTGGTTGAGCCGCTCGGTGACGCGGTGGATGACCGCGGTCTCCAGGGTGTCGTGATGCAGCACCGTGGAGAAGATGAAGGTCGCAACCTCGGGCTCGCGCCGCACGATGTCCTCGGCTTCGCTGCGGATGCGCGTCCACACCGGGTCGAGCTTATCGAGTGCACCGACGGGCTTGCTGTGCTGCTGGGCCATGATTGCCTTCCGACGCACCCCGTGAATCCCAGGGTGGTTTAGCACAGGTAGGAATGCCGCCAAGGTCCGCAACTGGAGAATATAATTCTATATAATTTTCAATGTATACCCCGACTCACCGAGAATCCGAAGAACCTCCTTGCCAAACGGCGCGATCGGGATTCTACCGAACGGATGATACAGCCCGGTTTCCTGGACAGAGCATCGCGGCAAGACCTGATCGAGTTGGCTCGGAACGGATCGGCCGCTCATCG
>CAMDFO010000056.1 GCA_945897515.1 Rhodoplanes serenus | reverse complement strand
TTCGACGATTGCCCCCGGACCACCGGCGGCCGATATGGTAATCTTCTTCATGGCGTTGCTCTCCTTCGTTGGATTCGACACCCCGAGCCTAAAAGCTCAAGGCGAGCAACGCCTGCTTCACAATTTCAACAGAGGCCGGGACATCCCCCTGCCCTATGCCCGGTCCCGTCACGGCAATCGAGAGCGGATAGGCCGGCATCTGGTGCAGATCTGCCATCTGCCAGTGCGTCAGAAGCCCGGGGGCCGTATCCCGAAACTCCGCCACATCGATCAGCAGCTGATTTTGGTCGGGCAGCACCATTGCCGCAACGACACGCAAAGCAATCGCCAGCGTCAGGATCGCTGCGATGACGATACGCGCGTTTTTCGCGCTGAGTGGAAACATCGCCGATCAATTCTTCCAGACCAACGATAAGAGCAAGTCACTGCCGCGCTCCGCTCCTTGCGGCCCGCGGCTACAGCACGCGCGGCACCGGCAGAGGCGTCACCAGCATGCCCTTATAGCCCTTGGCTCGCAGTTTGGGCGCAAGCTCGTCGGCTATATGCCAGGAGAAGATGATAGCGCATTTCGGCTGGTCCGCGAACATGCGGCTCTCCTCCACCACCGGCCGGCGGCTGGCTCTGCCCGCAGGCGGCCAGCAGGATCAGGGCTGCGGCCAGCCACAGGTTCAGGACGTGATTCGTGGGGGCCTGATCCCAGAAAAGCGCAGATGTTGCAATGCGACGGGAGATAGTGATCCGGTCGCCTAAACGCAAAACGGGGCTCCCGACACCGGCCCGCACCCCGGATCGCTTTTCAGCGCGTTTTGTGGCCAAATTCGCCTGTCATCGGGGCGGAAGGCTCACGTCGACGAAATTGCCGGTTCCCGGCGCGGTATTGCCCCGCCTGCGGCCGATCTATAATCCCTTCGACGGTGCCTGCCGGCGTCGGGCCTGCGGCCGCCGGTTTCGCTCCTTTGCGCTGAAATTCGGAGAGAAGCGTTGAATATTGCCGACCGCCCGGGCCCCGCTCATGGCGCCGCCGCAACGACCGCCGACCTAACCGTCGTGGGCGGCGCCGGCCATGTCGGTATTCCGCTGGTGCTTTCGTTCGCCGCCAAGGGGATGACGGTCAATATCAACGATCTCAACGAAGCCACGCTGGCGACGTTGAAATCTGGGCGCCTACCGTTCATCGAAAACGGCGCACAGCCGCTGCTGAGCAAAGCGCTGGCCGACAAGCGCCTGTTGTTCACCAGCCGGCCGAGCGAGATATCGACCACCGGCCCCGTGGTCATCACCATCGGGACGCCGGTCGACGAATTTCTTAATCCCGTGCGCGCCGTGATCTTGGAGTGCATCTACACGCTGCTGCCGCATCTGCGCGACGGCCAACTTCTGGTGCTACGGTCCACGCTCTACCCCGGGACCACCGAATGGATCGACGCTCACATCAAGCGCCAGGGCCGCAACCTCAAGGTCGCGTTCTGTCCGGAGCGCATCGTTCAGGGCCAGGGCATCGACGAGCTCGCCCGCATGCCGCAGCTTGTCAGCGGGACGTCGCCAGAGGCTGAGCGGGAGGCGGCCGCACTGTTTCAGCGGATCGCGCCCGAGGTGACGCTGATGAAGCCGATCGAGGCCGAGTTCGCCAAGCTGTTCACCAACGCCTACCGCTACATCGGGTTCGCGATCAGCAACCAGTTCTATCTGATCGCGAAGTCGGCAGGCCTCGACTACAACCTGATCCTGCAGGCGATGAAGCACGACTATCCGCGCGCCGCGTATATCCCGTCGCCCGGCTTCGCGGCGGGGCCCTGCCTGGTCAAGGACACGATGCAACTCCTGGCTTTCGCCCGCAACGAATTCGCGCTCGGCAATGCCGCGATCATGGTCAACGAGGGGCTGCCGCTGCACGTTATCGGCGAGCTGCGCCGCAATCACGATCTCAGCCAGATGACGGTCGGGCTGCTGGGCATGGCGTTCAAGGCCGAGAACGACGATCCGCGCGCGTCGCTGAGCTACAAGTTCAAGAAGGCGCTGGCCGGCATCGCCCGCGACGTGCTGACGACCGACCCGTTCGTGACCACCGATCCCGATCTGCTTCCGCTCGACCATGTGATCGCCAAGAGCGACCTCTTGATCCTCTGCACGCCGCACCGCGCCTATCGGGCCGCCGACCTCCGCGGCAAGCCCGTCGTCGATGTCTGGGGTATCCTGGATACACCCAATGTCATTCGCTGAGCAGGCGCGGGCGCCGCATGGCTGACGAATGGCCGAAAATCCGCTCGCGCCAGACGATCCCGGTGTCGCCGTGGATGGACGTGATCGCACGCGAGGTCGAGTTCACGGCCGGCGCGAAGCCGGAGATCTATCACGCGGTCGCGCAGATGGATTATCTCGCGGCGGTCGCGCTCACTCCGGACGGCCGCATCCCGATCGTGCGGCAATACCGGCCCGCGGTCGAAGCCTTCACCTGGGAATTGCCGGCCGGGCTGGTAGAGCGCGGCGAGGACCCGGCCGCAGCCTGCGCCCGCGAGTTGCTGGAGGAAACCGGCTATCCCGCGCGCGCGGTCCATTCGCTGGGGATGCCGGCGGCCGCCTGCACCGGCCGGCTCAGCAACCAGGTCCACTCGTTCTTCGTGCAGGCCGGAGAGCGGGCCGCCAATTTCACGCCGGAGCCCGGCCTGACCGTCGCGTTGAAAACGCCGGCCGAGCTTGTGGCGCTCATCAAGTCCGGCACATTCGTCCAGCAAGTGCATCTCGGAGCATTGCTGCTCGCCGAGTTGCGCTCGTTCCTCACGCTGCCGAAATAGCGGCGCGCGCGCGCATCGCGGGGACGATGCCGGCGGCTCGCGCGAAGCGATCGAGGGGCCGCACCATCCACGCAACAGCGGGATGGCGCTCGATGCCTTCGACTAATCCGGGATGGCGCATCCTGAGCCACGGCAGGCCCTCGTCCCGCATCCAGACGCAGCAGACGAGAAGCGTGAACAGCCAGGCCACGAGGAGGTAACGGTCCGAATAGATGAAGAACAGCGCGGGCGAATACAGCCCGAGTGTCGCGGCGGCAATCAGGCGCAGCCAGCCCTCGTAGCGGCGCGACGAAAGAACGCAAACGACAATCGCAAGCGCCGCGGCATGAACCGGCGCCATCGCGAAGGATTCCGAAGGGCCAATTAGCATGCGGTAGATCTGCAATCCGCCGCGGGCAAGGTTTTCGCCCGCGAAGTCGAGGCGCAGCAGCTCCCATAATGCCGAGACATAGGCCAGCGGCGGCATGGGAATCGACTGGGCCATCGCGGTGTGGCTACTGAATGGGACGAACACGCCGCCGAAATACCAATTGTGCAGCGCCATGCCGAACACCGGCAGAAAGCCGATGCAGAGCCCGGCGAGCCGCCGGCCCTGACGCTGCCAAAGCGACGCGAGTCCGGCGCCGCCCAGCAGCACGGCTGTGCCGATGGCGAGATTGGGACGGACGAACACGGCCAAGGCAAACAGCAGGCCCGCTGCGAACGCAGGCGAAAAGCGCGCGCAGGGACCCCATCGGGTGCGGCCGACTAGCGCGAGCGTGCCGGCGATGAACATGACGGCCGCCGCGGAATCGCCGTAACCGTGCGCCGCGTGCTTGACGTAATTGTAGAACGTCGAGCCGAACAACGCGCCGACCGGAACCGCGACAAAGACCAAGACCGCGGCAAGCGCCACGCGCGTCGCGACAAAGCGGCGGAACATCGAAAACACCAGAGGCGGCAACAGCAGCAACAGCGAGGCGTAGCCGAGATAGGTTTCGCCGAAGATCATGTGCTCCACCGCGCGCAGGTAACGCGACCCCGGCGTGAAATAGAACACCGGCTCCATGCCCTCGAGCGCGCGCAGGACATCGCCGGCCAGAAGGCGCTGAACCATGGTCCGGGACCAGCTGTCGTAGACCAGGCCATCGTCGCCGTCGTCGAAGGGGCGGACGCCGCCGAGCAGGCTCGCGTCGCTCAAGACGATCACCACAAGGGCAAGGCCCACGAGCGTCAGCGGAAGCAGCAGGCGGCGCGGCTGCCAGCGCAGCAGCAGAAACAGCAGGGACATCACGACAATCAGCGCCAGCGCGGGCTCAACGAGCTGATAAAACCGGATGGCCGGACCGGGCCGCAGTTTCATCGCCAGCGGCGCATCCGGGGAAATCGCCAGGCCGAATATCCGCTTTCCGGCATCGCCGGGCGCCAGCGTCCGGCAGGCCCAATCGGCGTGACGCAGGGCCGCGAAGCGTTCGCCTGGCCCCTCCCAAAGCACCTTGCCCTGCCAGCACAGTTCGCTGCCGGCGAAGGCCGCCGGAAAGCTGAACATCATGAAATGCGGCATGGTGATACGCCAGGGATTCAGCAATCGCCGCACGCCGCGCTCGCGCTGGCCGCGGGCGACATCACTCGCGCGGATATTCCAGTTGTAGGCGAGCTCATTGACGAAGCCGAGCCGATGCCATTGCGCGTCGGAGAAATCGATGCCGGTCACGCGGCGGGAATAGACCGAGGTGTCGTAGATGCCGTCGAACGAGAAGGCATAGACGCGGTCGGGACGCCCGCCGGCCTGCCAGCAACCGGCGGACGTGGCGTTGCAGCGGCGTGCGGGCGGGAACGCCTCGTCGAATTCCGCCGCCATCGCGCCATAGACATCCGGCGGCAGGCCCGCGACCAGCGCGTTGGCCGCGCCTCCGGGCAGGAACACGTTGTGGCCTTCCTCAATCCGAGGAACGTCGACGGCGACTTTCGCCCCGAGCGCGGCCGCGACGATCACGCCCGCAACCGCCCACGACCATCGCCGTGAGGTGATCCGCCCGACCGCGAGGACGATCACGGCAACCGCCATGAGCGCGTAGGAAAACAGATCGTTGATCGGCAGGCCCGCCGCCGCGACCATCGCCGCGAGCACCGCCAGCTTGAGGATGGGCTGCCAGCGCCGCGGCGCATCGGTTGGGTCGGCTGGCATAGTCGGACTCCGTGACGGACTTCTGGACGGACTACCGGGCGGGCTCCTGACACCCATGACTTGTCCGGGCCCGGTCACATGCCCGGCGGAATTCGGATCTGCACGCTGGGCCTGCCCGCGCGCGGCAGCCTGCGCATCGCCATCGCGAAATAGCCGAAGTAGCCGATCACCCAGGACACAAGCTGGAACGACGACTTGCCGCCGAACAGCCGGTCGATTGAAATCGTCGGCACCTCGCCGAGCTTCAGACCGAGAAGCTGCGCGTTGATGGCCATCTCGAAGGCGATCGACCAGCCGACGGAACTGGTGCCTTGCGTGAGGCGGGTGAAATCATCGCGGCGGAACAGCTTGATGCCCGTGGTCGCATCGCTGAGCCCCATGCCGGAGATCGCGCCGAGCAGCCCGTTCGCCGTCCGCGACAGGAGCCGGCCGATGATCGAGCCGCCGAGCCGCCGGCCGCCGTGGGCATAGCGCGTCACGCTGACGAATTCCGCGCCACCGTCCATCAGCGCCATCATGTCCTCGATGGCGAGCACGGGGCCGACTTCGTCAGCGGCGAAGATCAGGATGCGCTCGCCCCGCGTAGCCTGCACGCCGGAGGTGATAGCCCCCGCCACGCCGCGGCCGATCTTGTTGAGCAGCGGACGCACCTGCGGATAGCTGGCGCGCGCCTCCTCCACCACGGCGATGCTGCTGTCGGTCTCGGAATCAAAAATAACCAAGATCTCGTGTGGAATCGTGAGCACCGCGCGCAGGATGCGCAGCATGATGCGCAGATTCATGGTCTCATTGCGCACCGGCAACAGGACCGTCAGGACGACGCTATCGCTCATGGAATGAATGGGACCGGTGTGTGACAAAGCGTGCGACTTTATGAACCTTGGGCCGATTGAGCAAGGCGCAGGCCCGCGACGGCATTGCGATTGATGACATTCCGGTCCCGCTTCGCTATAAATGCGGCAGGCCGCTGCGCCGTGCGAGCGCGGCGCCAGAGATGGAGCAGTTCCCTTGCCGGAGTCGCCGTTCTTCGGTGCGGACGAGCTGAATGCATTGGGCTTCAGCGAGGTCGGAGACAATATCCAGGTCAGCCGGAAGTGCTCGTTCTACCGGATCAGCGGGCGCATCGGCAACAACGTGCGCATCGACGACTTCTGCATCTTCAAGGGCCATGTCGAGATCGGCTCCTACGTCCATGTCGCGGCGTTCTGCTGCGTCAGCGGCGCCTTTGCGAAGGTGGAGCTTCGGGATTTCTGCACGCTGTCCAACCGGGTCAGCATCTTCACCGGCTCGGACGACTACGCCGCCGACACGCTGAACAATTCGACCGTTCCCGAGGAGCTCACGACGATCCACAAGGGGCCGGTCACGATCGGCCTGGCAGCGCTGATCGGCGCGCATTCGGTGATCCTTCCCGGCGTCACGATCGGCGACGCGGGAAGCGTCGGGGCGATGGCGGTCGTGACGAAGTCGGTCGGGCCCGGCGAGATGGCGCGTGCGACCGCTACCGTGGCCACCGTCGGCGAGCGCAAGCGCGACGCCGGGAAAATCATGGCAATGGCCAGGGATTTCCTGGCGCGCGCCAAAAAGAAAAAATAACCGGCCGCGTCAGCGCCGCAGCGCGCCGATCACAGCGGACGACACCCGCTCCATCTCCGGCTCGGTGATGTCGAGCCGCGACGCAAGCCAGAGCCCGCGTCGCGAAATGTCGGTGCTGTTCGGGAACAGGCGCTCGTCCGCGGCGTAGGGCTCCTGCCGGTGCAGCGGAAACCAGAACGCGCGATGACCGATCCGCGCCGCGTCGAGCGCGGCGCCGACCGCCGCGCGATTGTCGAGCAGCACGTCGGTCCATTGCCGGACCTCGCCCGGCTCATCGAACGGCGGAAGCTTCAGCCCGGGCTGATTGGCCAGCCGCTCGGCATAGAAAGCGTCGCGGCGCTGCGCGGCGCTGAGCCGTTTCTCGATCTCGTCGAGTTGCGGCAGCGCCACCGCCGCCTGTAGATCGGTGAACTTGAAGTTGAAGCCGATCACCGGATGCAGGTCGTCGCCGCCGGTTCCGCCGTGCCGGCGGCCCTGGTCCTTGAGCTCGCGCAGGAGGTCGTGCAGCGCGTCGCTATCGGTGGTGACGATGCCGCCCTGCCCTGCGGTGATCGTCTTGTTGGCCGAGAACGAGAAGCAGCTCGCGAGCCCGCAGGTGCCGATCCTGCGTCCGGCGTGACGCGAGCCCAGCCCTTCGGCGGCGTCGCAGATCAGCGCCACGCCCCTGTCGCGGCAGAGCGGCTCGAGTCGCCCATAGTCGGCGCCGCGGCCATTGACATCGACGGTGACGAGCGCCCGCGTGCGCGGCCCGATCGCAGCCTCTACGCCGTCGGGATCGATGCCGAAGCGGATGGGCTCCACGTCGACGAGCTTCACGTCGGCGCCGGCGAGCCGCACGGCGTTGGCGGTTGCGGCAAACGTGAGGTCGGGAACCAGCACCTCGTCGCCCGGCCCGATGCCGGCCGCCATCAGCGCCAGCGTGATCGCGGCGGTGCCGCTCGTCACCGCCACGGCGTGACGGGTGCCGACCAGCGCCGCAATCCGGCGCTCGAATTCGCGGGCGAGCGGGCCGTCGTTGACGTACTGGCGGTCCAGCACGCCGCGCAGGTGCTCAATCTCCCGGCCGGTCAGGTGCGGGCCGAACCAGGCGATCGGCGGTGAAATTTCGGTATTGGACATCGTGCTCGACAAGAGGCTATTGCAAGACTCGGTATTCTTATACTGGCGAACATCTGGCGCTGCTATGGCTCGAATCCTGGTTACCGGCGGCAGCGGCTTCATCGGCTCGGCGCTGGTGAAGGCGCTGCTCAAGGACGGCAACGCCGTGCGCGTGCTGGACGATAATTCGCGCGGCGCCCCGCGGCGGCTGGCGGAGGTCCAGAAGGACGTCGAGTTCATTGCAGGCGATATCCGCGACGCGGCGGCGGTCCATGCTGCGGTGCAGGGCATGGACGAGGTCCATCATCTCGCCTTCGTCAACGGCACCGAATTCTTCTACAGCGCGCCCGAGCTCGTGCTCGACGTCGGGGTGAAGGGCATGGTCAATGTGATCGATGCCTGCCGCGCCGCAAACGTCCGCCGGCTTATCCTCGCGTCGAGCTCAGAGGTCTATCAGACGCCGCCGGAGGTGCCGACCGACGAGACCGCGCCGCTCATCGTCCCTGACCCGACCAACGCGCGTTATTCCTACGGCGGCGGCAAGATCATCAGCGAGTTGATGGCGATCAACTACGGACGCAAGTTCTTCGAGCGCGTGCTGATCTTCCGTCCCCACAATGTCTATGGCCCGGACATGGGCTTCGAGCATGTCATTCCGCAATTCGCCCTGCGGCTCAAACGTGCGGCCAGCCAGCACACGAGCGGCAAGGTGCCGTTCGAGATCCAGGGCAATGGGCGCCAGACCCGCAGCTTCTGCCACGTCGACGACCTCGTTCGCGGCGTGATGGTGATGCGCGCCAAGGGCGAGCATCTCGGCATCTATCACGTCGGTACGACCGAGGAGGTTGCCATCGCCGACGTCGCGCGGCGCATCGCCGCCCACGCCGGCCGCGAAATCGAGCTGGTCAGCCGCCCAGCCCCCGCCGGCGGCACCGAGCGGCGCTGCCCCGACATCGGCAAGCTCTCAAAGCTCGGCTACGCCCCGCAGGTGCCGCTCGCCAAGGGCCTGCCACCGACCGTGGACTGGTACTGGGCGAACGAAAGCCTTGCGCCAAAAGCCTGATCCGTAGCATCACGACTGCTGCCAAGGAGACCTGATCCGTGTTCCCGAAAAAAGTCGCCCGCGCCGCCGGTACCGGCGGAAGCGTCCCGGTCGAATGCTGCCAGGTCTGCGGCAACGAAAAGCTCGAGACCGTGGTTTCGCTGGGCTATATGCCGCCGGTGAACCAGATGGTGGCGGTCGGTCAGGTTCAGACCCAGTTGCCGTGGTTCCCGACCAACCTCTTGTACTGCGGCGAATGCGATCTGGTGCAGCTCGGCCTCGCGGTCGATCCGGTGATCATCTTCCCGCCGGAATATCCCTACACCAGCGGCATGACCCGCATCCTGCGCGACAACTTCGCCGAGCTCTATGCCGAGAGTTCGAAGATGCTGGGGCTGACCAAGGACGACCTCGCCATCGACATCGGCTCGAACGACGGCACGCTGATCTCGAATTTCCAGAAGGGCGACCACCGCATCCTCGGCATCGAGCCGACCGACGTGGCCAAGATCGCAAACGAGCGCGGCATCCCGACCATCCAGCGCTACTTCACGCCAGAGGTTGCCCGCGAAGTCAACGCCAAGCACGGCGCGGCCAAGGTCATCACCTGCGCCAACTGCTTCGCTCATATCGAGGACGTGCATTCGATCGTCGAGGGCATCCTGGAGATGCTCGCGCCCGACGGCGTGTTCATTTCCGAGTCGCATTACCTGATCGGCCTGCTGGACGACCTGCAATACGACACGGTCTATCACGAGCATCTGCGCCACTACACGGTCGGTAGTCTCGCGCACCTTCTCGGCATGCACAGCCTCGAGGTGTTCCATGCGCGCAAAATTCCGACCCACGGCGGCTCAATCCGGGTCTATGCCGCGCGCAAGGGCACGCGGCCGGTTCAGCCGAGCGTCAAGCAGATGCTCGATGCCGAGCCGCGCGGAGAAGCGATGCGCAAGCGGCTGGCGAAGTTCCGCGACGATGTGATGCTCTCCAAGCTCCGCCTGCACGCGCTCATCCGCGACGTGAAGGAAAAGGGCGGCCGCATCGTCGGCATCAGTGCGCCGTCGCGCGCCTCGACCCTGGTGAACTACGTCGGCCTCGACTCCGCCATCATCGACTACGTCTGCGAGATCGAGGGCTCGCTGAAGATCGGCAAGTGCATGCCCGGCACGCTCATTCCGGTGGTCGAGGAGAGCCGGATGTTCGTCGATCAGCCCGAATGCGCCATCATCTTCTCCTGGCACATCGCCGACGAGCTTGCACCGAAGCTGCGGGCCAAGGGCTACAAGGGCATGCTGGTGACGCCGTTGCCGGTGCCGCGAGTCCTATAGGTCGGGACTGACATCGGGCGCCGGAGCCCGCGAGCGGCGGCGGAACGCGGCCAGCCACTCCTTGCCAAACAGCAGCGCCACGGCGCCACCATAGACCACGCCGCCGATCGCCATCAGCGTCAGCAGGGTAATCTCGTCGCGCAGCGGCGCGGGCGCCACGGTTGCGACCGGACGCTCGCAGACGAACAGCGCCATCGCGAGCGCCGCGCCCGCGATGGCGAGCTTGGCGGCCGACTGAAGCAGATGCGGCTCGACGGTGAACAGCTTTTGCCGCCGGGC
Source organism: Rhodoplanes serenus (assembly GCA_945897515.1). Lineage (GTDB taxonomy): Bacteria > Pseudomonadota > Alphaproteobacteria > Rhizobiales > Xanthobacteraceae > Z2-YC6860. The sequence continues at coordinate 21,877 of CAMDFO010000056.1, read as the reverse complement.
GAACCAGACCAGCAGCAGAAGATTGACCCAGGCCCCCATCGAGGTCGCGAAGGCGAGCCCCGCCTGGGCGTACTGGTTCATCAGCAGGATTTTCAATGCGACGTTGACGGCGACGCCCGCGAACAGCGCCTTGACCGGCGTCGTCGTATCGCCCCGCGCCAGAAACGACACCGAAGCGCTCCGCATCAACACGAACGGCAGGAGCCCGATGGCATAAGCCATCAGAGTCACGGCCGAAGCGTGGGCATCGGCCGTGGTGAAGGCGCCGCGGTTGAACAGCGCGCGCATGATCAGCTCGGGGACCAGCAGAAATGCGACGAGGCAAGGCAACGACAACAGCAGCGTCAGCTCGATGGCGCGGTTCTGCGAGTGGCGCGCACCGGACTCGTCGCCGGCGGTGATGCGCCGCGCCATCTCGGGCAGCAGCACGGTGCCGGCGGCGATGCCGATCACGCCGATCGGCAGTTGGTTCAGCCGGTCGGCGTAGTAGAGCGCCGACAGCGCGCCGGCCGCGAGAAAGCTCGCGATGATGGTGTCGGCAAAGAGCGCGATCTGGGTCCCGGCCGAGCCGATGGTAGCGGGCCCGAAACGCTTGAGGAAGATCAGCACCTCGGCGTCGAACCGCGGCCAGCAGAACCGCGGCAGTACGCCCCGGCGGGCGGCATCGCCCGCGACCAGCAGGAATTCCAGGATGCCGGCGATGAGCACGCCCCAGGCCGCAGCGTGCCCCGCGGTCGGGAAAAAGGCCGCAAGCGCGAGCGTCATCATCATCGACAGATTGAGCAGGATGGGAGCGGCCGCCGCCGCGGCGAACCGGTCCAGCGCATTAAGGATGCCGCCGTAGAGCGTCACCAGACTGACCAGGAGGAGATAGGGGAATGTGATGCGGGTGAGATCGACCGCGAGCGCGAAACGGACCAGGTCCTTGCCGAAGCCGGGCGCAAGCAGATCGATCACGCCCGGCGTGAACAGCAGGGCTATGGCGAGCAGAACCACCTGACTTGTCAGCAGCAGCGTGAAAATCCGGTCGGTGAACAGCCGCACGGTCCGGTCGCCGCTTTCGCCCCGGATGCGCGCATAGGCCGGCACGAAGGCTGCGTTGAACGCCCCTTCCGCAAAGATCGCGCGGAAATGGTTGGGCAGCCGCAGCGCCACGAAGAACGCATCCGCCACCGGCCCCGCGCCCAGCACCGCGGCCAGCAGGATATCCCGCAGGAAGCCGGTCACGCGCGAGACCAGCGTGATTCCACCAACTGTCAGGATGCGGTCGATCATGCTAGTTCGCCGTCGCCTTTTCGCGGCCGGAACCGATTCGCGCGCCGGCGGCGACAGTCTGGCTATCGCGAACGGTTTTTGGAATAGTGCCGCCCCATGACGAAAATCGTCCCCGTTCTACTGGCCGGAGGCGCCGGGACCCGGCTTTGGCCGGTGTCGCGAGACGCCCTGCCGAAGCAATTCCTGCCTCTGGTGGGCGAGCGGTCGACCTATCAGGACACGCTGCTGCGTGTGGCCGACAGCGCGCTATTCGGCCAGCCGATCGTCATCACCGGCGCCGATTTCCGCTTTTTCGCGCGGCGCCAGGCCGAGGACGTCGGCATCGAGGCAACGGTGGTGATCGAGCCGATGCGGCGCGATTCGGGTCCGGCGGTGGCCGCGGCCGCGGCGCTGGCCAGGAGCCGCGATCCCGACGCCGTGGTGCTGGCGCTCGCCGCCGACCACGTCATTCTCGACCTTGAGGAGTTCCAGGCCACCTGCGTGGCCGGGCTCAAGGCCGCGGAGGCCGGCCGCATCATCACCTTCGGCATCACGCCGACCGCGCCGAAGACGAGCTACGGCTACATCCGCCGTGGCAAGCCGGCCGGGCCGGACGGAGTCTTCGTGGTCGATGCGTTCGTGGAAAAGCCGAATGCCGAAACCGCCGCCCGCTACGTGGCCGATGGCTATCTGTGGAATTCGGGCAATTTCCTGTTTCGCGCGGATGTGCTGCTCAGCGAGCTTGCGAAGTACGAGCCCGCCATGACGGCGGCGGTGGAGGCGGCCGTGGCCGGCGTCAGCGACGACCTCGGCTTCCTGCGGCTCGATACGGCGGCCTTTGCAAGTGCGCCGCAGAAGTCGATCGACTACGCGGTGATGGAGAGGACCGATTGCGCCTCTGTCGTCGAGGGAAAGTTTCGCTGGTCCGACATCGGCTCATGGGACGCGATCTTCGACATCGCGGAACGCGACAAATCGGGCAATGCCACCCACGGCACCGTCGTGACGTCCGATTCGCGGAACTGCGTCATCCATTCCACCGACCGGCTCACCGCCGTACTTGGCGCCGACGACCTCGTCGTGGTCTCGACGCCCGACGCCGTTCTGGTGGTGCCCCGGGCGCGCGCGCAGGAGGTGCGCGAGCTCGTGGCCCAGCTCAAGAAATCGCAGCGGCGGGAAGCCACCGATCACCGCCGCGGCCATCGGCCCTGGGGCTATTATGACTCGATCGACTCGGGTGAGCGTTTCCAGGTCAAGCGCATCGTAGTGACCCCGGGCGGCACGCTGTCGCTGCAGAAGCACCACCACCGCGCCGAGCACTGGGTGGTGGTGCGCGGCACGGCGGAGGTCACGATCGGTCCGGACATCAAAAGCGTGCACGAAAACGAGTCGGTCTTCATCCCGATCGGCGCCGTGCACCGCCTCGCCAATCGCGGCAAGATCCCGCTTGAACTGATCGAGGTGCAGACCGGCAGCTATCTCGGCGAGGATGACATCGTGCGGATCGAGGACGTTTACAAGCGGGACTGAGACCCGCTCAGCGCGCCGGTGGAGTGTTGGCGTCGGCAGCCCAATTGAATGCCGTATAGCTTTGCAGTTCGCATTGGTCGATCAGAACCGAAAGCCGATTGTCGACGATCCGTCCGCCCTGAAAGAAGACCGCGTAATATTGCGGCAGCAGCGCAAACTTCTGGGCCTTGATGCACACCACCCACGAGGCTCCCTTGAGCGAATCGATGCGCCGGGCACTCGAAATCTCTAGCGTACCGGCCTTCGCCGGATCGCCGACGATCGGCTGGAGAGCGTTGGCGATGATAAAGCGATAAGCCGGCTCAGGCCCCGCGACGTCGGTCGACGTCCAATCCGGCAACAGCCCCGAAACCGAGCATGCGCCCAAGCTCAGGATCAGGAGGATCGACAGCGCGCGGACGAGCATGCATCCCCAGATGGATATCGAAGTGCTTTGAAAGGGATTTCCGACCGACGCTATTCAACAACGCATGATCGTTCAATTTAAGGCTTCAGCGCGGCGCGGACCGCCTCGATCACCCGATCCTGCGCCGCGACATCGAGATAGGCGTGCATGGGCAGGCTGATGACTTCCTCGGCCAACTGGTCGGTCACCGAGATGCCGTTGTCGACCACCGGGAAACGCCGATAGGCTTCCAGCCGGTGCAGCGGCTTCGGGTAATAGACCGCGGTCGGAATGCCCTGCGCCTTGAGCTTCGTGGCGAGGCTATCCCGTGCGCCGGGCTTGAGCCGGATGGTGTATTGCGCCCATACCGACGTGAGCCCGTCGGGCACCGCCGGTACGATCGCCACGTCCTGCAAGGCCTCCGCGTAGCGGCGCGCGGCCTCGTCCCGTGCGGCGATCTCGTCGGCAAAGATTTTCAGCTTCTCGATCAGCACCGCGGCCTGGATGGTGTCGAGGCGGCTGGTCATGCCGATGCGCACGTTGTCGTACTTGTCCGTCCCCTGCCCGTGCACGCGCAGGCTCTTGAGCGTTTCCACGAGCGCCGGATCGTCGGTGAGCACCGCGCCGCCATCGCCGTAGCAACCGAGCGGCTTTGCCGGAAAGAAGCTCGTGGCGGTCGCCGGCGCAATCACGCCGAGTTTCCGGCCCTTGTAGGTCGCCCCGAATCCTTGCGCCGCGTCTTCCAGGACAAACAGACCCTCGGCCTCTGCCACCGCCAAAAGCGCATCATAGTCCGCCGGCAGGCCGAACAGATCGACCGTGATCAGCACCTTGGGTTTGAGGCTGTGACGCTTCGCGGTCGCGACCGCGCGTTTGACGCTCGCCGCGTTCAGATTGAAGGTGTTTGCATCGACGTCGGCGAATACCGGTGTCGCGCCGAGCAGAACGACGACTTCGGCGGTGGCGCAGAACGTAAACGCCGGGCAGATGACAGCGTCACCCGGACCGATCCCCTGGGCCATCAGCACCAGCATCAGCGCGTCGGTACCGCTCGCACAACCGACGGCGTAACGTGCCCCGCAAAACGCCGCGAGCAGGCTTTCGAATTCAGCGACCTCCGGCCCCTGGATGAACTGGCAGTGCGTGGTAACGCGGGCAATGGCGTCGTCGATGGCGCGACCGAGTCGACGGCGCTGGGCGCCGACGTCGATAAACGGGATCGGAGCAGATGGCGTGCGGACGCTCTGGTTCATGAGCTCTTCGGGTTCGTTAGCGAAAATGGCACCAGCGTCAGCCAGCAACGCGGCGCGGCCCCTTGTGTTGGGGCGTCTTCACGGCCGCTGGCCGGCCTTCGAGGCAACGCCTCGCGATCTCGAGACTTGCGACGCCCTCCTCGCCGGTGACCGCGGGAGGCGTGCCGTTGCGCACGGCGTCGATGAACGCGATCAGCTCCGCGCGCAGCGGCTCGTCATGGCCGACCGATACGTGCCGCATCGAATAGGCGCCGTCCGGTTGAAAGCCGAAGCACTCGGTGACCTGACGCGTCAGCAGGTCGCCCATGACGTACTTGCCGCGGGTCGCGACGGTGACATTGCGCGCCTTGAACGGCGTGAGCCAGTTGGTGTTGATGTGGGCCAGCACGCCCGACGCTGTGCGGAACTGCAGCAGCGCGATGTCCTCGCGCTCCGCGACGGCGCTGGAAAGCTGCGGCTGAACCTCGACGATGTCGGAATCGGTGAACCAGCGGATCAGATCGATGTCGTGAACGGCGAGATCGATCACCACGCCGACATTCGACATGCGCGGCGGGAACGGGCCGACGCGCGTGATGGCGATGGAAAGAATGTCCTCGCCGCGGATCGCCTCCTTGATCGCGGTCACGGCGGGATTGAAACGCTCGACATGCCCCACCATCAGGGTGACGCCAGCATTGCGGGCGGCGGCAATGATCTCGCGCCCCTCTTCCACCGTCGAGGCGATCGGCTTTTCCACAAGAACGTGGATGCCGCGACCGATGCAGGTCAGCGCGATGTTGTGGTGCAGATGGGTCGGAGCCGCGATCGTGACCGCATCAACGCCGAGCCGAAGCAGCGCCTCAAGATCGTTGACCGCAGGACAACCGAGGACGCGCGTGACCAGTTCGCGCTGTCCGCGGTCCGGGTCGGCGACGCCGACGAATTCAATACCAGAAAGGCCCGCCAAGACGCGGGCGTGATTGGAACCCATAGTACCGACGCCGATGACGCCGATCCGAAGCGGCGCGCTCGTCTCAACGGCTTGCACCATGGTCCGCCTGTTGCCCCTGATCCGTTTGCTGGAAAGCCCCAAGAATGTCCCTAGCATGCCGGGTTGCGGCTGGCGAATACAACCTGATCCGCGCACCAAACACGTTTTGAGTCATAGCGTTACAGCGCCATGAGAGCGCCGGAGGCTCATTCCGCGGCGTGCGCCTTGCCCGGTATTTCGAGCGACAAGCCGGCCGCCAAGGCATCGTCGCGAAACGCCCGAACGGCGCCGAGCGACAATTCAGGGGCGCTGATGGTGCCAAGCGCAGGCAACTTCTTGAGCACATCGGCCGGCGCGGTTATGATGTGGCAGTCCATCGCATCCGCTTCGACCACGTTGAAGACCTCGCGGGTGGAAGCCCAGATGATCTCGACATTCGACGTTTTTCTGGCGCGGGCGACCGCATCCTGCATGATTGGCCGGTAGTCAATGCCGAGATCAGCGAGCCTTCCTGCGAACACGGAAACGCAAGCGGGTGCACCGCCGGCCAACGCATCCACCGCACGGACCACCTGCTCTGGCGCAAAGATCGCCGTCATGTTGATCTTGATGCCGTCTCGCGACATGGTACGGACGGCATCGAACAGCACCTCACCGCGGGTGTTCGTCACCGGCAGCTTGACGTAGACGTTCTTGCCCCAGGTCGCAATGAGGCGGCCCTGCGCCACCATTTCCGGAATGTCGTCGGAGAAAACTTCGAACGAAATGTGCCGGTCCGGCACTGCGGAAACGATGTCGCGGCCAAAAGCGGCGTAATTTTTCACGCCGGCTTTTTTCAGCAACGAAGGATTGGTGGTGAAGCCCGCAATCCACGACTGCTTGGCCATCTCCACGATCTGCGCCTTGTCGGCACCGTCGGTGAACAGTTTGACCTTGAGGGAGGCAAGCGTGGGAGCGGCAGCCATCGTCGAACTCCTGATCGCACTCGTCGAGAGTGAGCTCTTTTAATTAGATTTTGCGCCCGACGACACACCAGAATGGCGCAGATTCTGAAAAGCGTATCTCGCTCAATCCCGCCTTTTCCATCAGCAGGCCGATCTGCACGCGCGTCATGCGATGTTCGATGCGCGTGCCAAGACGGTCGAGCGCATCGTTACGCATGGTGTAGAAGCTGCGCCACCGGTACTCGCTTAGCGGCGAATTGGCGACATCGAAGCCGAGCCATTCAACCAATCTCGCTGCGGATGCCAGCGGCCAGTACACCAATACGGCCACGATTTCCGCAACTGCCGACTTGAACCAAAACGGAGTCCTCGAAACCGTGCCACGAAAGACGTCGCTGACATGCCACAGCATCCGGAACCAGGCGGGCCGACTGTCCAGCGCGTAGTAGATATAGACGAGCATCGGCGCGCCGGGCTTCAGCGCCTTGACGCAAGCGATGAGGCCGGCTTGGGGATCGGGCAGATGATGAAGCACCCCGAGGCTATAGCCGAAATCCATGCTGCCATCGGCGAACGGCATGCCATCGATCGGGGCCTCATGGGTGCTCACGTTACCTACGCCGATAAGGTTTTGCCGCGCGACGCTCAGGGCGTCCGCGCTGGCGTCAATGCAGTGCAGATGGCCGACCCGCGGCGCAACCTGCGCGGCCCAACGCCCGCTACCGCACCCGGCATCGAATCCGACCGCCCCCCTTGGCACACTATCCCAAGGGAACACGGCAAAATACTCGTTGAAGGCCCGGATCAACTCGGCTCGGGAAATCTGGCGCTGATCGAAACGCCGCCACTCCCGGCCAAAGTCGCGAACGGTTGCCTGATCGAGATTCATGGACCTGACCAAAACTTACAGCGACAAGCGCAGCCAACAGCATAGGCCATTGGGGCACCCGAGACCAAGCCCATACGCCCGGAGCCAATAAGCCCGGGCCAGGACGGTCGCCATCGCCTTTGCGTCCGTCCTCGTATATGAGGTTGCACTCATGCCGGTTCCGGCTCGTTCCACCACCGAAACCACCATCCCGCCTGTGGTTTGCCTCATCATTTCAAGAACAGCCGGTCCGGGGTTGCATCGATGTTCACCTTCAAAACCGGACGCCCCAGCCGGGATTCTTCAATGCCTCGAATTCTCTCGTTCTCGCTCAAGGCCGCACTGTCGGTCACCCTACTCTATTTTGCCGTGGCCGGCATCGACCCGACCGCCCTCGGTGAGCGATTGCAGTCGCTCAAGTTCGGCTGGATGCTGGTTACGGTGGTTCTGGCGTTCTTCCAACTCTTTCTGCTGGCAGCACGCTGGCGAAAGATCGCGGGCGCCTGTGGCGCACAACTGCCGCTCCGACGCGCATTCCGGTTGAGCCTGATCGCGGCTTTTTTCAACCAAGTGCTGCCCTCCACGGTCGGCGGCGACGGCATGCGTATCTGGCTGTTTGCGCGCGACGGCACCGGTTGGGCCAAAGCGACCCATTCCGTGCTGCTGGATCGGTTCGTCGGCGTGCTCGCGCTGGCGATCATGGTCATCGCGTGCCTGCCGTGGACCCTGGTGCTGATCAAAGACCCGATCGGGCGCGCCACCTTGCTAGTGATCGGAGCCGGCAGCATCGGCGGCGCCGCGGTATTTCTGGCGTTGGGATACCTGCGGTGGGGCTGGCTGCAACAATGGTCGGCGGTCCGCCATCTCATGCAAATGTCGCAAACCGCGCGCCAGTTTTTGTTCAGCATCAGAATAGGCGTGCCGGTGCTGGCTTTTTCGTTGGTTATTCACGCATTGACCGCGGCGGTTGCCTCATGCGCGGCTCTTGCGGTCGATGCGACCTTCGGATTTGTCCAGGCCATTCAGCTGATACCGCCGGTGATGCTGATCGCAACCATACCGATCTCGGTCGCCGGCTGGGGCGTGCGCGAGAAATCTCTCGTCACCGCCTTCGCCTATGCCGGACTTTCGACAACAGACGGCCTTCTTGTCTCAGTGCTGCTTGGCGTGACCATACTGATGGTCGGAATCGTCGGCGGCATCGTATGGCTCATCGCGCCGGACAGAAGCAACGGCGACCGGGCCATGCCAAACGCCGATTGAATCGGGCGTCAGGACCGGCGCCTACTGACCGTCGCTGTCTCAATCCAACGCCTCGGGGCGGCGATGCATCCGGGCCCATTCCTGGAAGGCCAGCACAGTCCACAATTGCCATGACGTGTCGCGGCGGCCGTCGGCCAGTTCTCGCCGCCACTGTGCGATGACGCCAGGATCGAAAATGCCTTGACGCGCGAGCGCGGCCGGATCGGTTGCCGCCGCTAACCGGTCCGCCGCGGGGCCATTCAGCATTGCCGCGACCGGCATTTCAAAGCCTCGCTTGGGCCGATCGAAAACCTCCGCCGGCAACCGGTCGCGAAATGCCGTGCGCAGGACGCGTTTGCCGACCGGCCGACCGCCGACGAGGGCAAGCTTGCGCGATCCAGGCATCGCAAAGGCGGCCTCGACCACGCGCTGGTCGAGATAGGGAGTCCGCGTCTCAAGTGCATTCGCCATGCTGGTGCGATCGACTTTGACCAGCATGTCGCTCGGAAGGATAAGCCCCACGTCGCAGGCGAGCATCGCATTGATCGGATCGCCGTCAGGCGCTGCCGCGCGCAGCTCCCCGATCAATCCCTCGATGACGATCGGATGGGGCGGAGCTCGCCCGAGCAAGCGGTCGAGTTCATCTTCGGATGCCAGTCGCATCCAGGCCGCTTGGCGGCGGACGGGATCGGGATCTGAGGTCGAAGCGAAACGCCGCGCCCGCCGCACCCATTCCAGGATCGCGCTGTCCTTGCCTTCGGGCATTCGCATCAGCATCGATGTGAACGACCGGCGCAGCGCCGCGGGAACGCGGTTCCACAACCCGGCGTGGAGTTCCGCCCAGTAGCGCCGATAGCCGCCGAACACCTCGTCGGCGCCGTCGCCGGTGAGCACGACTTTGACCGCTTTCCGCGTCGCTTCCGAAACCAGGAACGTCGGGACGGCGGAGGCATCGGCGAACGGCTCGTCGAGAGCCAGAAACACGGCGTCGAGCGCTTCGCCGGCCCGGCCGGCGCTTACGCCGATTTCCGTGTGCTCGGCGCCGAGATGACGCGCGACAACGGCGGCCGCCGGACGCTCCTCGTAGTAAGCACCGGCGCCCTCGAAGCCGACGGTGAAGGTGTTCAGCCTCGCTCCCGACGCCGCAACGGACGCGGCGACGAGCGCGGAATCAATGCCGCTCGACAGGAATACACCGACCGGCACGTCGGCGACGAGACGCGCCCCCACCGCGCTATCGAACCGTTCGCGCAGACCTGCTTCGGCGTCGCCGGCGTCCACCGGGTTGCCTTGACGCTGAGCCGCAAGATCGTACCAGCGCTCGACCTTTAAGCCTTGCGAATTGAATTGCAGCCAATGCCCGGCCGGAAGCTTGCGCACGCCGCGTGCAATCGACCACGGTTCCGGCACGAAGCGCAGCGTGAACAGCGCCCGTAGCGCCGCTGGATCGACCGGTCGCGTTTCTCCGAGCATCGCTTCGCAGGCGATCAGATCCGTGCCGAACGCGAGCCGCCCGCCGGACGAAGCATAGGTGAAAGGCTTCTCGCCGAAACGATCGCGCGCGGCATAAAGCGTACCCGCCGCTGAATCCCAGATGGCGAAGGCAAACATGCCGACCAGACGAGGCAACAATTTCGCGCCCCATTGCCGCCAGCCCGCCAACAGAACTTCGGTGTCCGAACTCGAGCGGAAGCTGTGGCCGAGCCGGACAAGTTCGTCCCGCACGTCTGCGTAGTTGAAAATTTCACCGTTGAAGGTGATGACGAGTCCGTCGCGAGTCATTGGCTGCGCGCCGAGCGGCGACAGATCGATGATGGCGAGCCGGGTGTGTACCAGCGCACAACGGCCGTCAGCCCAGGCGCCCTCGCCGTCCGGCCCGCGCGCGCGGATGCGATCGAGCGCCTGCCGCGAGCGCGCCTCAGCCTCACTCGCGGCCAAGCCCGCGAGATCGACCAACCCTGCTATTCCGCACATGGGATGACCAAGCGACTAGTCACGCCGGCGGCCACCGCCGCTGACGAAATCAGCGTAGGCTGTCGCAAGTCCTTGGAGCAACGGGATTTTTGCCTTCCATCCGAGCGACGTCAATTTGCCGACGTCGAGCAGCTTCCGCGGCGCACCGTCCGGCCGCGAGGTGTCGAATTTCAGTTCGCCTTTGTAGCCTACAACCTCGGCCACCAGTTCTGCAAAGTCACGGATCGTGATGTCCTGTCCGGTCCCCACGTTAATAAAGTCGTCGCCGGAATAGTGCTTCATCGCAAACACGCAGGCATCGGCGAGATCGTCCGCGGACATCAATTCACGCCGGACGCGACCGCTGCCCCACACCTCGACGCTCGGCTTGCCGGCGATCTTGGCCTCGTGAAAACGGCGAATGAGCGCCGCCGGCACGTGGCTGTCCTCGGGATGATAGTTGTCGCCGATTCCATAGAGATTGGTCGGCATCAGCGAAATGAAATCGGCGCTGTATTGCCGACGATACGCCAACGCCAATTTGATGCCGCTGATCTTGGCGATCGCATACCATTCGTTGGTGGGCTCCAGCGGTCCGGTCAGCAGCATGTCCTCGGTCATCGGCTGTGGCGCAAGCTTGGGATAGATGCAAGACGAGCCGAGAAACACCAGCTTCTTCACGCCGCTTGCCAATGCCGCGCGCATCACGTTGAGCTCGATGGCGAGATTGTCGGCGATGAAGTCGGCTGGATAGCGGCTATTGGCGTGAATACCGCCGACGCGAGCCGCGGCGAGAAATATCGCATCCGGCTTCGCGTTCGCGACCCATGCTTCGGTCGGACCTTCGCGCGTGAAATCAACCGTGTCCCGGCCCGCGGTGACGATCTCGCAACGCTCCGTGGCGAGCCGCCGAACGATCGCGCTTCCAACCATGCCTTTGTGGCCGCAGACCGCCACACGCCGGCCAGCTAAATCGAACAAAAGCGGTGCGTTCATGGTGCGATCAGTCTTGCACGCGATGGCGCACGTTCGCCTCGCGCATCTTGGAAATATCGTGATCGACCATCTCTTCGACAAGGCTGTCGAAGCTCACGCGATGCCGCCAGCCGAGCGTCTGCCGAGCCTTGCTGGGATCGCCGATCAGGAGATCGACCTCGGTCGGGCGGAAATAGCGCGGATCGATCTCGACCAGCACGCGGTCGGAGCCCGCTTCGAGCCCCTTCTCATCCACGCCGTTGCCGCGCCATTCGATGCGACGGCCGACGCGGGCAAAGGCCTTCTCCACGAACTCCCTGACCGAATGCGACTCCCCGGTCGCCAGCACATAGTCGTCCGCCTTGGGCTGCTGGACGATCATCCACATGCCTTCCGCGTAGTCGCGGGCATGGCCCCAGTCCCGCTTCGCATCGAGATTTCCGAGATAAAGCTTGTCCTGGAAACCCAACTGGATCGCGGCGACGGCGCGCGTGATCTTGCGAGTGACGAACGTTTCGCCGCGTGTCGGACCTTCATGGTTGAACAGGATTCCGTTCGAGGCGTGCAGGCCATAGGCCTCGCGATAGTTGATCGTGATCCAATAGGCGTAGAGCTTGGCCGCCGCATAAGGCGACCGCGGGTAGAACGGAGTGGTTTCGCGTTGTGGCGTCTCCTGCACCTTGCCGTAAAGCTCCGAGGTCGAGGCCTGATAGAAGCGCACCCGTTCGCCGATGCCGAGAATGCGGATCGCCTCCAACAGCCGCAGCGTTCCGAGCCCATCGGCATTGGCCGTATACTCCGGCGTCTCAAATGAAACCATCACGTGACTCTGCGCCGCGAGATTGTAGATCTCGTGAGGTTTCGTCTCCTGCACGAGGCGAATCAAATTCGTCGCGTCCGTCATGTCGCCGTAGTGAAGGAAGAAATTCGCTCCTTCGATATGGGGATCTTCATAGAGATGGTCCACGCGTTCGGTGTTGAACGAAGACGACCGCCGCTTCACCCCATGCACCTCATAGCCCTTGCCGAGCAGGAGTTCGGCAAGATACGCGCCGTCCTGGCCCGTGATGCCGGTGATCAATGCAACCTTGCCTGTCATCACCCCCCGCTCGTTCGCCAACACCTAGGCTTCACGCCCGCCCCCGCTCCCAGCGGCACGTCCGGCGCAGCCTGCGCGTTGGAAATTGCCCTTCCAAAGGCGTGCATTAGCCATTCTCATTCCGCCCGGGCCACGCTATCACATTGCCTCGCGGCCGAGGATTTAACGAAAGCTGTCCACAATCTCCATGCTGGAAATCGACACCGCACCTGCGCAAGCCGCGGCGCCGACCGGCGGCCGCAGGTCCTACAGCGAGCGAAAGCAACGGACCCTCGAACAGGCCGAGCAATTCGCCGACGAGCGTGCCGCCTGGATGTCCCGGCACGACTTCTACTACGAGGAAGACTGGAATTACATGCGCTTCCTCATCCCTGAGGGAAAGCGCATCCTCGATCTGGGCTGCGGCGCCGGTGGACTGCTCGACGCGCTGCGGCCGAAGGAAGGTGTCGGCATCGACTTCAGCCGCACCATGATCGAACGCGCGCAACAGGACTATCCCCGGTTAACCTTCGCACGCGGCGACATCGAGCATCTTGAGGACTTTCCAGACCTGAGCGGCACGTTCGACGTCATTGTCCTATCCGACACGATCGGCTCGCTCGACGACTGCCTTGAAACGCTGCGCAGCCTGCACCGATACTGCGCGCCGCACACGCGAATCATCGTCAGCTACCCGGCGTGGTTCTGGGAGCCGCTGCTGCACATCTACGCCTGGATCATCACGGGACGATCGGCGCGGCCGCAGAACTGGCTCTCAAGCGAGGACATTTCCAATCTGTTTTATCTGGCCGATTTCGACGTGATCAAGCGAGAATGGCGCATGTTATCTCCGCTCCGGCTGTTCGGCCTCGGACGGCTGATCAATCGCTTCATCGCGACGCTCCCGCTGGTTCGTAATCTCTGCCTGCGCAATTACGTCATTGCCCGGCCGCGGCCGAAGCCCTTGGGGGAATTGCCATCCGTGTCGGTGGTGGTGCCCTGCCGCAACGAGCGCGGTAATATCGAAGCGGCGATCCGGCGCACTCCCGCCTTCTCCCCCAACATCGAGATCATCTTCGTGGAAGGCGGCAGCAAGGACGGCACCTGGGACCAAATCCAGGAAGTGATTGCGGCTAATCCGCAGATGGCAATCAGGGCCTTCAAGCAAAGCGGATCCGGCAAGGGCGACGCCGTGCGCAAAGGCTTCGCCGAGGCGACCGGCGACGTACTGATGATCCTCGACGCCGATCTCACCATGCCGCCGGAAGACCTGCCGAAGTTCTATGACGCGCTGGCGTCGGGCAAAGGCGAGTTCATCAATGGATCGCGGCTGGTCTATCCGTTGGAAAAGGACGCGATGCGCTTCCTGAACCGGTGCGCCAACTACGTGTTTGCGCTTGCATTCACATATCTGTTGAACCAGCGGCACACCGACACGCTGTGCGGCACCAAGGTTCTGCTGCGCCGCGACTATGAAGCAATCATCCGCAACCGCGCCTATTTCGGCGAGTTCGACCCGTTCGGCGATTTCGATCTGCTGTTCGGCGCGAGCAAGCTCAACCTGAAGACCGCCGAGGTGCCGATCCGTTACGCGGCCCGCGAATATGGGGAGACGCAGATTTCCCGCTTCCGGCACGGCTGGCTGCTGTTGCGGATGGTGATCTTCGCATTCAAGAAGCTCAAGGCGTTTTAAAGCCGGCCGGCGCCTTGTGACTCGCCCGATCCAAAACGCCGCCGGCGGCTGGCAACGGAAAACGCCGCGAGAACGACCACGATTTCGAGCGCCGGGATGGTCGGCGCGGTGTAGCGGGTCTCGACGTTGTTGGTGACGGCGAAGAACAACGTGCGCGTGACAACCCACGTCACCACGATCCAGACCACCGGCCGGATTTCCGCATGCTTCCGGCGCAGGGACAGCCCGACCGCTACGATAAAGGCACCCAGCAGGATAAAGCGGTACCCAGCGGTCAAAGCCTTGGTGACCGCCTGCACCGGATAGCGACGGGCCAGATCGACGAGCGCCCCGCCACCCCGCACCGCATCCACCCGCTCCTGGCCGCTGACCGCCGGCAGTTCGTTAGGCCAGCCGAAGCTCGAGAAGGGGTTCTTCCACAGCGCCAGAGCGCGCTCCGCCGGCAGCCAGAGATAGGTGCGCAGGGGTGCCCGCTGGCTGCGTTCGCGCGCCAGTTCCGCGAAGCGCCGGTCGAGTTCGGGCGGGAAAGACTCGTCCTGGTATTGGGCCAATTCCTTGAGCCAACCCTCGACCATGTCCCTCTCCGCGCGGGAATCGTACGCCTTGTTGTCGATGGTGATGCCGGCATGTTTCATGCGGTTGACCGGCCATGCCCACCCCACACGTTGGTACTCCTCGCTGACCCAGGTGGCGCCCCAGGCGATATAGCCGTACGGCGTCGGAGCATTTTTCGGCAGCACCATGCCGAGTGGCACCAGATTCACCCCGAGCACGGCGTTGCGGACAGTCCAGCCGGCAATCGGCAGCACCACGATCAGCGCGGCAACGGCTCCGCGCCGGATCGCTACGACCGGGCGGTGTAGAATGAAGCCCGTGATGGCTGCGGGAATGCAGAGCAGAATGCCATCCAAACGGATAAAGGTCGCCGCGACGATCGCAAGCCCGAGCGGCACAACACGCAATCGACGCTCGGCCAACGACGCGAGAATTTCCGCGAACGTCCACACGACAGCGGCAAGGGACAGCGTTTCGGTCTGCGTGTAGCGCGGCCAGGCTATCTGCAGCGGCGATAGCGCCATGACCACGCCAATCACCAGGGCGGCCCGCCGCGATCCGGAATAAAGCTCCGCGGCTGCGACCAGACGCCCCAGCGCAAGAGCGTATAGCAGGATTTGCGCCACGCGCACGGCCATGTCGGAATGCGCCGACACGCTCCAGACCAGTGCGACGAATGCCGGGTATCCCGGCAGATGGTTGCCACCGTAATGCGGAATGCACTCGCTGCCGCCGGGCGGCGACAGCGAGACGCCGCAGCCGCGAATAATGTTTTCCGCAACCGTTTCGTAGATATCCCAGTCGCCGCCGCCGGTCGGGAACGCCAGGGCGAACACCAGCCGCGCCGCGATTGCGATGGCGGCGATAACGAGGATTCCGCGATCGAGCTTCATGCGTTCAAAGTCCGATCACCCGCTGCTGCCACGACTGAAGCACCACCAGCGCCCAGAGTTTCTTGTAGTTGTTCCGGCGCCCCTCCTGATGTTCACGCCACAAGCGCTGCACTTCGTCGACATTGAAGTGGCCGCTGGCCCGAATGGCATCTGGCGAGAGCAATTGCTCGGCCAACCGCTTCAGCGGCCCGCGCAACCAGTGGGCGATCGGGACGGTGAAGCCGCGTTTCGCGCGCCGGCCAACCGACGGTCCGAGCCGGCGTTCGAGATAGCGGCGCAAAATCCATTTACCCTTGCCGCCGCGCAGCTTCCATCGCAACGGCAACGCATTGGCCATCTCCATCACCATGGGGTCCAGCAAGGGGCTGCGCGCCTCGAGCGAATGCATCATGTTGGCTTTGTCGGAATGCGCGCAGATGCTGCCCGGTAGATAGATCGATTGGTATTCGAGCGCGAGACGATGAAGCGGGCTGACGCCCGCCGCGGCATCGTAGACCTTCATCACCGGCTCGTAGACGCGCGCGATGCCGTTCTCGCCCGGCGCCAGCATGGACAGGCCGTCCGCGCCTTGAAACAGATCGCGCAGTTCCTGCGGAATAAAGGCGCCAAGCCAGGAGATGTTACGGATGGGCTCTGGCAAACCCAGACCCCGCGCGAAGGTCTGCGCCTTGTAGAAGGCGCCCATATAGCCGTATTGCGCGGGCAGCTGGTCGATCATCGGCTTGAGGATACCGCGCGTGACCCAATTCGGCATGGCGGCCAACGCCTGCGACTGCCGCCAGACGTGGAATGGCGCGTAGCCGAAGAAAAACTCGTCCCCTCCGTCGCCCGACAGTACCACCTTCACATGCTCCGACGCGAAGCGAGCGACCTGATAAATCGACACAAGGCCCGGGTCGGCCAGCGGCTCATCCAGTGCCGCGAGAATGTTCGGCACGCTTTCGAGAACGCGTTCGGGCGTGAGAGTGGTCTCGTGATGTTGCGTGCCAAGCCGGTTGGCCGTCCATCGCGCTTCATCGGCCTCGTCGAAGGAAGGGTCCGTATGCCGCACCGTGAACGTGCGAATCTCGCGAGGATCACGTACGTCGCACGCAAGCTGCGTTATCAGGTTTGAATCGATACCGCCGCTGAGGTAGATCCCGACTGGAACATCGCTGCGCAGGTGCCGGGACACTGCTTCGCGCAGAACCGACTCGACCGAAGCGAAGTCCCGATCGTCGGGCTCCGCGCGCGAGTTCGATTCGTTGGCAATCGTAGGACGCCAGTACTGCTTTATATCGATCGTGCCGGACTCAATATTGAACGTCAGGTGAGAACCGGGCGGGAGCCTGCGTATCCCACCGATGACGGTCTGTTCGTTGGTAAAGCCTTCATAGACCAAATAGTGGCAGACCGCCTCCCGATCGATCGCGCGGGGGACCGCAGGATGCTGCATGAGCGCAGCAAGTTCGGAGGCAAAAACAAGCCGGCCTGCGCCGTGATAATATATCAACGGCTTCTGACCGGCAGCGTCGCGCGCGGCAAACAGCCGCCGCCGCCGCGGATCGAAAATGGCGAAGGCGAACATGCCGTCGAAGCGTGAAACCGCATCCTGGCCCCATTCGAGATAGGACCGCAGAAGAACTTCTGTATCTCCTTCGGTGCGGAATTTGTGGCCGCGCGCCGCAAGCTCCTGGCGCAATTCGACGTAGTTGTAGAGTTCACCGTTGTAGGTGACCACGCATCCGCTGTCGGAATCGAGCATCGGCTGAGCAGACTTGTCGCTGAGATCGATAATCGTCAGTCTGCGGTGGCCGAGCGCGACCCGCCCGTCGATGTAGATGCCCTCGCCGTCCGGTCCGCGGTGGCGGAGCCCATCGAGGATGCGCGCGAGCGCCTCGCGGCTGGGCGCCCCAGCCCCGGTTACAACTTCACCAGCAATACCGCACAAAGGATTAGATCTCCGGCAACAAGGCAGCCGCGGGGCTCACGGCGAGGCGCCCGGTCCTATTAGCATTTCGCCCGCCACAAGAGCGGGTTTCCGCGCACGCCAGCCTTGCCAGGCAAGGAGCGGAAATGATACGGCTTCTTCAGCAAATTTCCTCAATTTCTCAATGATGTACCTATGACAACTCATGCGTTGATCACCGGCGGTGCGGGCTTTATCGGTTCGCATATTGCGCAGTGCCTTATCACGGAAGGCCACGTCGACAACGTGGTGCTGCTCGACCATTTCGGGCGCTACACCGACTCTGCCCGTCCCGGCTTTACCGATTATCGATCGCTGCGGCTCAAGCCGGTCGAAGACAGGGTGATCGTCGAGCGCGGCGAACCCAAATTCGGCGCGCTGCTGGTGCGTCTGCTCAATCGCTATCGGCCAAAGTACATCTTTCATCTCGCCGCGCTGCCGCTGGCCAAGCCGAACAACCTCAATGTGGAGGAAGCGCGCGAGGGCAGCGTTGACGCGACCGGCAGTCTGCTCGAGATGATCAACGAGCTTTCGCAGATCAACGGGTATCATCCGGAACGATTCATTTATGCGTCGTCAAGCATGGTGTACGGCGATTTCGTTACCGATCCGGCAACCGAAGAACATCCAACCAACCCGAAGGAAGTCTACGGCACAATGAAGCTGGGCGGCGAGATCGTGACTCGCGGCCTCGGCAACTTCTTCAATATTCCATTCTCTATCGTGCGCCCGTCGGCCGTCTATGGCCCGACCGACATGAACCGGCGGGTCAGCCAGATTTTCATCGAAAAGGCGCTGCGCGGCGAAAAACTGAACGTGCAGGGCGCGCAAGAAGCGCTGGATTTCACCTACATCAAGGATATCGCGAAGGGCTTTGTCCTTGCCGCGACACGGCCCAAGGGAGCCGGAGAAACATTCAACATCACCGCCGGTCACGCCGCCACGCTATTGGATTTCGTCAAGTGCATCCAGGAGCACGTTCCCGGAGTTAAATATGAAATCACCGAGCGCGACGCATTCCGCCCAAAACGCGGCACGTTGTCGATCGAGAAGGCACGAAAGCTGATCGGCTACGAGCCGCAATACACGCTGTCAAAAGGCGTCGCCGAATACGTCGCATTCATGCGTGAGCACCTGCTGCTGCCGGCCGAACACTGAAACGCCGCATGGAACGCTCCGCTTCGATCGTGATCCCGTTTCATAATGAGGCGGAGTGCCTTCCCACACTGATTGCCGGCATGGCCGAGGCGGTGAAGCCGCTCAGCCGCTGCTTCGAAGTTCTGCTGGTCGACGACTGCTCGACCGACAACAGCGTCCAAATCGTGCGACAGGCCGCTGCACAGTTTCAGTGGCTTCGCCTGCTGCAACTGAAGGAACGTGGCGGCCAGACCGGCGCATTCCTCGTCGGATTTGCCGAAGCGACGGGCGAATGGATCATCCGCATGGACGCCGACCTGCAGGACAATCCCGCCGACCTGCCGGCATTCCTTGCCAAGATCGACGACGGTGTCGATCTGGTCATCGGCTTTCGCGACGAACGAAAGCACAATTTCTTCGACAAGCTTCTGACGACGACCTACGACCTTTTCGTACTGCTGCTGTTCAACGCGCCAGTCCGGTCGTTTTCAGGAAGCTTCATCGCCTTCCGTGCCGGCTGCGTCAAGGACATCCCCATGCGGCCGAACGATCATCGCTATCTGCCGCTGATCGCATTGCGCCGGGGTGCGGCGCGCGTGGAGCAAGTGTTCGTTCACCACCGGCGGCGCGACACCGGGCAATCGAAATACAAGACCTGGAAGAAAATTCTGCTCGGTCCGATCGAGTTGCTGCGGTTTTTCGGCCGCTACCACATGGGCCACTACGACTTGCCGCAACCCGGCGCCCCGAAGAATCCTTCAGCGGGTTGAGAGAGCGCGCGCTAGCGAGGTGCCGACGCGCTCCACATCCCCCTCGCTCATGTCCGGATACATCGGCAGCGTGATCAGCCGGCGCGCCAGCCCTTCCGTTTCAGGAAGATCACCCTCACCCCACCCGTCGGCGGTATAGGCCGGCTGCAGGTGGACCGGTGGATCGAAATGAACGCTAGCGCCGATATTGTCGGCCCTGAGCGCGTGGAGGGCCGGATTGCGCACCGCCTCGTCCACCTCAATCGTGAACATCTGATAGACGTGCGTCGCACCCGCGGCGATCTCCGGCAGTTTGAGCGGCAGGCTGACCAGGCTTGCGCGATAGCGATCGGCGATCTTGTTCCGGCGCGCGTTCAAGTCGGCAAGCTTCTTCAATTGGCTCAGCCCCAGCGCGGCAAGCGGATTGGGCATGCGAAAATTATGGCCCGCCATTTCGGCGGCACGAATCCACGGCCGCTCCTTGCGCTCCCGCGCGAAGGTCGTGCTCGACACGCCGTGGGAGATCATCATGCGAGCCTTACGCTGGAACGCCTCGTCGGTGCAGGTCAACATGCCGCCTTCGCCGGTGGTGATGTTCTTGGTGGGAAAGAAAGAAAAGCAGCCAACCGCGAAGGAGCCCGCTTGACGCCCCTGCCACGTCGCACCGAGAGTCTCGGCGCTGTCCTCCACCAGAAAAAGATTCTTTGAATTGCAAAGCATCACGATATCGTCCATGGCGCAGGGCTGCCCGCCGAAATGCACGACGATGACGGCTTCTGTCCGGGGTGTGAGACAGGCCGCAATGGTCGCTGCGGTGACGTTTCGCGTCGCCGGATCGACCTCGCAGAACACCGGCGTCCCGCCTGCGGTTTTGACCACGTTCGCGGTCGCGACCCAGGTCATGCTGGGGACGATCACCTCTCCCTTTATTCCCGCCACCTTCAGCGCGACTTCCAGCGCCGACGTGCAGGAGTTCATCGCGATGGCGTGCGGCACGCCGATGGTCTTGGCGAAGAGTGCCTCGAACTTGTGATTGTACTCGCCGTGCGCCAACCAGCCGCTGCGGAACACATCGGCGATCGCCTGAATCTCATCTTCGCCGATGCTGGGACGGCACAGGGGAATTTCATCGATCATGAGTTTTCTCGCAATGGAATAGGTACTGAGTTTGACAGGACGGTCAGGGCGCAGGTTTCGTGTCGATCACGGCTCAACTGTAACCTGCAGATGTCGTTGTCAGCATCGGGGGCCAAGGCCTCGCCGGGCGCATCGATACAGGTGATGCGATCGCCCCGGCTAGCCGTTCGTGTCTTGAGGGACTGTTCATTTGAACTTTGGCTATTCCCGCCGCACCAACGCGAAAATGGAAACGCCGAACGGCGGATGAATATGCCGCGCCGTGTCGACGTCGACAGTAAAGATCTTGGAGAACAGCCGGTTTTCCGCCGAAGAATTGAGTTCGTTCTCGTTCTCGACCTTCATGCCTAGAACCTTGAATGCGGTCCGTGCGGCCAATATCGGCAGGAACAGCAGATAGTTGAAATAATAGATCTCGACGATCTCGAGCTCCGCCTGCCGCAAGCAGTTGAGGAACTCGCGCAGCCGGTAGCGGCGCTTGTGGCGGGCGATGTCGTCCTGGCGGCTCCACAGCATTTTGAACGCCGGTACCGTGAATATGCCATGCCGCCCCGGCTTCAGAACGCGCCGCACCTCGCGCGCCGCCTTCACATCATCGTCCACATGCTCGATGACGTCGGAGGCGATCACAAAATCAAACCGGCCATCCTCGAACGGCATGTCGCAAACATCGCCCAGTTTAACCTGGTCCAGGCCCTGCGCCTGGCAAAAGCGGATCGCCTCTTCGCTCAGTTCGAGCCCCGCAAGATTGTGGTAGCCCTGCGACGCCAGGGCGCGCAGGGTGCCGCCGGTGCTTGTCCCGACGTCCAATATCGACGCATCGCGGCTCGACGCGTGCTTCTCGATCATACGTAGGAAAAGCCTGCGCCGGCCATTGAACCACCAATGGTCGCGTTCGAATTTGCTTTCCGCGGCGTAAGTGTCCGGATTCATGCGCTCGACAACCGGCGGGGGCCCACCCGTTCGATCATGCCGGTTTGCGCGCGACCGCAAGCCACATGGTGGTCCAGATCGAGCCCAGTCGGACTGGTTCGAGGCCTGAATCCCGCAGCACTTTTTCCATCTCGCCCCGGTCGAGAATGGACACGATTGGCGGCATTCCGCTGACGCCGCGGCGGAACGCTGTGGACCATCGCAGAAACATGAAAAGACTCGGATTCTTCGGCGCCGTGACCAGCACGAGCCCGCCGGCGCGCGTGATCCGCGCCAACTCCCGGCAGAATTCCAGTGGGTCCAGCAGATAGTCCAGGACACCGAGGCACACGACGCGATCGGCACTGGCGTCCGCGAGCGGGATCGGCGCGCAGTCG
>CAMDFO010000055.1 GCA_945897515.1 Rhodoplanes serenus | reverse complement strand
GTCGCCTTCCTCGCCGTCCTCTTCCTCCTCGGAAGACGAACGGTCGTCGCCCATGTCGAGCGACTCGAGCAGATCGTGGATGGCATCGCCGAACTTGCGCTGGTCCTCGACCACCCGCTCGAGCTGGTCGAGACCACGGCCGGCCCGATCCTCGATGAAGGGACGCCACAGATCGACGAGCTTCTTTGCGGCCGGCGGCGGAGCCTGGCCGGTCAGGCGCTCGCGCACCATCAGCGCGACAGCATCCTCAAGCGGAGCGTCGGCGCGATCGGTGATCTCCTCGGACTTGCCGCGGTGAAACTTGTCGTCGAGCATCGCGGTGAGATTCGACGCCACGCCCACCATGCGGCGCGAGCCGATCGCCTCGACACGCGCCTGCTCGACCGCGTCGAACACCGCACGAGCCTGCTGACCGCCAGGCACCAGACGACGATGGACGGCGGGATCGTGGCAGGCGAGCTTCAACGCGATCGCGTCGGCGTGGCCGCGGACGATGGCGGCCTCCTGCTTGGAAAGCTTGCGAGGCGGCTCGGGCAGCCGAACTTTGCCGGCGACCAGCCCCGGCCGCTCGGCGGCGTAGGAAACCTCAAGGTCCGACTTGCGCGCGATGGCGCGCAGGCAACCGGTGACCGCTCGCTTGAACGGCTCGGTGGGCGATTCCTTCGCCGGCGGCTTGGGTTTGGTGTTCGAGCTCATCGCGGCTTGTCCGCGACCTCAACTCAACGCCACGTTCACCGAAGACTCGGGCAGCTCGACGCCGAAGCAGCGCTGATAGAACTCGGCGACGATCGGCCGTTCCAGTTCGTCGCACTTGTTGAGGAAGGTAAGGCGGAAGGCGAAGCCGACTTCCTTGAAGATGTCGGCATTCTCGGCCCAGATCAGCACGGTGCGCGGGCTCATCACGGTGGAGATATCTCCGTTCATGAACGCATTGCGCGTCAGGTCCGCGACCCGCACCATCTTGTTGACGATGTCGCGGCCGGCATCGGTGCCGTAGTGCTTGGCTTTGGCGAGGATGATCTCGACCTCGTTGTCGTGCGGCAGATAGTTCAGCGTGGTGACGATCGACCAGCGGTCCATCTGCGCCTGGTTGATCTGCTGGGTGCCGTGATAAAGGCCGGAGGTGTCGCCGAGCCCGATCGTGTTGGCGGTCGCGAACAGGCGGAACGCCGGATGAGGGCGGATCACGCGGCTCTGATCCAGCAGCGTGAGGCGGCCCGACGATTCCAGCACGCGCTGGATCACGAACATCACGTCCGGACGGCCGGCGTCGTATTCGTCGAAGCACAGCGCAACGTTGTTCTGGTAGGCCCACGGCAGAATGCCGTCGCGGAATTCGGTGATCTGCTGACCGTCCTTGATGACGATCGCGTCCTTGCCGATCAGGTCGATACGGCTGATGTGGCTGTCGAGGTTGACGCGCACGCACGGCCAGTTCAGTCGCGCCGCCACCTGCTCGATGTGGGTCGACTTGCCGGTGCCGTGGTAGCCGGAAACGATGACCCGGCGATTGTGCGAGAAGCCGGCGAGGATCGCGAGCGTCGTGGGCCGGTCGAACCGATAATCCGAATCGACGTCGGGCACATGGTCGTCGGCTTTGGAATAGGCCGGAACTTCCATGTCGCTGTCGATCCCGAAAAGCTGCCGAACCGACACCTTCATGTCGGGCAGGCCGGGTGTGTCCTGGGTTGCTGCGGTTGCCATTCACGTCTCCGTGGCCCCGGTACGGAACGGCGCGGGGCCGCGATGCTTGCCGGGTTTCAGATGGGATTCGGGCGTCTCCGGCAACCTAGCAGAAAGCCGGTGCGGTGCGAAAGCACCCGCGTGCATAGCTAAAATGCTGAGATATCAGATAGCTACTGGGACGCCCCCATGCCAGACGCCGCGGCGCGGGCCGGCACGGCGCTCAGCAGGCGCCGGTGGATTTCAAATAATTGTAGGCCTGGATGATCTCGCGCAGCTTGTCTTCGGTGGCGCGATCACCCCCGTTGGCGTCTGGGTGATGGCGTTTCACCAGCAACTTAAACCGCGCCTTGATCTCGATCTTGTCGGCGCCCGGTTCCAGGCCAAGCTCGTTCAACGCCTTGCGCTCGGCGTTATGCACGGTGCGGGCCTGAGGCACAGCCCGTTCGGCCTTCGGCCGCCAATGCGGGCTTTGACCTCCAACCTCCCGGAACATCTGGAAGGGATCCTGCGCCCCATCGGCGGCATTGGCCCCCGCCGGCGTATTGCCGGTGCCCATCTTCCAGGTCGGGCGATGTCCGGTGATGGCGTCCTTTTGATACTTGGTGACGTCAGTGTCGGTCATGCCGGCGAAGAAATTGTAGGAGTGGTTGTACTCCCGCACGTGTTCCAGGCAGAAACGCCAATACTCGTTCTCCCGCTGCCGGCCCTTGGGGGCGCGGTGCGTAGCGTCACACTTGCAGCCTTTCCAGTCACAGACCGGCGCGTCCGGCGCGCGCTTGCGGCGGTCGTCGCTTGGCTTGACACGGATGCCGTCGAAGAGAGGCGAGTCGAATTTCATGACCGATCATTATGGGGAGTCCAGGGACTCACCTTCAAGTCTTGACAGTTGGCTATTTGCAGCGGCGCAGGAATCGTCAGCGAGGTTGACCCTCCGACGGCGCTTGCGTAGGCAGACATCATGCCGATGAAGGATCAGATCACCGAGAAGTTGACCAAGGCTTTCACCCCGCAAAGCCTTGAGGTGGAGGATGAATCGCACCGGCACGCCGGCCATGCCGGCCATCGGCCGGGCGGAGAAACCCATTTTCGCGTCCATATCGTGGCCGAAGCGTTCCGCGGACGAAGCCGGATCGACCGGCATCGCATGATTAATTCGGCCCTGGAGGCGGAACTCACGGGCGGCGTCCATGCGCTGGCGATCCATGCCAGCGCGCCTGACGAAGCCGCCGAGAGGCCCAATTCCGTATCGGCGCCCTGACGGCGCCGATTATTGCGGCTTGATATTCGCCGCCTTGATGATCTCGCCCCACTTCGCGCGCTCGGCGCGGATCTGTGCCGCGAACTCGGTCGGCGAATCGCCGACCAGTTGAGCGCCTGACTTGGAGAACCGCTCCTGCATCGCAGTCGTGCGCACCGCAGCGGCGATCGCCTTGTGCAGCCTGTCGACAATCGCAGGCGGCGTGCCGGCCGGCGCCGCGATGCCGAACCACGACGACGCCTCATAACCGGCAACGCCCTGCTCGGCGGCCGTTGGCACGTTCGGGAACAGCGCCATGCGCTGCTTCGCCGCCACCGCCAGCGGGCGCAGCTTTTCGGATTGGATGTGCGCGATGACGGTCGGCGGATTGTCCACCACACCGTCGATCTGGCCGGCGATCAGATCGGTGACGGCGGGAGCCGCGCCGCGATAGGGCACGTGCGTGATCTGGACGCCGGCGGCGTGCATGAACATCGCGAGCCCGAGGTGGCCGGTGGTGCCGATGCCCGGCGAGCCGAAGTTGAGCTTGTTCGGCTGCGCCTTGGCGAGCGCGACCAGCTCGCGCAGCGTGTTGGCCTGCACCTTCGGATTCACCACCAGGATCATCGACATCGCGGCGACGTTGGAAATCGGGATGAACGCGGTCTCGACGTTGAACGGCATCGACGCATAGAGAAACGGGTTGGCGGTGAGAATGCCGGCCGACGACATCAGCAGCGTGTAGCCGTCGGGCACGGCCTTGGCGACCGCGTCGGCGCCAGTGTTGCCGCCCGCGCCGGCGCGGTTCTCGACGATCACCGGCTGGCCGAGCGACTTGCTCATCTCATCACCGACCGCGCGCGCCAGCACGTCGGCAAGACCTCCGGCGGGGAACGGCGCGATTAGCTTGATGGGACGGTCGGGATAATTCTGGGCCACCGCAGGCGACGCGATGAACAGCGCAAGACCAATCAGCAAAATCCGACGCAACGACATTTTGAGTTCCTCCCGAATTTGCGGCACCTTAGCGGCGCGCGGGCCCGACACAAGGCCGCGCGTGACGCCGCGTCGATTTACCCCGCCTTCGCCAACGCGGGGCTGCGCGCCAGCGGCGTGATGCGCAGCGCGGTGATGCGGTTGCGGTCCTTGCGCTGCACGCGGAAGCGGAAGCCGTGGAAGGTGAAGCTCTGGCCGACCTCTGGGATCGATCGCGACTCGTGGATCACCAGGCCGGCAACGGTGGTGGCTTCGGCGTCCGGCAGGTTCCAATCCATCGCCCGGTTCAGATCGCGGATCGGCACCGCGCCGTCGACGTTGACCGAGCCGTCGGGCTGCGGCCGCACACCGGGCACCGGCATGTCGTGCTCGTCGGAAATATCGCCGACGATCTCCTCCAGGATGTCCTCGAGCGTCACCAGCCCCATCACCTCGCCGTATTCATCGACGACCAGGGCAAAGTGCGTCTTGCGGCGGCGGAACGCCTTGAGCTGCTCCGAAAGCGGCCGGATTTCGGGCACGAACCAAGCCTGCAGCGCGATCGCCATGATGTCGCCCTTGGCAAGCTCGCCGTCGGCGTTCTGGATGGCGCGCAGCAGGTCCTTGGCGTGGAGAATGCCGACGATGTTCTCGGGGCTCCCGCGCCACAGCGGGATGCGCGTGAATTCCGCCTTCAGCACGGCATCGACGATTTCGTCCGCCGGATCGTCGGCATTGACCATCAGCATTTCTGTCCGATGGACCATGACATCGGAGACCGTGAGATCGCGCAGGTCGAGCAGGCCGCCCATCATGTCGCGGTCGAGCTTCTCCACGCCGCCGTCGCGATGCATCAGGTCGACCTGACCGCGAAGCTCCTCGTGCGCCGACAGGATCTGCTGGTTCTCACCGACCCGGATGCCGAACGGCCGGAGTATCCAGCGCACCAGAGCTTCGATGGTCATCAGAATCGGGCCGAACAGCCGGACAAACCATTCGATCGGCCGCGCCACCTGAAGCGCGATGCGCTCGGGCGAATTGATCGCGGCGGTCTTCGGCAGCACCTCCGCGAACACGATCACCACGATGCTCATGACGATCGTGGCGTAGAGCACGCCGACGTCGCCGAACCAGGCCAGCAGGATGCCGGTGGTCAGCGCCGCCGCTCCCATGTTGGCGACGTTGTTGCCGAGCAGCAGTGCGCCGATCATCCGCTCGCGCGCTTCCAGCAGGCGAAGGACGATCGCCGCGCGCTGGTTGCCATGCTTCTGCATCCGCATCAGGCGCGCGCGCGACGAGGCCGTGAACGCGGTTTCGCTGGCGGAAAAGAACGCGGACACCAACAGGCTGATGAGAACGATAAAAACGGAAATCCAATCTTCGGCGTTCATCGTGAAGCGAGCTTCTCGGCCAGGAAGGTACGAATCTCCTCGGCGTCGACGTCGCGCGCGACAAAGGCCGAACCGATGCCGCGCGCGAGAATGAAGGTGAGCGCGCCACGCTTGACCTTCTTGTCCTGCGCGATCAGGTCCATCAGCCTATCGATGCCAGGAGCGCCAAACCGCAGATCGCTGATCTTCGTCGGCAGCCCCACGATGGCAAGATGACGGATGACCCGGTCGGCATCGGCCTTGGACATCAAGTCGCGCCGCGCCGAAAACTCGAATGCGAGCGCCATGCCGAGACCGATCGCCTCGCCATGCAGCAGCTTGTCGGAGAAACCGGCGGCAGCCTCGAACGCGTGTCCGAAGGTGTGGCCGAGGTTGAGCAGCATGCGGTCGCCATGCTCGTGCTCGTCGCGCGCAACGATTTCCGCCTTGGCCTGCACGCTCTTGAGCACGGAATATTCGCGCGGCGCCGCGAGATTGCCGCGCGCCGGGCCGCCGGCGAACACGTCGCGCCAATTCACTTCGAGCCATTCGAAGAATTCGAGATCGCCAAGCAAGCCGTATTTCACCACCTCGGCGTAGCCGGCGCGGAATTCGCGCTCCGGCAACGTATCGAGCAACGCGGTGTCGGCCAGCACCAGGACCGGCTGATAAAACGCACCGACCAGATTTTTTCCATGGCTGGAATTGATCGCGGTCTTGCCGCCGACGGACGAATCGACCTGCGCCAGCAGCGTCGTCGGCACCTGCACGTAGTCGACGCCGCGGCGCGCCACCGCCGACGCAAAGCCCGCAAGATCGCCGACCACGCCGCCGCCGAGCGCCACCACGAGGTCGTCGCGCTCGATGCGCGCGGCAAGCAGCGCATCGCAAACCCGCTCCAGCATGGCGAAGCTCTTGGTGCTTTCGCCGGCCGGCACGATGATCGGCGTCGCATCGATGCCGGCGCTCTGGAGCGCGGCCTGCGCGGCGGCCAGATGATGGCGCGCCACCGTCTCGTCGGTGACGATAGCGGCCTTGCTCCCCGGCTTGCGCGCCGCGACGCGCGCGCCGAGCGAGGCGAGCAGGCCGCGGCCGATGAGGATGTCGTAGGCGCGCGTGCCAAGGCCCACGTTGACCAGGATCGGATCGCCTGAGCGCAGTGGCGCAGTCATGGCATTGGTTCTCCAGAATCGTGCGGCACGGCAGTCACGCGCGGGTCCGCGCAAAGGCCCACGACGATCTCTTCGACGATCGTGTCATGCGGCACCTCGCGCGATTCGACGGTGATGTCGGCCTCGGCATACGTGGGGTGGCGCTCATCGATCAAACGCCGGAGCGTTTCAGCCGGATCGCCGTCCTTGAGCAGCGGCCGGTCGCCGCGGCGCTTGATCCGGCGAATCAGCACCTCCACGTTGGCCCGCAGCCAGACCGAAATGCCCTTGTCCCGGACCAGGGCGCGGGTTTCCGCGTTCATGAAAGCCCCGCCACCGGTCGCCAGCACCTGCGGGCCGCTGTCGAGCAGCCTGGCGATAACCCGCGCCTCGCCATGACGGAAATCCGGTTCGCCGTGCTTGGCGAAAATCTCGGAAATCGTCATCTGGGCTGCCTTTTCGATCTCGGTGTCGGCATCCACGAACGGAATTCCGAGCCGGGTGGCGAGCCGCCGCCCGATCGAGGACTTGCCCGCGCCCATCATGCCGACAAGCACGACTGAACGCCGGCCGAGCGCCGCCCCCAAGGCGGATTCAGGCAGTGTTGCGGCGCCGTTATGCAGGGCTATATCCGACATGGTACACTTGTAGCGAAAACCGGCGCTTGCATAAACCGCCCGCCGGAATGGTAAAACGCCGCCCGATAAGCGCCGCCCAAGAATGCCGCCCTGAGCGCGGCCGGTGAAATTGCACGATGCCAAGCCTGTTTCGATTTCTGCTGGTTGTCGGACTGCTGGGGGGCCTTGGCTATGCCGCGGTGTTCTCGCTTGCCACGTTCATCGAACCCAAGCCGCGCGAAATCACGGTCACGATCCCGCCTGACAAGCTGATGCGGCATCGCTAACTCGGTTAAGACCGATGGCCCGCCGGCCGCAATCCGACGACACTCTGATCGAGCTGTTCCTCGACATGCTCGCGGCCGAACGCGGCGCGGCCCGGAACACGCTCGACGCCTACCGGCGCGACCTGGTGGATTTCTCCGCCGCTCTCGCCGCCGCGCGGCGCACCGTCGCGACCGCGGACAACGACGATCTTCGCGGCCATCTCGGCCAGCTCGCGAAACGCGGACTGGCGGCGGCTTCGGTTGCGCGGCGGCTTTCCGCGATCCGCCAGCTTTATCGCTTTCTCTACAGCGAGGGCCATCGCGCCGACGATCCGGCCGCGGTGATCGAAGGGCCTAAGCGCGGACGCAGCTTGCCAAAGGTGCTGTCGGTGAAGCAGGTCGACGATCTTCTCGCACAGACGCGCGCAGGATTGTCGGCGGAAACGCTGCCCGAGCGGCTGCGCGCCGCTCGGCTGGCATGCCTGCTGGAGGTGCTCTACGCGACGGGCCTGCGCGTTTCCGAACTGGTGGCGCTGCCGGATTCGGCGGCGCGGCGCGATCAGCGCATGCTGGTCGTGAAGGGCAAAGGCGGCCGCGAGCGGCTGGTGCCGCTCAACGATGCAGCCAAGCAGACGATGGCGGACTATCTCGCGTTGCGCACCGAAGCCAAGCACGAGAAATCGAAATGGCTGTTTCCGTCGTTCGGCGAAAGCGGACATTTGACCCGCCAGCATTTCGCCCGCGAATTGAAGGGGCTCGCCGGCGCGGCCGGCCTCAAGCCGAGCCAGGTCAGCCCGCACGTGCTGCGCCACGCCTTCGCCAGCCACCTGCTGCAGAACGGCGCCGATCTCCGCGTGGTGCAGACGCTGCTCGGCCACGCCGACATTTCGACAACCCAGATCTACACCCATGTCCTGGAAGAGCGGCTGAAAAGCCTGGTTCGCGACCTGCACCCCTTGTCCGAGGAGTGAAACAGCCCCAGTTCCGCCATTGCTTGACTTAAAACCCTGTCAGAGGCCAGTTTCGCTCCGGCCGGCGGCACTCAGAGGCGATATTTTCTTCAAATGCGCAGCTATCTCGATTTCGAAAAGCCGGTCGCCGAGCTTGAAGCCAAGGTCGAGGAACTGCGCGCGATGGCCGAGAGCGGCAACGCCGTCGCCATCGCCGAGGATATCGCCCGGCTGGAGGCCAAGGCTTCGGAGGCGCTGAAAGACCTCTACGCCGGGCTGACGCCCTGGCAGAAAACCCAGGTGGCGCGCCATCCGCAGCGCCCGCACTGCCTCGACTACATCAACGGCATGATCACCGAGTTCGTGGCATTCGCCGGCGACCGGAAGTTCGGCGAGGACGAGGCGATCGTCGGCGGTTTCGGCCGGTTCCGCGGCGAAAGCATCTGCGTCATCGGCCACGAAAAAGGCTCCAGCACCGAGGCCCGGCTCAAGCACAATTTCGGCATGGCTAGGCCAGAGGGCTACCGCAAGGCGGTACGGCTGATGGAAATGGCGGATCGTTTCGATATTCCGGTTCTGGCACTCGTCGATACCGCCGGCGCCTACCCCGGTATCGGGGCCGAGGAGCGCGGCCAGGCCGAGGCGATCGCCCGTTCGACCGACGCCTGCCTCGGCCTCAGCGTGCCCAACATCGCCGTCATCCTGGGCGAAGGCGGGTCCGGCGGCGCGATCGCATTGGCTACCGCCAACCGCGTGCTGATGCTGGAACACGCCATCTACAGCGTGATCTCGCCCGAAGGGGCAGCCTCCATTCTGTGGCGCGACAGCACCAAGGCGCAGGATGCCGCCACCAACATGAAGATCACGGCGGTCGATCTCGATCGCTTCGGCATCATCGACAAGATCGTTCCGGAGCCGGTGGGGGGCGCCCACCGCGAGCCGAAGACCGCCATCGCCGCGACCGCGGATGCCATCGCCGACGCCCTCTCTGAGCTTCGTGGACTGGACCGCGAAACCGTGCGCCGGCAACGGAGGGACAAGTTCCTGGCGATCGGGCGCAGCCTGACCTGAAGCCGCAGTCCGGCGGATTCCAGCAATAAATGCCGCGCTCGCCGGGGACACGGGATAATCCCCCCGGATTCGGCCACAATTTTACCGTTCGTTCACCTTAACCGTGCTCAATCGGGACCGCGCGCCGGGGCTTTTCTCTTGCAGTTCCGGTGGCTTGGGGCTAACGATCCTTCATTGAAGGTTTGGGGAAAGCCCACCGGTCGGGGAGTTTCGCGTTGAACCGTAGACCGCTCGTCCGCACGCTCTTGGCGTCCGCAGCGATCCTCGCAGCGGCTGCGCTTGCGGGCTGCAACACCGACGGCACCACCAACATCCCGTCCAAAGCGCTCAAGCCGCTCTCCGAGAAGATGATCTCGGAGATCGAGCAGAAGAGCATGGACAAGGATTCCCCGATCCTGATCCGCGTGTTCAAGCAAGAATCCGAGATGGAGGTCTGGAAGCAGGATCGCAGCGGGCGGTTCGCGTTGCTGAAGACCTATCCGATCTGCCGCTGGTCGGGCGAGCTTGGTCCCAAGATCAAGGAAGGCGACCGCCAGGCGCCCGAGGGCTTCTATACGATCACGCCCGGGCAGATGAATCCGAACTCGCAGTTCTATCTGGCCTTCGACCTCGGCTATCCGAACGCGTTCGACCGCTCGCATGGCCGCACCGGCGCGCACCTGATGGTGCATGGCGATTGCTCGTCGCGCGGCTGCTACTCGATGACCGACGAGCAGATCACCGAGATCTACGGTCTTGGGCGCGAGGCGTTCTTCGGCGGCCAGCGCTCGTTCCAGGTGCAGGCCTATCCGTTCCGGATGACCGCGCAGAACATGGCCAAGCATCGCGCCAATCCGCACATGGCGTTCTGGAAGATGCTCAAGAAGGGCAACGACCATTTCGAAGTGACGCGGCTCGAAACCAAGGTCGACGTCTGCGAGAAGCGCTACGTGTTCGACGCGCAGAACCCTTCCGATCCGTCTCGGCCGCTGTCGTTCAGCTCCGCCGGCAAGTGCCCGGTGTATGAAGTTCCGAGCGACGTCGCCGAAGCGGTGCAGGACAAGCAGCGCCGCGACGAGTTCCAGACCGCCGAGCTGATCACCCGCGGCACCCCGGTCTCTCCGATCCGCACCAACGCCGACGGCGGCATGCACCCGGTGTTCGCGGCCGCGGTCAAGCGCAACGAGGTCGGCGTCGCGCCGGCTGGCTTCTCGCTAGCGTCGCTGCCCGGCACCATCCCGGCTCACGTTCGTCCGCCGCAGACCCCTGAATTCGCGGCCTACAGCGGCGCCGATAGCGTGGCTGCCCCGGTCGCTGCGCCGACGACGATGCGTAGCGCAACTTCGGCTGCTCAGCCGGTTCGGGTCGCGTCGGCTACGACCTCCGGCGAAACCGTAGAGGTCGCCGTGCCGGCATCGGGTTCCGGCAACCTGTTCGGCAGCCTGTTCTCTTCATCGAGCTCGAAATCGGCTTCAAGTGCGTCGTCCAAGAAAGACGACGCCAACGCGCTCACCCGCATGGCGCGGTTCATCGGCCTGCGCGGATCGGATCCTGATCCTGAACCGCCGGAAGCTATTCCGACGCCGAAGAAGCCCGTCGCGCGCCCGGTCAAAACAGCGGCGGCGCCCGGCGCCATCCGCCCGAAGCAGGAAGCCGCCGAACCCGTCCGACAGGCTGCGGCTCCCGCACCGGCGCCAGCCGCGGCTCCGGGCACCGTCATGAGCGGTGCGGCAGCACCGATGCCTACGGGAAGCTTCGACAGCCGCTGGTCGGCGTTCCGGTAGTCCGTGCTCTGTATTGTTCAAGCCAATCGCCGGGCCATTTGCCCGGCGATTTGATTCCCGGCGGCGATAACGCCATGACAGACAGACCATGACGGATTGCTTCGTCTACGTCCTCGGATGGTCCGGCGGCGATCGCCATCTCACCTATGTCGGCTGGACCAACGATCTGGACAAGCGACTGGCCCGCCACAACGCCGGCACCGGAGCCCGCAGCACCCGCGGCCGCGTCTGGGTGCTGCTGCATTCTGAGCGCTACGACACCCGGCAGGAGGCCATGAGCCGCGAATGGCACCTCAAGCGCGACCGCGCATTCCGCAAGCTGCTGGCGCAGCACATGACGGGAAGGCGTAAAATCAGAGTGAAATGATTGCGAGTGCGGCGCTAGAATAACGAAAGATCACAGAGGGGTGTCATGACCAAATTCAACACGCTCATTTGCGGTGTGCTTGCCGCATCGGTTTGCCTGTTCGGAATGCTGGCTGCGCAGCCGGCAGTCGCTCAGGATTGGCCGCAGCGCAACGTGCGGCTCATCCTGCCGTTCGGCGCGGGCAGCGCTACCGATATCGCGGCGCGCCTGATGGGCGAGCGCCTGACCGCCCGATGGGGCAAGCCCGTCGTCGTCGAGAACCGGCCAGGGGGCGACGGCCTGATCGCGATCAACGCGTTTATTTCCGCAAATGACGACCATGTGCTGCTTTATGCATCCAGCGCGTCGTTCCTCGCTCATCCGTACACGCAGGAAAAGCTGCCATACGATCTGGAGCGCGACCTTGCGCCGATCGCGCGCGTCACCGACACCGTGCTCTCGGTCAGCGTGCCGGGATCGTCCCCGGTCAAGACAGTCGCCGATTTCGTCAAGGCCGCGCGCGTAACACCTGAGAAGATCAACGCCGCAGGGGCGGCAGGCGTCCCTGAATTCACCCTGGATGCCTTCCTGAAAAGCGAGAACTTGAAGGTCATCAAGGTTCCCTATCGCGACATCGTTCAGGCGGCCCGCGATCTGGCGGAAGATCGCATTCAGTTTCTGTTGTCGTCGGTCGCCATCATGACCGCGTTGGCGGACGCCGGAAAAGTCAGGATTATCGCGATCGCCGCACGCGAGCGCTCGCCGCTGTTCAAGGACATTCCGTCGGTGGCCGAGGCCGGATATCCCGGCCTCGTGGTGGAAACCACCGCGGGCCTGTATGGCCCCAAGGGGATGCCGCTGGAGCTACGCAAGCGTATCGGCGCCGATGTGATTGCGGCCGCCAAGGATCCGGCGATCACGGCCAAGATTTCCGCCACCGGCCAGGACGTCAGGCCCGGTGGGCCGGACGAGCTCGCCGCCACGCTCAAGGCCCAGAGCGCGAACACCGCGGCCGTGGCCCGGATTCTCGGTATGCAAAGGAAATAGGGGGCGCGCCGTCCTTGGCGGCCGAGACGCGCTCCATCCACGTCATGGCCGTGCTTGTCACGGCCATCCACGTCTTGCGTCGATCAAACCAAGACATGGATGCCCGGCACAAGGCCGGGCATGACGGCGATAGATCGGAGCCACTTACCTTTGGTAAGGCTTTCTCCCGCTTACGCGGGAGCGAACGGAGCGTGCTTCAACCAAAATCAATCAGGCTCTAGCTGCGCCGGCCTGCGCCCTGCTCGGATGACAGCCAGTCCGACAAGGGGACGCCCTTGTCCTTCTTCGACTTTGCAGTCTTCGAGTTGGCGGTCTTCGATTTCGCGGCAGTCTTCTTTTTTCCAGTGGCAGGCTTGCTGGCGGCCTCGGCCGCGTCAGCCTCTTCCTTCG
The DNA here is from genome assembly GCA_945897515.1 of Rhodoplanes serenus. Lineage (GTDB taxonomy): Bacteria > Pseudomonadota > Alphaproteobacteria > Rhizobiales > Xanthobacteraceae > Z2-YC6860. Next base: position 19,364 of record CAMDFO010000055.1, on the reverse strand, counting down.
CCAAACGAAGAGCGCGCAGCCGTGCGGTCTTCTCGCGAGTGGCATGAGCCTCTGCTTCGTACTGCGCCATCGCGGCGGCGCCATCGATCGCCTGTTGCGCCTTCTTGAACTGCGCGTCGGCCTTGTCCTGGGGACTCTTTGCCAATGTTGGCTCCTTTTCGGTAGGGCCGAATTTCTTTGAGACGCGTTCTGACGCCGCGGTTGCCGGCCAATGGATCAAATATATCAGGGGAGGTTAAGCGAACCGCCCGTGACAGTGCTTGTACTTCTTGCCCGAGCCGCACGGGCACGCTTCGTTGCGGCCGACCTTTCCCCACGTCGATGGGTCGTTGGCATTGCGCTCGACTGCCGCAACAGCGCCGGTTCCGATGCCGTGACGTGCGAGCGTTTCGGCGCCAGCCGCGGCCAACGCCATCTCGTCCTCGCCGGTGTTCGGGTCGAGCTTGTAGGCCTGCATCGGCAGTTGCTGCGGCTCCTGCTCCTCAGGCGCCTGTACGATCTCGACCCGCATGAGCTGAGCGGTTACGGCTTCGCGCAAGCTCTGCACCATCGCTTCGAACAGGTTGAAGGCTTCCGATTTGTATTCGTTGAGCGGATCGCGCTGGCCGTAGCCGCGCAGCCCCACGACCTGACGCAGGTGCTCGAGCATCACCAGATGCTCGCGCCAGAGATGGTCCAGGGTCTGCAGCAGGATCGATTTCTCGACATAGCGCAGAACGTCCGGTCCCCACTGGGCGACCTTCGCGGCCATGGTCTCGTCGGCGCGGCGCGTGATGCGTTCGAGCAGATCGTCTTCCGCGATGCCCTCCTCCTTGGCCCACGCGTCGACCGGCAGGTCGAGATTGAGCAGGCGGGTAATCTCGGTCTTCAGACCGGCGACGTCCCATTGTTCGGGATAGGCGTTCTCCGGGACATGCTTCTTGACCAGTTCGTCGATCACGGCATGGCGCATGTCGGTGATGGTCTCGGCGACCGTCTCGTCCTTCATCAGCTCGACGCGCTGGTCGAAGATGACCTTGCGCTGGTCGTTCATCACGTTGTCGTATTTGAGGATGTTCTTGCGCAGGTCGAAGTTGCGGGCCTCGACCTTCGACTGCGCCTTTTCCAGCGCCTTGTTGATCCAGGGATGAACGATCGCCTCGTTCTCCTTCAGTCCGAGCTTGGTCAGCATGCCATCGAGCTTGTCGGACCCGAAGATCCGCATCAGGTCGTCTTCGAGCGAAAGGAAGAACTTGGAGCGGCCGGGGTCGCCCTGACGGCCGGAGCGGCCGCGGAGCTGGTTGTCGATGCGGCGGCTTTCGTGGCGCTCGGTGCCGAGCACGAACAGGCCGCCGGCCTGCAGCGCCTTTTCCTTCAGCCGCGCAACCTGGGCGCGGATCCCGTCGGCGCGCGGATCCTTTTCGCGCGCGCGCGGGTCCTCAATGTCGGCGAGCTCTTGGCGGATGCGCATGTCGGCGTTGCCGCCGAGCTGAATATCGGTGCCGCGGCCCGCCATGTTGGTGGCGATGGTGATCGCGCCCGGCACGCCGGCCTGGGAGACGATGTAGGCTTCCTGCTCGTGATAGCGCGCGTTCAGGATTGCGAACACCTTGGTCTCTTTGGCGCCCTCGTCGCCGCTGTAGAGCGCGGCGAAGGCGTTCGGATCGGTGAAGTCGTGCTGCTCCCAGCCAGCCTGGCGCAACATCTCGGCGAGGCTTTCGGATTTCTCGATTGAGGTCGTGCCGACCAGAACCGGCTGGCCGCGAACCTTGCAATCCTCAAGCAGCGTGATGATCGAGCGGTATTTTTCCGCGTTGGTGCGATAGACCTCGTCGTCCTGATCGTCGCGGATCAGCGGCAGATTGGTCGGCACCTCGACGACGTCGAGGTTGTAGATGTCCATGAACTCGTCGGCTTCGGTAAGCGCCGTGCCGGTCATGCCGGCCAGCTTCTCGTACATGCGGAAGTAGTTTTGGAACGTGATCGAGGCGAGCGTCTGGTTTTCCGGCTGGATCGGCTGGCGTTCCTTGGCCTCGAGCGCCTGATGCAGCCCCTCCGAGAAGCGACGGCCCGGCATCATGCGGCCGGTGAACTCGTCGATGATGACGACCTCGCCGTTGCGCACGATGTAGTCCTTGTCGCGCTGGAACAGCTTGTGCGCGCGGAGCGCCTGATTGATGTGGTGGACGACGGAGACGTTCTCGACGTCGTACAGCGAATCCGACTTCAGCTGCCCGGCGTCGCGCAGCCGCTGCTCCATTTTCTCCATGCCGGCTTCGGTCAGCGTGACGGTGCGCTGCTTCTCGTCGACCTCGTAATCGCCCTTGTCGAGCGCCGGCATGAACTCGTCGATCGTGTTGTAGAAATCCGAGCGATCGTCGAGCGGACCGGAGATGATGAGCGGCGTCCGTGCCTCGTCGATCAGGATCGAGTCGACCTCGTCGACGATGGCGTAGATGTGTCCACGCTGCACCATGTCCTCGAGCCGGTACTTCATGTTGTCGCGCAGATAGTCGAAGCCGAGCTCGTTGTTGGTGCCGTAGGTGACGTCGCAGTCGTAGGCCTGCTTCCTCTGCTCGTCGTCGAGGCCGTGCACGATCACGCCGACCTTCAGCCCAAGGAAATTGTAGATCTGGCCCATCCACTCGGAATCGCGCTTGGCCAGATAGTCGTTGACGGTGACGACGTGGACGCCGCGGCCCGACAGCGCGTTGAGATAGACCGCCAGCGTCGCGACCAGCGTCTTGCCTTCGCCGGTCTTCATCTCGGAGATCATGCCCTCGTGCAGGATCATGCCGCCGATGAGCTGGACGTCGAAGTGCCGCTGGCCGATGGTGCGCTTGGCCGCCTCGCGCACGGTCGCAAACGCCGGCACCAGGACATCGTCGAGCGACTTGCCGTCGGCGACCTCTTTCTTGAAGGCCTCGGTGCGGGCGCGCAGCGCCTCGTCGGACAGCACGGAGAGCTCAGACTCCAGCGCGTTGATCTCGTCCACGCGCGGCTGATATTTGCGGACGCGGCGGTCGTTGGCAGAGCCAAAAAACTTGCGGGCGACGGCGCCGAGCATTCGGTCAGGTCCTTACCTTTGGCGAACCGCGCAGGCGGCCGACAGGGGGAAAAAGCGGCACTTCTCGCGCAACTGCAATGGGATAGCGAACATCGAGCAGGACCGCGCAGGCTATCGAGACATAGGAGGGGGTCCAAGCCTTGTCAATTAGCGTGCTTTTACGTCTTTCGCACGCCCAAAGAGGCCATAAATTCGGTTCACGGTCTCGTTAAGAGCCGATTCCACTCTCTCATTGCCAACCCTAGGCGATTGGGCGACAAGTCGCCGCCATTGGCCTGCCCGACAGCCTGTCCGACCCCAAGGATCGCATCATGAACCCCCATTTTCTCACCCGCCTCGCCTCGATGCCGAAGGCTGGGCGGCGCGTGGCCGTGCTCTCCGCGGTCGCCGCGGTGTCGCTGCTGGCGGTTTCCGTGGTGCCGCTGCGCTCGCAGGATGCCGACCCGGTGATCGCCAAGGTCGATGGCGCCGAGATCCGGCAGAGCGATCTCGCGCTCGCCGAAGAGGATCTCGGCCAGAACGCACCGCCGATGTCGCCGGAGGCCAAGCGCGATTACCTGGTCGCCTACATCTCGGACATCATGCTGGTGGCCAAGGCCGCCGAGAGCAAGCAGGTCGCCGACCAGAAGGACTTCAAGAGCCGCCTGGCCTTCACCCGCAACAAGCTGCTGATGGAATCGCTGCTGCAGGCGGAAGGCAAGGCCGCCGTCAACGATGCGTCGATGCGCCAGGTGTATGACGACGCCGTCAAGCAGATGAGCGGCGAGGAAGAGGTGCGCGCGCGCCACATCCTGGTGACGACCGAGGACGAAGCGAAGGCGATCCTGGCCGACCTCAAGAAGGGCGGGGATTTCGAGGCTCTGGCGAAGGAAAAGTCGAAGGACCCCGGCGCCGCGGCGCAGGGCGGCGATCTCGGCTATTTCACCAAGGAGCAGATGGTTCCGGAGTTCGCCGAGGTCGCGTTCAAGCTCGACAAGGGCGCGCTCTCCGACCCGGTGAAGTCGCAGTTCGGCTGGCACGTCATCAAGGTCGAGGACAAGCGGTCGAAGCCTGCGCCGGCGTTCGAGGCGGTGAAGGAACAGGTCGCGACCTATGTGACCCGCAAGGCGCAAGCCGAGTTCGTCACCAAGCTCCGCGAGGGTGCCAAGATCGAGCGGCTGGACAAGCCGGCCGAAGAGAAGAAGTAGGCGAAGTTCTCAGCGCTTCGATCGACCTAATATCCACCAACGTCATGGCCGGGCTTGTCCCGGCCATCCACTTCTTCAATAATCGCGCGCGTCCAAGGCGTGGATGCCCGGCACACAGGCGAGCGAAGCGACGCCGTCTTCGACGGCTGTGGCCGGACATGACGACCGCTGACAGGCAAAACATCCGCCATGGCCAAACCCGTCCCCGTCTCCCCCCTCGCCCCGACATCCGTCCCCGACATGCCGGTGATCGCCGGCGTGAAGCTCGCGACCGCGGCCGCCGGGATCAAATACCGCAATCGCACCGACGTGCTGCTGGCCGTGCTGGACAAAGGCACCGTCGCTGCCGGCGTGTTCACCAAGTCCAAGTGCCCGTCGGCGCCGGTCGAATGGTGCCGCGACAAGCTCAGCGGGGCCAAGCCGCGCGCGCTGGTGGTCAATTCCGGCAATGCCAACGCCTTCACCGGCAAGACCGGCCGGGCAGCCTGCAAATTCACCGCCGAGATCGCGGCACGCGCCATCGGCTGCAAGCCGGGCGACGTATTCCTGGCCTCGACCGGCGTGATCGGCGAGCCGCTCAACGCCAAGGTCTTCGACGGCGTCATGGAAGGCATGGTGGTCGCCGCCAAGCCCGATATGTGGCTCGACGCCGCCAAGGCGATCATGACCACCGACACTTTCCCCAAGGTCGCGACCGCCAGGACCACCATCGGCAAGGCCACGGTGACGATCAACGGATTCTCCAAAGGCGCCGGCATGATCGCGCCCGACATGGCGACCATGCTGGCCTACGTCTTCACCGACGCGCCGGTCTCGGCGCGCGTGCTGCAGAGGCTGCTCAGCGACGGCGTCGAGGACAGCTTCAACGCCGTGACCATCGATGGCGACACCTCGACCTCCGACACGCTGATGGCGTTCGCCACCGGCGCCGCCGCCGCTCATGGCGCGCCCAGGATCAGCAAGCCGAACGACCCGCGGCTGCGCGGCTTCCGCAACGCATTGCAGATGGTGCTGTGCGATCTCGCCGAGCAGGTCGCGCGCGACGGCGAAGGCGCGCGCAAGCTGGTCGAGATCGAGGTCGAAGGCGCCGTATCCAAAAAGTCGGCGCGGCGGATCGCGATGTCGATCGCCAACTCGCCGCTGGTGAAAACCGCGATCGCCGGCGAGGACGCCAACTGGGGCCGCGTTGTGATGGCAGTCGGCAAGGCCGGCGAGCAAGCCGACCGCGACAAGCTGTCGATCTGGTTCAACGGCATCCGCGTGGCGCACAAGGGCGCGCGCGATCCCGGCTATGACGAGCGCCAGGTGTCCGACGCGATGAAGCAACCGAAGATATCGCTGAAGGTCGCGCTTGGGCTCGGGCGCGGCAAGGACCGGGTGCTGACCTGCGATCTCACCAAGGAATACGTGGCGATCAACGGCGACTACCGGTCGTGATGCTGGCCGCCGGTGTTCCCGTTAACATTTCGGCAACCATTCCGGCATTCCGTAGGACTGAATCGACGGCGTTGAACCGCCCTTAACCGCCAGTTGCATAGATTCGGGGCCAGGCTGTGATCGCTAAACTCGTTCTCGTCGCTGCCTGCGCGCTCATCGACACCGACGGGCGCGTGCTGCTGGCCGAACGGCCCGCCGGTAAGACGATGGCGGGCCTTTGGGAGTTTCCCGGCGGCAAGGTCGAGACTGGCGAACGGCCCGAGGAAACGCTGATCCGGGAACTGAAGGAGGAACTCGGGATTGTGGTGAGAGAGCCGTGCCTGGCGCCGCTCACCTTCGCGAGTCACGCCTACGCAGACTTCCATTTGCTGATGCCGCTCTATGTCTGCCGGCGATGGGAGGGAAAGGTCGAAGCAAAGGAGGGCCAGCGGCTCGCCTGGGTTCGGCCGAACCGACTGAGAGAGTACCAGATGCCGCCGGCGGACGAGCCGCTGATCGCGCACCTGACGACGCTGCTGTAAGTGCGCCGACACCGGCGCGAAACGGGATGCCAGTGATGAGTCGATTCGAAGCGTTTTGCTCCAGCACCAGCCGCCAGATCGGCCGCTTCTGCGCGGACGAGAGCGGAGCGACGGCCATCGAGTACGCCATGATCGCGGCCGGCATCGGCGCGGCGCTGGCGGCCACCATCACCGGCATGGGCTCCTCGGTGAAGACCACGCTGTACGACAAGCTGGCCAATCTGCTTTAGCCGCTATCGCGGCTTTTCCCCCGTCGGAATTTCCATCGTGCCGAGCGCATCGGCAAGCCGCGTCCTGGCCGAGCCCGGAGCGAGCGGCTGTTGCTGGCTCACGTGCGGCGCCCAGCCGGACAGCCAGACGATCTCGAAGGTGGCGCGCATCCGACCGTCGGCATCGGCAAAGCGTTCGGCATAAAGTTCGGCCATGCGCCGCAGCGTCGCGCGCTTGAGCGGCATGCGGCGGCGCTCCACCAGCACGTTGGTCGCGCCCATTTTTCGGAGGTCCTGCATCAGCGCGAACGGCGAGGCGTAGCGCACCGTCAGGCGCTCCACGTCGGTCACCGGCAGCGCGAATCCCGCCCGCTGCAACAGCGCGCCGAGATCGCGCAGATCGGCGAACGGCGAGACGCGGGGCGAGACGCCGCCTTCGATCTCGGCTTCCGCCGCCGCGAACGACTCCCGCAATTCGCTCAAGGTCTCACCGCCGATCATCGCTGCGAGAAACAGACCGTCGGGCTTGAGCGCGCGGCGGATCTGCACCAGCGTGCCGGGAAGGTCGTTGACGAACTGCAGTGACAGCGCCGACACGACAAGGTCGAGCGACTCCGGGCTGAACGGCAGCGCCTCCTCGTCGGCGACGACTTCGGCGATCATGCCAACACGGCCCGCCAGCGCACGGCGCACCGCATCGGTCGGCGTCCCGAGATCGGCGGCATGCTCGAACTTGCGCAGCACCACGGACAGCCGCTCCGCCATGTCGTCGGCGATGCGGTCGATCAGGAAAGTCGCGGGCCCAAGCTGCGCCGCGCGGGCTTGGCGCTTTCGCAGAAGCTGACGGTCGAAGATCACGGGATGCGACATCGTCTCAACCTGAATTGTTCAAATGGTGGCGTCCCGACGTCCCCTCTCCCGCTTGCGGGGGAGGGACAGGGAGGGGGTACCACAAAGACGGTGCCTGGGTGTGCCCCCTCCCCAACCCTCCCCCGCGAGCGGGGGAGGGAGTAGACCACCGCCTGTGCTAGCATTCTGCACCATGTCATCCGACGCGGGGATAACGACCGAACGGCCGTCGCGGGTTTCGCGGCTCGCCGCGCCGTTCCGCTCCGCGTTCCGTCTCGCGCTCGACGTGGCGCTGCCGCCGCTGTGTCCGTCCTGCCGGGAACCGGTGGGCGACAACGGGCTGTGCGCGGACTGCTGGTCCAAAATTTCGCTGATCGCGCCGCCCTACTGCGAGCGGCTGGGCATCCCCTTCGCCTACGATCCCGGTTCTGGCGTGCTGTCGATGGAAGCAATCGCCAACCCGCCGGCGTACCACCGGGCACGCGCGGCGGCGCGCTACGACGACGTTTCGCGCACGCTGGTTCATGCGCTGAAATACGGCGACCGGCTCGATCTGGCGCCGACCATGGGACACTGGATGGCGCGCGCCGGACGCGAGCTCCTCGCCGGGGCCGACGCCTTGGTGCCAGTGCCTTTGCATTGGCGGCGGCTGTGGATTCGGCGCTTCAACCAGTCGGCGCTGCTGGCCAAGACCATATCGGCCGAATCCGGCATTGCCGTTGCGGAGACCGTGCTCAGGCGCATCAAGGCCACGGCGCAGCAGGTCGGCCTGTCGCAAACCGAGCGGCTGACCAATGTGCAGGGCGCATTCCGCGTCCCGCAGGAGAGCAAGGCCGAAATTTTGGGCAAGCGCCTCGTGCTCGTCGACGACGTGCTGACCTCGGGCGCCACCGCGGACGCCTGCGCGCGGGCGCTGCTGCGGGGCGGCGCCAAGAGCGTCGATCTGGTGGTGTTCGCCCGGGTTGTCGAGGCGGTGCGAGCGCCCATATAGTGCGAGGGAGACAACGGGTCCTCGCAAGGGCGTCATGGCCACCGAAACTCAAGCGCGCATCGAAATCTACACCACTCCGTATTGCCCCTTTTGCATCGACGCCAAGGCGCTATTGAAGCAAAAGGCCGTGACGTTCACCGAGATCGACATATCGGTCCAGCGGGATCGCCGGGCCGAAATGATACAGAGAGCGAACGGACGGATGACGGTTCCGCAAATCTTCATCGGCAAGACCCACGTCGGCGGCTGCGACGACCTGTACGAGATGGACAGCGCCGGCAAGCTCGATCCGTTGCTCAAGGAAGCAGCGACGTCGGACGGCCCAGCATGACAGCCTCGACCGAAAAGGTTTCGACGTTCCGCGCCGGCCTGATCCAGATGCGCTCCGGCCGCTCGCCGCAGGCCAATCTCGATGCCGCTGCGAAGCTGATCGGCGAGGCCAAGACCGGCGGCGCCGATTACGTGCAGACGCCGGAGATGACCAACATCATGGAGGTCGGGCGCGAGCGCCTGATGTCCGCGATCGTCGACGAGGACAGCGACAACAGTCTCGCCATGTTCCGCGAGCTGGCGCGCTCGCTGTCGATCTACCTTCACATCGGTTCGCTGGCGATCAAGGTGTCGCCCGAGAAGGCGGCGAACCGCTCGTTCCTGATCGACCCGCGCGGCAAGATCGTCGCGCGCTACGACAAGATCCACATGTTCGACGTCGATCTGGCGAACGGCGAGAGCTATCGCGAGTCGCGCAACTTCAAGGCCGGCGAACTGGCGGTGATCAGCGATCTACCATGGGGCCGGCTCGGCCTGACGGTCTGCTACGACCTGCGTTTCCCGGCGCTGTACCGCGCGCTGGCGGAAGCCGGCAGTTCGTTCCTCGCGATTCCGTCCGCATTCACGCGCCAGACCGGCGAGGCGCATTGGCATGTGCTCAACCGGGCGCGCGCCATCGAGAACGGCTGCTTCGTGCTGGCGTCCGCGCAGGGCGGCAAGCACGAGAACGGTCGCGAAACCTTCGGGCATTCGCTGGTGGTCGACCCGTGGGGCCGCGTGATCGCCGAGGGCGGCACCGAGCCCGGCGTGGTCTTCGCCGATATCGACATCGCCGAGGTCTCCAAGGCGCGCGGACGGGTGCCTTCGTTGCAGCACGGCCGCCGGTTCGAGATGGTCGAGCCGCTGGCGGAGCCGGCCCATCTGCGCGCGGTCCGGGGTCCGGTATGATCCGCTACGCGCTGGTTTGCGACCGCAAGCACGAATTCGAAATCTGGTTTCAGAATTCGGCCGACTACGACAAGCAGCGCAAGCGCGGGCTGGTGACCTGCCCGAACTGCGATTCCAAGAAGGTCGAAAAGGCGCTGATGACGCCACAGCTTGGCCGCAGCAGCAAGAAAGGCCGCGCCGCCGCGCCGGCCGAGCCAATGCCGCAGCCGGCGGCTGAAACACCGGTCGAGAAATCGCCGGTGGTGATGTCGCCGCAGGAGAGCGAGCTGCGCAGCAAGCTCAAGGAGCTGCGCGAGCACCTCACCAAGAACGCCGACAACGTCGGGCAGAAATTTCCCGAAGAGGCCCGCAAGATGCACTACGGCGATATCGAACACCGCTCGATCTACGGCGAAGCTTCGCCGCAGGAAGCGAAGGAGCTGCACGAGGAAGGCATCGAGTTTCATCCGCTGCCGATCCTGCCGGACGAGCGGAATTAGACGGCGCTCCGCCGTTGAGTTCTCATTCTGCCTCTCGCCTCATTCTCCGCTGTCATCGCCGGGCTTGACCCGGCGATCCATGAGCGCTCTCCGCAAGAGCAATTCGTAAGAATATTGTTTGCTGCACCATCGCATGGATGCCCGGGTCAAGCCCGGGCATGACACCTGTGGTGAGGCGAGGCCGGAGCCGAATGCACATCGCGGCGACGCGCTCGGATGCTACCGCTGCACCCAGATCAGCAGCACCACGCCCACGACGATCATCGCCATGCCGAACGCTTCGCGCCTGGAGGTCGCCTGCTTGAAGATGAAATACGAGATCGCCTGCGCGAACAGCACCTCGGCGAGCCCCAGCGTGCGCACATTGGCGGCGGTGGTCAGCGCGAACGCCAGGAACCAGAACTGCGACGCGGTCGCGCCCATGAAGCCCGCGAACAGCGACGGCCTCCAGGCGCGTGCGATGGCGACCAGCACCCCGCGATCGCGCAGCGCGAGATAGAGCGTCAGCAGGCTCGATTGCAGGAACAGGCCGACCGCCAGCGAGAACGTCGCCGGCACCACGAAGTCCGGCCGCTCCAGCGAGAGGATCGCGCCGCGATAGCCGACCACCGACAGCGCCAGCATCGCGCCGGAGAGCAGGCCGAGCAACGTCGGCTTCAATCCGCCCTGCATCGGCGCGCTGCCCTTGAACGACATCAGCCACACGCCGGCGGTCGCGATCAGGATGGCGACGACGATCGGCACGGTAAGCGGATCGCCGAGGAACAGCAGCCCGAACACGGCGGCCTGGATCACCTCGGTCTTGGTGTAGGCGATGGTGACGACGAACGAGCGGTCGTTCATCGCGGCCAGCATCAGCGCGGTGGAGCAGATCTGCGAGAGCGCGCCGAGCAGGGTCCAGGGGATGAACGCGAGGCCGGGGCTGGGCAGCGGCGCGCCGGTCGCGATCAGCACGATGGCGAGAAACAACAGCGCGAACGGAAATCCGAACAGGAAGCGCACGTGGGTCGCGCCCACGGTGCCGAGCGCGGCGGTCAGTTCGCGCTGCATGGCGTTGCGCGCGGACTGGCCGGCGGCGGCCAGCAGCGTGAACACGGCCCAGAGCCATCCGGCGGCGATCATGTGCTCACGCCCGCTCCGCCGTGAGCATGTAGTTCACGTCGGTGTCGGTCGAAAGCTGCCACTGGTCGGCGAACAGATTGTAGATCACGCCCTGCTCGCAAATCGCACGCAGGCCGCCAAGCTCCATCGCGAGCTCCAGCTCGTTGGGCGTGACGAACTTGTCCCACGAGTGGGTGCCGACCGGCAGCCAGCGCAGCACGTACTCGGCGCCGACGATGGCGAGCGCGAAACTCTTCAGCGTGCGGTTCAAGGTGGCGGCGATCATCATGCCGTCAGGCTTCACCATCTCGGCGCAGCGACGCACGAACAGCGGCACGTCGGCGACGTGCTCGACCACCTCCATGGCGAGCACCACGTCGAACTGTTCGCCGGCGTCGGCCAGTTCCTCGGCGGTGGTGCAGCGATAGTCGATCGCAAGCTCGCTCTGCGCAGCGTGCAGCTTCGCCGCCTCGATGTTGGCCTCCGAAGGATCGGCCCCGACCACGGTCGCGCCCAGCCGCGCCAGCGGCTCGCACAGAATTCCGGCGCCGCAGCCGATGTCGAGGATGCGCAGGCCCTTGAGGCAATCGAGCTTCTTGGGATCGCGCTCGAAACGCGCCGTGGCCTGGTCGCGGATGTATTGCAGCCGCACCGGATTGAACTTGTGCAGCGGCGCCATCTTGCCGCGCGGGTCCCACCATTCCGCGGCCATCGCGGAAAAGCGCGCGACCTCGGCCTCGTCGACGGTGCTGCGGCTGGGATTCATCGACCTGTGTTCTAGCCGAACCCGATGAAACCGGGAATGCGGCTGCGGTTGCGGCCTTGCGATTGCGCCGGTATGAATACCCGCGGTTTCCCGCAGGCTCCGGCCGGAGACCAAAACTGACGTATTTTCAAAGGCTTCTGCAATCCCATGGCTCGGCTGGTGATGAAGTTTGGCGGCACTTCGGTCGCCGATATCGACCGCATCCGCAACGTGGCGCATCACGTCAAGCGCGAGGTCGACGCCGGCCACGAGGTCGCCGTGGTGGTTTCGGCGATGGCGGGCAAGACCAACGAGCTGGTGGCCTGGTGCCGCGCCGCGTCACCCATGCACGACGCCCGCGAATACGACGCCGTGGTCGCCGCCGGCGAGCAGGTCACGTCGGGGCTGCTCGCCATCACGCTGGAGGGCATGGGCATCGACGCCCGCTCCTGGCAGGGCTGGCAATTGCCGATCCTGACCAGCGACGCGCACGCCTCGGCGCGCATCCTCGACATCAACGGCGCCGAGCTGATCAAGCGCTTCAAGGAGCGCAAGCAGGTCGCCGTGATCTCGGGCTTCCAGGGCATCCACAAGGACACCGGCCGCATCACCACGCTCGGCCGCGGCGGCTCCGACACCTCGGCGGTGGCGATCGCCGCCGCGATCCAGGCGGACCGCTGCGACATCTACACCGACGTCGACGGCGTCTACACCACCGACCCGCGCGTGGTGCCGCGCGCACGGCGCATGGACAAGATCGCGTTCGAGGAGATGCTGGAATTCGCGTCGCTCGGCGCCAAGGTGCTGCAGGTGCGGTCGGTCGAGCTCGGGATGGTGCACAAGGTGAAGATCTTCGTGCGCTCCAGCTTCGACAAGCCCGAGGACATCGACCCGCACGGCACGCCGCCGGGAACGCTCATCTGCGACGAGGAGGATATTGTGGAACAGCAGGTCGTCACCGGCATCGCCTTCTCCAAGGACGAAGCGCAGATTTCGGTGCGCCACGTGCCGGACCGGCCGGGCATCGCCGCCGCGATCTTCGGACCTTTGGCCGAGGCCAGCATCAACGTCGACATGATCGTGCAGAACGTCTCGGCCGACAACGCCACCACCGATCTCACGTTCACGGTGCCGGCGTCCGATTATCAGCGCTCGCTCGACGTGCTCGGCAAGTCCAAGAGCGCGATCGGCTTCGACCGGATCGACGGCGCGACCGACGTCGCCAAGGTGTCGGTGATCGGCATCGGCATGCGCAGCCACGCCGGCGTCGCGGCGGATGCGTTCAAGGCGCTGGCCGGCCGCAACATCAACATCCGCGCCATCACCACGTCGGAGATCAAGTTCTCGGTGCTGATCGACGCGGCCTACACCGAGCTTGCGGTGCGGACGCTGCATTCGCTTTATGGATTGGATAAGTAGTTAGACTGGCGCCAATGCCTATTCCGTCATCCTGAGGTGCGCGCCCTTGCGCGCCTCGAAGGATGCACGGCCCCGATGGTGCAACAGCCGGGCCGTCGACCCTTCGAGGCTCGGCGAAAACGCCGAGCACCTCAGGGTGACGGAGAGAGTGGATCGCTCGCAGCATGCAACACACACTCTCCTACGCCCAGCGCTACGAAGACCTGCACCTCCTGCGCTGCTTCGCAGCGCAGTCGAGCGGCTTCTACATCGACATCGGCGCCGGCCACCCGGTCTACGACAACGTGTCGTACCTGTTCTATCTCAAGGGCTGGAGCGGCATCACGGTCGAGCCCAATCCGTGGCTGGCGCAATTGAGCGCGGCGGTTCGCCCGCGCGACATCCGCGTCGAAGCGCTGGTCGGGGCCGCACCGGGTAAGGCCGATTATTATCTGGTCGAGGACTTCCACGGGCTCTCGACCACGATCGCCGACAACGCGAAGGCGGCGCTGGAGGAGTACGGCAAGGCGGCGAAAGCCATGACCATGCCGGTCACGACACTGGCCGTGCTGTGCGAGCGACACTCCGGCGCGATCGACTTCCTCAAGATCGACGTCGAGGGCGCGGAGCGGGACGTGCTTGCCGGCGGCGACTGGAAACGCTTTCGCCCCAAGGTGGTGGTGCTGGAGGCACTCGCGCCGGTGACGCTCCAGCCCGCATGGGATGCCTGGGAGCCGCTGCTCACCGCGCAGTCCTATCGCTTCGCGTTCTTCGACAGCCTCAATCGCTATTACGTCGCCGAGGAGCACACCGGCCTCGCCCAACCGCTCGCGGCCGAGCCGCCGTCGTTCGAGGGCGTGGCGCAGCTTCGCAACTTCAAGCCGGCGCGCGACGACGCCTCGCACCCGGATCACCGGCTCGCGACGCTGCTGACCGGCGCCGATATGGTGCGCGTTCCCCTGCTTGGCGCGGATGAGCTGATCGAACTGCTGATGGCGGGCATGACGCCCGCAGAGCGCGCCCGCCCGGCCACGGCGGCCGATCTCGCGGTGATCCATGAGCGGATCTACGGCCACCCGCCGGATGAGGCTGCCCGCGCCGCGCTCCACCGCAACGCAACAATCCGGGACCTGTACGCGGGCCTGATCGCGGCCGACCCGTTCCGGGCTGCCTGCGGGCGAATCTCGGCGAGTTACGCGTGGTAGTCGTAGTGTCACACGGCCAGGACACCGTCATTCCGGGGCGCGCCGAAGGCGCGAACCCGGAATCCAGACAAGGCGGGACTTCCGTCGGCTCTGGATTCCGGGCCCGGCGCTTTTGCGCCGTCCCGGAATGACGAAGAAAAGCCGATTAAATCCTTGGCTTGCCGTTTGCATACCGCATTCGCTATAGCCCGTGGACGAAGTGCGGCTTTAAGGACATAGACTCATGCGTGGCGCGCTCGGCGGTCCGCGCGTGCTGTTGCGCCGGCTCCGCGAGGTCATGGCGGAACCGGTCAGCGCGCAGGAACGTCTCGACAAGATCGTCGTGCTGATTGCCGCCAACATGGTGGCGGAGGTGTGCTCCGTCTACGTGTTGCGCGTCGACGGCACGCTCGAGCTGTACGCCACCGAAGGCCTCAAGCGCGAGGCGGTCCACCAGACCGTGCTGCGCCAGGACGAAGGCCTGGTCGGTCTGGTGGCGAGCGAAGCCAATCCGATCAACCTGTCGGAGGCGCAGACCCACCCGGCGTTCTCGTTCCGCCCTGAAACCGGCGAAGAAATCTACCTGTCGTTCCTCGGCGTGCCGATCCTGCGCTCGGGCAACACGCTCGGCGTGCTGGTGGTTCAGAACCGGGCGCGGCGCACCTATTCCGAGGAAGAGGAAGAGGCGCTGCAGACCACGGCGATGGTGCTCGCCGAGATGATCGCCTCGGGCGAGCTGCTGGCGATGGCCAAGCCCGGCGCGGAGCCCGCGATCCGGCCGCGGCTGCATCTGAGCGGCATCGCGCTCGCCGACGGCATCGCGCTCGGCCATGTGGTGCTGCACGAGCCGCGCGTCCTGGTGAAGAACGTCATCGCCGACGACGTGCCGAAGGAAATCAAGCGCCTCGACGAAGCGATCACCACCCTGCGCTCCGATCTCGACCTGATGCTGGAGCGCGGCGAGGTCGCCGACGGCGGCGAGCACCGCGAGGTGCTGGAAGCCTATCGCATGTTCGCGCACGACCAGGGCTGGCTGCACCGGCTGCGCGAAGCCGTGATGACCGGCCTGACCGCCGAGGCCGGCGTCGAGCGCGTGCAGTCCGACACCCGCGCCCGCATGTTGCGCGTCACCGACCCTTATCTGCGCGAGCGGCTGCACGACCTGGAAGACCTCGGCAACCGGCTGATGCGCCAGCTCATGGGCCAGGATCACGCGCCGCCGCGCGAGCAATTACCCGACAACGCGATCCTGGTGGCGCGCTCGATGGGGCCAGCGGCGCTGCTCGATTACGACCGCCGCAAGCTGCGCGGGCTGATCCTCGAAGAGGGCGGCCCGACCTCGCATGTCGCGATCGTGGCGCGCGCGCTCGGCATCGCGGCGGTCGGCGAGATCGCCAACGTCACCGGGCTGGTCGAGGCCGGCGTTCCGATCATCGTCGACGGCGTGACCGGCGACGTCCACGTGCGGCCGCCGGCGGACATCGAGAGCGCCTACGGCGAACGCGTCAAGCTGCGCGCCAAGCGCCAGGCGCAATACCGCGAGCTGCGCGACAAGCCATGCGTGACCAAGGACGGCCAGACCATCACGCTGATGATCAACGCCGGTCTGCTGGTCGACCTGCCGCACATCGCCGACACCGGAGCGGCCGGCATCGGCCTGTTCCGCACCGAACTGCAATTCATGATCGCGACCGCCATGCCGCGCATCAGCGAGCAGCTTTCGCTGTATCGCTCGGTGCTGGATGCCGCGGGCGATCGTCCGGTGACGTTCCGCACGCTCGACATCGGCGGCGACAAGGTGCTGCCCTACATGCGCCAGGAGGAAGAGGAAAATCCCGCCCTTGGCTGGCGCGCGATCCGGCTCGGGCTCGACCGCCCCGGCCTGATGCGCAGCCAGGTGCGCGCGCTGCTGCAAGCGGCCGCCGGGCGCGAATTGAAGATCATGTTCCCGATGATCGCCGCGGTCGCCGAGTTCGACGAGGCCAAGACCCTGGTGGAGCGCGAGTTGACGCATCTGCGCCGCCATCGCCACAAGCTGCCTGACCGCGTCGAAGTCGGCGCCATGGTCGAGGTGCCGTCGCTGCTGTTTCAGCTCGACGAACTGCTGGCGCGCGCCGATTTCCTGTCGGTCGGCTCCAACGACCTGGTGCAATTCCTTTATGCCGCGGACCGCGGCAACCGCCGAGTCGCGGACCGCTTCGACGCCATCTCGGCGCCGGTGCTGCGCGCGCTCAAGCAGATCATCGACAAGGCCGGCGCGGCCGGGAAGCCCGTGACGCTGTGCGGCGAGCTTGCGTCCAAGCCGATCGGAGCGCTGGCGCTGGTCGCGCTCGGCTATCGCGCCATGTCGCTCACGCCGTCCGCGCTCGGCGCGGTGAAGGCTCTGCTGCTGGACCTCGACGTCAAGAAGGCGCAGGCGCTGCTGCTGCCGCTGATCGAAAAACCGATAGCGGGCGCAAGCATCCGGGAGCAATTGGTCGCCTTCGCCGATGCGGAAGGGCTGCAACTGTGACGGTGCTGCCGCAAGCCAAGCTGGACGCGCTGGCCGACCGGCACGCCCTGCTCGAAGCCGAGCTGTCGCGGCAATTGCCGCCGGAGACCTTCGTCAAGCTGTCGCGTGAATTCGCCGAGCTCGACCCGGTGGTCGCGAAGGTCAAGGCTTATCGCAGCGTCGCCGCCGAAATCGGCGATCTTGAAGCGATGATTGCCGACCCGAATACCGATTCCGAGATGCGCGGCATCGCGGGCGACGAAAAGCCGGCGCTGGAGACCCGGCGGGCGGCGCTCGCCGAGGAATTGCGGATCGCCCTGCTGCCGAAGGATGCGATGGACGAGCGCAACGTCATCATCGAAATCCGCGCCGGCACCGGAGGCGACGAGGCTTCGCTGTTCGCCGGCGATCTATTTCGCATGTATGAGCGCTACGCTGCGACCCAGGGATGGCGCACCGAAATCGTCACCGCCAGCGAAGGCACCAAGGGCGGCTACAAGGAAATCATCGCCGAAATCAGCGGCCGCGGTCCGTTCGCCAAGCTCAAGTTCGAATCCGGCGTGCACCGGGTGCAGCGCGTGCCCGACACCGAGACTCAAGGGCGCATTCACACCTCGGCCGCGACCGTCGCAGTGCTGCCCGAGGCCGAAGAGGTCGATATCGACATCAAGCCGGACGACCTCAAGGTCGACACCATGCGGTCCCAGGGCGCCGGCGGCCAGCACGTCAACAAGACCGAATCCGCGATCCGCATCACCCACCTGCCGAGCGGCATCATCGTGTTCGTGCAGGAGGAGCGCTCGCAGCACAAGAACCGCGCCAAGGCGATGGCGATGCTGCGCACCAAGCTTTACGACGCCGAACGCAGCAAGCTCGACAAGGCGCGCGCCGCCGACCGCAAAGGGCAGATCGGCAGCGGCGATCGATCCGAGCGCATCCGAACCTACAATTTCCCGCAGGGCCGCGTTACCGACCACCGCATCAATCTGACGCTCTACAATCTGCCCAAGGTGATCGAGGGCGAGGCGCTCGGCGAGATCATCAACGCGCTGGTCGCCGAGCACCAGGCGGCCCTGCTGGCGGAAGCCTCCTGATGGCGGAACCGGCATCGCTGCATGTCCCGCCGCTGCGGGCCATGACCATTGCCGCCGTGCGCCGCGAACTATCCCATGCCTTCCGCAGCGCCGGCCTGGATTCACCCGAGCTCGATGCGCGGCTGCTGGTCGGCCATGCGCTGGGGCTCGATCACACCGCACTCGTGGTCGTCGCCGACCGTCCGCTCGACGAGTCCCAGGCCATCACTCTCGCCGCGCTGGCCGCGCGCCGGCTGGCGCGGGAGCCGGTGGCGCGCATCGTCGGCAGCAAAGAATTCTGGGGACTGAATCTGCGGATCGCGGACGCGACGCTGGTCCCGCGGCCGGAGACCGAGACCGTGGTCGAGGCCGCGCTTGCCGCCATCGACGATGGCGGATCGCGCACGCGAAGCCTGCGGGTGGCCGATCTCGGAACTGGCTCCGGCGCGCTGCTGCTGGCGCTCTTGTCCGAGCTTCCGAACGCCGTCGGCGTCGGCACCGACGTAAGCCTGCCGGCACTGCAGACCGCGCGCGCCAGCGCCAAGGAACTGGGTCTGGGATCGCGTGCAATGTTCGTTAACTGCGATTTCGGCAAGGCGCTGGCGGGCGACTTCGATCTGGTGGTGTCCAATCCGCCGTATATCGTCAGTGGCGAGATCGCGGCGCTGCCCGAGGAGGTCCGGCACGATCCGCGGCTCGCGCTCGACGGCGGCGCCGACGGTCTTGTCTGCTACCGCACCATCGCAGCCGATGCCGGGCGGCTGATCGGGCTTGCGGGGCATTTCGTGGTCGAATTGGGATACGGCCAGGATGCCGCCGTCGCGGCGCTGATGAAGGCCGCCGGCCTTGAACCGATGCGGGCACGCGCCGATCTTGCCGGTATTCCGCGCGCGCTGACGGCACGTGTTGCCACAATGCCGCCATGACACCGGAGCATCACCTCATGCACAAAAAAGCACTTGGATTATCGAAAAAGAACGACTAGCTTCCGATTACGGAATCGACCCTAGATGGGTCGCACCGCTCAGGCCCCGAGCAAAGCTCGGTGAGGCGGGCGGTCTGGGCCAGACGAGAGCCTAAGGTACGACAAACGAGATCGTCCAATTCGGGTCAGAATTCGACTTGTCGAGCATTGCACCGGCAATGCGCTTGACGAGGACTGGGTAGGGCCGCGGTTCGTCACGGCCGGGGGTTGCTGCGGCCCGCACTGGACAGCCCAGATTGGGGGCGGCGTCGGATCGATTCGGAGAGATGTTCGTGTCAGCTTGATGATCATCAAGCGGTCGCGCACCGCGCACGATAATCGTGCGCCAATGAAAGCAGCGTGATCGGATGAACGATAAAGGCGGCCACGAACCGCCGCAAACAGGAGCGGACGACAGGCGAGCCATGAGAAACGGACAGACCAACAAGCGCATGCGGGGACGCAACCGCA
>CAMDFO010000054.1 GCA_945897515.1 Rhodoplanes serenus | reverse complement strand
GTGCCAAGGCGGCCGGTACCTACACCGTGTCCGACCAGCACCAGTGGTACGGCACGTTCCGTATCCAGCGCGACTGGGTGCCTTGATAACGGCCTGAGCCTCAAGGCTCATGTCACGACCCCCGGCGGCTTACCCCGCCGGGGGTTTTTTGCCCGATCCCCTTGTTGGAGTTTCGGCCATGCCCCAGATGGCAATCGCGGGGGTTGCAAGTTTAAGCGAGCAGATGGACAGCACGCTTCGGCTGGAATATGCCGCCTTCGGCGCAAAAGTCCGTGCTGCCAGGGCGGTTCTGGAGTTAAGCCAGGACGAGTTCGCCCACCACGTCGGACTGACGCAGAAATCCGTTCACCGCATTGAGCAAGGGACGTTCGCCGCGAGGCGGCGCACCATCTGGATCATCGAGCAGTTTTGGCGCGACAACGGCATCGGTTTTGAGGATTTGCGCGACGGCGGCTTTCGGCTCGTCGTATCGGGCCCCGTTCTGTTGCGGTAGCACGGCCAAAGATTGCGCTTCTGGTCCGCCCGCCGGGCGTCTTGCCCCGCAGCCGTCTTGGCAACCCTTCATTTACCATAACGCCGGCGACGACGCGCCAGCCCCATTTCCGCCGCGGTTTGGCCGGGGTATGTTAAGGCTCTGTGGCGAGATTGGACGGGCCGAGCTTTTTCGGCCCGCACTTTGAATCGTTTCGGGCCGGTATTTTGCGTTGGGGACCGATGGGGCGCTGTCGCGTGCGAGCGAGGATCATTGCGCAGCTCGGCGCAGTCGCCGCTCTTTCCTTGACGCTCGCAAATTGCGGCAAGATGTCGGGCAAGGTCGATCCCCGATATGGCGTGGCATCGAGCCCGCGCCTGGTTGAGCCGGGCGAGCCGGTGCCCAAGGGCGGCGGTCGCTACAGCGTCGGCAAGCCCTACGTGATCGCAGGCCGCACCTACGTGCCGGAAGAGAACGAGGGCTATCGCGCCGAGGGCATCGCCTCGTGGTACGGCGACGATTTCCATGGCCGGCAGACCGCCAACGGCGAAGTGTTCGACATGCATTCGATCGCGGCGGCGCATCCGACGCTGCCGCTCCCGAGCTACGTGCGCGTCACCAACCTGCGCAACAAACGCTCGCTGATCGTACGCGTCAACGACCGCGGACCTTATCATGCCAACCGTGTGATCGATGTTTCGCAGAGGGCGGCGAAGCTGCTCGATTTTCAGCAGTACGGCACCGCTCGCGTGCGGGTCGAGTATGTCGGCCGCGCGGCGATCCAGGGCTCCGATGACGTCAAGCTGGCTGCGACCCTGCGGCAGGGCAACGAGGCGCCGGCTCCATCCGAGGTGAGGGTGGCTTCGGCGAAGCCGTTTATCCCCGAATTCTTCGATCCGAATCCAATCACGCGCGGTGCAGTCC
Source organism: Rhodoplanes serenus (assembly GCA_945897515.1). Lineage (GTDB taxonomy): Bacteria > Pseudomonadota > Alphaproteobacteria > Rhizobiales > Xanthobacteraceae > Z2-YC6860. Next base: position 30,988 of record CAMDFO010000054.1, on the reverse strand, counting down.
CGACGCCGCCAGAGCGGCCGTTCGAGCTCGGCGATAACCGGATGCCACCCGTTGCCGCCAGGCGGGTTCAGACCACGACCGAGATGAGTGCCATCGCCCGTGCGCCGATCGCGCCGCCGGCTTCATCGCAGAACAGGCCGCAGCTTGCAGGCACTGCGACGCCCGCTTCGGTACCGGCGCGCGCGGCCTCGGCCGAGCCTGTGTCGTTCGCCACTCGTTTCGGTTCGGCGGCGGCGCCCGTTGATCCCAATTCCGGCCCGGTGTCCGCCTTCGCGCCGGGGCAAGGCAGCGGCGCAGTGATGTCCGGTCGCGGGCTTTACTAGGCGCATTGCGCGCCATTTCTTTGCCTTGGAAGGCTTGCTAAGCATTCCCGGCAGGAGTGCCTCGATGCGTGCGAAGTGGTTCAAGTCGATCGTGGCCGCCGGCATCCTGGCCGGATGCGCTGCTGCGCTGGCGGCGCCCAACCCCAGCCGCGACGGGTACCAGACCTCGGTGCCCTACGCGATCCTGATCGAGGCCGAGAGCGGCACCGTGCTCTATGACAAGGGCGCCGATCAGCTCATCGCTCCGGCGAGCCTCGCCAAGCTGATGACCGCCGAGGTGGTGTTCGACCAGATCGCGCTCGGCAACGTTTCGCTCGACGAGGAGTTCGTCGTCAGCACGCATGCCTGGCGCAAGGGCGGCGCGCCGTCCGGCGGCTCCACGATGTATGCGCCGATCAACAGCCGGATCAAAGTGCGCGACCTGCTGCACGGCCTCGTCATCCAGTCCGGCAACGATTCCGCGATTGCGCTGGCGGAAGGCGTCGCCGGCAACGAAGCCGCCTTCGCGCGCCTGATGAACGATCGCGCACGCGAGTTGGGGATGACGAAGTCGAACTTCACCAACCCCGCGGGCCTGCCCGATCCGGAGATGCGCGTGACGGTGCGCGAGCTTGCCAAGCTGGCGCAGCAGATCATCCACACCTATCCGGAACATTATAAGTGGTACGCCGAGCGCGAGTTCACCTGGAACAAGATCCGCCAGCAGAACCGCAATCCGCTGCTCGCGATGAACATCGGCGCCGACGGCCTGAAGACCGGCTTCACCAAGGAGGCAGGCTATGGCCTGGTCGGCTCGGCGGTGCAGAACGGGCTCCGTCTGATCGTGGTGGTCAACGGCGTGAAGGCCGAAAAGGAGCGCGCCGACGAGGCCAGGAAGCTCTTGGAATGGGGTTTCAAGGGCTTCGAAACCCGCACCTTGTTCGCGGAGGGCCAGCACATCGCGGAAGCCAAGCTGTTCGGCGGCGCCAAGGGTCGCGTGGCGCTCACCGGCAAGGGCGAGATCAAGCTGATGGTGCCGCGCAACGCCACCGACCGCATCACCGCACGCATGGTCTACACCGGCCCGGTGCGCGCGCCGGTCAAGGAGGGCCAGCCGATCGGCACGCTCAAGGTGTGGCGCGGCGAAACGCTGGCGCTCGAGGTGCCACTCCAGGCGGCCGAGAACATCGGGCCCGGAACCACGACGCAGCGCGCATTCGACGCCGCGACCGAGATGGTGATCAACCTGTTCCGCGCGGGGGCGGAGCGGCTATAACCCTCCGGATGCGCGGGCGCTTCATTACGTTCGAAGGCGGCGAGGGGACCGGCAAGTCGACCCATGCGGCGACCTTGGCCGCGCGCCTGAAGGCGCTCGGCATCGGGGTGCATCTGACGCGCGAGCCCGGCGGCTCGGTCGGCGCCGAGATCATCCGCCACGTGCTGCTCTCCGGCGTCGCCAAGCCGTTGGGCCCGGAGGCCGAAGCGATCCTGTTCGCCGCCGCCCGCGACGATCATCTTAATTTCGCGATCCGGCCGGCGCTCAAGCGCGGCGCCTGGGTGGTCTGCGATCGTTTTGCGGACTCTACGCGCGTCTATCAGGGCGTGGCCGGCAACGTCGATCTGCGCACCATCGCCGCGCTGGAGCGGATCGTGGTCGGCGACACCAGGCCCGACCTCACGTTCATCCTCGACGTGCCGGCCGAGCAGGCCATGCAGCGCGCCGCCGAGCGCCGCGGCAAGGGTGGCGCGGACCGCTTCGAAAACGAGGCGCTGCATTTCCACGAAAAGCTGCGCGACGGGTTTCTGATGCTGGCGGCGTCCGAGGCCGAACGCTGCGTGCTGATCGACGCCACCGCGTCCAAAGAGGACGTCGCGGCGCAGATCTGGCGCGCGGTCGAGGAGCGGTTCCATCCGGCGACCGCGCCGGTGTTGCTGGACAACACCGGCTCGTAAGGGTAGCCAACGCCTCTCAAGAATGGCTCCGCCTCTCATCCAGCTCAAAGATATCGCGTTGACGTTCGGTGGCACGCCGCTGCTGACCGGGGCGGAGCTGTCGGTATCGCCCGGCGAGCGCGTCTGCCTGGTCGGCCGCAACGGATCGGGCAAGTCGACCTTGCTGAAGATCGCGGCCGGCCTGATCGAGCCCGACCGTGGCACCCGTTTCATCCAGCCGGGCGCCAGCATCCGCTACCTGCCGCAGGAGCCGGATTTCGGGGACGCCGCAACCACGCTCGACTACGTCGAGGCCGGTCTCGGGCCGAACGACGACCGTCACAAGGCGCGGTACTTTCTCGACGAGCTTGGGCTGACCGGCGGAGAGAGTCCGCGCCATCTGTCCGGTGGCGAAATCCGCCGTGCGGCGCTGGCGCGGGTGCTGGCGCCGGAGCCGGATATCCTGCTGCTGGACGAGCCGACCAACCATCTCGACCTGACCACCATCGAATGGCTGGAGCGCGATCTCGCCTCCCGCCGCGCCGCCCTGGTCATCATCAGCCACGATAGGCGCTTCCTCGCCAATCTGTCGCGCAGCACGGTGTGGCTCGACCGCGGCCAGACGCGACGCATCGAGCGCGGCTTTTCGGCGTTCGAGGCTTGGCGCGACGAAGTGCTGGCCGAGGAGGAGCGCGACCAGCACAAGCTCGATCGGCAGATCGTCAGGGAAGAACACTGGCTGCGCTACGGCGTGACGGCGCGAAGGAAGCGCAACGTCAAGCGGCTCGGCAATCTGCATGCGTTGCGCGAGCAGCGCCGGACCTATCGCGGCGCGACCGGCGAAGCCACGATCACGGCTGCCGCGGCCGACCGATCGAGCAAGCTGATCATCGAGGCGAAGCATCTGAACAAGGCCTACGAAGGCCGCCCGATCGTCAGCGATTTTTCCATGCGCATCCAGCGCGGCGACCGCATCGGCATCGTCGGTCCGAACGGCAGCGGCAAGACCACGCTGGTCAATCTTCTGATCGGCGAGCTTGAGCCCGACTCCGGCACCGTCAAGCTCGGCGCGACGCTGGCGATGACCACGCTCGACCAGCATCGCGAAAGTCTCGATCCGAACGCGACGGTGCAGGAGGCCCTGACCCAAGGCGGTGGCGACACCGTCCTGGTCGGCGGCCAGTCGAAGCACGTCATCGGCTATATGCGGGATTTTCTGTTTGCGCCGGAGCAGGCGCGCACGCCGCTCGGCAAGCTTTCCGGCGGCGAGCGCGGCCGGCTGATGCTGGCGCAGGCGCTAGCGAAGCCGTCGAACGTGCTGGTGCTGGACGAGCCGACCAACGATCTCGATCTGGAAACCCTCGACGTGCTGGAGGAGATGCTGGGCGATTACGCCGGCACCATCCTGCTGATCAGCCACGACCGCGATTTCCTCGACCGCGTGGTCAGCGCCGTGATCGTTCCGGAAGGGCAGGGCCGTTGGGTGGAATACGCCGGCGGCTATTCCGACATGCTCACCCAGCGCGGCGCAGACCTGTCGCGGGAGGCGGCGAAACCCGAAACCAAATCTCCCAAGGCGAAAGCTGAGCCCGGTAACGCCGCGGCGCGCAAGCGGCGGCTTGGCTTCAACGAGAAGCACGCGCTGGAAACCCTGCCGAAAACCATCGCCAAACTCCAGGCCAGGATCCGCGCGCTGTACCAGCGGCTCGACGATCCGGGGCTTTACGCGCGCGATCTGAAGGCGTTCGAGGAGACCTCGGCAGCGCTGGTCGCGGCGCAGGCGGAACTGGCGGGGGCGGAAGAAAAATGGCTGGAGCTGGAAATGCTCCGCGAAGAGGTCGAGGGCGGATAATCGCTCTTCGATTTTGGTAGCAGGGCAGGCATATTCGCCGCCGCCAGTAGCGGCACTTCGCTGGTCGTTATCGACGCGGCTCGATGCTCGAAGTTGCCTCCACGTTTGTTGCTTCGAGGCCCTCGATTTGATTCCCCTCAATGCAGTTGGCAAATCCGCGACATGCAATGTTCTTCAGTTGGATGTCGGTTGAGTTTGTTATCTTGATGGCACTGCCAGTAGATCTCAATTGCGCAGGCATTGCCGTTGGCCCGGCAAAAGGCAAATCGGCTGCTACGAGCTGCTTCTGTAAGCGCGTATTCTCAGTTTCCGCGCGGTCAATTCGCTGGGCTTGCTGCTTAATCTGTTTCTCGGCTTGCTGCCAATTTTCCCGTGTTTGTGATGGTGAGAGCCATAGGGCCCCGGACCTATCAACAGCCTCATAGCTAAGTACCAAACATGCCAGCATCAGCAGCGCAGCGCGCGCTTGCGGCTGCCGACTAACCCTTTGCCAAATATTTGTGTAATAAGCCGCTGTTCCGGCGATCAGTGCTGGTGCCGTAATAATTTGAATCAGCGAAGCGATGCGATCGATAGATAATTCCATGGGAATCCTCGCAAATATCCGTTCAGGTGCACGTGTCAAAAGCTTCATCGATTTGGGAATGATCCACGGTTTGGCAACCCCGCCGTGCATGTTGTTCACATATTTGGCCCTTGCCCGCGCTCTTGCGCAGCCCGGACCGTGTGACCTACCTGTTGTCCCGTGAGCCCGGCAAAAGACCTCGAAGACGAAGACGCGCTGCCGCATCCGCGCGAAACCTCCGCGTTTTTCGGCCATGCCGACGCCGAGCAGACCCTGCTCGACGCCTATCGTTCGGGCCGCGTGCCGCACGCCTGGCTGATCGGTGGCGAGCCGGGCATCGGCAAGGCCACGCTGGCCTACCGCATGGCGCGGTTCGTGCTCGCCCATCCCGACCCGACGGCGCCCGCCGTGCAACGCGCGACGTCGCTCGCGATCGCGCCCGACCATCCGGTGGCGCGCCGCATCGCCGGCCAGGCGCACAGCGACCTGCTCACGATGGAGCGCACCTTCAACGACAAGGGCAAGCTGCGCCAGGACATCGCGGTCGACGACGTGCGGCGCTCGGTGTCGTTCTTCGGCTCGACCGCGGGCGAGGGCGGTTGGCGCGTCGCCGTGGTGGACTCGGTGGATGAATTGAACAGCGCCGGCGCCAACGCGTTGCTCAAGGTGGTGGAGGAGCCGCCGCCGCGCGCGTTGCTTCTGCTGGTGAGCCATTCGCCGGGGCGCGTCATGCCGACCATCCGGTCGCGCTGCCGCAAGCTGATGCTGCGGCCGCTGCCGGTCGAGGATGTGGTGCGGGCGGCTGCCATCGCGCTTGGTAAAAGCGCGGATGAGGAAACTATGGCCGTTGCAGCCGCTGCCGCCGAAGGCTCGGTGTCGCGCGCGCTGATGTTCCTCGAAGGGCCGGCGCTCGCGCTGCGCCAGCAGGTGCTCGGCCTGCTCGACAAGCTGCCGCAGGTCGACCCGCGCGCGTTGCATTCGCTGGGCGACAAGCTCGGCGGCACCGAGGCCGAGACGCTCGCGGCGTTCATGGATACGGTGAATTCCTGGCTCAGCGCGCGGCTGGCGAGCGGCCCGCAGGACGCCGCCCGGATGGCGCGGGTGGCGGAGGCCTGGGCGAAGGTCAACCGGGCCGGACAGGAGACCGACGAATACAATCTAGATCGCAAGCCGTTCGTGTTCGCGGTGTTCGGGGCGCTTGCGGAAGCGGCGCGGGATTAGGGCTGCCTCACGCAGTTGTAGGCGGTCCAGACTTGCTGTCTAATTTAAGCCAGTATCGTAGAAGGGCGTTCCCGGCCATAGCATTTTCCAGTCCCCTTGCACCGCTTTTTTGCTGAAGGTGCCGATGAACACTGAAAGTCCGCAGCGCCCGTTTAAGCACTTGCGATCGACCGCCAAGGAATACCTGACACATTGGGTTGTAGCGGGTTCGATCGTTGCGCTAACGGGATTTGCCCCCGATCACTGGTTTGCTCATTTTCTGCATGACATACCTGCTGGCATTCGTTCGTTTTTCCCGACCTTCGATTATCGGTTGCTCGTAGTTGGCATCGGCGTCGGCATCATTGCCGCAGATGTAATCTATCGAAACTGGACCCGTTCAAAAGCGGTCGTGCCTCCATCAAGTGTCTTGACCAAAGAGGTGGATGGACACGCGCCAAAACCACCGCATGTGGAAGCAGCGGTCGATTTGCCACTTCCTGTGCCGGACAAACCGTCGCTTGCAGTGCTTCCATTTGCCAACCTGAGCGGCGACCCGGAACAGGATTATTTCACTGACGGCATTGTCGAAGACATCATCACGGGTGTTTCGAAACTGCGTTGGTTCTTCGTGATCGCACGCAATTCGTCGTTCGCCTACAAAGGTAAGACGGTCGATGTGAGGCGCGCTGCGCGAGAATTGGGCGTTCGCTATGTGCTCGAAGGCAGCGTGCGCAAAGTGAGCAATCGCATCCGCATCACAGCCCAGCTCGTTGATGCGTCGACGGGCAGTCAAATCTGGACCGACCGCTATGACGGCGACCTGACGGACGTCTTCGCCTTGCAGGACGAGATCACCAAAAAAGTTGTTGCTGCGATCGAGCCAAGGCTACTAGAGGCTGAGGGTATCCGCTCGCAAGAACGCTCGGCAGAAGATATCGGCGCTTGGGACATGACGATCCAAGCGAATTTTCTATTCTGGCGGCTGACCAAGGCCGACGGTGAATCTGCGATTGCAACGCTCACCAGCGCCATCGAGCGCTATCCCGACTACGCGCCGGCACACAGCATTCTGGCCTTCATGCTGTTGGTTTCTGGCTATCTCGGGTGGAACCTTGCTGGGCCGCCGGGCAAGGATGCTGCGAGTCTGGCGGCCCGCGCAGCCGAACTCGACAACAGCGACCCCTGGGCGCATCTCGCGTTGGGTTTCCTCGCCTACACGGGGCGTCGTACCGACGAGGCCGTCGATGAATTCCAACGCGCGCTCGATCTCAATCCGAATTTCGCAGCCGCTCATGGTTATCTCGGCTGGGCATTGGCGTTCGACGGGCAATCCGACCAGGCAATCGCTCATTTGCAGGAAGCCATCCGAATGAGCCCACACGATCCTGAAAATTCGATATTCAATGGAGGTTTGGCCGCCGCCCATTACCTTGCCGGGCACTATATCGAAGCAATTCGCTTTGCCCGCAAGTCGCTGCAACAGCGATCCGGGTTCACCGGTGTTCAGCGACTTTACGTCGCGAGTTTGGCTCAGGCGGGACTGCTCGATGAGGCCCACGCGGCGCTCGAACGGCTCAAGGAATTGCAACCCGATATCTCGATTGCCTGGATTGAAAAATATGTCCCTTATACGCCGGGTCCGATGGCCCAATTTCTCGAAGGCATGCGCAAGGTCGGGGTGCAATAGCGCCTTGCTGGCGTGGAATAGGCGGCTTGCGTGCCGCCTTGCCCCCGCCGCGCCCGGTTGATACCTACGGGGCTCCATGGCCGAAAAACCCCGCTATACCATCACCACCGCCATCTCCTATCCCAACGGCGTGCCGCACATCGGGCACGCCTATGAGGCGATCGCGACCGATGCCATCGCCCGGTTCATGCGGCTTGACGGCTACGACGTGTTCTTCCTGACCGGGACGGACGAGCACGGCCAGAAGATCCAGCAGACCGCCGCTCGCGAAGGCATCACCGCGCGAGAACTGGTCGACCGCAACACGCCGCGCTTCCGCGCCATGGTCGAGCGGATGAACTGCTCGAACGACGATTTCATCCGCACCACCGAGGACCGCCACCACCGCTCGTCGCAGGCGATCTGGGAGCGGATGGAGAAGAACGGCGACATCTATCTCGACAAGTACGCCGGCTGGTACTCGGTGCGCGACGAGGCCTATTACGCCGAGGACGAGACCCATCTGAACGAGCACAAGGTGCGGCTCGCCACCAAGACCGGCACGCCGGTCGAATGGGTGGAGGAGGAGAGCTATTTCTTCCGGCTCTCCGCCTATCAAAAGAAGCTGCTCGACCTTTATGCGAGCGTGCCCGACTTCGTGCTGCCGAAGGAGCGGCTGAACGAGGTCGCGAGCTTCGTGAATGGCGGGCTCAAGGACCTTTCGCTGTCGCGCACCACCTTCGACTGGGGCATCCAGGTGCCCGGCAATCCCAAGCACATCATGTATGTGTGGGTGGACGCGCTGACGAACTACATCACCGCTGTGGGTTTCCCTGACACCGACAGCGAGCAATTCAAGCGCTACTGGCCGGCCGATCTGCACGTCATCGGCAAGGACATCGTGCGCTTCCACGCGGTCTATTGGCCGGCATTCCTGATGTCCGCCGGCGTCGCGGTGCCGCGGCGTATCTTCTCGCACGGCTTCCTGTTCAACCGCGGCGAGAAAATGTCGAAGTCGGTCGGCAACGTGATCGACCCGTTCGATCTGGCCGACGCCTATGGCGTCGACCCGCTGCGCTATTTCTTCATGCGCGAGGTGCCGTTCGGGCAGGACGGCAACTACAGCCATGAGGCGATCATCAACCGCATCAACGCCGATCTCGCCAACGATCTCGGCAACCTGGCGCAGCGCTCGCTCACCATGATCGGCAAGCAACTGGGTGGCGTGCTGCCTAAGCCCGGTGCGTTCTCCGACAACGACAAGACCATCCTGGCCGCGGCCGACGCCATGATCGGCATGGCGCGCGAGCACATGAAGACCCAGCAGCTTCATCAGGTGCTCAACGCCGTGTGGGCCGTGGTCGCCGACGCCAACCGCTATTTCGCGGGCGAGGCGCCCTGGGCGCTGGCCAAGACCGATCCGGCGCGGCAGGGCACGGTGCTCTACGTCACCGCCGAGGTGATACGGCAGGTCGCGATCCTGTGCCAGCCGTTCATGCCGATGGCGGCAGTACGCCTGCTGGATTTGCTCGGTATCACACAAGACGACGACCGGAATTTCGCCGCGCTGGGCGGCGCCAGGCGGCTGGTACCCGGAACCACGCTGCCCGCACCTGCGCCGGTGTTCCCGCGCTACGTCGAGCCGGACGCGGCCGCAAAGCCGTGACCGCCATGCTGGTCGACAGCCACTGTCATCTGGATTTTCCCGACTTCAAGAACGAGCTCGACGCCGTGGTGGCGCGCGCCGAGGCGGCGGGGATTGGCCGGTTGGTGACGATCTCGACCCGGGTCCGGCGTCACGCCGAGCTGATCGCCATCGTGGAGCGGTACCCGAACGTGTTTTGTTCGATCGGTACTCATCCACACCATGCCCATGAAGAGCTGGACATCGGCAGCGATGAACTAATCGCTGCCAGCCATCATCCAAAGGTGGTGGCGATCGGCGAGGCCGGGCTCGACTACCACTACGACAACTCGCCCCGCGACGCGCAGGAGCAGGGGTTTCGCACCCATATCGTGGCCGCCAGGCAGACCGGCCTGCCGCTGGTGATCCATTCGCGCGAAGCCGACGACGACATGGCCGCCATCTTGCGGGACGAGATGGGGAAGGGGCCCTTCCCGGCCGTTCTGCATTGTTTCACAGGCGGCCGGGGGCTCGCCTTCGCCGGCATCGAACTGGGTCTCTACGTGTCGTTCACCGGCATTCTGACGTTTAAGAACTCCAGCGAACTGCGGGCCATCGCCAAAGACCTTCCGGCCGACCGCATCCTGGTCGAGACGGATTCGCCCTACTTGGCCCCGGGCAAGTTCCGCGGCAAGCGCTGCGAGCCGGCCTATGTGGTGGAAACCGCCAAGGTATTGGCGGAAACCCGCGGCGTCAGCCCGGACGAAATCGCCCGGCAGACCACCGAGAACTTCTTCCGGCTGTTCGCCAAGGTCCCCAAGCCGGCTGTCCCCCTCGCATGATTTCAACCGCCACGATGACCTTCACCATCCTCGGCTGCGGCTCCTCTGGCGGTGTCCCTCGGCCGGCGCTCGGCTGGGGCGACTGCGACCCGAGCAATCCGAAAAACCGAAGGCGCCGGACCTCGCTGCTGGTGGAGCGGCGAGACGCGGCGGGCGCGACCCGGGTGCTGGTCGACACCTCGCCCGACCTTCGCGAGCAGCTTCTGGACGCCGGTGTCGATTGGCTGGACGGCGTGCTCTACACCCATCCCCATGCCGACCATATCCACGGCATCGACGACCTCCGCGGGCTGTTCATCAAGAAGCGCCGCCGGATCGACGCCTATATGGACGAGCCAACCGCCAAAAACGTCTTGCCCCGGTTCGACTATTGCTTTGTCACGCCGCCCGGCAGCGACTATCCCCCGATCATGAACGACCACCGGATTGCGGCGGGCCGGCCCGTGACCATTTTGGGGGAGGGAGGACCGATCACGGCACTGCCCTACGCCCAACACCATGGCGATATCCCTTCGCTCGGTTTCCGGTTTGGTGGGTTCGCCTATTCCTGCGATCTAAGCAGTCTGCCGGCCGCGAGCGTGGCGGCGCTGGCCGGGCTCGACGTCTTGGTCATCGACGCGCTCCGCTACAAGCCGCACCCAAGCCATCTCAGCCTGGCCGAGGCCCTGGACTGGATCGGACGGCTCAAGCCCCGGCGGGCGATCCTGACCAATCTTCACACCGACCTCGACTACGACCGGCTACGGGGTGAGTTGCCTGGCGATGTCGAGCCGGCTTACGACGGCTTGCAGATCACTTTAGCGACCTGATCTAGATCGGTAAAATAGTTCTCGATCCTATTGTTTAATCTATATTTTTAAATATCAGTTTCGGTCTTCTATAGAGATATTCCATAATATGTCTTATGCGTTTCAGAGATTGTTCCTTCTGAGGGAACCAGCGCAACCAGCGCGCATTATCGCACGGACCCGCCGTTGGAGTTGGCGGGCGCCGTGCGCTTCCCCCATTCCCTGAGGTGATCCCCGTGAGCAACAACAAGGTGACCAAGCTCAAGCAGAAACCTGCCGCTCCGCTCGATACGCCGACCGACCTGTCCCAGGAGGCGGTCGACGCGGTTTCCGCGGTTCTCAATACGATCCTGGCGGACAGTTACGCGCTTTACCTCAAGACCAAGAATTTCCACTGGCACGTCAGCGGCCCGCATTTCCGCGATTATCACCTGATGTTCGACGAGCAGGCCGCGGCGATCCTGGCCAACACCGACGACGTGGCCGAACGCGTTCGCAAGATCGGCGGCGTCACGCTGAAGTCGATCGGTCAGGTTTCCAAGCTCCAGACCATCGAAGACAACGAGGAAGACTTCGTCGCGCCGACCGAGATGCTTCGGGAGCTGATGAACGACCACAAGAAGAATGTGAAATTCATGCGCGAAGCCCACGAGGTCGCCGACGAGCACGAGGATATCGCCACGGCCAGCCTGATTGAAAACTGGATCGACGAGGCCGAAAAACGCCTCTGGTTCCTGTTCGAGACCAGCCGGGCCGCCGACCAGGCCGGTCATTAAACGCCGTCCCGACACTGCCGGACGCGCCCTTTCCTGTGGGGCGCGTCCCGCTTTTATCGCGACGCCGGAGGCGCTCTGTTAGCCTGCCGCGCCATGAAGCCCTCCCGCGACATCGCCCGGCTGATCGACATCATGGCGGCCCTGCGGACGCCCGGCACTGGCTGCCCTTGGGACCTGGAGCAGAATTTCGCGACCATCGTCCCCTACACGCTTGAAGAGGCGTACGAGACCGCCGATGCGATCGCCCGCGGCGACATGGCCGACCTGCGGGACGAACTGGGCGACCTCCTGCTCCAGGTCGTGTTCCACGCCCGGATGGCTGAGGAACAAGGCGCGTTCGATTTCGGCGGCGTGGTCGAGGCGATCACCACCAAGCTGCTGCGCCGGCATCCCCACGTGTTCGGCGATGTACGTGGGTTGTCCCCGGATCAGGTCAAGGACCTTTGGGACAGCATCAAGGCCGAGGAAAAGGCCGAACGCGCGGCCCGCGGCCAAGCCGTGGACGACACCGGCGCCCTGGCCGGGGTGCCCGTCGCCCTGCCCGCGCTGACTCGGGCGCTGAAGCTGCAAACCAAGGCCGGCAAAGTCGGCTTCGACTGGAACGATCCGTTGGCAGTGCTGGCCAAAATCCGCGAGGAGTCCGACGAGATTGAAGCCGAAATCCAGGGTGGTAACGCCGAAAAGGCGAAGGCCGAGGTCGGCGACCTGCTGTTCGCCATGGTCAACCTCGCCCGCCACCTGGACGTCGATCCCGAGGCCGCGGTCCGCGCCACCAATCAGAAATTCGCGCGGCGATTTGCGTCGATCGAGCGGGCGTTGGCCGCTCAGGGCAGGAAGCCGCAGGACGCCACGCTCGCCGAGATGGATGCGTTGTGGGACGAGGCGAAGGCTACGGAGAAGAGCTGAGGCTTATGCCGAGCATGATGGCGAAAGCCGCCCGCTACTGCCGGAACTTCGCCCTCACCGCATCCACCTTCGACGGATCGACCCGCACCTTCATCGCCAGCCCGCCTTCGTCGTCCATCGCTTTTGCCATCACTTCGGTATGACGATGCAGCCAGCTCACGCCCGCCCCGTCGGCCGGATCGACCACCAGATCGAGCACAACGCGGTGCTTGCCGAGGCGTGCTTCGATCGCGGCGTTGAGCGCTTCAATCCCCTCGCCGCTTAGCGCGGACACCAGCACGGGATGCCGTTCGGCGGGCCTGCGATCGGCGAGATTGCGAATCCGCTCGCGGCCGTCGGCGTCGAGCCGGTCGATCTTGTTCCAGACCTCGATCAGCCGCGGATCGCTCTCGATCTCGATGCCGAGCGCACGCAGGACCTCATCGACATCGTGCGACTGCGCCTCGGTGTCGTCGTGTGAAACATCGCGCACGTGCAGGATGACGTCGGCCTCGATCACCTCCTCCAGCGTGGCGCGGAACGCCGCGACCAGCATGGTCGGCAGATCTGAGATGAACCCGACCGTGTCAGAGAGGATGATCTTCAATCCGCTCGGCAGCGCCACCGCGCGCAGGGTCGGGTCGAGCGTGGCGAACAGCATGTCGGCCGCCGTTACATCGGCCCGGGTCATGCGGTTGAACAGCGTCGACTTGCCGGCGTTGGTGTAGCCGACCAGCGCCGCGATCGGATACGGCACGCGCGCCCGGCTGTCGCGATGAAGCTGGCGCCGCTTCTTGACCTTTTCCAGCTCGGCTTCGAGCCGGATGATACGCTCCTCGATCAGGCGCCGGTCGGTCTCGAGCTGGCTCTCGCCCGGTCCGCCGAGGAAGCCGAAGCCGCCGCGCTGGCGTTCCAGATGGGTCCAGGAACGCACCAGCCGGCTGCGCTGATAGGTCAGATGCGCCAGCTCGACCTGCAGCGCGCCTTCCTTGGTGCGCGCGCGCCGGCCGAAGATTTCCAGGATCAGCCCGGTGCGGTCGAGCACCTTGGCGCCCCAGGCCTTCTCCAGATTGCGCTGCTGCACCGGTGAGAGCGCGCAATCCACCACAACGATCCCCGCCTCGTGGGTCTTCACCAGCCCGGCGATCTCGTCGACCTTGCCCTTGCCGAGATAGGTCGCGGGACGGATGTCGCCGAGCATCACGATCCCGACGTCGACCACGGCCAGCTCGATGGCGCGTGCGAGCCCGATCGCCTCCTCCAGCCGAGCCGCCGGAGCGCGTTCAGTCTCACCACGCGGGACGCCGTCGCGCATCGGAATGCGCCGGCGATACGGACCGATGACGATAGCGCGGCCGGTTCCCGAGCCCGAGGGGCTCAGGACATCTGCATGGGTGTCACGTCGACGTGGCTCCAATCAGGCCTTTTCCGCAGGCGCATCCTCGGCGCCCTCGAACAGCTGGATCGGGTGACCCGGCATAATCGTGGAGATGGCGTGCTTGTAGACCAGTTGCGAGTGGCCATCGCGCCGCAGCAGGACACAAAAATTGTCAAACCAAGTGACGACGCCCTGCAGCTTCACCCCGTTTACCAGAAAGATCGTGAGGGGGACTTTGCTCTTGCGGACGTGATTGAGGAACGTGTCTTGCAGATTCTGAGAGTGATCGGCTGCCATTGCCGTGGTCCGTTTTTGCTCGCGCACCCCTGTCGCGAGTTGTTGTTCTCAAGTCCTTGGCCGTTATTGCCCGGCAGGCCATAGAACTTGGGGCGGTGATATTAAATGGCACGTCCGGGGACGGCGCAAGCGCAAGTTGGCAACACTCAGGCTAAAACCGGTACCGGTTGCATTTACGTCAATTCCGCGTAGCGGTGGAAATCCCGCCGCAAAGCGGTCGCAACCAATCCCGGCGCGCCATTGCCGACGGGCCGGCCGTCGATCTGCACCACCGGAATGACGATCTGGCTGGCAGAGGTCAGGAAAGCCTCACGCGCGCCCTGGGCTTCCTCGACGGTAAAGGCGCGCTCCTCGAGTTCCAGACCCTGGGCGGTAGCCACGTCGACGACGACGGTGCGGGTGATTCCCCGCAGAATGGCGTGGTCGGCCTGCCGCGTCACCAGCTTGCCATCGCGGGTGATAATCCATGCGTTGGACGAGGAACCCTCGGTCACCCGGCCCTGATTGTCCACGAACCAGGCTTCGCGGGCGCCGGCCTCGCGTGCCGCCTGTTTCGCCAGCACATTGGGCAGCAGCGAAACCGACTTGATGTCGACCCTTTCCCAGCGGTTGTCCGGAACCGTAATGACGGCCACCCCCTCGGAGGCAAGCTGCTCGGCCTTGGCGAAGTCGAGATTGCGGGCGGTGACCACGACGCTGGGCGCGGTGCCAGGTGGCGGGAAGGCATGATCCCGCCGTGAAACCCCGCGGCTGATCTGCAGATAGACGATGCCCCAGCGTACGCGATTGCGGCGCACGGTTTCGCGCAGCACGACGCCGAGTGCGAGCGGCGTCAGCGGCATGGCGATGTGCAATTCGGCGAGCGAACGCGTGAGCCGTTCGATGTGACGGCGCTCGTCAACGAGCTGGCCTCCCCTCACCTCGCAGACCTCGTAGACGCCATCGGAGAACTGGTAGCCGCGATCCTCGATGTTGACCGTGGCGTCGCGCAGCGGCAGGTAGCGGCCGTTCACATAGGCGATGCGGGACAAGGCAACCTCTTTCCTAAATCATATCCAACCAGACCGTGATCGATCCCTAGCCGATGCCCAGCGCCTTGAGCTTACGGTGCAGCGCGGAGCGCTCCATGCCGACGAATTCTGCGGTGCGCGAGATGTTGCCGCCAAAGCGGTTGATCTGGGCCAGCAGGTATTCCCGCTCGAACAGCTCGCGCGCATCGCGTAACGGCAGACCCATGAGTTGTTCGCCGCCGTTGCCGTTGGGCATTGTCGGCACCATCGAGCCGACATCCTGCGGCAGCATGTTGGCGCTGATGACGGCGGTGGCGTCGCCGCCGGCCAGGATCATCAGGCGTTCGACGTTGTTGCGCAACTGCCGCACGTTGCCGGGCCAGTCGTGCGATTGCAGCACCGCCATGGCGTCGGCGCCGATCGTGCGCTGCGGCAGGCCGGTGGCCTGCGAAATCTGCTCCATGAAATAGCCGACGAGATCGGGAATGTCCTCGCGCCGCTCGGCGAGCGGCGGCACGCGCACCGGCACCACCGACAGCCGGTGATACAGGTCTTCGCGGAAGCGGCCTTCGGCGATTTCGTTTTCAAGGTTGCGGCCGGTCGAGGACACGATCCGCACGTCGACCGCAACTCTGGTCGAGCCGCCGACGCGTTGGAAGTTCTGATCGACCAGCACGCGCAGGATGCGGCTCTGGGTGTCGCGCGGCATGTCGGCGATCTCGTCGATGAACAGCGTGCCGCCGTGTGCCTCTTCCAGGGCGCCGATCTTGCGCTCCTGCGACTCATTCGACGGCTCGACGCCGAACAGCTCGATCTCCATACGATCGGGCGTGATGGCGGCGGCGTTGATGACGACGAACGGGCCGGTGGCGCGTTGCGACAGGCCGTGCAGCGTGCGGGCGGCAAGCTCCTTGCCGGCGCCCGACGGTCCGACGATCAGAATTCGGCTGTTGGTCGGCGACACCTTTTCGATGGTCTGGCGGAGCTGGTTGAGCGCCGGCGAGCGGCCGATCATGCGAGTCGGCAGCGGCGCCAGCGCCTTGAGCACCTTGACCTCGCGCTTGAGCCGCGAGGTTTCCAGCGCGCGTTCGGCAACCAGCACCAGACGGTCGGCCTTGAACGGCTTCTCGATGAAGTCGTAGGCGCCCTGCTTGATCGCCGCCACTGCGGTCTCGATGTTGCCGTGACCGGAGATCATGACCACGGGCAGATCCGGGTGCTGTTCCTTCACCTGATCCAGAAGCTGCAGGCCGTCGAGTTTGCTGCCCTGCAGCCAGATGTCCAGGAACAGAAGATGGGGACGACGGGACTGGATGGCGCTCAGCGCGGCGTCGCTGTCGCGCGCGGTCCGCGTGCTGTAGCCCTCGTCCTGGAGCAAACCCGCGACCAATTCGCAGATGTCGGACTCGTCGTCGACGATGAGAATGTCGGACGCCATGGATCAACGCTCGCTTTCGGCTTTGGTCAATTCTGATTCTTGAGGCTTGTCGGCGATTTGGTTCTGGACATTGCTTTTGGCCTCCTTTGGGCTGTCTTTGGCGGTCTTGGCCGGCTCGGTGGCGAACCGCAACCGCACCCACGCGCCTTGTGCACCGGGGATTTTCTGCTCGGCGTCGCGAAGCTCGATGCTGCCGCCGTGGTCTTCGATAATGCGACCGACGATCGCAAGGCCTAGGCCGGTGCCCTTCTCCCGGGTCGTGACATAAGGTTCCAGCAGCCGGCTGCGGTTTTCCTTCGGCAGCCCGATGCCGTTGTCGACCACATCGATCACAACATCGCCGCCGTCACGCTCGGCCGTAACGCGGATGCTGCCGCCCTCGCCGTCACCCGACGGCTTCCCGGAAAATTTCGCGGCGACCGCTTCCGTGGCGTTCTTGATGATGTTGGTGAGCGCCTGCGAGATCAGCCGGCGGTCGAAGTGCGCCGGCATCGGGTCCTCGGCAAGCTGCAGGTCGATGTCGATGTCGGCGTTGCCGACCCGCATCAGGAACACCACCTGCCGCACGGCGTCGGCGATGTCTTCCGATGCCATCACCGGGGTTGGCATGCGGGCGAATTTCGAGAACTCATCCACCATGCGCTTGATGTCGTCGACCTGGCGCACGATCGTGTCGGTGCATTGGAAAAATACGGCCGGATCCTCGGTGATGGATTTGCCATACTTGCGCCTCAGACGCTCGGCGGAAAGCTGGATCGGCGTGAGCGGATTTTTGATCTCGTGCGCGATCCGCCGCGCCACGTCGGCCCAGGCCGAAGTGCGTTGCGCGGCCACCAGCTCGGTAATGTCGTCGAGCGTGACCACATAGCCGTGCTCCGGCTCGCCCGACTGCTCGGTGGTCACGCGCACCAGCAGATTGCGCTCGCGTCCGTGACGGCTGATGGTGATCTGGCCCTGCACCTCGCGCTGGGTGCTCGCTCGCGCGTTGGAAAAGATTTCCGTCAGCTCGGGCAGCAGCTCGATCAGCGGCTGGTTCACCGCCTCGGCCTCGGAGCGCTCGACCAGCCGCTGCGCCGAACGATTGAGGATGCTGACGCATCCTTCCGCGTCGACGCCGATGACGCCGGCGCTCACCCCGGCGAGCACGGCTTCGGTGAACCGGCGACGCTGATCGATCAGGTCGCGCGCGTGCACGATGTCGTCGCGCTGGGTCCGCAACTCGTAGGTCATCTTGTTGAAGGTCTCGCCGAGTTGGCCGAGGTCGCCCTCGGAGCGATCGATCGGCACCTGAACGTGGAGATTGCCGGTGGACACCACGTTGGCGGCCCCGATCAGGCGTCGGATCGGCGCCACCAGGCGGTTGGCGAAGTTCAGGCCGAGCCATGCCGCCGACAACAGCACGGTCAGCGCGATCACCGTGTACATCATGCCGAAGGCGAGCTGCACGCCGAGCCGCCGCGCCTCGAGATTGGCAAAATCGCTGACGCTCGCCTGGGTCTCGCGCAGCTGCGCCACCACTCGCGGATCGAGCGGGCGGATCATGTGGAGATAGGCGTTGTCATAGCCGCGCAGGCGGATCACGGCCGCCACGGAATTGGCCTCCAGCACGACACCGATCTGCGGCTCGGCTTCGCCGACGGTGGCGAGACCGGCGACGGACGGCATCACGATGTCCTGCTCACGCCGCAGGTCTGCCCGCTCGATCACTGTCAGGTCTGCCCCGATGATCATCGCGGCGGACAGGCCGCGGATCCGGGCCTGTTGGGTGAAGCCCTGGCTGAAACGTTCTCGGTCCTGGTCGAACAGCGGCTTGGCGCGCGTCACGTCGAACGACATCGCCAGGATGTCGTTCCGGACGATTTGCGCGTGCTCGCGCAGATAGGCGTCCGCCACCATCAGCGAGTTCTCGATCACGGTTTTTGTGCGAGTGGAGAACAGCCGATCGAGGCCGCGGTCGAGGGTGACGCTGGCCACCACCGCGACCAGGATGGCCGGCACCGCGGCGATCACCGAGAACAGGCCGACGATGCGCACGTGCAGCCGTGCCGCCGCCCGCCCTCGCCGTCGGGCCTGCACCACCAGCCACACCTCGCGGGCGATGACGCCGAGCAGGAGCAGCACGGTCACGGCGTTGATCAGCAGAAGGCTGACGACGACCTCGTGTCTGGGCACGATCGGGGTGAGGTCGGCGAGGACCACAAAGGTCGCGAATGCCGACAGCAACGACAGCCCTGCCGCGATCGGGCCAAGCGCGCGGATGGCCCGCCCTCCGGCGGGGGCAGTGGCAACGGCCATATCGGCGGTCGCGGCTTGCTCGACGGTGGTCATGAACCCCTAAGACGCCGTGGATGCACAATTATGCGCCGTCAGCGGGAAATCAGACCTACTGCGGCTCGGCGCACTGATGCTGTTCTGCAACTAATGTTGCCGAATTGCGACATTCACATGGCGCGGGGCGTATCGCCAGAGGGACGAAAGGCGGCTGTGGAATGAATCGGTGCTCGTCCGAGCCGGCGGCTAACCGCTGGTTCGGATGACCTGGATGTCGAGATCCCGGATCTTCTTGCGCAGCGTGTTGCGGTTGAGGCCCAGCAGGTCCGCGGCGCGAATCTGGTTGCCGCGAGTGACCGCGAGGGCCTGCGACAACAACGGATATTCGATCTCCTTGAGGATCCGGAGGTACAGCCCGGGGGGCGGCAAGCCATTGTCGAAGCTTGCAAAGTAGCGTGTCAGGTTGTGCTCGACCGCAGCGGAAAGACTTTCTTCGCTGGGCGGCTTTTCCGCCGCCGGCGTCGCGGGATGGGACAATTCGGCATCGATCACGGAGGCCGTGATGGTGTCCTGCGGATAGAGCGCGGCCAGCCGCCGCGCCAGGTTCTCCAGTTCGCGCACGTTACCGGGCCAGCGATAGCGCTTGAGCCGATCGAGCGCCGCCTGATCGAGATGCTTTTCCGGCAGACCCTCGCGCTCGGCCTGGGCGAAGAAATGCCGGATCAGGTCGGGGATGTCCTCACTGCGCTCGCGCAGTGGCGGCAGCCGGAGCGGAACCACGTTGAGCCGGAAGAAAAGGTCCTCGCGGAACAGGCCCTGCTGGATCAGGATGCGCAGATCCTTGTTGGTCGCGGCCACGATGCGCACGTCGCTCTTGATCGCGGTGCGACCGCCGACCGTGGTGTATTCGCCCTGCTGCAGCACGCGAAGCAGACGCGTCTGTGCCTCCATCGGCATGTCGCCGATCTCATCGAGGAACAGCGTGCCGCCTTCCGCCTGCTCGAAGCGCCCGGTACTGCGGGTGTTGGCGCCGGTGAAGGCGCCCTTCTCGTGGCCGAACAATTCTGATTCGATCAGGTCGCGCGGGATCGCCGCCATGTTGATGGCGACGAACTGTCCGCCGCGGCGCTTGCCGTAATCGTGCAGCGCGCGCGCAACCAGTTCTTTGCCGGTGCCGGACTCGCCGGAGATCATGACGGTCAGATCGGTCTGCATCAGGCGCGCGACCAGCCGGTAGATTTCCTGCATCGCAACCGAACGGCCGATCAGCGGGATCGATTCCATGTCGTCCTGCTTGGCCACGGTGCGCGGCCGTTCCTTCGGCTCAGCCAACGCGCGGCCGACGATAGCGATCAGCTCCTTGAGATCGAACGGCTTGGGCAGGTATTCGTAGGCGCCGCGCTCGGACGCGCGGATCGCAGTCAGGAACGTGTTCTGCGCGCTCATGACGAGCACCGGTAGATTGGGCCGCAGCTTCTTGATGCGCGGCAGCAGGTCGAACGCGTTTTCGTCCGGCATCACCACGTCGGTGATGACCAGATCGCCCTCGCCCTGGCTTACCCAGCGCCAGAGCGTCGCGGCGTTGCCGGTCGAGCGCACTTCGTAACCGGCGCGCGACAGCGCCTGGTTCAGCACGGTTCTTATGGCCGCATCGTCGTCGGCGACCAGAATGCTTCCCGCTGGCATGGAGTCCTCTTGGGTCCTCAAATCCTCAAGCGGGTGTCGGCCCGGCGCCGTCACCGGTGAACATTGGCATCAGCACGCGAAAGATCGTGTGCCGAGGCTGCGATTCGCATTCGATGATCCCGCCGTGATCGTTGATGATCTTCGCCACCAGCGCGAGGCCGAGCCCCGAACCCGACGGCTTCGTCGTCACGAACGGGTCGAACAGGTGCGGCATCAGGTCCTCGGGCACGCCCGGCCCGTTGTCCCGGATGCAGAACTCGAGCGGCAGCGACACCCGCGACTTGCTGCCCGGCAGCGACAGCCGCACGCCCGGGCGGAACGCGCTGGTGATCTGGATCTCGCCTTCGGACGCGCCCTCACCGATCGATTCGGCTGCATTTTTCACCAGGTTCAGGAACACCTGAACGAGCTGATCGCGGTTGGCGAACACCGGCGGCAACGACGGATCGTAGGTCTCGACGAACTTGATGTGGCGGGCGAAGCCCGACTGCGCCAGGCGTTTGACGTGCTCCAAAACGGCATGGATGTTGACCGGCTCGCGCTCGACCGGCCGTTCGTCGGAGAACACCTCCATGCGATCGACCAGCTTCACGATGCGATCGGCCTCGTCGCAGATCAGCCGCGTCAAGGTGCGATCGTCGTCGCTGGCGGCTTGCTCCAGGAGTTGCGCCGCGCCGCGGATGCCGGACAGCGGGTTCTTGATCTCGTGCGCGAGCATAGCGGCCAGCGCGCTGACCGAGCGCGCGGCGCCCCGATGAGTAAGCTGGCGGTCCATCTTGTCGGCGATCGTACGTTCTTGAAGCATGATCACGACGTGATCGGGCCGCTCCGGCAACGGCGCGACATGCAGATCGACCAGCCGGTCGCCTGGATTGCGCGGAGTCGAAAGGTCGACTTTGTATTCGTTGACGGCGGCGCCGCGCGCCCGCACCTGATCGACCAGCGTCAGCAGCGGGCTGCCGAACGGCACCAGGTCGCGCAGCGAGTGCCGGCGCAGCACCGGAACCGACGCGTCGAAAAAGTTCTCGGCCGCGACGTTGGCGTCCGCGATCCTGCCGTCGGCTCCCACCATGATGACCGGCAGCGGCAAAGCGTTGAGCACCGCGTCAGCGGATCGCGGCGTGTTGGCGCTGCGAAAGTCGACATTGTTCATGCGGCTGCTCCGCAGGCGAAGGCGTCGTAGGCTTCCGCGAGGCGGGTGCGCGCAACGGCCGGGTCTTCGCTGGTCAGCACAGTCTCGCGCCAGCGCTTGAGCGTATCGAGCGCGATGCCGGTGCTCGCGGCCGCGGCGTCGAGTGCCCAACCGAGATGCTTGCGCGCATGACGTAATCCGATGCGCAGTCCGTGGTGCGCCAGCATTTCCTCGTACAGCGCGGTGATCATCACGAGTTGGTCCGCGAGCGGCGGCGCCTTGGCGCGATGGCCGGTTGTGAGGAATTGCGCCAACTGGCCGGGGAACCACGGCCGCCCCTGCGCCGCGCGTCCGACCATGACGGCGTCGGCGCCGGATGCGAAGAGCGCGGCCTTGGCATCATCGAAGGTCTTGATGTCGCCGTTGATGACCACGGGGATCGATACCGCGGACTTTACCGCTCGAACCGCATTCCAGTCGGCGCCACCCTTGTAGAACTGGCAGCGGGTGCGGCCGTGCACCGTCACCAATTGCACGCCCGCGGCTTCCGCCCGCCGCGCCAGCTCCGGCGCGTTCAGCGAGCGCTCATCCCAGCCCAGACGCATCTTCAGCGTCACCGGGACCGAGACCGCGCCGATGGTGGCTTCGATCAGCGTCAGGGCGTGATCGAGATCGCGCATCAGCGCCGAGCCGGACTGCTTGTTGGAGACGTGCCGAGCCGGACAGCCCATATTGATATCGATGATGTTGGCGCCAGCCGCCTCGGCGATCCGCGCGCCCTCGGCCATCCAGTGCGGCTCGCAGCCAGCAAGCTGCACCACATGAATGCCGGTGCCTTGCCCTTCGGCGCGCAGCACTGCGTTGCGGTTGCCCTCCACCAGCAACTCGCTGGCCGTCATCTCGGAAACCACCAGCCCAGCCCCGAGCTTCGAAACCAGGCGGCGGAACGGCGCATCGGTAATGCCCGTCATCGGCGCAAGAATGACGCCGTTCGGAATCGGCACCGGGCCGACCGCAAGTCCGCGAATTTCCTGGGTATTTCCGGTGCGCAAAGGATGCCTATAAATTAAGCTGCATAACAAGTGCTCATAGTTTAGCCAAATCGCAGCGCAACGCAAGTGCTGCAGTGCAAGAAAATCCCCTGCGGTGGAAATCCCTTAATGCATCGACTTTCGGGCTAATCGAAGCCCATTGGGCGATTCCGGGCAGGCTGCTAAGAGCGGATGGCATTGGGTTTGGGATCGGCAATGAAACGTTCCGTCGCCGCAATCGTAGTCGCTGCCGGGCGCGGGGTTCGCGCCGGCGGGTCGTTGCCGAAGCAGTACCGGCAGGTGGCCGGCGAGCCGGTCATCCGATCGAGCTTGGCGCTGCTGGCCTGGCACGGCGACGTCACGGCCGTCCTGCCGGTCATCCATCCCGACGACGGCGCGCGTTTCCAGGAGGCGTCCCGCGGGCTCAAACTGATGCCGCCGGTGTTCGGTGGCGCCACGCGCCAGGCCTCGGTGCGCGCCGGATTGGAAGCCCTGAGCAAGGGCGCGCCCGACATCGTGCTGGTCCATGACGCTGCCCGGCCGTTCTGCTCGGCGACCCTGGTCTCGCACGCCATCACCGCCTGCTCGGCGACCGGCGCTGCGATCCCGGCGCTCGAAGTCACCGACACCATCAAGACTGTGGGAGACGACGGGCTGGTCA
Source organism: Rhodoplanes serenus (assembly GCA_945897515.1). GTDB lineage: Bacteria > Pseudomonadota > Alphaproteobacteria > Rhizobiales > Xanthobacteraceae > Z2-YC6860. The sequence goes on along the minus strand of CAMDFO010000054.1, from coordinate 7,649 downwards.
GCGGCACGCTCGACCGTTCGCGGCTGCGCAGCGTGCAGACGCCGCAAGCGTTCGCGTTTGAGGCGCTGCTCGATGCGCACCGCCGCGCCATCGCCTCCGGCCGCGAGGACTTCACCGACGACGCCGCATTGGCGGAATGGGCCGGCATGAAAGTCTCGGTATTCGAGGGAGAAGCCGGCAACGTGAAGCTCACGACCGAGGACGATTTTGCGCGCGCCGAGGCCAAGCGGATTGCGAGCCTTGCGGATTTGCGCACCGGTTCGGGCTACGACGTGCACGCTTTCGGCGACGGCGATCATGTGATGCTCGGCGGCGTGCGCATCCCGCATGAGCGCGGCCTCACCGGCCATTCCGATGCCGACGTCGCCCTGCATGCCGCCGTCGACGCAATCCTTGGGGCGCTGGCCGACGGCGACATCGGCAAGCATTTCTCGCCGAACGATCCGCGCTGGCGTGGCGCGTCCTCCGACCAGTTCCTGAAGTTCGCCGCCGAGCGGGTGCGCAAGCGCGGCGGACGGATCGCGCATCTCGACATCACCATCATCTGCGAGGCTCCGCGCATCGGCCCGCACCGTGACGCCATGCGCCAGAAGATCGCCGAGATCGCCGAGATTTCCGTGGACCGTGTCGCCGTAAAGGCGACCACGACGGAGAAGCTCGGGTTCACCGGCCGCGGCGAAGGCATCGCCGCGATGGCGACCGCCACCGTGCGCCTGGCCTGGTCGTGGTGATGTTCGATCCAGCAATCAGAGACGCCGCTGCCGCGCTGCTCGACCTGTGCAAAGGCAAGCGCCTGATGGTGGCCACCGCCGAATCCTGCACTGGCGGCCTGGTGGCGGGCGCGCTGACCGAGATTGCCGGCTCGTCCGCGGTGGTGGACCGCGGCTTCGTGACCTACACCAACGAGGCCAAGCAGCAGATGCTCGGCGTGCCGGAAGCCACGCTGAAGCAGCATGGCGCGGTCAGTCGCGAGACCGCCGAGGCGATGGCGAAGGGCGTCCTCGCCCATGCACCGGCCGATCTCGCGGTGTCGATCACCGGTATCGCCGGTCCCGGCGGCGGCTCGGCCGAGAAACCGGTTGGATTGGTGCATTTCGCCGCTGCCACGCGCAACGGCCGGCTGATCCATCATGAGGCGCGCTACGGCGACATCGGCCGCAGCGAAGTGCGGCGGCGTTCGGTGCTGCAGGCGCTTTCGATGCTGCAGGAGCTTGCCGAGAGCTACGCCGGCTTGCGCCCATAAACCTCGTCGGCGCGCTTCTCGAACGCCACCGCAAACCGCCGAAACGCGGCGTCGAACATCGCGCCCATCAGCATGCCGAGCGTACGGCTGCGGAATTCATAGTCGATGAAGAATTCGATCTCGCAGGTCCCCTCGCCGGTCGGGTGGAACGTCCAGCGGTTCTGCAAGTGGCTGAACGGTCCTTCGAGATATTCCACCAGGATTTGCAGCTTTGCACGGTCGAGCGTGACGCGGCTGCGAAAGCTCTCGCGCACCAGCTTGTAGGCAACGGTCATGTCGGCGACCAGCACCTCGGTGCCGTCGTCGTTGCTGGTTCGCTTGCGGACCTTCAGGTCGCGGCAGAGCGGCACGAATTGCGGATAGCGTTCGACGTCGGCGACGAGGTCGAACATGTTCTCTGCCGAATGTCGGACCCGGCGTTTGGTGGTGAATTGCGGCATCAGCCGATCATGCGCCGCGCGCCGCCTTCAGCTTGGCAAAATCGTCGCCGGCGTGGTGCGACGAGCGCGTCAGCGGCGACGCCGACACCATCAGGAAGCCCTTGGCGTAGGCCACGGTCTTGAGCCCTTCGAATTCGTCGGGCGTCAGGAAGCGCACCACCGGGTGGTGCTTGCGGGTCGGCTGCAGATATTGCCCGATGGTGAGGAAATCGACGTCGGCGGCGCGCAGGTCGTCCATCACCTGGAGCACCTCGTTCCGCTCCTCGCCCAAACCCACCATGATGCCCGATTTGGTGAACATCCGCGGATCGAGCTCCTTCACTCGTTGCAGCAATCGCACCGAATGGAAATAGCGCGCGCCCGGCCGCACCGTGAGATAGCGCGACGGCACGGTTTCCAGGTTGTGGTTGAACACGTCGGGTCGCGCCTCGACCACGCGCTCCAGCGCTCCCTCTTTGCGCAGAAAGTCCGGCGTCAGCACCTCGATCGTCGTGCTCGGGCATAGCCCGCGGATGGCGCGGATGGTCTGCGCGAAATGCTCGGCGCCGCCGTCGGCGAGATCGTCGCGGTCCACCGAAGTGACGACGAGATGCGCCAGTCCCAGTTTTGCGGTCGCCTCCGCGACATGCTGCGGCTCCAGCGGATCGAGCGGTCCCGGCATTCCGGTTTTCACGTTGCAGAACGCGCAGGCGCGCGTGCAGGTGTCGCCCAGGATCATGAAGGTGGCGTGTTTCTTGTCCCAGCACTCGCCGATATTGGGGCAGCCGGCCTCCTCGCACACCGTGTGCAGGCCGTTTTCGCGTACGATCGCAGTCGTGGCCGCGTAGCCTTTCGAGATCGGCGCGCGCACGCGAATCCAGTCGGGCTTGCGCAGCACCGGCGTGTCCGGCCGATGCGCCTTTTCAGGGTGGCGCGGCCGGCTTTTGGTGTGGTCGAGCACGACGGTCATGGGAATCCGTTCAGGCCCTTTACTTACGGACGGCACGCCTCCGCCGCAACCCGCCATCAGGCCCGCCGGATCGCCTGCAGTATGAACAGCAGGATCAGCGCGCCGACGATCGCCGTGATCAGTTCGCCCCAGAAGTCGGGCGTCACCTGGATGCCGAACCGGCGCGCCAGAAAACCACCCAGGATCGCACCGACCAGGCCGACCGCGATATTGCGCAGCAGTCCCCCGGGCGAATTGGTGATCTTGGCCGCGAGCCATCCGGCCAGCAGCCCGATCACGATCCAGGAGATCAGACCCATGGGGAAGTCCCTTGAGTTTCAAGACCTTGAGTATAGCACACCGCGCTGGCGGCGACCCCCAATCCAGCTAGACTGCGAGTTATGACCTTCCCGGCCACCTCCGACGCCTCCCCGCAGCGCGAACCCGTCAAGCCGATCGAGCTAGCGCGGCTGATGCTGTGCCTGCCGTTCTACATCATGCTCGGATTCATGGTGGTCGAGGCCCTGCTGGGGGCCGCCACCACCTATCTGGTGATCGAGGCCGGTCGCAACTTCACCAAAGACGAGTTGCTGATCTACGACCTGCTGATGATCCTGGCGGCGCAGTCGGCCTCCTACATCGTCGGCGCGGTGAGCTGGATCTACGCCGAACGCGCGGGGTTCCTGGCCTATGGCCGCTACATGCTCCGCTTCGCGCGCGACAACCGCAACCAGACCAAGTCGCTGGGCGACAAGGATGCGCGCGAGCGGGTCGAGCCGTTCCTGACCGGGGAGACGTTCTACGTCTATTTCAACCTGCTCTACGAGATCGAGGGCGACCTGCGGCTGCTGCTCGGCCTGATCTTCAACGTCATCGTCCTCGGCACCCAGATCGACGGCTCTCTGCCGATCGCCTATGCGGTCGCCTTCGCGGTGCTGTTTGCGATGCAGTGGACCATGCGCAAGCCGATCTCGCGCGCCTATCTCGAAAATCAGCGCATGACAAATCGCATGACGGCGCAGGGCTATACCGCCTGGGACAACATCTTCACCGGCAACCGTTACAACCTCCGGCTCTGGCTCGCGGGCTTCAAGGGCAAGCTGCGCGACGGTCTCGACGCCCAGATCAAAGCGATCATGACCAAGGAGGGCTTGAGCGCGGTGAGCGCGATCGTCGGCCTTGCAATCGTGTTCGGCACCATGGCCTGGGTTGCGGCGAAAAATTCGGACGACGCCGAAACGCTGATCGCGCTGGTCGCGACGCTGCCGCGCCAGATCGAGATGACTCACAACATGCATCAGTTCACTTCGGGCTGGAACGAGCTGCTGGCGGTCTGGACCCGGCTGCGCGGCGTGTCTGCGAACATGCATCCGCCGTTCGATCCGGAATTCGAAGGCCGCATCAAGCCCGACAAGCTGATTCTGCGGGAGGGCGAAAATTCCAGCACGGTGAGCTCGGTGGACGACGCCATGACCCGGGTGCTGGCGCAGCCGACCGGCCGCATCAACGTTCGCGGCGCCAACGGGTCGGGAAAATCGACGCTGCTGACCAGTCTCAAGTCCACGATCAAGACGCGGGCCTATTACTGGCCGACCGCGGACCGCCTTGCTTTCCAATTCGCCCAGGGCATGGAGCCCGAGGACCCTCAGGACGGTGATGAACCGGTTCCGCCACCGGATCCCGCGAAACGTCCGGGCTTCTCCTCGGGCGAACGGCAATTGCGCGCGCTCCAGGAGATCGTCGCCTATACCGACGCCGCGATCTACCTGCTGGACGAATGGGACGCCAATCTCGACCCGAACAACCGCGCCGCCGCGGATGCGCTGGTCGAGGAACTGGCGCGCCGCGCGCGGGTGGTGGAAATCTCCCACCGCGACCGGGTGTAACGCCGGGCTGTCTGCGTCAGGCGTTGTCTTCCATCGTGAAGCCGACCTTCAGCGTCACCTGGAAATGCTCAACCTTGCCGTTCGCGATATGGCCGCTCTGACGTGTGATCTCGAACCAGCGCAGGTTTCGCAGCGTCTTTGTGGCGCGCGCGACTCCCTTTTGCACTGCGTCCTCGATGCTCTTTTCCGAAGTGCCGACGATCTCGATGACTCGGTAAATATGGTCGTCCACGGCTGTCTCCTGCGTTGACCGACGCAGGGATAACCCGCAACCCGGCTACATGTTCAAAACCCGGCCGTAGGCGTCGAGCACCGCCTCCTTCATCATCTCCGACAGGGTCGGATGCGGGAAGATGGTGTGCATCAGCTCCTCTTCCGTGGTTTCGAGGTTCATCGCCACCACGTAGCCTTGGATCAACTCGGTGACCTCGGCTCCCACCATATGCGCGCCGAGCAGCGCCCCGGTCTTCTTGTCGAAGATCACTTTGATCAGGCCCTGGTCCTCGCCGAGCGCGACCGCCTTGCCGTTGCCGACGAAGGGAAATTTTCCGACGCGGATGTCGAGCTTCTTGTCCTTCGCCGCCTGCTCGGTAAGGCCGACCGAAGCGATCTGCGGGAAGCAATACGTGCAGCCCGGAATGAGGCTCTTGTTCATGGCGTGCGGATGCAGGCCCTTGATCGCCTCGACGCAGACCACGCCCTCGTGCTCGGCCTTGTGCGCCAGCATTGGCGGCCCCGCGACGTCGCCGATGGCGTAGATGCCCGGCACGCTGGTCTTGCCGGTGCCGTCGACGGCGATGGTGCCGCCGCGCTCGGTCTTCACGCCGAGCTTTTCCAGCCCCAGCCCTTCGATGTTGCCGACGACGCCGACCGCGGCGATCACCCGCTCGACCGTGATCGATTGCGTGCCGCCCTTCCCGTCGTCGATCGTCGCGGTGACGCTGTCGGTCTTCTTGTCGAGCTTGGTCACCTTGGCGCCGGTGAGGATCTTCATGCCCTGCTTTTCGAACGCTTTGCGCGCGAAGGTCTGAATCTCGGCGTCCTCGACCGGAAGGATTTGCGGCAGCACCTCGACAACGGTGACCTCTGAGCCGAGGGTGCGATAGAAGCTCGCGAACTCGATGCCGATGGCGCCCGAGCCGATCACCAGCAGCGACTTCGGCAGCTTTTCCGGCACCATTGCCTCGAAATAAGTCCAAACCAGCTTCTTGTCAGGCTCCAGGCCTGGCAGCACGCGCGGCCGCGCGCCGGTGGCGATGATGATGTGCTTGGCCTGATACGCCCCCGGCCCGAGCGCGCCCTTGGGCGCTTCGCTCTTGCCGGCCTTGACCGTGAGCTTGCCCGGCGCGTCGATCGCCGCCTCGCCCCAGATCACACTGACCTTGTTCTTCTTCATCAGGTAGCTGATGCCGGTGTTCATGCGGGAGGCCACGCCGCGCGAACGTTTGACGATGGCGGCTGCGTCAAAGCCGACATTATCGGCCTTCAGCCCGTAGTCCTTGGCGTGCTGCATGTAATGGTAGATTTCCGCCGAGCGCAGCAGCGCCTTGGTCGGGATGCAGCCCCAATTCAGGCAGATGCCACCGAGGTATTCGCGCTCCACGATCGCGGTCTTGAAGCCAAGCTGCGCCGCCCTGATCGCGGTGACATAGCCGCCGGGGCCCGAGCCGATGATGATGATATCGAAACTGGTATCAGCCATGCCGCTATCGCTTTCGCTCCTGCCGAGGGACCGCCGAATGTAGCCCAGATGCGCTATCTAATTCGCGGAAAGATTTTTTGAAACGGTTCGCGGCGTGGCGGCCGGCTAGCCTGCCATTTCGGGCAGCGGCGGACGGCTGTCGCCGAGGCGCCGGCGCCGCATCCACCCGCGGACTGCGTATTCGACGAGGCCCATCAGCACGAGCGCCGCCAGGCCGCTCAACGTCACGGTGAGGGTAAATTGCCGGAGCCAGTCGGTCGGCGATTGCCTGATCGCCGAAGCGATGAACTCAAGCCCGATCGGGTTGAGGATCGCGAGCCCGGCCACGATGGTCGTGACCCAGGGCCAGCGCGACAAATCCTCGTCGCCGCGGATGCGCAGCCAGCGATGCCGCACCAGTCCCCATTGCACGAGAATCGCGAACAGCGCCGGCGCCACAATCTGGATCGCGACCTGGATGGTTTTTTGGTGGATGCCGAAGGGATCGGACGCGCGCCGAGCAATGTACTCAACGCCGCCGGGCAGCACGACCAAGATGCAGGCAAGCGCCGCAAGACCAGCCGCGACTCGGTTCAAGGTGCGTGCGCTTCCGGCTCTGGCGGAGGCAAGGCCCAGCACCGCGATGCTGCCCGTCGCAAACACCGGCAGCACCGCCAGCACCAGCACGAATTCCTCCGCGGCGCGAAAATGATCGGCAAGCTGCAGCGCCGCCAGCAGCGCCACGATGAGCGACAGCACCAATATTCCGAGAAACGCAAACGCCGCGCTCATCGCTCCTGACCTACCATGCGAAGCGGCGACGGCGCGCCGCTTCCCTACTCGACGACGAGCTTGAGCTCCTCCACCACAGGACGGACCTGTGCGATCTGCCGCTGCAGCATCTCGCGCATCTCGGCCGGCGTCGAGCCGGAGGGTTCGGCGCCGACGTCGGTCATGCGCTTGGCGATGTCGGGACGCTTCACCGCCGCCGCAACCTGCTGCTGGATCCGGTTGACAATCGCATCCGGCGTGCCCTTGGGCGCGAGGAAGCCGTTCCAGCCTTGCAGCTCGAGATTGGGGAAGCCCATCTCGCGCGCGGTGGGAACCTCCGGCAGCGCCACCGACTTGGTTGCGACCGCCATCGCCTTGAGGTTGCCGGAGCGCACGTGCGCAAGCGAGCTGGACAACTGATCGCCGCCGAAGTGAATGCGTCCGGCCAGCATGTCGGTCACCAGCGGCGCCGCGCCGCGGAACGGGATGTGGTCCATTTTGATGCCGGCGTCGCGCTTGAGCACCTCGCCGCACAGATTCATGATGCTGCCCGGACCCGTGGATCCATAAAGCAACGGCGTCGTCGACTTCTTGGCGTATTCGACGAATTCCTTGAGGTTGTTCGGCGGCATCGACTTGTTCGCCAGGTACAGCAGCGGCACCCACGCGCCGATCGACACCGGCACGAAATCATCGAACG
>CAMDFO010000053.1 GCA_945897515.1 Rhodoplanes serenus | reverse complement strand
CGATCACGCCGCGCAACGCCAGGATGCCGTCGAGCGTGGGCGGCGCCGCATCGACCTTGCCGGAGAGCGCCTTGAGCGTCGCGAGCACGGCGGCCAGCACCGGCTCGTTGATACGCGCCACCGGAACGACGCCCTCGCGGTTGACCGTGAGATTGGCGAACACGCTGCCGCGCGACAGCTTCTCGGCCGCCTTGGCGCGCGCGGGCGCGTCGATCGCGTCCCAGCCCGGCGGCAGTCGAAGCTTGAGATCCAGCCCCTTGGAGTTGACGGATTTCAGCTCCCACGACCAGGCGTAAGGGCCGGTGACGCCGTGGCCCCGCGCGAATCCGGTCATGCTCAGCAGCGCCATCGATCCGAATCTCGTGAGTTTTCCGCAAAGAAGCGGCGCGACCTTAGAACATGATCCGAAAAGGGGAAAGCTATCGCGCCGTCGTCGCCGGGCGCGGCGCCGCACCGGACCGGCCGCCCCGCGCCGGCGCCGCGGCTGGCGCAGCCGGAGGCGGGGTGAGCGGGTTGGCCTGCTGCTCGATCACGCGCAGCCGCTCGACGTGGCGTTTGTGCGCCTCGTAGTTCTCGGAGAACGCATGGCCGCCGGTGCCGTCGGCGACAAAGAAGATTTCCTTGGTGCGCGCCGGATTGGCGGCGGCTTCGAGCGAGGCGCGGCCCGGATTGCCGATCGGTCCCGGCGGCAGCCCGTCGATGACATAGGTGTTGTAGGGCGTCGGCTGCCTGATCTCGTTGGCCTGGATCGGACGGCCGAGCGTGCCCTTGCCGCCGACCAACCCGTAGATGATCGTCGGATCGGATTCGAGCCGCATCTTCTGCTTGAGCCGATTGATAAACACCGCGGCGACGCGCGTGCGTTCCTCGGCCTTTCCGGTTTCCTTCTCGACGATCGAAGCCAGGATCACGAGCTGCTCCGGCGAGCGGACCGGCAGGTCGGCGACGCGGCGGTCCCAGACCTCCTGGACCACGCGCCGATGCGCCTGCTGCATGCGCTGGATCATCTGCTCGCGCGTCATGCCCCGCACGAAAGCGTAGGTCTCCGGCAGCAGCGTGCCCTCGCGCGGAATCTCGCGGATGTTTCCGGTGAGCACGTCGTTTTCCATCATCCGCGCCACCACCTGGTCGGACGTCAGCCCTTCCGCGATGGTGAAGGCGTGCTGCACCACCTTGCCCTCGATGATGGTGTCGACCACATCGCGCAGGCTGGCGTTCCTGGTGAAGCGATATTCGCCGTATTTGAGATCGTCGCGCGCCTTGAGCAGCATCGCTCCGGCGACGAACAGCCACGGCTGGTCGATCACGCCCTCGCGCTGCAACAGCTCCGCGGTATCGCGCACGCCGCCGCGTGGAATGTTGACGACCTTGTCGCGAACCAGCGGTCCCGGCAGATCGAAGCGCTGCTTGCCGATGACGAAACCGACGCCGGCCGCGATCGTCAGCAGGAAGACGACCGTCAACATCAAATTGCCGGCGATGACGAACGGGTTGCGCACGCGCTTGGAGCGCCGCGTCGGCATCGGAACCCGATCGGGCTCGAGCGCGGCACGCGGGCTGCGGAGATTGTTCCGTTTCAAGTCCATCAGCGATGCATCATCCAACGATCCAGCCTGCAACGGCGGGTAAGGCTCACCGGCCCCGTGGACCGCCCGTCCCGCCGTAACGGGCGGGGGCGGTGGTGCCGGCGGCGGCGCAGGTCGCCTTTGAGTCGGAGGATAGGATAGCGAGGGCTCGGGTGCACGCCCAGCAGGTTGCGGGTGCATCGGCCCGGATGGAACTTGGGGCGCCGCCGCCGGACGAAACGATTCGCGATGGGCGGATTGTGGCAAAGGCGGAGCCGATCGTGGCAACGCCGGAGCCGATTGCGGCAACGTTGGAGCCGTTCGCGGCAAAGGCGGAGCCGAGTGCGAATAAGGCGGCGCCGGCTGCGGATAAGGTGCGGCCGGCCTTCCGGCAGGCTGGAACGGCGGGGGTGCGATCCTTTGCGGCGCGGGCTGCGGCGGATAGGGCGCAGCGCGAGCGGGCCATTGCGGGTGCGACGGCGGGGGCTGTTGAGGCGGCGGTGGGGGATGCCGGTAAGCCTGGTTCGGAACCGGCCGATCCTGCGGCGGCTGGTATGCGCTCTGCTGCGCCGCAGGCTGCGGCGGCCGCGCCGTTGCCGGAGCGCGCTGCTGGGCTTGCGGATGCTGCGCTTGCGGACGTTGCCCTTGCGGATGCTGCCCCTGCGGGTGCTGCGGATGCGGCCGGTTCCTGCCGTAGCCGCCCGGTGGCGGATGATGCGAGTTCACCGCCTTGTCCCCGCAGTCATGCGCGCAGATTTTCCATTGCAGGGAGACGAGCGAGCGCACCCAAGCGCGCCATCACGCATGGTCGCATGATTCCCCCGCGGGTCGCATGAACTTTCGCATTCTCCCCACGCCAAAACGGCGCGCCGCCCGCGACGGACATGAAAACCAAATATGGCGAAAGGGTGGAGGACCCGGCGTTGTCAGTTTAATGATCGCAAGCCGAATCGCTCAGTTCGGCTTTGCCGATTCCTTGACGATCTTTCCCTTGCTGACGATCTCAGCCTTTACCTGTTCGCCGAACTGTTGCCCCGTGCTTCCTACGACGACGAAGCCCAGATCGACGAACTTCTGGCGCACCTCTGGGATCGCTACGGCGCTGATCGCATGTTGTTCGAGCGTGCGGGCAATCGCTTCAGGCGTACCCGCTGGCACGAACATTCCCGTCCACGCCGTTGCTTCAAAACCGGGGTATCCCAGCTCAGCCATTGTTGCCAACTCCGGAATTTGTGGAACGCGCTTGAGCGAGCTAAGCGCGAGGCCACGCAACCGGCCGTCCCGCACGTGCGGCAGGAAAGCCGAGATATTCCCGAATTGCATCGTCACGCGCCCGCCCAATAGATCGGGCGTAGACTGCGCGATACTGCGGTAGCTGACATGCACGATGTCGATGCCCGCCATCGTCTTGAAAAGCTCCCCGCCGAGATGCTGCGACGTGCCGATGCCAGCAGAGGCGAAGCTGAGTTTGCCCGGCTGCTTCCTGGCCAAATCCACCAATTCTGCGACGGTCTTGGCCGGAGACGATGGATGCACCGCCAGGATGTTGACCGAATCGATCAACATCGAGACGGCTCGGAAATCCTTCACCGGGTCATACGACAGTTTCTCGATCATGGTGACGTTCGTGGTCATCGCCGCGTCGCCGGTGATCAGTATGGTGTAGCCGTCAGGCGTCGCCCGCGCCGCCCGCTCCGCGGAAATGCTGCCCCCGGCCCCGCCGATATTTTCGATGATGATCGGTTTTCCTAGAGACTTTTCCAACGCCGGCTGGATGATCCTGGCCACCGTGTCCGGCAAAGTGCCGGCCGCGTTTGTGATCACGCGTATCGGTCTGTCCGGGTATTGCGATTGAGCCGCCGCGCCAGTCATCAATGCGAGCGTCAACGCTAACGCTGCCGGTCTTACGAGCCACGTCATTCCAGCCCCCGTTTTGAACACCGCAATTTGCAACCTTTGGCGAGGCGGAAAACGTAACACGCCCAAGCGATTGTGTCCCCGTGCGGACCGCCGCCTAACTGGCCATGCCCCGGAATATCAGCGACGCGTTGGTGCCGCCGAATCCAAACGAATTCGAAAGCACCACGTCGATGTCGCGCTTGCGCGCCTGATGCGGGACGAGATCGATCGGGGTTTCCACCGAGGGATTGTCGAGATTGAGCGTGGGCGGAACGACGTTGTCGCGAATCGCCAGGATCGAGAAAATCGCTTCGACCGCGCCGGCCGCGCCGAGCAGGTGGCCGATCGAAGACTTGGTCGACGACATCGAGATTCGGCCAGCGTCGTTGCCGAGAAGCCGCTGCACGGCGCCGAGTTCGAGCTCATCGCCAAGCGGCGTCGAGGTGCCGTGGGCGTTGATATAGTCGATCTCGGATGCAGGCACGCCGGCGCGTTTGATCGCCGAGTTCATGCAGCGCAACGCGCCGTCGCCGTCCGGAGCCGGGGCAGTGATGTGGTACGCGTCGCCCGACATGCCGTAGCCGACCAGTTCTGCGTAGATCCTGGCGCCGCGCGCCTTGGCGTGCTCGTACTCTTCGAGCACCAGGACGCCGGCGCCTTCGCCCATCACGAATCCGTCGCGCGCCTTGTCGTAAGGCCGCGAGGCTTTCTTCGGCTGGTCGTTGAAGCCGGTGGACAGTGCCCGCAACGCCGCAAAGCCGGCTATCGAGATTCGGTTCACCGGCGATTCGGTGCCGCCCGCCACCATCACGTCGGCATCGCCGAGCGCGATCAGCCGGCCGGCATCGCCAATGGCATGCGCCCCGGTCGAACAGGCCGTGACGACGGCGTGGTTCGGCCCCTTCAACCCGTGCTCGATCGAGACGAAGCCGGAGGCGAGATTGATGATGCGGCCGGGGATGAAGAACGGCGAGATCCGGCGCGGCCCCTTCTCGTGCAGGATGATGGCGTTGTCGGCGATGCCCTCGATGCCGCCGATGCCGGAACCGATCATCGTTCCGGTCGCGATCTGATCCTCTCGCGTCGTGGGCTTCCAGCCAGCGTCTTGCAGCGCCTGGGTTGCGGCGCACATCGCGAACACGATGAACCGGTCGACCTTGCGCTGCTCCTTGGGCTCCATCCACTGGTCTGGATTGAAGGTGCCGCCAGTGCCGTCGCCGTAGGGCACCATGCAGGCGACCTTGCAGGCGAGGTCCGACACGTCGAACCGGTCGATGACGCTCGCCCCGCTGTCGCCGGCGATCAGGCGGCGCCACGTCGTCTCGACGCCGCATCCAAGCGGCGTAACCATTCCCATTCCGGTTACGACGACACGTCTCATTTCCACTCCGCGGCCGTGCGTTATCATCGCACGCACCGATGCCGCAGCCGGCACCGGTTCATTTGAAACCCCGATAGACTGGAATTTACGCTCGGGCCCTGCAACGCCCCCGGGCCGTCAAACCGCCGGCTCTTAGCCTTTTGCGTTCTTCTCAAGGAACTTGACCGCATCGCCGACCGTCAGGATGGTCTCGGCGGCGTCATCCGGAATTTCGCAGCCGAACTCTTCTTCGAAAGCCATCACGAGCTCGACCGTGTCGAGGCTGTCGGCGCCAAGATCATCGATGAAACTTGCGCCTTCGACCACCTTGTCGGGCTCGACGCCCAGATGCTCCACGACGATCTTCTTAACCCGCTCGCCAATATCACTCATCGTCTGAACCTCTAGTTTGCATTGGGCTCGTTCAACGACCCTGGGCCAACACGGGAGAGCGGTGTCGTGAACGACGGGGGTGGATCGCCACGGTCGCGAGCGGACCGCGTATCGCCCTCGCCCATCCGGTTGCCCCAGCCAGGTCGAAGCTGGGTTAAAACATACTTCGGAAGGCTTGACCAGCATAGCCAGGCACCGCCCGGCACGGCCTGCCGCCGGCTGGGGATGACTGTCGTATCGCATTCAGATCATGGCCATTCCGCCGTTCACGTGCAGGGTCTGGCCGTTGACATAAGCGGCCTCGTTGGAGGCGAGATAGACCACCGCCGCGGCAACATCCGCACCGCTTCCCAGCCGCGCGGCAGGAACCATTTGCAGGATGGCCTCGCGCTGCTTGTCGTTGAGCTTGTCGGTCATCGGCGTGGCGATGAAACCGGGCGCCACGCAATTCGCGGTCACACCGCGCTTGGCGTATTCCTTCCCGATCGACTTGAACATGCCGATCATGCCGGCCTTGGCCGCGGTGTAATTGCTCTGGCCCGGGTTGCCGGTCACACCGACCACCGAGGTGATGCCGATGACGCGGCCGAAGCGCCGCCGCATCATGGTCTTCACTGCCGCGCGCGCCAGCCGGAAGGTCGAGGTCAGGTTGACGTTGATCACCTGGTCCCAGTCTTCGTCCTTCAACGCGACGAACAGGTTGTCCTTGGTGATGCCGGCGTTGGCGACGAGGATGTCGACCTGACCCATCGCGGCTTCCGCCGCCGGCACCAGCGCTTCGACCGCATCCTTGTCGGCGAGATCGCAGGGCAGCACTGGTGCGCCGCCAAGCTCGGCCGCGAGCGCATCGAGCACCTCGCGACGTGTGCCAGACACCGCGACCCGCGCGCCTTGCGCGTGCAGCGCGCGCGCTATGGCGCCGCCGATGCCGCCAGTCGCTCCGGTCACGAGCGCGGTTTTGCCGGTCAGATCGAACATGAAATGCTCCTCCCTTAAGCGCCGCGCGCGGCCTTGAATGCCGCCACGTCGTCCGGCGTGCCGACCGCCATGCCGGTTGCGCCTTCGGCGATGCGCTTGAGCAGGCCGGTCAGCACCTTGCCGGCGCCGACTTCATAGAAGGTGGTCACGCCCTGCCCGGCCATGGTAGCGACGCATTCCCGCCAGCGCACCGTGCCCGTCACCTGCTCGACCAGGCGGCGCGCGATGTCCTGCGGATCGCTGATCGGCTGCGCCAGCACGTTGGCGACCACCGGCACCACCGGCGGCTTGATGTTGGTTTTCGCGAGCGCCTCCGCCATCGCGTCCGCCGCCGGCCGCATCAGCGCGCAATGGAAGGGTGCCGACACCGGCAGCAGCATGGCGCGGCGCGCGCCCTTGCCCTTGGCGATTTCGACCGCGCGCTCGACCGCGGATTTGTTGCCCGAGACCACGACCTGACCACCGCCGTTGTCGTTGGCGGCCTGGCAGACTTCGCCTTGCGCGGCTTCGGCTGCAACCGCCGAAGCCGCTTCGAAATCGAGGCCGAGCAGCGCCGCCATCGCTCCGGTCCCGACCGGCACTGCCTGCTGCATGGCGCGGCCCCTGATCCGAAGCAACCGCGCTGTGTCGGTAATCGTGAAAGCGCCGGCCGCCGCCAGCGCCGAATATTCGCCGAGCGAATGGCCGGCGACGAATTGCGCGTCGCGCTTGAGGTCGATGCCGGCCTCGGCCTCCAGCACGCGCATCGCGGCCAGCGACACTGCCATCAGCGCGGGCTGGGCGTTCTCGGTAAGCGTCAGCCGATCGGCCGGGCCTTCCCACATGATGGCCGTGAGCTTCTCGCCGAGCGCCGCATCGACTTCCTCGAATACGGCGCGCGCCGGCGCGAAGGCCTCGGCCAGCGCCTTGCCCATGCCGACCGCCTGACTGCCCTGGCCCGGAAATACGAAGGCGACCGGCATTTCAGTATCCCCTTGCAAAATCGGGCCGAAATCACCCCGATATCGGGGGAGTGTCAAGCTGCGGGCCCGGTGCCGCACCGCGGTAGAAGCTTGCGTTTGTCCTCAAAGACCCTATAACACGCCCATTCCGTTGGTCCCGGCTGGGAGCTGAACGGACGGCCGCATGGTGGCTTCAGCCAGGCGGTAGGACTTCTGGTCCGACGTCCCGTGTTCCCACCTTCAGAGCATCGAGCCTTTCCGAAGGCTCGGAGGGCTTGGCGCCGAGAGACGGTCGAACCGAGGAAAGGCACTTCATGCCGCTATACGAGCACGTCTATCTTGCGCGCCAGGATGTCAGCGCGCAGCAGGTCGAGGAATTGACCGCGCAGTTCACCGGCATCATCGAACAGCTCGGTGGCAAGGTCACCAAGAACGAATACTGGGGCGTCAAGTCGCTGACGTTCCGCATGCGCAAGAACCGCAAGGCGCATTTCACCCTGCTCAACATCGATGCGCCGCCCGCAGCGCTGGCCGAAGTCGAGCGCCAGCAGCGCATCAACGAAGACATCCTTCGGTACCTGACCGTCCGCGTGGACGAACTCGAAGAAGGTCCGTCGGCGATGATGCGCAAGGTCGATCGCGACCGCGAGCGCGACGATCGTGGCGGCGGCGGACGCTTCGGCGGCGACCGGGGCGATCGTCCTCCGCGCCGTGACCGCGACGACGACCGCGGCGAACGCAGGCCGCGCGACGACGGCGACAGCGCAGGAACGGGGGAGTAACGGTCATGGCATTCGGTTCCTCCGAGGGTGGCGCGGGCGGTGGTGGCGGTGGCGGCGGACGCCGGCCGTTCTTCCGGCGGCGCAAGACCTGTCCATTCACCGGCACCAACGCGCCGAAGATCGATTACAAGGACGCCAAGCTGTTGCAACGTTACGTGTCCGAGCGCGGCAAGATCGTGCCGAGCCGCATCACTGCGGTGTCGGCGAAGAAGCAGCGCGAGTTGGCACGGGCGATCAAGCGCGCGCGCTTCCTCGGCCTGCTGCCTTACGTGATCCGCTAGACGTCCAAGATTTAGCCCTCCCCCGGTCGGGAGGGCGCGTGGTCCAAAAATCGAGGCCTTCGGAATCGTTCCGGGGGCCGATGGTTGGGGCGGACGAAAGATCCGCCTCTAACCGCTCAAAGGAGCGGGACAGCTCGATGGTGCAATTGTTTCTCATCGGCATCAGCGCAGGCGCGGCGACCGCCTTGCTGTTCGCATCGGTCGCATCGGGATCGCTGATCTCGGTGCTGCTGTTCTATCTCGCGCCGCTGCCGATCCTGATCGCAGCGCTCGGCTGGAGCCACTGGGCCGCCCTGATCGCCGCGGTCTTTGCGTCGACCACCCTCGGCATCATTTTCGGCAGCTTCTTTTTCATCTCGTTCCTGATCGGGATCGGTCTCCCGGCCTGGTGGCTCGGTTATCTGGCGCTGCTCGGGCGTCCGGCCGAGCGCCAGACGCCTGACGGCATGGAATGGTACCCGGCGGGACATCTGGTGACGTGGGCCGCGCTCATCAGCGCGCTGATCGTGATCGCCGCCATCCTCAATTTCGGCACCGACGTCGAAACCTTCCGCGCCGCGCTGCGCAGCGGACTGGAGCGCATGCTCCGCATGCAGACCAGGCCGCCCGGCACGACGTTGGACCCCAATCGTCTGCTCGATTTCCTGGTGGCGGCGCTGCCGCCGGCAGCGGCCGTGCTGACGACGCTGACCGGCATCGTCAATCTGTGGCTAGCCGCGCGGGTCGTGAAGGTCTCGGGCCGCATGCGGCGTCCGTGGCCGGATCTGCCGGCCATGCAATTTCCCGCCTATGCCCCCGCTCTGTTGGGAGCGGCCATCGCGGGCTCGTTCGTCCCCGGTATGGTCGGGACCTGCGCGAGCGTGCTCGCCTTCGCCTTGCTGATGTCCTACGCGATCCTCGGATTTGCGGTGCTGCATTCGATCACGCGCGGCATCGGCAGCCGCCCGTTCGTACTGGGCAGCATCTATGCAGCCGTCCTCGTATTCGGCTGGCCCGTGCTGATCATGAGCCTATTTGGTCTGGCCGAAAGCGCCTTCGATATCCGCAACCGCGTGGCGCGCAAGCGCGGCACGCTGCAGCCTCCGAACCAATGAACCCGATCCCTCAACCCGACCTCGTGGAGAAACGACAATGGAAGTGATCCTGCTCGAACGCGTCGCCAAGCTCGGCCAGATGGGCGACGTCGTGCGCGTCAAAGACGGCTTCGCACGAAATTTCCTTCTGCCGAAGCGCAAGGCGCTGCGTGCGACCGCGGCGAACCGAACCAAGTTCGAAGGCATGAAGGTCGAGCTTCAAACCAAGAACCTCGCCGCCAAGGGCGAGGCCGATAAGGTCGGCGCCAAGCTCGACGGCCAGAAGTTCGT
This sequence comes from Rhodoplanes serenus, assembly GCA_945897515.1. Taxonomy (GTDB): domain Bacteria; phylum Pseudomonadota; class Alphaproteobacteria; order Rhizobiales; family Xanthobacteraceae; genus Z2-YC6860. The sequence continues at coordinate 23,168 of CAMDFO010000053.1, read as the reverse complement.
GGTGATCCGGCAGGCGTCCGAAACCGGCCAGCTCTACGGTTCGGTCACCGCCCGCGATCTCGCCGGCGTCATGAGCGAAGGCGGCTTCGGAGCAGAACGCAATCAGGTGGCGCTCAACTCGCCGATCAAGACCATCGGCCTGCACAAGGTGTCGGTGATGCTGCACCCCGAGGTCGAAGTGACGATCCAGGTCAGCGTGGCGCGCAGCGCCGATGAAGCCGAGCGGCTGTTCCGCGGCGAAGACGTGACGATCCGTCGCGACGAAGCCGACGACGACGCGGACGAAGCCGCCGCTGCCGCAGCGGCAGCCGCAGCCGTCTTCGAGCCGGGCGCCGGCGAAGCAACGGCCGAGGAAACGACCACCAAGGCCTAGAGTTTTTGGCAAGAGGCGTTTTCCGCCCCGGCTCAAACTCCGGGGCGGATTTTTTTCGGCTCGGCCTAATCGAAAATGTCGAATTCCGGAGGCTTCGGCTTTGGCGGTTCCGGCGGTGATGGTGCCGCCTCCAGCGCCGGAGCAGGCTCCGGCACCGCAGCCGGACCGGCGCTGGTCTGCTGGCGGGGTCGCTGCGGCGGACGTGCGGCCACCGGCGGTGCGGGCTTTGCGGGCTCAGGCCGCACCGCGTCGATGCCGGGCACCTCGACCGGAGGTACCGGCGTGGCCGTGCGCCGCTGCCGCGCCGCCGCCTCGGGATCGTCCTCGGGTCGCGTTGCGGCGGCGCGCGGTGGGCGTTCCGGCCGCGCTGGCCGAGCCTCGGGGGGCAGGTTCGCCAGATATCCCGCCAGCGCGCCGGCGCTCTCGCGGCTGTTGGTATAGTGCTCGCGCAGAAAGCCGGCGAGGCTGCCCTGGCCGCGGTCCTTGGACAGCCCTTGCGGTCTGCTGTGGCACCCAGCGCCGGTACAATCGGATTGGAAAAGCTGGGCCGGGGGCTTGCCGGCGCTGAAATTCTCGCCTTGCGAGGAGGGCGGCGGCGCGGCGGGCGGCTGCGAAGGCCGGGGGCTCCGCCCCTGCGCTTGGGTCTCCATGGCGACCAGCACCACGAGCAGCCCGGCCGAGAGCAAAGCCAGGAGCCCCCGAGCGCTCAAGCCGCTACCGGATGACATAAAGCCAAACAAAATGTCTCTCCCCGCTGCCCGCACCGGACCGAACCGGAGGCGGCGCGCACCCGGTCATAGCCCATATTTGCGCGAAAGTGAGGCGGCTGCGACCACGCGACCATGTTGCCCACAATACAAGACTTTGGTCTAATACGCCGACGCAGTTGCCGCTTGAGGGGCGGTGGTTGGGGAGTGTGGGGGCGGCCGTGAACCGGTTGCTTCGATTGGGACTTGAGCGTTTTGTGCGGCGTGGAACCTTCCGGGTCACCACGGCGAACGGTTTCGTTTTCCAGTTTGGCGACGGCACCGGAACGCCCGTGGCGGTGCGGTTCACCAACAGGGCCGCGCAACGCTCCGTGATGCTCGACCCCGAGCTCAAGCTCGGCGAAGCCTACATGGACGGCACGCTGGTGGTCGAGCAGGGCTCAATCGCCGACTTGCTCGCGCTGGTGCTGGGCCAGTCGTCCGATGGCATACCGCCGGCATGGGCGCAGCCGCAATGGTTCCTGCGCTATCTTAAGCGGCGGTTTCAGCAGCTCAACCCGCCGGCGCGGTCGAGACGCAATGTCGCGCATCATTACGATCTTGACGGCAGGCTCTATTCGCTCTTCCTCGACGCCGACCGGCAATACAGCTGCGCCTATTTCGAATCCGCCGGCCAGTCGCTCGACGACGCCCAGCTCGCCAAGAAACGCCACCTCGCTGCCAAGCTTCTGGTGGGCGAAGGCCACCACGTGCTCGATATCGGTTGCGGCTGGGGCGGCCTGGCGCTTTATCTGTCTGAATTCTGCAACGCGCAGGTGACCGGGATCACCCTGTCGCAGGAACAGCTCGCCCGCGCCCGGGAGCGTGCCGCGGAAAAAGGACTCGGCCGCACCGCCGAATTTCATCTCCGGGACTACCGCGATCTGCAAGGCCGTTTCGACCGCATCGTGTCGGTCGGGATGTTCGAGCACGTCGGGCTCAATCACTACGAAGCGTATTTCCGCAAATGCGCGGGCCTGTTGTCCGACGACGGCGTCATGTTGCTGCATTCGATCGGGCGTTCCGAGGGGCGGAACGTCACCAATCCGTGGATCGCCAGGTACATCTTCCCAGGCGGCTATATCCCTGCCCTGTCGGAGGTCTTGCCGGCGATCGAGCGGTCCGGATTGCTGGTTGCGGACATTGAAATCCTGCGGCTGCACTACGCCGAAACCTTGAAGGCCTGGCGCGACCGCTTCATGGCGTACCGCGAGGAAGCGCAGCGGATCTACGATCAGCGTTTCGTGCGAATGTGGGAATTCTACCTGGCGGCCTCGGAGATGGCGTTCCGCGGGCAGCAGGCGATGATGGTGATGCAGATCCAGCTCACCAAGCGGCAGGGTGTGGTGCCGGTGACGCGCGACTACATTGCGCACGAGGAAACGCGGTTGCGCGCCCTCGAAGCCGCACAGCGTCTTCCGCTGCGCTTGGCGGGCGAATAGCAAGCGAATCCGCAACCACGCATGAGCTCACCCTGTTACCGGCACGCCCCGTCAAGGCTGGCGCGAGGATTCGCACAACACGTCAGTGGGTAACGGGGACAGTGGCAAACGTTCGGCTGCGCCTTCGGCCGCCGGTGCTAAGTCACATTGGCGCACGCGACGCCGTATGCGCGCCCCAATGTCGAGCGAATATCGAGAGTGCCGAATGTAGCGTTGCAGGCGAGCGTCCCCAATGGCCCATTTTCTCGATAGATTCTTCGATCACGCACCATGGCACCTATCGAATCGACCGTTCGCAAGCTGCCGGCGCCCGCTGCGCCGGAATACCGCAGCGCGCCGCACAACATCGAGGCCGAGCAGGCGCTGATCGGCGCCATTCTCGTCAATAACGAGGCGCTGTACCGCGTCTCCGACTTCCTTGAGCCGCAGCATTTCTATGAGCCTATCCATCAGCAAATCTATGAGCTGGCGTCGAATCTCATTCGAGCCGGCAAGGTTGCAACGCCGGTCACGCTGAAGACCTTTCTGCCCGCCGAGTTCGAGATCGCGGGCATGAACGCCAGCCAGTATCTCGCGCGCCTGGCGGCAGAGGCGACCACCGTCATCAATGCCAACGACTATGGCCGCACCATCAGCGACATGGCGGTGCGGCGCAATCTGATCCGCATCGGCGAGGACATGGTCAATGGCGCGTTCGACGCGCCGATCGATTTCGCGCCCCGCGAGCAGATCGAGGACGCCGAGCGCAGGCTTTACGAAATCGCCGAGACCAGCCGGTTCGGCTCGGGCTTCCAGCGCTTCTCCCAGGCGCTGACCACCGCGGTCGACATGGCGGCGCGGGCCTTCCAGCGCGAAGGCAAGCTTTCGGGCCTCGCCACCGGGCTAAAGGACCTCGACGCCAAGATGGGCGGCCTGCAATCCTCGGACCTGATCATCGTCGCCGGCCGCCCCGGCATGGGCAAGACCGCGCTTGCCACCAACATCGCCTACAATATCGCCGCGGCGCACCGCGGCGAAACCCGCGCCGACGGACATATCGAAACGGTCGACGGCGGCATCGTCGGCTTCTTCTCGCTCGAAATGTCGGCGGAGCAGTTGGCCACTCGTATCATCGCCGAGCGCACCGGCATTCCGTCGAGCACAATCCGGCGCGGCGGCATTCACGAGGACGAGTTCGAGAAGATCAAGGACATCTCGATCGAATTGCAGGGCCTGCCGTTCTACGTCGATGAGACCGGCGGCCTGAGCATCGCGCAACTCGCGGCGCGGGCGCGGCGATTGAAGCGCCAGCGCGGGCTCGACGTACTGGTCATCGACTACATCCAGCTTCTGTCAGGCTCGCAGAAGCGCGCCTCCGAAAGCCGCGTGCAGGAGGTGACCGAGATCACCACCGGCCTCAAGGCGCTGGCCAAGGAACTTAACGTGCCGATCATCGCGCTGTCGCAGCTCTCGCGTCAGGTCGAAAGCCGCGACGACAAGCGTCCGCAACTCTCCGACCTTCGCGAATCCGGCTCGATCGAGCAGGACGCCGACGTGGTGATGTTCGTGTTCCGCGAGGAATACTATCTCGCCAACAAGGAGCCGAGGCCGGGCAGCGAGGAGCACCTGAAGTGGCAGACCGACATGGCGCTGGTCCACGGCAAGGCCGAGCTGATCATCGGCAAGCAGCGTCATGGCCCGACCGGCACGGTGCAGGTCCAGTTCGATGCCAACATCACGCGGTTCGGCGACCTCGCGAAGGATCAATATCTGCCTGAGCGCATGGGTGACTGAGTTCCGGGTAGCCTAGCTTTCACCTGCTGGCGGAAGCTTTACGGCATGCCCGCGGACCGCCATATAACCCGCCCATGGCACGCGAACCCAAGCCGCCGGCACAGCCCGCGCGCCCGACCATCGCCACCGGCGGCCCGGCCGAGATCGAGGCCGGCGGCACGCTGACCATCGATCTTGCCGCCATCGCCGCCAATTACCGTGCGCTGGCGACACGCGTGCTGCCGACCGAATGCGCCGCCGTGGTCAAGGGCGATGCCTACGGCTGCGGCCTCGACCAGGTGACGACCTCGCTCGGACGCGCCGGCTGCAAGACCTTCTTCGTGGCGCACCTATCCGAGGCGCGGCGGGTGCGGGCGCTGGCGCCGGAGGCGGCGATCTACGTGCTCAACGGGTTCACCAGCGGCGCCGGACCGGCGTTCGTGGAAGCCTATGCGCGGCCGGTCATCAACAGCTCGGTCGAGCTTGCCGAGTGGGACCAGTTCATCGCCGCGAGCGGATGGCGCGGCGGTGCTGCGGTGCATGTCGACACCGGCATGAACCGGCTCGGCCTGTCAGTGGACGAGACCGCGGCGGTGGCGGCGCGCCTGCAATCGGAGAACCACGGCATCGCGCTCTTGATGAGCCACCTCGCCTGCGCCGAGACACCGGCGCAGCCGCTCAACGACCGGCAGATCCGGCAATTCCGCGAAATCCGCACGCTGTTCCGCGGCATCCCCTCGTCGCTGGCGAACTCGTCCGGCATCTTTCTCGATGGCTCCACGCATTGCGACCTGGTCCGCCCGGGCGCCGCGCTTTACGGCGTCAATCCGACGCCCGGCAGCCCCAACCCGATGCGGCCGGTTGTCGAGGTGCAGGTGCGCGTGCTGCAGGTGCGCAGCGTGGCCCGCGGCGCGACAGTCGGTTACGGCGCGACCTGGACCGCCAAGCACGCCAGCCGGATCGCCGTGCTGGCGGCCGGTTACGCCGACGGTTTCATGCGGGCGGCGGCGATGACCGAAGCCGATCCCGGCCGGGACGTGATCGTCGCGGACCGGCGCTGCCGGATCGTCGGGCGCATTTCCATGGATTTGCTGGCGGTGGATGTCACCGAGCTGCCAGAGGGCGCCGTGCGCAGAGGCGATTTCGTCGCTCTGATCGGCGGCAATCTCGGCGTCGATCCGATCGGCACCCAGGCCGGGACCATCGGCTACGAGGTCCTGACCAACCTCGGCCGGCGCTACCACCGGGTCTGGAAGAGCTGAAATTCCGGCGTTTTCGTTCCGGAACTTCGCCCCGGAGCGAATGTTCTTGCATTGTTCTCATCTCGCTCATAGCGTCGGTCGCCTCATAAAGGGGAGATTCGGGCATGGCCATCACCGGCTTGACCACGCGCGACGGGATCGGATTGACGCTATTCGTGCCGAGCGGCCGGCAGGAAGAGGCAGCGGCGTTCTACCTTGTGGCGTTCGGCGCCACCTCCCCGCGGCACTGGATCAACCCGAAAACCGGGGAGGTCACCGGTATCGACATCACCATCGGCCGCGCCACCTTCACGGTCTGCGGCGCCAACCCGAAGCGCGAGGCCGACATGAGCCTGCCGGGTCCCTGCCCGGTGCCGGCGCCGGGCCGGTCCAGCACGATCTTCCAGCTCTGCGTCGACAACATCGACGCCACCGTGGCCCTGGCGGTCGCGGCCGGCGCGACCGTGCGGACGCCGGCGCAAGACGCTGAATGGGGCGACCGCATCGCCACCATCGTCGATCCGTTCGGGCACATTTGGGCACTGGCAACCATCAACCGCGACATCTCGGTCGCCGAATACAACGCCCGCGGCAACATCCAACTCGTCGAAGCGGCCTAAGACCATGTCCCGCCGCACCATCGCCTTCATCTGTCAGAACTGCGGCACCTCGCATAACCGCTGGCAGGGCAAGTGCGACGGCTGCGCGGAATGGAACACGCTGGTCGAGGAAGGCGCCGCCGCGGGCATCGGCGCCCGGCCTGCCGGTCCCGGCAAGCCGCCGCGCAAGGGTCGGCTGTTCGCGCTGGAACCGCTGACCGGCGAGACCCACGACGCCCCGCGCCTGCCGTCCGGCATGCCCGAGCTCGATCGCGTCACGGGGGGCGGCTTCGTGCGCGGCTCGGTGCTGCTGATGGCCGGCGATCCGGGCATCGGCAAGTCCACGCTGCTGATCCAGGCCACCGCCGCGCTGGCGCGGGCCGGACATCGCGCCGTTTACATTTCAGGTGAAGAAGCTGTGGCGCAGGTTCGGCTGCGCGCCGAACGACTGAGCCTGAGCGACGCCGCGGTCGAGCTTGCCGCCGAGACATCGGTTGAAGATATCATCACAACCCTTTCAGAAGGCAAGCTTCCGCGCCTCGTGGTGATCGATTCCATCCAGACCATGTGGACCGACCTGATCGAGTCCGCGCCCGGCACTGTGACGCAGGTCCGCGGCAGTGCGCAGGCGCTGATCCGCTTCGCCAAGCGCTCCGGCGCGGCGGTCATCCTGGTCGGCCACGTCACCAAGGACGGCCAGATCGCCGGCCCCCGCGTGGTCGAGCACATGGTCGACGCGGTGCTGTCGTTCGAGGGCGAAGGCTCGCATCAGTTCCGCATTCTGCGCGCGGTGAAGAACCGCTTCGGCCCGACCGACGAGATCGGCGTGTTCGAGATGACCGGGTTGGGCCTCCGCGAGGTGACCAACCCATCCGAATTGTTCCTCTCCGAGCGCCATCTGGGCTCGCCTGGTACTGCCGTATTTGCCGGCATCGAGGGCACCCGCCCGGTGCTGTGCGAAATCCAGGCCCTCGTTGCGCCGAGCTCGCTCGGCACGCCGCGGCGCGCGGTGGTGGGCTGGGACAGCAGCCGGCTCTCGATGGTGCTTGCCGTGCTAGAGGCTCATTGCGGGGTGAAGCTCGGCGGCCACGACGTCTATCTCAACGTCGCGGGCGGCTTGCGGATCGTGGAACCGGCCGCGGATCTAGCAGCCGCGGCTGCGCTGGTGTCTTCGCTCGCCAATGCGCCGTTGCCGGCGGACGCGGTCTATTTCGGCGAGATCTCGCTGTCGGGGGCGGTGCGGCCGGTGGCGCAGGCGCCGGCACGGCTCAAGGAAGCTCAAAAGCTCGGATTTGCCCGCGCCGTGATCCCCGAGGGACCGAGGGGAGAAACCTCCGACGCAGGCCTCACGCTCAACTCGGTCGGAATGCTGGTCAATCTGGTCTCCGACATTGCGGCGCGTGGTGAAAAACCGCGCCGGAATGCGCCCAAAAATCAGGGGGAAGACGGGTGACGGGGTCGTTGCGGCCCGCTATACACAGCGGCGCATGCAGCCGGCCCGCGCGCACAAAAACGGCACAAAATTGATCTATTGGGCTGTGTCTCGCAGGGCCCTTGCCGACTGCGGCCCACGCAAGCCAGGGTGACACCCGGCGGCACCCGATTCGCTCGGCATCCGACCGCAGCGCGCGGCAGACCTGAACGACGAGAGCGCACCGAATTCATGCCGATCACCTGGCTCGATTTTCTCCTGCTCGGCGTCATGTTGATTTCGGGCCTGCTCGCCATGATCCGCGGATTCATGCGCGAGGTGCTGTCGATCGCGGCCTGGGCCGCGGCGGCGGTGGCGACGGTGCTGCTCTACCCACGGCTGCTGCCGATCGCCAAGGCGAACATTTCGAGCGACATCCTGGCCGCAGGCGCGGTGGTGGGCGGCGTGTTCCTGATCACGCTGCTGCTGGTCTCGATCCTGACAGTGCGCATCTCCGACATGATCCTGGATAGCCGGATCGGCGCGCTCGACCGCACGCTCGGCTTTTTGTTCGGGCTGGGCCGCGGATTGATCATCGTGGTTGTGGCGTTTTTGTTCTTTGCCTGGCTGGTGCCGGCCAATAAGCAACCCGATGGCGTGCGCAACGCCAAATCGCGAGTGGTGCTGCAGGGAACGGGTGAATGGCTGCAGGCCCTATTGCCGCAGGACATGGATAACTATCTCTCGCAGTGGTTCAAACGACGGCCGAAGGGCGACGAGCAGGAACCGCCCGACGGAGCGCCGGATCAGCGCTCCGATCTCAGAACGCCTGCAACGGCGGCTGCGAATGCGCAGGAACCTGTGGGTTATCCGCGCACGGACCGCACCGATATGCGACAATTGATCGACGCCACGAGACGGTAAGCGAGGCGATGGACAAATGACCGGCGACATGACGGACCAGGCCGCTTTCGACCCAGAAGCCGACCGCCTGCGCGAAGAGTGCGGCGTGTTCGGCATCTTCGGCCATCCGGACGCCGCCGCCATCACTGCGCTCGGACTGCACGCGCTCCAGCACCGCGGCCAGGAGGCCGCCGGCATCGTCTCCTTCGACGGCAAGCGGTTCCATTCCGAGCGCCGCATGGGCCTGGTCGGCGACAATTTTTCGCGGCGCGAGGTGATTGATCGCCTCCCCGGCACCATGGCCGTCGGTCATGTCCGCTATTCCACCACCGGCGAAACCATCCTGCGCAATGTTCAGCCGCTGTTCGCCGAGCTCAACGCCGGCGGTTTCGCGGTCGGCCACAACGGCAACCTGACCAACGGCCTGACGCTGCGCCGCCAGCTCGTGCGCGACGGCGCCATGATGCAGTCGACCACCGACACCGAGGTGATCCTGCACCTGGTCGCGAAATCGAGCCGCAACCGTTTCGTCGACCGCTTCATCGACGGCCTGCGCCAGCTCGAAGGCGCCTACGCGTTCGTCGGCATGACCAACAAGAAGCTGGTCGGCGCGCGCGATCCGCTCGGCATTCGCCCGCTGGTGCTCGGCATGCTGGACGGGTGTCCGATCCTGGCGTCGGAAACCTGCGCGCTCGACATCATCGGCGCGAAATACGTCCGCGACGTCGAGAACGGCGAGGTTCTGGTGTTCGACGAGGACGGCGCACACACCCACAAGCCCTTCCCTCTCACCGCGCCGCGGCCGTGCATCTTCGAATACATCTATTTTGCCCGGCCGGATTCGATCGTGGGCGGCCGTGCGGTCTACGACGTGCGCAAGGGCATGGGCGCGGAGCTGGCGCGCGAGGCGCCGGCTTCGGCCGATGTCGTGATCCCGGTGCCGGATTCCGGCGTGCCGGCGGCGATCGGCTACTCGCAGGCGTCGGGCATTCCCTACGAGCTCGGCATCATCCGCAACCACTACGTCGGCCGCACCTTCATCGAGCCGACCCAGCATATCCGGCAGCTCGGCGTCCGGCTCAAGCACAGCGCCAATCGGGCCGTGGTGAACGGCAAGCGCATCGTGCTGGTCGACGACTCGATCGTGCGCGGCACCACCTCGACCAAGATCGTGCAGATGATGCGCGAGGCGGGCGCCAAGGAGGTGCATTTCCGCATTTCGTCGCCGCCGATCACGCACCCCGACTACTACGGCATCGACACGCCGGAGCGCGACAAGCTGCTGGCCGCCACCCACGATCTGGAAAGCATGCGGCAGCTCATCGGCGCGGATTCGCTGGCGTTCCTTTCGGTTCCCGGCATCTACCGCGCGATGGGCGTGGGCGAGCGCGACCCGGTGCGGCCGCAGTTCACCGATCACTGCTTCACCGGCGATTATCCGACCGGACTGACCGACCGCACCGCCCAGGACGCGTCGCCGCGACAACTGTCGCTGCTCGCCGAGGCGAGCTGAGGCAATCAGCGCCGGTTCACGACGTCATGGCCGGGCTTGTCCCGGCCATCCACGTCTTTACAACAGCATCCGCTAAGGCGTGGATGCCCGGGACAAGCCCGGGCATGACGAATGGATAGAACAATGTCCAAACCCCTTTCCGACCGCATCGCGCTTGTCACTGGCGCCTCGCGCGGCATCGGCTATGCCATCGCGATCGCGCTGGCCAAGGCGGGAGCCCATGTGGTGGCGACGGCGCGCACCATCGGAGGACTGGAAGAGCTCGACGATTCGATCAAGGGCGTTGGCGGCACCGCGACGCTGGTTCCGCTCGAAATGCGCGACTATGAGGGCATCGCGCGGCTCGCCGCCGCGATCGACGAGCGCTACAAGCGCCTCGACATCCTGATCGGCAACGCCGCGCTCGGCGGCTCGAACTCGCCGCTGGAGCACTTCCAGCCGAGCGAGTGGGACGAGGTGATGGCGGTCAACGTCACCGCCAACTGGCAGCTCATCCGTCACATGGACGCCCTGCTCAAGCGCTCCGATGCCGGACGCGTCGTGTTCATGAGTTCGGGCTCGGCAGCCAATGCGCGGGCCTATCGCGGCCTTTACGGAGCGTCCAAAGCCGCGCTGGAGGTCATCGCGCGGACCTACGCGGCGGAGACGGAATCGACACCGATCAAGGTCAACCTGTTCTCGCCGGGTCCGACGCGCACCCGCATGCGCGCCGCCGTCATGCCGGGCGAAGACCCGATGATCCTGCCGACGCCGGAGCAGGTTGCGGACACGGTGGTGCCGCTCTGCCTGCCGGACTTCCAGGAGAGCGGCAAGATCTACGACTACCGCGCCGGCAAGCTCAATTCGTTCCGCGCGCCGGCGTAGGGTTATCCCCGCGAACGCAGCCGCGAGATACCGATGCACGCTCCCGAGCGCGTCATGCGGCGGCCATAACCGCAATCGCGTGTGTCGCGCGTCTGCCGGATGCTCCGCATGTCGCGTGGTGCCGGTGCCTCGTAGGTGCGCACCACGATCGGCTGATCGGTATGCGGGCCACGCGTCGTGCGATAGTTGTGCACCACGAGATTGATGACAGTGGCGGCCGGCGCCCCGCGCCGGACGTAACGAATGTCGCGCTCCACGATGGTGTGATTGTGCCGCACGACCCCCACGTTCCGGATCTTGTTATGGCGAACGACGAGGTGGTTGGTTTCCCGGACCTGCCGCGATGCCGGCACGACGGTTTGGGTGTTGATCACCCGCGAGCGGTCGATGTCGCGCGTGGTCCTGATGGTTTCCTGGCTGTCATAATACGGCCGCGGAGCCGGACAGTTGAAGCAGCCGGTGCTTCGCTCGTTGCCGGCGAAAGCCGGCGCGGCAAGCCCGAATGTCAGCAGAGCAACGGCAAAGGCGTATTTCATATGAGGCTCTCTTGTGTACGAGATTGGCCTCCCCATACGGCAGCGACGATGTCCCGCGGTCTCCTGCGATCCCCCCTCGCACCGGGGCGCAAACTAGAGCGCCAGCCGCGATTTGTGCCGATTTGTTGGCCGGCTGGTTAATCGGCGGCGTTAACGCGGCCGCGTGGCATGCCACGACACAAAGGCCGCCGCGAGCAGCATGAGTCCCGCGAGCAGGAACGCCGCGCCCGGCAGATTCCAGTCCCGACCCGCGCCGATCGAATAGGCGAACACCACAGCGAAGATCGCTGGACCGATCATGTTGGCGATGCCGGTGAGACTGGTGAGTGCGCCCTGAAGCTGGCCTTGCTCGGAGACCGAGACCCGCCTGGTCATCATTGTGAGGATAGCGGGTCCGGCGAGCCCCCACAGCGACATCACCGGAACTCCTGCCCAGAACCAGTACTGGTTCGGCGCGAGGCCGTAGAACGCAAAGCCGACCGCGCCGAAGAACAATCCCGTGAACAGCGCGCGGCGCTCGCCGAACCGCTTGACGAACGGCCCGGTCACGGCCGCCTGGACGGTGGCGAAGCACACGCCCACCAGCGCGAGCGTCAGCCCGACGACCTGCTCGCCCCAGCCGTAGCGATAGCCGGCGTAGAGCACGAAGATGCTTTGCAGCACGTTGTGCGCCAGAAAGGCCAGGAAATTGGCAGACGCGAGACCGAACAATTCGGGATGCCGGCGCAGCATCGTCATGGAGCCGAACGGATTGGCTTTGCGCCATTGGAACTTGGCGCGATGCTCCCTGGCGAGAGACTCCGGCAGGACGAACGCACCATACGCTGCGTTGGCGAGGCTGAACGCCGCCGCCACCCAGAACGGCGCGCGCGGATCGAGGCCTGCAAGCAGCCCGCCGAGCGCCGGTCCCAGCACGAAGCCGGCGCCGAACGCCGCCCCGAGCAGGCCGAAGGCCCGTGCGCGGTTATCGGGCGCGGTGACGTCGGCGATATAGGCGTAGGCGGCCGAGATGCTCGACGAGGTGATGCCGGAAATGATGCGTCCGATGAACAAAATCCACAGCGTCGGCGCCAGCGCCATCAGGACGTAGTCGAGTCCCATGCCGACATTCGACATCAGCACGATCGGCCGCCGTCCGAAGCGGTCCGACAGCGAGCCGATGACCGGCGAGAACACGAACTGCATCAGCGCCCAGGAGGTGCCGAAAATTCCGAAAATCCACGCCGCCGTGACCGTGTCGCCGCCGACGAAGCTCTCGACCAGCTTCGGCAGCACCGGGATGATCATCCCGAGCGCCAGCATGTCGAGCAGCACGGTGACAAAAATGAAGGCGAGCGCGGCGCGGCGGGGCTGCACCGGCAAGGACGTCTCTATCCGAACTGTCATGATTTGCTTTTGGCGCGTCCCGCGAACGGATTTTCTTTCTCGCGAAGCATCAGCCGAATCGGCGTGCCGGGAAGCTCGAACGTATCGCGCAGTTCGTTGACGAGATAGCGCTTGTAGGCCTCCGGCACCGCTTCGGCGCGGGTGCAGAAAATGACGAAGGTCGGCGGGCGGCTCTTGGGCTGGGTCACGTAGTTGAGCCGGATGCGCCGCCCCGATACCGCCGGCGGCGGATGCGACGAAATCGCGTTTTCGAGCCAGCGGTTGAGCGCGTTGGTCGAGGCGCGCTTGTTCCAGACCGCGTGGATGTCGAGCACAGCCTGCATCAGACGATCGAGGCCTTCGCCAGTGAGGCCGGACACGCCGACCACCGGCAGGCCCTTGAGCTGCGCCAGCCAGTGATCGGTCTCGGTGCGGAGCTTGCCGATCTGGCCGGGCTTCTTCTCGATCAGATCGAACTTGCTGAACGCGAGCACCAATGCGCGGCCCTCGCGCTCGACCAGGTCGGCGATGCGCAGGTCCTGCTCCTCGAACGGCTTCTCGGAATCCATCAGCAGCACCACGACCTCGGCGAACTTGATCGCGTTGATGGTGTCGGCGACCGACAGCTTCTCCAGCTTCTCCTGGATCTTCGGCCGCCGCCGCATGCCGGCGGTGTCGTACAACCGGAACGCCCTTCCCTGCCACTGCAGCTTGACCGCGATGGCGTCGCGGGTGATGCCGGCCTCCGGACCGGTGAGCAGGCGGTCCTCACCGAGCAGCCGATTGATCAGCGTGGACTTGCCCGAGTTCGGCCGGCCAACGACCGCCACGCGAATCGAACGCGGCGTGCCGTCGCTTTCCTCTTCCTCCTCGTCGACAGCGGGCGCGGCGGTCGCCTCCGGCAAGGCCGCGCACAACGCATCGTACAGTTCGGAAAGGCCCTCGCCGTGCTCGGCCGAGATCGGCAACGGATCGCCAAGCCCCAGCGCGTAAGCCTCAAGCCTGCCGCTCTCGGCGGCTTTGCCTTCGCTCTTGTTGGCCAGCAGGATGGTGGGCTTGCCCGACTTGCGGACCAGTTCGGCAAAGCCGCGGTCGTCGGGCACCAGGCCGGCGCGCGCATCGATCATGAACAGTACGGCGTCGGCCTGCTCGATCGCGGCCCTGGTCTGCGCCAGCATCCGGCCGGCGAGGCTTTCGGGCGTCGCAGCCTCAAGCCCGGCGGTGTCGATCGCGGTGAAATCCAGATCGCCGAGGCGGGCCTGGCCCTCGCGGCGGTCGCGGGTGACGCCCGGCCGGTCGTCGACCAGCGCCAGGCGTTTGCCGACCAGCCGGTTGAACAGCGTGGACTTGCCGACGTTCGGCCGCCCGATGATTGCGATGGTGAAGCTCATGGTGGGCCCCGAGCGGTGTGGTCAGCGACGCTCAGATAGGCCGCCGCATGCTTCAACGCGAGGGCGGATCCGGGAATGGCGATGCGCCGCCCTGAGGACGTTGCGGCGGCGTGGCGGGCCAGGGTGCCGCCTGCGGTGATTGCGCCGGCGCCTGACTGGCCTGCGGCGCCCAGCTTGGCGTGGCCCTCGGCGTGGGCTCGATCGCAACATTCCCGGTCGGCTGGCGGGGCGGCGCGGCCGCGGTTCGTGGCGCCGGCCTGGGTCTCGGCCGTGCCGCAGGCTTCGGCGGCTCAGGCTCAACCACCTCGGGCGGCGGCTGGTAGCCTTGCACGAGTTCGGGCGGCACGCCTTGCGGCACACCCGGTACGCCTTGTGGAAACACCGCCCGGCGATCACCCGGCAGCGGCTTCTTGCTGCTCCAGATGCTTTCCAGGTCGAACGACTCGCAGCCCGACAGACCGAGCGCGAGCGCCAGGACAATGGGGGTCAGCAGGACACGGTGGCGGTGCGTTGGCATTTCAGTTCTATCGACTGTTGTCAGCTTTTGGGCTCGTCGGTCTTGGCTTCGTTGGCGGTGAGCGCCATCAGCATCTCGACCTGGCTGCGGGCGCTGGGCGGCGTGTCGGCATCGGCCAGGATCATGTCGGACCAGCGCCGCACCGCCGCGGCGTCGTTGGCCTTCCATGCCGACAGCGCAAGCAGGGCACGCGCGCTGTGGCGGAAGGCGCGATCGGCGGCGGTCAGCGGCTCAAGCCGCCGGAGCACCTCAGCGTAGGAATCCGTGTCGACAAGAATGTAGCCCGCCCGCACCGCCGCGATGTCCCGCAGCAGCGGCCCGAGATCGCGGTCGGCGGCCAATCCATCGTAAATCGGAACGGCGGCCTTGGGATCGCGCTTCGCAAGCTCCGCGACCTCGCGCAACTTGGCGAGCCCGCGATAGCTTGCGGTGCCCTCCTTGGCGAGCTTGGCGAACGCAGCTTCGGCCTCGGCTTGCTTGCCTTCCTGGCTCAGCTGGACGGCGGCCTCGAAGGCGGAGCCGGCTTCGGCGGCTTTCTTCCCTTCCCACCACTCATACCCGCGCCAGCCGGCGACGGCGGCGACGAACAGGACGGCGGCCGCGACGACGTAGACGCCGTAGCGCTCCCACAGCTTCTTGAACTGTTCGCGGCGTACTTCCTCGTCGACTTCGGAAAAGATATCGGACACGAATGGATTCCCCAGCGCCGGACGGCCCACTGCTCAAGCTAAGGCCAGTTTTCGGCTAAGATCATGCACCAGCGCGTAAATTACCGGTGTGGCGGAGGCAAGGCAAAGCCGGCCGGAAGCTCTAGCAGACGAGCGTTAAAACGTCACGCGGCGATCGGATTACTTCTTTTTCATGCCATAGACCTGCTCGGGGCCGGGAAATGCCCGCGATCGCACGTCCTTGGCGTAGTCCGCCACCGCGGCCTCGATCCCCGGACCGATATCGCCGTAGCGCTTGACGAATCTCGGCACGCGCGGCGACAGCCCCAGCATGTCCTCCAGCACCAGGATCTGGCCGTCGCAGGCCGGGCTCGCGCCGATGCCGATGGTCGGGATCGCGATGCTTTCGGTGATGCGGCGGGCGAGCGGTTCGGCCACCGCCTCGATCACCACCGAGAAGGCGCCGGCGTCCGCCACCGCCTTGGCGTCGTCCTCGATCGGAGCCCAGTCCTTTTCCTCGCGGCCCTGGGCGCGGAACGAACCGATGGTGTTGATCGCCTGGGGTGTCAGGCCGACGTGACCCATCACCGGCACGCCGCGCTGCGTCAGAAACGCGATGGTCTCGGCCAGCCTGCGCCCGCCCTCGACTTTGATCGCGCCGCAGCCGGTCTCTTTCAAGACCCGCGCCGCGCTCATGAACGCCTGCTCCTTCGACGCCTCGTAGGAGCCGAACGGCATGTCGACCACGACCAGCGCACGCTTTGAGCCGCGCATCACCGCGTGGCCTTGCAGGATCATCATGTCGAGCGTGACCGGCACCGTGGTCTCGAACCCGTGCATCACCATGCCGAGCGAGTCCCCGACCAGGATCGCATCGCAATACTTGTCGACCAGCCGCGCGGTGTGGGCGTGATAGGCGGTGAGCGAAACGATCGGCTCGCCGCCTTTGCGCGCACGGATATCGGGCGCGGTCAGCCGCTTGATTTCGTCTTGTACCGACATGCTTTCCAAACCTCAGAACGCAGGAACGCCGATGACATAGGGGTGCAACAGCCCTCCGAGCAAGAGATAAAGGATGGTGCCGCCCGAAACGGCGATGACATCGTTCCTCATGCCCCCGACCGGGATCGGCGGAGCGCCGGGATCGGTGCGGCGCTTGAGCGAGATGCGGTCGAACACCGCATAGCCGAGGACCGCACCGAACAGCAGGATCGATCCGAGATCGCCGTTCGAAATCAGATGCGCCAGCGCCCACAGCTTCACCCCGACCAGAAACGGGTGCTTGAGCGCGATCTTGATGCGGCCCGGGCTGTAGGCCGCGACGATGCAGATGGCCGCCGGCCACATCAGCAGAACGGTGAGGTGGCGCGTCCAGACCGGCGGATACCAGACTCCGATCCCGCCGCTCGCACGGTACAGCGCGTAACCATGACCGATCAGCACGAGGCCGATCAGCGAAACCAGTGAATAAACCGCCTTGTAGGCGCCCTCGCCGACGCGATCGACCACCTGCTGCCGCGCATCGCGAAACGCGGTGAAGACATGCGGCACGAGGAACACCGCCAGTCCCAAAACGAGGATCGTGAGACCCATAACGCAACTCCGGTCCCGAGACGCCGTGCCCCAAGTAGAGGCGATGGGGAAAGGGGAAGCAAGGCGGGCTCGGGCGCGCTATAAAGCGCCGTCACAAGACCATGCGCACGAGGACCTACGCGGATGAAACGACGCTCGATGTTTGCACTTGGCCTGTTGGCGCTTGCCATGCTCGCGAACGGCGCCCAGCAAGCCGCAGCGCAGGACTGGCCGACCAAGGCCGTGCGGATCGTGGTGCCGTTCGGCCCCGGCTCAACGCCGGATCTGATCGTGCGGCTGATCGCCGATCACTTGCAGAGCAAATTGCGCCAGCCGTTCCTGATCGAAAACAAGCCGGGCGCGAGCGGCAACACCGGAACCGACGCGGTCGCCAAGGCTGCGCCGGACGGCTCGACCATCGGCGTGAGCATCGGGGGCCCGCTTGCCATCAACACGCTGCTATTCTCCAAGCTGCCCTACGATCCGGCCAAGGACCTCGCACCCATCACCCAGCTCGTCTCGATGCCGAGCGCGCTGGCGGTCAACGCAAAGCTCAACGTCAACACGGCCGCGGAACTGGTCGCACTGCTCAAGCGCGAGCCCGGCAAACATAATTTCGCTTCGATCGGCAACGGTTCGCTGTCGCATCTCGCGATGGAGGCAATCGCGCTCAAGAGCGGCACGAAGCTCGTGCACATACCCTATCCGGGCTCGCCCGCGGCGATGACCGCGATCCTGCGCGGCGACGTGCAGATGGGCTGCCTGCCGGCGATCGCCGTGACGCCGCATACCGCCTCCGGCGCGGTCAAGATTCTCGCGGTGTCGACGGCGACGCGCTCGCGGTATCTCCCGGACATCCCGACGCTCAAGGAATCCGGCATCGACGTCGAAGCCGATGCCTGGAACGGCCTGATCGCGCCGGCCGGCACGCCTGCGGCCATCATCGCAACGATCCAGCGCGAGGTGGCGGAGGCGCTACGCCAGCCTTCGATCCGCGAAAAGCTCGCGGCGCAGCTGATGGAGCCGGTCGGCAGTTCGCCTGAGGAATTTCGCGCGCAAATCGCGGGCGAAATCGCCCGCTGGGCGCCGGTCATCAAGGCCGCCGACATCAAGATCAACTGACCGCGGGGCCATTAAGGTTAACAATGTTGCGCGGGCCCGTGCGCTGCTCAAGCGTGCGCGCAGGTCGTACAATGCAGCCGAGCCAAGTTTGCCGGAACCGGCTGTGCGATGGTAAAAGCGTGACGCTGGCGGGCATGGTTAAGAGCGCGCGCGGGCCGCGTCTGGGTTGAGTGTTGGGAGTGGGAGGCCATGAGCATGGATCGTACGGATCAAATGCCCGAAGTCAGTGGGGACGAATCCGCACTGGTGCCGCCGCAGAGCGGTCCGAAGGCCGAATGGCCGAAAAAGATTCGAACGCTGACGGCATCGGAGCTGGACCGTCTCACCATCGACGCCGAAGGGCGCTTCATGTGGGATGGCCGGGTGGTGAATTACGACGGCCCGAAGGTCACCGAGACAAGGGCTCCCGAAATGCAAAGCACCGAGCCGAAACCTGCCGATATCCAGGTGGCCGAGACCAGCGCCGCCAAGCCCACCGGCCCAGTTGATCCATTCGACCAGATCGCGGCGGAGATCATGGCGAGCACCAATTTCGAACTGTCCGACCGGAAGCCGGCGGAACCGGCACGCGTCATCGAGCCGGTCATGCCGGCCGAAACGGTACAACTGGCCGACGAGATCAAGCGGGTCGAAGAAACCAAGAAGATTGAAGAGCCGAAAATCAAGGAGCCCAAGCTGATCGAGGCGACCGAGCTGGCCGCCGAACCCAAATCGGTCGATCAGTTTACGCCGGTGGTGCCTGTGGTCGCGGACCTGCGCGCAGTCGAAGCCATGCGGACGGTTCCGATGGCGCTCCACCCGGAACGGGTTCGCGTGAAGCTTTCCGCCTGGCAGTCGCTCGGCCTGATCATCGTGATTCTCGGCTTCCTCCTGGGCGCGGCAGGCGTCGCGGCCTTGGGCTTTGTCGCTGCGAACGATTGGAGCTGCCGCGTCGGACTGACCGCCAAATATTGTCCGCTGCCACCGCCAGCGCCGGCTGTGCCGCCCCGCGCCGAAATTCCGGCGTAGCCGCCCGCCCTTCCAGGTTGTCCACCGTGACGCGGCGCGTTGCGGCGTCGGGACGCTGGACACGAATCACTCGCGCGGCACTCATCCGGCGCGATGAGTCTCCTGCCGGCCTATTTTGGAGCGCGTAGGCGCAATAACGACGACACGGCTCCACAGCCGGAGCCGGATGCCGAATTGCGCGACGACGTCTTCCGCCTGATCCCGCCTCGCGCCGAGAGCTTCGAGCGGTTCGACACGCCGAGGCTGGAGGAGCGGCAGCCCGAACCGGCGCCAGCGGAGACGCCGGAGATCGGGCGCAACGTGCATCCGGTCGCTGCGATGGACCTGACCCGGCTCTCGATCGACAACGACGGCCGGCTCTACTGGGACGGCAAGCCGGTCGAGGTGCGGCGCAAGCTCATGATGTCGCGTGCGCAGGTCGTTGGCACCAGCCTGATCGCGTTCCTGCTGCTGGTCGCTGCTGCCGGGGCCGCCATTCAGGGATCGGCCGCCGCGCACGATTGGGCCTGCAAGCTCGGCTGGGCGGAGAGCTATTGCGGCTCCCCTGCCCCCGCCGCGCCGCACCCGCCGGCGCGCTTCGATATCCCGGCCTGAGCTACACCACCGGCGAGCGGCCGCCGTCGACGTTGGTCGCGGTGCCGGTGATGTAGGAGCCGGCATCGGACACCAGGAAACAGGCGAGGTTCGCAAACTCCGCGGCCTTGCCGATGCGCCCGAGCGGGATTTCCTTTTCCCGCGCCTTGACGTAGTCCGCGATCGGAACGTTGGCGCGCTTCGCCGCCTGCACGTGCTGATCCGCTTCGATGAAGCCAACCAGCATTGCATTGACCAGCACGTTGTGGGGCGCAAATTCGTGGCTGAGCGCCTTGGTCAGCGCCATGCCGGCCGCGCGCGACACCGAGGTCGGCGCGCTCGAACCGCGCGGCGCCTTCGCGCCGATGTTGAGCACATTGATGATGCGGCCCCAGCGCCGCTCCTTCATCTGCGGCCAGACCAGGCGGATCAGCCGGATCGCGGCGAACAGCTTGTCCTCGAGATCGTGCTGCATGATCTCGTCGGTCAGTTTCTCGAACGAGCCGTTGCGCGACGTGCCGGCATTGTTGACGACGATGTCGACCTTGCCGAACGCCTTCATGACTTCGTCGTAAGCGCGCTGGATGCCGTCGGCGGTGCTGACGTCAGCCTGCACGCCGATCACCTTGCCGCCCTTGGCGGACGCCTTGATCGACTTCACCGCCGCGTCGAGCGTCTCGCGCGTGCGCGCAAGGATCGCGACGTCGGCCCCGGAGGCTGCAAACCGCGTGGCGACCGCGAAGCCGATACCCTTGCTGCCGCCGGTGACGATGGCGGAACGCCCCGAAAGACTGATTTCCATTGCAACCCTCCCCGCAGCCCGAACACGGGCTGGTCTGCACCTTCCTAGCGCCGCGGGATCGATACGGAAAGGGTCATGCCACGTGCCCGCCGCCGGCGTGCAACGGCAGCACCACGTTGGAATCTTCCATAAGCTCTGCCGTCGCCACCACCACCCGGTTCCGCCCTTGCCGCTTGGCGGCATAGACCGCCATGTCGGCCCGGCGCGTCAGCGCGTCGATGTCGTAGCCGAAGGCTTCGCTCGATGCGATGCCGATGCTCACCGTCGCCCGCACCGGCGTGCCGGCCACATCGACCGTGCAGGTTTCGAACTGGTAGCGGATGCGTTCGGCCACGCGATTGGCCTGCTCGGTGGCGGCGTAAGGCAGCAGGCAGCAGAACTCCTCGCCGCCGATCCGGAACAGGAAATCCGTCGGACGGATGTTGTCGTGGACCACGGCGACGAATTTCGTCAGCACGTCATCGCCGCCGGAGTGGCCGAACCGGTCGTTGAGCGATTTGAAATGGTCGATATCGAGAAACAGCAGGCACAGGGGCTGGGCTTCGATCTGGTGGCGCAGCACCAGGCGATTGCCGCGGGTCATGAAGGCGCGGCGGTTGAGCGCGCCTGTCAGCGGATCGGTCTGCGCCTTGGTGCGCTGGTCGAGCTCGAGCCGCTCCTTCGACATCGCCACCAGCAAGACGCTGAGCAGCAGGGTGTGGAAGAACATGACCAGATTGAACGCGCCCAGCACGCCGGGCTGCATGGGGAGCGCGCCGAACGGAAACGGCAGCGTGTCGACCATCGGGATGCGGCTGGCGAACAGCAAGGCCATCGACGTGAACAGGACGACGACCGGCCAGCGCGACGGCAGTTGCTCGTCCCGGCCGCGCCAGAACTCGACCGCCGACATGGCGATCGGGAACGACACCAGCAACGAGGACAGCACCACCCGATAGGGAAGATTGTCCATGAAGCCCGGCACCAGGCACAGCACGAGCCAGGCAGCCGGCAGCGCGACCACCGGCAGCCAGAGCGGGGGCCGGCGATCGAACGCCCGCGCGCCCTGCCAGCAGCAGGCGAAAGCCGCGATCAGCGTTGCGTTGGCGAGTCCGACGGACAGAAAATCGGGGACGCCGCCGCGCGGCGCCAGCAGCGCCGACGCAACGCAGCCCAGGAAGAAGGTCGCGCTCCACCAGGCGAACCAGACGTCGCGCCGCTCCTTGAGCCAGAACACAGCAAACAGAACGGCCAGCAAGGCCTTGATGAAAAAGCCGAACAGCAGGACGGTGAATGAATCGATCTGCATGCTTGGATTGGGCGCCGACGTCACGAATCAGTGCGTAGTTTAAATGGAGAGCAAGCCCGCGCTCTCCCTATGTTCCGGGATAAGGTGCATAGGTTAATTAAAAGGCGAGATCGGCTGGGTCACAGCATCCCGGACCGGAACCGGCGCCGCAGGTTGAGCGCCCCCCCGGCCACCATGAACATGCCATCGCCACGATAATGGATGGTTCTGGGGTATTTCGGTGTGGCGCGGGCGTGCGCCTTGACCACCTCGAAAATGAAAAAGTCGTACTTGTCGCGCATCCGGCCGTCGACCAGCCGGCATTCGAGATTGGCGTGGCATTCCGCGATCAGCGGCGCCTTGACTTTGTCGGCAGCGACGGCGGTCAGCTTGAACCGTTCGAATTTATCGACCTCGGCACCCGAGCAGTTGCCGATGTCGACCACCTTGGCCGCAAGCCCGACTGTGGGAACGTTGATGACGCATTCGCGGCTGCGCCGGACCATCTCGTGACTGTGGTTGCCGCTGGAGATCAGGCAGCCGACCAGCGAGGGCGAGAATTCCAGCACCGTGTGCCAGCCCATGGTCATGATGTTGGTCTTGCCGCGCCAGGCGGAGCTGACCAGCACGATCGGGCCCGGCTCGAGGAAGCGGCGGATTTCGTGGACCGGGAAGTCGTGTTTCTTGGGTACCTTCATGAGGGTCTCCAACGCTCGTCATGGCCGGGCTTGTCCCGGCCATCCACGCCTTGCTGTCTTGATCTAAACCCGGGACAAGCCCGGGCATGACGCGGAGGGATTAGCGAAGCAGTTCAACCGCCTCAGTGCGGGACGGCTTCGCTATACGTCTCCGGCTTGAACCCGACCAGAAGCTTGCCGCCGCCGAGGTCGAGCACTGGCCGCTTGATCATCGATGGCTGCGCCAGCATCAGCTTGATCGCCTTGCTGGCGTCGAGCGCCGCCTTGTCCTTGTCGGGCAGCTTGCGGAAGGTCGTTCCGGCGCGATTGATCAGCGTCTCCCAGCCGACCTTCTTCGCCCATTTCTCCAGCCGCTCGCGGTCAATGCCGGCGGTCTTGTAATCGTGGAAGTCATACGCAACGCCCTGCTTGTCGAGCCAGGCGCGCGCCTTCTTCATGGTGTCGCAGTTCTTGATGCCGTAGATGGTGATGGGCATGAACCCGCTCCTTCGATATTGTTTGAGACTCCTAATCAGCCTGGCATAGGCAAGATCATGGTCGAATGGACGCCAGAAAAGATTGCGCAATTAAATACGATTGAAGATGTAAAATCGCTCCGTGACAACGCTGCCAAGCGTGGAAATCTACTAGTTGCTCAGCTGTGCGACGCCGACTTAGCCCGTCCTATTCACGACGGTAGCGCGCATTTCGAGGTGTGAAGGAATTTTCCGACGCCGGCCATGACGAGCCGTGGCGCTACCCGCAGCGCTCATCTTGATTTTATTTTCAGCGGTTAAGGGTTGCGGGATGGGTTCAACGGGGCGCA
>CAMDFO010000052.1 GCA_945897515.1 Rhodoplanes serenus | reverse complement strand
GCTCAATTGCGGCGTATGGTCAAATCGATTTCATTTGTCCCATTAACCTGAGAACAGGATCGATCAGCCTCACGCGCGGTAATGTCAGCGCGCCTGGGTTTGTCGCATCTGTCGCGGCTGTCGCAAGCCCGCGTTGGCTGTGACGGTGATTCAGAGATTGAACCGCTCTGCTTACCGGCTGCTTACCCGCGCCATATTGACGCACAATAAATTCACCATCTGAAACGCTAATTATCTAGCGTTTACAAGGTGGTGAGCCCGCTGGGACTCGAACCCAGGACCCCGTGATTAAAAGTCACGTGCTCTAGCCGGCTGAGCTACGGGCTCTCCAAGGGGCACATCTAGGCCACCGGCCCCCGCTTTCCAAGCACCAAATTGGCCGGCGGCCGAAACGCCGCGCGCCTGTTGACCGCGCGAGGCGGCTCCGGTTTGCTAGGCCATCCAGACCAGGATGACCTGCCACGCGCGCTGTCGGCGCGTTCTAGGAGCCATTTGATGCCGATCGTCAACCGCATCGCCGCCCTGCAGCCCGAGATCGCGGCCTGGCGGCAGGACATCCACGCCCATCCCGAATTGATGTTCGACGTGCACCGGACCGCCGCGAGCGTGGCGGAAAAGCTCAAGGCATTCGGCTGCGACGAGGTGGCCACCGGCATCGGCCGCACCGGCGTGGTGGGCGTGATCCGGGGCCGCAAGGGCTCCGGAACCCGCACCATCGGGCTGCGCGCCGACATGGATGCGCTGCCGATCACCGAGGCGACCGGCCTGCCGTATCAGTCGACGGTGCCCGGCAAGATGCACGCCTGCGGGCACGACGGTCACACCGCGATGCTGCTGGGCGCCGCAAAATACCTGGCCGAGACCCGCAACTTCGACGGCACCGCGGTGGTGATCTTCCAGCCGGCCGAAGAGGGTGGTGGCGGCGGCCGGGAGATGGTCAACGACGGCATGATGGATCGCTTCAAGATCGAAGAGGTGTACGGGATGCACAATTATCCCGGCCTTCCGATTGGCGAGTTCGCAATCCGGCCCGGCCCGATGATGGCGGCAGCCGACCGGCTGTATATCGACATCGAGGGCGTCGGCGGACACGCGGCGCGGCCGCATGTTTCGATCGACACGGTTCTGGTCGGCGCGCAGATCATCAATCAGATCCAGTCGATCGTTTCGCGCAACGTCGATCCGCTGGAATCGGCGGTGGTTTCGATCACCCAGTTCCACGCCGGCACCGCAGACAACATCATTCCGCAGACCGCGCGGCTCTCCGGCACGGCGCGCAGCCTGACCCCGCATGTGCGCGACACGCTTGAGAAGCGGCTGCACGAGGTGGTGGAGGGTACGGCCAAACTCTACGGCGCGAAAGCCAAGCTGGTCTACAAGCGCGATTATCCGGTGACCCGGAACCACGAGCGCCAGACCGCGTTCGCCGCGTCGGTGGCGTCCGAAGTGGCGGGAGGCGAACGGGTCGACGTTGCTGCGCCGCCGGTCATGGGCGCGGAGGACTTTTCATTCATGCTGGAGGCGCGGCCCGGCGCATTCATCTTCATCGGCAACGGCGACAGCGCGGGCCTGCATCACCCGGCCTACAATTTCAACGACGAGGTGATCCCGGTCGGCACATCGTACTGGGTGCGGCTCGTGGAGACCGCGCTGCCGGGATGATCGTCCGGACGCGCGCTACTGTACCGGCTCGATGCGCTTGTCCGTCGGCGGCACCGGCGCTTCCGCGATGACGGGGTGACGCAACTGGGCGCCGGCAAACCGGCCCTGCAGCACGCGCCATGTCGCGAAATCGTTGACTCGCGAACCTTCGAGCGCGGCCAGCGCAACCGCGGCCAGGAATGGCAGCGACTGCACCGTCAGCACCAGCGCGAACAGGTCGATCTCGCGCACGCGCTCCCAGTTGGTGGCGTGCAGAAACACCGCGCTTGCGATCAGCAGGCCTGCGAGCACGGCTTCCCAGAACGCCGGGAAATCCGGGCCGCGAAGGGTGGTGCCGCCCTTGGCGGTGCGCACGAACGGCAGGTGCTCCTTGACCAGGCCGAAGCCGACGGCGCGCGCCACCGTCCATTGCGTCGACATCGCCGCGAACACCGCGCCCAGCATCTGGCGCTTCGGGATCGCGACGCGCAAACGATAGAGCGCGACGAAATGAGCGATCGACACGACGAAGGCCGCGAGAATCGGTAAGGTCAGCACCTTGTCGGGGATTGCAATGCCGAGGACGGCGACGAACGGCACCCAGGCGAGGTTGAGCAGCGCCACCAGCACGCCGAGGCTTTCGGCGCCCAGCCAGTTGAGCCAGCCGAGCGCAAACTCGCGCTTCTGCTCGCGGGCCAGCAGGCTCGCGCCGGGCAGGAAACGCCTCCAGTGCTTCTTCACGATCTGGAAGCCGCCGTAGGCCCAGCGGTGACGCTGGCGCTTGTAGGCCAGGAAGCTGTCCGGCAGCAGGCCGTGGCCGTAGCGCCGGTTGGTGTAATGCGCGAGCCAGCCGAGCTCCAGGATACTCAGGCCGAGATCGGTGTCCTCGCAGATCGTATCGCTCGACCAGCCGCCGGCCGCGTCCAGCGCCGCCCGCCGGATCAGGCACATGGTGCCGTGCACGATGATGGCGTTGGCCTCGTTCCGCTGCACCATGCCGATGTCGAAGAAGCCGGCATATTCGCCGTTCATGGCGTGATGCATCACGCTGCGCTCGCCGTCGCGGTGATCCTGCGGCGCCTGCACCAAGCCGACCTTGGCGTCGGCAAACAGCGGCATCAGGTCCTTGAGCCAATCGGAGTGTACGACATAGTCGGCGTCGAGGACGCCGATGATCTCGGCGTCGGCCGCGGTGTAGTTGAGCGCGAGCCGCAGCGCACCGGCCTTGTAACCCTTGAGATTCTCCTCGCGGACGAACTTGAAGCGCTCGCCGAGCGCGCGGCAATGCTCCTCGACCGGCCGCCACAGCGCGGCGTCGGGCGTGTTGTTGATGATGACGATGCACTCGAAGTTCGCGTAGTCGAGGCGCGCGATCGCATCGAGCGTTGCGTTGACCATTTCCGGCGGCTCCATGTGAGCCGGGATATGGATCGACACTTTCGGCAGGATCGGCGCATCGGGCACGAGCGACGGCGAGACGACGAGCGGAGGCGGCGCAATCAACCGGCGCGGACCGCGGCCGAACGCCACCGCCGCAATCTCCTCCACGCGCGCCAGCGCGATCAGGATCAGCGGCACCAGCAGGATGAGGCCGAGCGCGAACGCAAATGCCGCCCCGGGGACGAAGTAGTGCCCGTTCCAGAATGCAAAGACATAGGCGAACCATGCGCCGACGACATGCGCGGACGCGGTCAGCAGCGCAGCCTGGCCGACGGTGGCGGTCACCAGCACCAGCACCGGCAGCGACAGCAGCACGCCGATCAGCAAGGCGATCCCGGCGAGCTTCCAATGATCTGGATCCGTGATCGGACCGGTCCAGGAGAATTTCGCCTGACGCGCGGTGTCGTACATTCCCCAGTAGGGGCCGACGCCGCCTTCGAAGGTCTTCCACGGCTGATCGTAGGCTTCGATGATGTTGTACTCGATGCCCATGGCCTCGGCGCGGCTGACGAAATCGCGCAGCACCTGGGCCTGCGCCATCTGGCCCGGATAGGCGTCGCGCCGGTTGTAGCCGGCGCTCGGCCAGCCGAATTCGGCGATGACGATGCGCTTGCCCGGATAGGCCGCGCGCAACTGGTTATAAATGCGGATCGCCTGGTCGACCGCGACCTTCTCGGAATGGCCTTCCCAATAGGGCAGCACGTGTGCGGCGATGAAGTCGACCGCTGACGCCAGCTCCGGATGCTCGATCCAGGCATGCCAGATTTCACCGGTGGTGACCGGAATGGAGGTCTCGCGCTTGACGCGCTGAATTTTCTTGATGAGCTCGTCGACCGTCTGCTCACCGCGGAAGATGGTCTCGTTGCCGACCACGATGCTGTCGATGTTGCGATGCCGGCGCGAGAGATCGATGACAGATCGAATTTCTCGTTCGTTGCGCCGCACGTCCTTGTCGATCCAGGCGCCGACCGAAGTGCGCAGGCCGAACTCGTCGGCGACTGCCGGCACGAGCTCCGAACCGCCGGTCGACGAATAGGTGCGGACCGTCCGCGTGGTCGGGGAAATGACCTTGAGGTCGGCGCGAATTTGCGCGGTCGTCGTCCGGGTGCCGCTGTCGGGATGGGCGGAGCCGTCGAACGGTGCGTAGGAAACGCTAGCGAGCTGCCCCCTGAACTCCGGGGCAGAGACCTGGTGTTGCGTCAGGGCCCAGATGCCGGCGTGTACACACGCAACAAGTACGCCGACGACAGCGACAAAGCGCATCAAAGCAACCGAACGGGGCAGAGACTCGGTGATTTCAGCCCTTCCCCTGGGCAGAAATCTACTGCGACGCAGCATATGTGGGCGGCGATCATTAGACAAGAAATCCGGGCATGTTTGAGCGCATTGGCGCCCAAATCGTGCAACGCGCTTATCGTGGTGTGGTTCCCGTGGGCGCCGGATTTGCTGCGGAGGCAGTGGGTGGCGCCGGCACCGCCGGATTCAGCCAACACGTATGCACCCGCGCGCTGAGACTCTCCGGCGCCTTTGGATCGATGGCGCCTTGTCGCACCACGCACCTGAACGTTGCCTGAATATGCGGTCCCGGACATCCGAACCGGTCGTACAGGTCGAGGTGCCGGAAAGCGGTGTCGAGGTCGTCGCGCCAGAGCAGGCCGACGACGCGGCGGCCCAGCCAGACGCACTCCGGATTGCCGGCCGGCCCGTTAATGGCCTTTGTGGCCTCCGCGAACTCGTCGCTCTTGCGCTGTCCGTCCTTGGCGGCGTCGGTCGTGGGGGCGGCCTGGGCGGGCTTGTCGCCGGCCTTGGGATCGGAGCCCTGGCCGGATGCTGCGAGCGGCACGGTTAACGCCGCCGCGCAGAATGAAACGCACAGAACACGCGAGAGCAATGACATGGCCGCGCCGGTTATGTTGGGCCGCGAATGTCGCGACCGATCGCATCGTTAGGTGTACACCGATTAGGTCGTTATTGCGGCGTGGGCCACCCCGACCCGATTTGGCTTAAGATTGCCGAACCAGCACGGCGCTTGTCCAGCGGTGGCAGCGATCGTGCTTAAAGTGCCGCACCCGCCTTGTCGTTGCGAGTCGAATTGTCGATGCAGAAAGCTGTCAGTTTGTTCACGGTCTGCGCCCTGACGATCGTGGGCGCGTGGTGGTGGCTCGGAGCGGCGGTGCCGATGCCGGGCTCACCGCTCGGCCCGGGCGAGAAGCTCTATTGCATTTCTTATGCGCCGTTCCGCGGGCAGCAAAGCCCGCTCGATCTGTCGACCAAAATCGAGCCCTGGCAGATCGACCAAGACCTCGCGCTGCTCGCCAAGCTGACCGATTGCGTGCGGACCTATTCGGTCGATTTCGGTCTTGAGAACGTCCCGGAGATTGCGCGCAAGCATGGCCTCAAGGTGCTGTTGGGGCTCTGGGTGTCGGGCCATGCCGATCGCACCAAATATCAGATCGACACCGGCGTCGCGCTGGCGAAGCGGTTTCCCGACGTGGTTAGCGCCGTGATCGTCGGCAACGAGGCGCTGCTGCGCGGTGAGATTTCCCCTAGCGCGCTCGGAGAGCTGCTGCGCGGCGTGAAGGCGCAGGTGCCGATGCCGGTGACCTATGCGGACGTATGGGAATTCTGGGTGCGGCATCGCGAACTGGCGAACGCGGCCGACTTCGTCACCGTTCACATCCTGCCGTATTGGGAGGACCATCCGATCGCTGCGATCGAGGCGTCAAACCACGTGGCATCGATCCGCCAGCGGGTGGCCGGCGCGTTTTCCGGCAAGGAGATCGTGATCGGCGAAGTGGGTTGGCCGAGCGCCGGCCGCATGCGCGAGGGCGCCTTGCCGTCACCCGCCGATCAGGCCCGCGTCGTCCATGACGTTCTGGCGCGCGCCAAGCGCGACAATTTTCGCGTCAATCTGATCGAGGCGTTCGACCAGCCGTGGAAACGCACCCAGGAGGGTACCGTCGGAGGCCATTGGGGGCTGATCAGCGATCCGCCCCGCCAGCAGAAATTTGTCTGGGGCGAGCCGGTCTCGAACCATCCGCATTGGCGCTGGCAGGCCGCGGGCGGCGTGTTGTTTGCGGGCCTGATGTTCGCTATCGCATATAGTGCGCGCCGTCGCGCGGGCAGTCCCGAACCGGATGGCCGGATCTGGATCGCCATCGCGGTGAACGCGGCAGTCGCCGGCGTCTTGCTGGGGTGGACCGTCGAGGCGATTCCGATCGAAAGCCTCGGTCTCGGCGGCTGGCTGCGTTCGCTGGCATTCGCCGCGATTGCGTTCGCCGCACCGATGGCGGGGGCGGCGGCGTTGGCGATGCGGGTATCGCCGCCGGGCTTTGCCGCATTGATCGGACCCGCGGATATCCGCGTGCGCCAGCCGCTTGCGCGAACGCTCGGCCTTCTGCTGATCGCGCTCATGGTGCTCGCGATGCAGGCCGCGCTCGGGCTCGCTTTCAATCCGCGGTATCTGGACTTCCCGTTCGCGCCGCTGACCGCCGCGGTGGTGCCGTTTGCGCTGGTCGCCTTCGCTGCTCCGCCGCAAGCCGGAATTCGTCCGGCCGCCGAGGCCGTCGCGGCCGGCGTGCTGGCGTTGTGCGCGATCTATATCGGTTGGAACGAGACCATCGCGAACTGGCAGTCGCTCTGGTTCTGCGCGGCGGTTGCGCTGCTCGCGCTTACTCTGGCTCGGGCGCGGATCGCGCCAGGCTGAGGATCAGCAGCGCGACCGCGAGCGCCGACAGCGCCACGTTGTAAAGCACCAGACCGAAACCGGCCGCGATCAGGGCAATTGCGCACAGGACGAACGATGGCCGCACCAGATTGAGCAGCGCCGCGCCCAGCGCGACCCCGCCGAACACGGTCGGCGTGAACAGCACGATTGCGGTCCGGCGGCTGGTGCAAAGCCAACTGGCAGAGTTGGTATCGCACGCAAGCCCGACCGAGGACTGTTCGATCACCTGATAGCGCAGATGGATCGCGTAGCCGAGCGCGGCCAAGCCGAGCGCGGCAAGCCAGATCATCTGGCGTTTCGACGGTAGAAAGAGCGGGCGCGTCATGGTCAGGATATGGTGCGTGCGTCAACGCAACGCGAGCCGCTGGCCTTCGAACACGGCCGGCTGACAGGTCGCGCTGACGCTGCCGAGCGTGGCGCAAAGCCGCGCCGCCGCCGCTGCCGTTGGAAGCGGACCGGCAACCAGCCGAAACTCAACGCTCCCCGGTGCGCGCTCGCGAACCACCATGATCGGCCGTAACCCTTCGAGCGCGGACTCGTGCCGGGATTTGACGGCGGCCCAAAGCGCGCGAAGGCCGTCGGCGTTGGGCGCGACGCCCAGATCGATGCCGTATTCCTGCTTGCCGGGGGTGGGTCCAGGCGCGGCGCCCGGAGCGGCCGCGGCTTGGGTCTGCGGCGGCATCGGGGATGGCCGGGGCACCGGGACATTCCCCCAGGCGTTGGACGGCGTGCTGGCGATCGTCGCCGGCGCCGTCGCGATCGGGGCCAGGTCGAGCGGGAGCGGTGCTGGGGGCCAAGCCAGCGCCGGCGATGGACTTGCGGATCGGGATTGCGGCACGGCATCCGCGCCGGAAGCCCTTTCGGAGTTGCGCGCAATCGAGCCGGTCAGGTCGTCGAAATTGCGCTCGAGCGCATTGAGGCGCGCCATCAGACGTTCGCGGTCGGTGGTAAGCCTCTGTACCGTTTCGAACAGGCGACGGGTCTCGGCGTCGTCATTAGAGGCAAGCTGCGTTCCTGCCGGTTCGGCGGTGCCGCGAATGCTGGCGAGCGCCAGCTCAAGCCGTTGGTTGCCTGCGTCGGATGTGCTGACGAATACGGCAAGCGTCATCGTGCCGCCGGCTGCCAGCCCCCACAGGGCGACTCGCCACAGCTCGCGCATGTCGAAACGCCGCATTGGCGACGAATGGGCCGCGTCCTCGGCCATCTTCCGCGTCTCCGACCCCGAATCAGATAATTGAAAACACTAGCTGATTCGGCCACTCGACGCTTTTCGTGAGCGGAACGGGCCGCGATGGCGGCTTTTTTCCTGCGACCTGCCGCGCTAAGAGGGCGTCCGATGGAGATGAGATGAGCGGACGGACGTGCCTTGCGATCGTGCTCGCGGCCGGTGAAGGCACGCGCATGCGCTCGTCGCTGCCCAAGGTGCTGCATGCGATCGCCGGGCGCTCGCTGCTGGCGCATGTCCTGGAAGCGCTCCGCGAGGCCGGCCAGACCCAGACCGCAGTGGTGATCGGGCCCGATCATGCGGCAGTCGCCGCCGAGGCGAGGGCGGTGCTTCCGCAGTCGCAGATTTTCACGCAGACGGAGCGGCGCGGCACCGCGCATGCCGTGCTGGCCGCAAAGGCGGCGTTCGCGCAAGGCGCCGACGATGTTCTGGTAATCCTGGGCGATGTGCCGTTGATCCTGCCGCAGACGTTGACGATGCTTCGGTCGGCCTTGGACGATGGCGCATCCGTCGCCGTGCTCGGGTTCCGACCGGCGGACCCGATCGGCTACGGCCGGCTGGTGACCAAAGGCGACGAACTGATCGCGATTCGCGAGCACGCCGACGCCAGCGAGAGCGAGCGCGCCATCACGCTCTGCAATAGCGGGCTAATGGCGCTGACCGGAAAGCATGCGCTTGCGATCCTGGAAAAGATCGGCACCGATAACCGCAAGAATGAATTCTATCTGACCGACGCGGTGGCGATCGCGCGCGGCATGGGCCTCAAGACGCGAGCGCTCGAAGTGACGGAGGACGAAGTGAGCGGCATCAACACCAAGGCGCAGCTTGCGGCTGCCGAGGCGGTTCTGCAGCAGCGCCTGCGCCAGGCGGTTCTCGATGGCGGCGCCACGCTGGTCGCCCCCGAGACGGTTTTTCTTTCGGTGGACACCAAACTGGGCCGGGATGTGACGGTCGAGCCTTACGTGGTGTTCGGCCCTGGCGTGACGGTCGAGGACGGCGCCACCATCCGCTCGTTCTCCCACATTCACGGCGCGCATGTCGGCAAGGGCGCGATCGTGGGACCGTTCGCGCGGCTTCGGCCGGGTGCGAAGCTGGAGGAAAACGTGCACATCGGCAATTTCGTCGAGGTCAAGGAGGCGCTGATCGAGGCCGGCGCCAAGGCCAACCATCTGTCCTATATCGGCGACGCCCGGGTCGGCGCCGGGGCCAATGTGGGCGCCGGCACCATCACCTGCAATTACGACGGTACGGCCAAGCACCGAACCGACATCGGCAAGGGCGCGTTCATCGGTTCCAACTCGGCATTGGTTGCCCCTGTCACCATCGGCGACGGCGCCTATGTCGGCTCGGGATCGGTCATTACGGACGACGTGCCGGCCGGGTCGCTGGCGATCGGCCGCGGCCGCCAGACCGTTAAGGAAGGCTGGGCCGAGCGCTTGCGCCAGCCCAAATCGGCAGGCAAAACCAAGGCATAATCCGAGTCGAGGGCGGCGGCTGTCGCCACCATGTGACCAAGGTTGTGTTTACTGTCACGTTCGGACATGCATTTTGATTTCCGTGAGCGCGCCATGGTGCCTAGCTTGATATGGGCGCCGATTGGGGCGAGGGGGTAGAGCCACCTTGTGCGGGATCGTTGGGATTCTCGGCCGCGAGCCGGTCGCGGACCAGCTCGTCGATGCGCTCAAGCGCCTCGAATACCGCGGCTATGATTCCGCGGGCGTCGCCACGCTGGAAGCGGGGACGCTGACGCGCCGCCGCGCCGAGGGCAAGCTCAAGAACCTGGAGCAGCGACTGCTCAAGGAGCCGCTCCACGGCACCAGCGGCATCGGCCACACCCGCTGGGCGACCCACGGCAAGCCGACCGAGAGCAACGCGCATCCGCACGCCACATCGCAACTCGCCGTCGTGCACAACGGCATCATCGAGAATTTCCGCGAGCTGCGCGACGAGCTGGAGAAGAAGGGCGCGAAGTTCGGCAGCGAGACCGACACCGAGGTGGTCGCGCATCTGGTCACCGAGGAGATGAAGAACGGGCTGTCGCCGGCCGACGCGGTCAAGGCCGCCTTGCCACGCCTGCGCGGCGCGTTCGCGCTGGCCTTCCTGTTTTCCGGCGAGCAGGATCTGCTGATCGGAGCACGCAAGGGTTCGCCACTCGCGGTCGGCTACGGCGACGGCGAGATGTATCTAGGCTCCGATGCCATCGCGCTCGCGCCGTTCACCGACACCGTCAGCTATCTCGACGACGGCGACTGGGCCGTGGTGACGCGCAAGGGCGTGCAGGTGCACGATGCGTCGGGCCGCGCGGTGAAACGCGCGGTGCTCAAGTCGAACGCTTCGGCGTTTCTGGTCGACAAGGGCAACCACAAGCATTTCATGGCGAAGGAGATTCACGAGCAGCCTGAGGTCGTGGGCCACACGCTCGCGCACTACCTCGACATGGGCGCCGAGCGCGTGGCGCTGCCGAAAGAGCTTCCGTTCGATTTCCGAAACATCAATCGTCTTTCCATCTCGGCCTGCGGCACCGCCTACTATGCCGGGCTGGTCGCGAAGTATTGGTTCGAGCGTTTCGCGCGGCTGCCGGTCGAGATCGACGTCGCCTCCGAGTTCCGCTACCGCGAGGCGCCGCTCAATGCCGGAGACCTGGCGCTGTTCGTGTCGCAGTCGGGCGAGACCGCGGACACGCTGGCCTCGCTGCGTTACGCGCGCGAGCAGAAGCAGCACGTGATGTCGGTCGTGAACGTGACGACCTCGACCATCGCGCGCGAAAGCGACGTCATCATGCCGACGCTGGCCGGTCCGGAAATCGGCGTGGCGTCGACCAAGGCCTTCACCTGCCAGCTTTCGGTTCTGGTGTGTCTCGCCATCGCTGCCGGCCGTGCCCGCGGGGTGCTGTCGGAGGACGACGAGCGCAAGCTGGTGCGCGCGCTGATCGAGGTGCCGCGCCTGATGTCGGATGCGCTGCGGCTTGAGCCGCAGATCGAAGCGCTGGCGCGCGACCTCTCCAAGAGCCGCGACGTGCTCTACCTGGGACGCGGAACGGCGTACCCGCTGGCGCTCGAAGGCGCGCTGAAGCTGAAGGAAATCTCGTATATCCACGCCGAGGGCTATGCCGCTGGCGAGCTCAAGCATGGTCCGATCGCGCTGATCGACGAAACCATGCCGGTGATCGTAATCGCGCCCTACGACCGCGTGTTCGACAAGACCGTGTCGAACATGCAGGAGGTGGCGGCGCGCGGCGGCAGGATTATCCTGATCACCGATCCGAGGGGCGCCAAGGAGGCCACGGTGTCGTCGATGGTGACGTTGACGCTGCCGGAGATGGCTTCGACCGTGACGCCGCTGGTCAACGCCATTCCGGTGCAGCTCATTGCCTATCATACGGCGGTGGCGCTGGGCACCGACGTCGATCAGCCGCGCAATCTGGCCAAATCGGTGACCGTGGAGTGAGCGCGATCCGATGACGTCAGGCGACAACAACCAGGCCACCCCGCCCAGCGTGCTGCTGCCGGAGCCTTCGCACTCCGGAGCCATGAGCCGGTTGCGCAATTATTTCCTGACCGGCCTGATCCTGGTCGGGCCGCTCTACATCACCATCAATCTGACGTGGTGGCTGATCAACTGGGTCGACGACGTGATGCGGCCGTTCATTCCGATCGGGATGCGTCCGGAAACCTATCTGCCGTATCGGATTCCCGGCATCGGCCTGATCACGGCGCTGCTGGGCCTCACGCTGCTCGGCTTCCTCACCGCCAACCTGGTCGGGCGCACCCTGATCGAGTTCAGCGAAAATCTGCTGAACCGCATGCCGATCGTGCGGCCGATCTACAAGACCATGAAGCAGATCTTCGAGACGCTGTTCTCCAAGAACGGCTCGAGCTTCCGCAAGGTCGCGCTGGCCGAATTCCCGACCGGAATGTGGTCGGTGGTGTTCCTGGCTTCGCAGCCCGGCCCCGATATCGCGGCGCGGCTGCCGGACAGCGATTACGTGTCGTGCTTTCTGCCGTGCACGCCGAACCCGACGACCGGTTTCTTCTTCTACGCCCGGCGTAGGGACATCATCGAACTCGACATTTCGGTGGAGTCCGCCATGACGATGATCATGTCCGCCGGCATGGTGCAGCCGAACGAGGATGCTCAGAAGAAGCTCGCCGCGCTCGCGGAGACCGCGCGCGCAAATCGGGCGCAGGTTACGCCCGTTGCGCCGGTGAATTGATTCATCCCGCCCTTATCAGCCTGATCGCCTCATCCCGCTCGAACAGATAAAGCAGGCAACGCAACGCCTCGCCGCGGGCCGAGGTCAGCTCCGGGTCGCGCGCCAGCACCAGCGCGGCGTCGTCACGTGCCGACGCCAGCATTTCGCCGTGCAGTTCGATGCTGGCGATGCGGAAGCCTGGCATGCCGCTCTGGCGGGTGCCGAGCACGTCGCCTTCGCCGCGCAGCTTCAGGTCCTCCTCGGCGATGCGGAAGCCGTCCTCGGTCTCGCGCAGGATGGCGAGCCGGGCCTTGGCGGTTTCGCCGAGCGGAGCCTTGTACAGCAGCAGGCAGGTCGAACGTCCGGTGCCGCGGCCGACGCGGCCGCGCAACTGATGGATCTGCGCGAGCCCGAAACGTTCGGCGTGCTCGATCACCATCACGGTCGCCGCCGGCACGTCGACGCCGACTTCGATCACGGTGGTCGCGACCAGCAGGCTGGTCTCGCCCGCCGAGAACCGCGCCATGGCGCGGTCCTTCTCGCTGCCCTTCATGCGGCCATGCACGAGGTCGACGCGCTCGCCGAAATGCTGCTTGAGGTCCTCGAAGCGGTCGGTGGCGGCGGCGAGGTCGCTGGTTTCGGATTCTTCGACCAGCGGACACACCCAATAGACCCGCTGGCCCTCGTCAAGCGCGCGGCCAACGGCCTCAACCACTTCGTCGAGCCGGCTGAGCGCAATGGTGCGCGTGGCGATCGGTTGCCGCCCCGCGGGCTTCTCGCGCAGTTCCGAGATTTCCATATCGCCGAAGAACGTCAGAACCAGCGTGCGCGGGATCGGCGTCGCTGTGAGCACCAGCACATCCA
This sequence comes from Rhodoplanes serenus, assembly GCA_945897515.1. Classification (GTDB taxonomy): domain Bacteria; phylum Pseudomonadota; class Alphaproteobacteria; order Rhizobiales; family Xanthobacteraceae; genus Z2-YC6860. Next base: position 19,740 of record CAMDFO010000052.1, on the reverse strand, counting down.
CGGCTTCGCCTTTGCGGGCGAGCGCGAGGCGCTGGTGCACGCCGAAACGGTGCTGCTCGTCGACGATGGCGAGCGCGAGATCGCGGAACGCCACCTCGTCCTGGAACAGCGCGTGGGTGCCGATCAGCAGATCGATGTCACCGATGGCGAGCCGGTCGAGCGTCTCGGCGCGTTCCTTGCCGCGTTCGCGGCCGGTCAGGATGGCGACGCGGATGCCGGCCTTTTCAGCCAAGGGCGCGATGGTGGCCAGATGCTGGCGCGCCAGGATTTCGGTCGGCGCCATCAGCGCGGCCTGGCGCCCGGCCTCGATCACGGTCGCGGCCGCAAGCAGCGCCACCACGGTCTTGCCCGAGCCGACGTCGCCTTGCAGCAGACGGACCATGCGCTGCGGCAGCGCGAGGTCTCTAACGATGTCGTCGACGGCGCGTGCCTGCGAGGGCGTCAGCGAGTAGGGCAGGGCTGCGGCCACCTTGGCGCGCAGGATGCCTTCGCCGGAGGAGCCGCGGCCGGGCTGGCGCTGCTGGTGTGCCCGCATCAATGCCAATGTGAGCTGGCCGGCGAGCAACTCGTCGTAGGCGAGGCGGGTCCAGGCCGGTCCCTCGGGGCGCACGTCGGCCGGTTCCTCCGGCCGGTGCAGGGTGGTCAGCGCTTCGGTGAACGACGAGAAATCCCGTTGTTTGAGCCACGCCTCGTCCTGCCATTCCGGCAGCATCGGCACCTTGCCGAGCGCGGCGTCGGCGGCCTTGCGCACCTGGTTCTCGGAGAGGCCTTCGGTGAGCGGATAGACCGGCTCGACCATCGCCAGCTTGTCGAGTTCGGCTTCGCTCACCACCCGGTCGGGATGCACCATCTGCAGCACCCCGTCGTACAGCGCCGTGGTGCCCGAGACGTAACGCAGCTCGCCGACCGGCAGCAGCTTGTCGAGATAATCCTTGCGGGCATGGAAGAACGTCAGGATCAGGTCGCCGGTGTCGTCGCTGGCATAGACCTGGTAGGGCGCGCGCGGCCGGTTCGGCGGCGAGGGGCGATGGCGGTCGATGGTCACCGCGACCGTCGCGACGGTTCCGGGCACCACCTCGCGCAGCTTTGGCCGCGAGCGCCGGTCCACGGTGCCGGTCGGCAGGTGCAGCAGCAGGTCGAGGATGCGCGGCGGGTGCTCTTCTCGCCCCAGAAGCTTGCCGTATAGCTTCTCGACCTTCGGGCCGATGCCGGGAAGGCTTTTCAGCGAAGCAAAGAACGGGTCGAGCAGGTTCGGCCGCATCCGCACACGCTGCACGGGTTTTTGACGCGCTTCAACAAGGACGCTTATATCAATCGAAAGCCGATGAATTGGAGATGATAGCGATGTTTCGATGGTGGACGGGTTTTTGCGCGGCGGCGCTGCTAGGCGCGGGCGGCGCGGCGCAGGCGCAGGACTATCCGAGCCGGCCGGTCACGATGGTCGTGGCGGCGGCTGCCGGCGGACCCATCGACGTGTTCGGCCGCCTGCTCGCCGAGCGGATGGGCACGCTGCTCGGCCAGCGCGTGGTGATCGAGAATGTCGGCGGCGGCGGCGGCACGCTGGGCGGCCAGCGCGTCGTGAAGGCGGCCCCGGACGGCTACACCACGCTGCTCGGTACGCTCGCGACCCACGCCAACCCGCAGTTGCTCGGCTCCAAGCCGCTGTACAATTCGGTGAGCGATTTCGTGCCGGTCGGGCTGATCGCGGAAATCCCGCTGGTGCTGATCGCGCGGAACGAGTTCCCCGCAAAGTCGCTGGAGGAATTCGTCGCCTATGCCAAAGCGAACGCCGGCAAGATGAACTACGGTTCCGCTGGCGTCGGTTCGGCCGCCCATCTCGGCTGCCTGATGCTGACCACCGCCATGGGCGTAGAGATCAGCCATGTGCCCTATCGCGGCACCGCGCCCGCGATGCAGGACCTGCTGGCGGGCCGGCTCGATTTCATCTGCGACATTTCCACATCGGCGGTGACGCACATCGCAGGCGGCAGGGTGAAGGGGCTGGCGACGCTCGCCAACACGCGATCGCCGGTGCTGCCCGATCTTCCGACCGCCGCCGAGCGCGGCCTGAACGGCGTAGAGGCCTCGACCTGGACGGCGATCTTCCTGCCCAAGGGCACGCCTGCTCCGATTGCAGCCAAGCTCGGCGAGGCCATGCGCGGCGCGATGGAAACACCGGCGCTGCGCGTCCAGCTCGAAAAGCTCGGCGCTTCGCTGGTCGCGCCGGATCGCCGCTCGGGCGAATATCTCGGCCGCTACGTGCAGTCCGAGATCGAGAAATGGCGCAAGGCGGCGACGGCCGGCGGGGCGATGCCGCAGGAATAGCTGCCCTTCGCCATCGGCCGCTGACATTTCTGCGGCAGTCCCCTATATAAAACCCGCGCCCGGCACCCGCCGGGCTTTTGGCGTTGCGCAAGGCGAGAGCATGACCGGAACCACGCGATCCAGCGACGGGCTCGACGAGCGCCGGCGGCGGCTGCTGTTCCGCTCCTGGCATCGTGGCATTCGCGAGATCGACCTCATCATGGGCCGGTTTGCCGACGTCCATATCGCCGATCTGACGAATGCCGAACTCGACCAGTACGAAGCGCTTCTCGAGGTGCAGGAGCACGAGCTGTTGGGCTGGGTCATGGGGCAGATCGACGTCCCGCCGGATCAGGACAGCGGAGTGTTCCGCCGCATGCGCGATTTTCATCTGAAAAACGGGCAATGAAACAAAAAGCCAAATCTCCCGCCGAATTGCTCGCACCCGATCGTCCGCTGACGCTCGCCAACGTCGCCGACGGCGCAGAGGGGTTGGTGATTGCCGATCTCGCGCGTGCGGTGGCGGCGCGCAAGAATGCGCCGGCGACCAGCGCGCTGGTGGTGTGCCGCGACGGCCCGCGGATGGCGGCGCTGGCGCGTGCCCTTTCGTTCTTCGCGCCCGACATCGAGGTGCTGCAGTTCCCGGCATGGGACTGCCAGCCCTACGACCGGGTGTCGCCGCATGCCGGGATCGTGGCGCAGCGCATGACCGCGCTGTCGCGGCTGGCGCGGATCGAGGGCCGCGACAAGCCGGCGGTGCTGCTCACCACGGTCAATGCCGCGCTCCAGCGCGTGCCGGCGAAGAACCTGCTCGCCAAGTTGGCGTTGTCGGCCGCGCCCGGCAACGTGATCGGCATGGCCGGCATCGTGCAATGGCTGGAGCTGAACGGCTTCATCCGCGCCTCGACCGTGCGTGAGCCCGGCGACTACGCGGTGCGCGGCGGCATCCTCGACCTGTTCGCGCCGGGCATGGACCTGCCGGTGCGGCTGGATTTCTTCGGCGACACGCTGGAGAGCATCCGCAGCTTCGATCCCGAGACCCAGCGCACCGTGATGGAGATGCGCGGCCTCGACCTGGTTCCGGTGGCGGAGTTTCAACTCACGTCCGAGAGCATCCGGAAATTTCGTACCGGCTATGTCGCGACCTTCGGCGCGGCCGACCGCGACGACATGCTGTACGAGGCGGTGAGCGAAGGCCGCCGCCATCCCGGCATGGAGCACTGGCTGCCGCTGTTCCATGACAAGCTCGATACGCTGTTCGACTATGCACCGGGCACGCCGGTGATCCTTGAACCGCTCGACGAGGAAGCGGCGAACGAGCGGCTCGCGCAAATCGCGGACTATTACCAGGCGCGCAAAGACGCGCTCGCCGAGGACATGGGGCCGCGCTATCAGCCGCTGCCGCCGGACCGTTTGTATCTGTCGGAAACAGAATGGCGCGAGCGGCTGCGCACCTCGGCGGTGGCACGGCTGACGCCGTTCGCGGTACCGGACGAGGGCGGCTCAGTCATCGATGTCGGGGCGCGCACTGGCCATAACTTCGCGGCCGAGCGCAACGAGAAAAGCGCCAACGTGTTCGACGCGGTGGTCAAGCATGTCGCCGCGTTGCGGGCCGCCGACCGGCGCGTGGTGGTGGCGCTGTGGAGCGAGGGCTCGCGCGAGCGCATGCGTCATGTGCTTGCGGACCACGGGCTCCTCAATCTGTGCCCGGTGGATTCCTGGCCGGCGGCGCTGGCCTGCAAGCCCACGGACATCGCGCTCGCGGTGCTGGGTCTGGAATCCGGATTCGAGACCGCCGACATCGCGGTCATCAGCGAGCAGGACATCCTGGGCGACCGGCTGGTGCGGCCGCGACGCGCTTCCAAGCGTGCGGAGAATTTCATCGCCGAGGCCACGAGCCTCTCGGCCGGCGATCTCGTCGTCCACGTCGACCATGGCATCGGCCGCTTCATCGGCTTGCAGACCATCCAGGCGGCCGGCGCGCCGCACGATTGCCTGGAAATCCACTACGCCGAGGCAGCCAAGCTCTACCTGCCGGTCGAGAACATCGAGCTGTTGTCGCGTTACGGTTCGGAAGACACCGGCGTCGAGTTGGATCGTCTGGGCGGCACCGGCTGGCAGACCCGCAAGGCGAAGCTCAAGAATCGCATCCGCGAGATCGCCCACGAGCTGATCAAGATCGCGGCCGAGCGCCTGCTGCGCGAGGCGCCGCGTCTGACGCTCACACCCGGCGCTTACGATGAGTTCGCCGCCGGATTCCCCTACGAGGAAACCGACGACCAGCAGACCGCGATCGACGCCACGCTCGCCGATCTCGCCGCCGGCCGTCCGATGGATCGCCTGATCTGCGGCGATGTCGGCTTCGGCAAGACCGAGGTGGCGCTGCGCGCGGCGTTCGACGCGGTGATGAACGGCAAGCAGGTCGCGGTCGTGGTGCCGACCACGCTGCTGGCGCGCCAGCACACCAAAACCTTCACCGAGCGGTTCCGCAGCTTTCCGGTGCAGGTCGGCCAGGCCTCGCGTCTGGTCACCAGCGCCGAACTCAATCGCGTGAAGAAAGGCATCGCCGACGGTCAGATCGACATCGTGATCGGCACCCACGCGCTGCTCGGCAAGAACGTCAAGTTCAAGGATTTGGGCCTGGTGATCGTCGACGAGGAGCAGCACTTCGGCGTGGCGCACAAGGAGCGGCTCAAGACCATGCGCGCCGAGGTGCATGTGCTCACGCTCACCGCCACCCCGATTCCGCGCACCCTGCAACTGGCGCTGACCGGCGTTCGCGATCTCTCGATCATCGCCTCGCCGCCGGTGGACCGGTTGGCGGTGCGCACGTTCGTGTCGCCGTTCGATCCGCTGATCGTGCGCGAGGCCATCCTGCGCGAACGCTATCGGGGCGGCCAGGCGTTCTATGTCTGCCCGCGGATCGAAGACCTGGCGGGCGCCAAGGACTTTCTCGACAAGTCGGTGCCGGAGGCGCGCGTCGCGGTCGCGCACGGCCAGATGCCGCCGACCGTGCTCGAAGACATCATGTCGGCGTTCTATGACGGCAAGTACGACGTGCTGCTCTCGACCACCATCATCGAGTCCGGCCTCGACATCCCGACCGCCAACACCTTGATCGTGCACCGCGCCGACATGTTCGGCCTGGCGCAGCTCTATCAATTGCGCGGCCGGGTCGGGCGCTCCAAGGTGCGAGCCTACGCACTGTTCACGCTGCCGGCGGAGAAGAAAATCACCGCGCAGGCCGAGCGGCGGCTCAAGGTGCTGCAATCGCTCGATACGCTCGGCGCCGGTTTCCAGCTTGCCTCGCACGATCTCGACATTCGCGGGGCCGGCAACCTGCTGGGCGACGAGCAGTCCGGCCACATCAAGGAGGTCGGCTTCGAGCTCTATCAGCAGATGCTGGAGGAGGCGGTGACGAGCCTGAAAGCGGGGATTTCCGCGCCGGTCGCCGACCGCTGGTCGCCGCAGATCACCATCGGCACGCCGGTGCTCATTCCGGAGGACTACGTCGCCGACCTGCCGGTGCGGCTCGCGCTCTACCGGCGGCTGGCCGACATCGAAGACGAGGAAGAGATCGAGGCATTCGGTGCGGAACTGGTCGACCGCTTCGGACCGCTGCCGGTCGAGGTCGAGCACCTGCTCAAGATTGTGGCGATCAAGGGCATGTGCCGGAGAGCCAACGTCGAGAAGATCGACGCCGGGCCGAAGGGCGCGGTGCTGTCGTTCCGCGACAATATATTCGCCAACCCCGAGGGCTTGATCGCGTTCATCGGCCGACAGGGATCGGCCGCGCGGGTGCGGCCCGACCAGAAGGTGGTGCTGTTCTACGATTGGGAAAAGCCAAACCAGCGACTGCACGGCACCACGGCCGTGCTGCGCAACCTGGTGCGGATCGCCGAACAGGCCAAGGCGGCGTAAAGCGGCGGCGTGATGCCGCTTTACCCGCCTTGGCCTAAAGCGAAGCGGCTATCGCATGCCGATCTGCAGCCCGCTCAGGTCCAGGGCGATCTCCAGCCCGACCTGTCGCCCGCCAACCTCAAGAATGACGCCGTTGGCGTTGCGCAGACGCGAAACCTTGCGTCCGGTCACGACCGCCAAACCCGCTTGCGTGGCGCCGTAAGTCCCGGCGACATCCGAGGGATCGCGGACGTTGTAGGCCCGCCCCGCGAGCTTGGCGCTGGAGGCGCCGAAGGTTGCACCAACACTCACGCCGCCGATCGAGAGCGGATAGCTCCGGCGCCCGCATGTGAGGGTGCCGCTACCGCCTGAAACGCCCACGAAAAACCCGGCTTTGACGACGTCGAACTGAATCCTGCAGGTCGCGGCCTGCGAGGACGTCGTCGCCCCGAGGAAAGCGGTGGCCGCGACGGCGGAGATGGCGAAGGCGCGAACGGCGGTTGAAAGACCCGACATGATCAAGCTCCTGGCTGTTATGTGTTGTGCAATACACAGGCAACGCGGCGAGGGCGCTTTTGGTTCAGGGCGGGTTTAGGGCTCAAATCCGGCTGCATCACCCCGGCATCCGCAGCACCGGCTTGATGGTGCGGCCTTTGCTGGAATCCTCCGCCGCCCGATTGATATCCGCGAGTTCATAGAACGTCATCATGCGCTCGGCCGGCAGCTTGCCGTCCATCATCAGGTCGATCAGCAGCGGGATGAATTCGTCCGGCCGGCTGTCGCCCTGGACCACGCCGCGCAGGGTGCGGCCCTGCTGCACCACCGGCATTTCGAGCGCGACCTCCGTCCCCGCGCGCGCGGTGCCGACCATCACGCAGGTCCCGACCGGGGTCAGCGCCTCGACCGCCTCGCGCAGTACGGCCGGGAGCGCGGAGGTTTCCAGGCAAAAGCGCGCGCCGTTGCCGGTGATGCGGCGGATTTCGGCCACGACATCGGTGCGGTTGGTGTGATTGATCATATGCGTGGCGCCAAGCTCGCGGGCGAGCGCCAGGCGATGCTCATGGACGTCGACGGCAATCAGCGGATCGCAGCCGGCGTGTTTCGCCGCCATCAATCCGGCGAGGCCGACGGCGCCGACGCCGAACACCACGCAGCTATCGCCGGGCTTCGGCTGCATCGCGTTGAGCACCGCGCCGGCTCCGGTCTGGATGCTGCACGCGAATGGTCCGAGCCGCTCAATCGGCGCATCGCGCCGCACCTTGACGACGAAACGCTCGTTGGCGATGGCGTGAGTGGCGAACGACGATTGCTGGAAGAACGCGCTGTAGACCGGATCGTCGCCCTGGCACATCAAGGTCGAACCGTCGGCGCGCCGGCCGCTCGATTTCAATTTGCGCGAGTCGAGGCAATAGGCGAGTTGGTTCTGGCGGCAGTTCGGGCAGGTGCCGCACCACGGAAACGAGATCACCACGTGGTCGCCGGGCGCGACCTTGCGCACCGCTGTCCCGACCGCGAGCACCTCGCCCGCACCTTCATGCCCATACACGGCGGGATAAGGCAGCGTCGGATAGTAGCCGTCGCGCGCGTGCATGTCGGTCGCGCACATGCCGCTCGCCACGATCCGCACCAGCACCTCGTCGGGCCGCGGATCGGTCAGCTCGATCCGGTCGATCTCGAACGGCGAGGATTTTGCGCGCACGACGGCGGCGGTGATCTGCATGGCGCGGCCTTGAACGCTCCGACGAACTGCAACCATCGCACCCTGGCTGACGCCGCGCAAAGCCCTCCCCGCCGAGCGGGGAGGGACACCGATGAGGCTGCGCGGCCTAGTTGGTCTTGACCGCGAAGGGCGCGAGGATCGGCGACAGCCGAGCGATCTCGCTCCGGACCAGGGCGGCGAGCGCCGCGGGCCCTCGCTTGCTCTTGTCGGGGATGTCGGCGCCGAGGCCTTCCAGCCGCTTGCGTGCGCCTTCGTCGTCGAGCGCCTTGTCAAGCGCTTCGGCGAGCTTGTCGACGATCGGCTTCGGCGTGCCTTTCGGGACGAACAGCCCGAAGAACGGCGCCGACTGGAAGCCCGGCACTCCGGCCTCCCTGGAGGTCGGGATTTGCGGCAGCGACGCGTTGCGCTTTTCGGTCGCGATCGCGAGCACCTTGATGGTGCCGGCCGCGACCTGCGGCACCACGCCGAGCACGGTGTCGCACAGATAATCGACCTGCCGTGCGATGATCGCGTTCATCGCCGGCGCGGTGCCGTTGAAGGGTATCGCTGTCGGCTTGATGCCAATCGCCGAATTGAGCAGGAAGCACGCGGTGAACGACACCGAGCCGATGCCGGCGTGCGACAGGTTGAGCTTGGACTCGTTGGCTTTGGCGTAGGCGACGAATTCCTGGAGCGTGTTGGCCGGGAAGTCCTTTCGTGTGACGAGCGTCATCGGCTGTTCGACGATCAGGCCGATCGGCTCGAAATCCACCCGCGGGTCGTAGGCGAGATTCGGATAGAGCGGCACCGACGCCGCGTGCGTGCCCATATGGCCGAGCGCGATGGTGTAGCCGTCGGGGGCGGAACGCGCCGAACGGGTGGTGCCGACCGTGCCGCCACCGCCCGCGGTGTTTTCGACCACGACCTGCACGCCGAGTTGGCGCGACATGTACTCGCCCGCGATGCGGGCGGAAATGTCGGCGCCGGCACCGGGCGCGAACGGCACGATGATGGTGATCGGACGCGATGGATAGGTCTGTGCGTCCGCGCCGGTGAAGCCGGCGAAGGCGATCATGACAACGGCAATAAACGGCATGCGCATTTCATTCCCCCTGAGAAATGGTGACCGATTTCCGTGTTCTCGTGATGCTGACTTCGCCGGCGTCCTCGTTCGTTGTTGCTGTGAATGCTGTTCGCGCGAGATGACCTATTGCGCCGACGCCGCCTTGAGGATTGGCGTCAGCCGCGCAAGCTCGCTCTTGACCATCGCTGCGAGGCCCTTGGAGTCGCGATCCTTCTTGTCGGTGATGACCGCGCCCAGAGTGGCGAAGCGGTTTGCCACCACCGGATCGTCGAGGCCGGCGCTCAGCGCGGCCGAGAGCTTGTCGACGATCGCCTGCGGCGTCCCCTTGGGAGCGAAGATTCCGTAAAACGGTGCGGCCTGGAATCCCGGCAGTCCGCCCTCGGCGGAGGTCGGCGTATCGGGCAGCGCCGGGTGGCGCTTCTCGGTCGCGACCGACATGGCCTTCAAGGTTCCGGCGCGGATATGCGGCAGCGGTCCGAGGATCGGGTCGCAGACGTAGTCGACCTGCTCGCCGAGCATGGCGTTGAGCACAGGCGCGGTGCCGGTGAAGGGCACCATCGTGGTCTTGATGCCGATCTCGTGGTTGAGCAGCAGGCAGCTTGTGTAGGACACCGAGCCGACGCCGGCATGCGCCATGTTCAGCTTCGAGGCGTTGGCCTTGGCGTAGGTCACGAACTCCTTGAGATTGTTCGCGGGAAATCCCTTGCGGGTGGCGACCACGACCGGCTGGGTCGACATCAGCCCGATCGGCTCGAAATCGGTGACCGGGTTGTAGGCAAGGTTGGGCGTGAGCGCGACCGCTGCGGCGTGGGTGCCCATGTGGCCGAGCGTCAGGGTGTAGCCGTCGGGCGCGGCGCGCGCCGCGCGGGTCGTGCCGGTCGCGCCGCCGGCGCCGCCGATGTTCTCGACCACGAACTGCTGGCCGAGCGCCTTGGAGAAAATTTCCGCAGCGATACGCCCGGTGATGTCGGCCGGTCCGCCCGCGGCGAACGGCACGATCACGACGCCCGGACGCGTGGGATAGGCCTGTGCGGGATTGGTTTGGGCGTGCGCGCTGGCGATACCGGCGAGCGTGGCCAAGGCGATGGCAAGCAGCGACGTCTTCATTACGATGATCCTCATTTTTCCAGCCTGTCGTTTGCCTTCAGGCTTTATGGTCTTTCGATCTTGGCGTCCTGGATCAGCTTGGCCCAGTATGCGATCTCGTCCTTCAATCGCGCGGCGAATTCCTCTGGCGACGTGCCGACCGTCGCGAAGCCGAGCCTCTCGACCTGCAGTCTCATGTCCTGAGTCGAGAGCACCTTGATCGACTCGGTGTGCAGCCTGTCGATGATCTCTTTCGGCGTTCCGGCGGGCACCAGGATTCCGGTGAACGTATCGGCCTCTTGGCCCGGCACGCCGGACTCGACCAGCGTCGGAACGTCCGGCAGCACCGGCGAGCGCTTGGTGCCGGTGACGGCGAGCGCGCGCAGCTTTCCACCCGCGACCAGCGGCTGGACCGAGGTCAGTGCGCCGAACGAAGCCGGAGTGTGTCCGCCGAGGGTCGATTGGATCGCCGGGCCGCCGCCGGGAAACGGCACGGTCACCAGGTCGAGATCGAGCGCGCGCTTGAACAGCTCGGCCTGCAAATGGCTCGGCGTGCCGGCTCCGGGCATCGCGTAGCTGTATTTGCCCGGATTGGCGCGGACCAGAGCGATGAACTCCTGGAGCGTCGTAGCGGGAAGGGACGGGTGTATGACCAGCACATTGGGGGTCGCAGCCAGCAGCGTGACGGCGGTGAAGTCCTTGGCCTCGTATGAGCTCTTCTTGTAGAGGCCGAGGTTGACCGCGAAGCTCGACGCCGCGGCCAGCACCGTGTAGCCGTCCGGCGGCTGCCGCGACGCCACGCCCATGCCGACGTTGCCGCCGGCACCGGCGTGGTTCTCGATGTAGAACTGCTGGCCGAGATTCTGCGACATCCGCACCGCCCACATCCGGGCGATGACGTCGACCACGCCGCCGGGCGCGAACGGCACGATCACCTTCACGGGACGCGCCGGATAGGGCTGCGCCTGCGCACTTGCGATCCCGGGAATGGCGGCGGTCCAAAGGACAGCGCAAAGAGCGCCCGATGCGATCGCAACAAAGGCTTTTTTCATGCGATTTCTCGAGAGACCGGTGACCTCAGGCACAATGAACTCAATTGCTCGGCGCCTCGATCTTGTTGTCGCGGACGACCTGGCCCCAATGCGCGATCTGGCCCTTCAGGTACGCGGCCGCGCCCTCGGGCGTGCGCTGCTCCTTCGGATAGGCGCCCACGCCGGTCTTCGCCCAAGCTTCCCTGATGGCGGGATCGTCGATCGCCTCCTGTACCGCGGCGTTGAGCGCGTCGACGATCGGGCGCGGCGTGCCGGTGGGCGCGAGCATGATGTGCCAGAATTGGATTTCGAGCTTCGGCCCATAGGTCTGCACGAAGCTCGCCACACCCGGAAGCAACGGCGAGGTGTCCTTCTGGGTGACGCCGAAGCCCTTGAGCTGGCCGCCGGTGATCGGCCCGACCACCTGCTGGGGCGTGGCGAAGAACAGATCGACATGGCCGCCGAGCGTATCGGTCAGCATCGGCGCAGCGCCGCGGTAAGGGATGTGGTCGACATTGACGTCGAGCGCCTGCGCCAGGAGGAACGTCGCAAGATGCCCGCTGCTGCCGGTGCCGGGATGCGCCATCTTGGCGCGTGTGGCCTTCATCCAGGCGACCAGCTCCGGCAGGGTGTTGGCGGCGAGCGTCTTGCGGCCGGTCAGCACCAGCGGATTGCTGTTGAGCATCGTGATCGGGACGAAGTCCTTCTCGGTGTCGAACGGCAGCGTCTTGTAGAGCGATACATTCGCCGAAATCTGCAGATTGTGGATGAACAGAGTGTGGCCGTCCGGAGCAGCGCGTGCCACGCGCTGCCCCGCAATGTTGGTGCCGCCCCCGCTCACATTTTCGACGATGAAGTTCTGTCCGAACTTCGCCGAGAGCTTGGGTGCAACCTGCCGGGCGGTCAGATCGGTCGGTCCGCCGGCCGGGTAGGGCACGATGATGGTGACGGGACGCGACGGGTAAGTCTGTGCTTGCGCGGTTGCAATGCTGGCGAGAGCCGCGAGCGCGGCCGCAAGAACGAGCCTTCCCATGCTTTCCTCCCAAGCGTGCAACTGTTGCTCTTGCCAAAACGATAGCACAACGCGCCGCGGGCTGGGGAGGCGGAACGCGGCCGATCGCCGCGCTATTCCGGCTTGATGCCGCCGGCCGCGATGATCCGGATCCACTTGTCGATCTCGCGATCGACGTGGGCGCGGAATTCCGCCGTGGTGGTGCCGATCGGCTGGAAGCCGCGCTCCAGCAGCGCCTTGCTGAACGCCGGATCTTTCACCGCCTTGGCGGAAATCTGCTGCAGCTTCTCGACGATGGCGGCGGGCGTGGCCGCCGGCACGATCAATCCCATCTCGCTTGCGGAATCCACCGAACCGAAGCCGATCTCTTCCATGCTCGGGATGTCCGGCAATTGCGGCGCGCGTCCGCGCGTCACGCCCAGGCCCCGCGCCTTGCCGCCCTCGATGTGCGGCTTGATCGTCGGAACCGCACCGAAGGTGAAATCGGTCTTGCCCGACAAAAAGTCGGCGAGCGCAGGTGCGCCGCCGCGATAGGGAACGATGACGACTTCGATCCCGGCAACCTGGCGGAACTGTTCGCCCGCAAGATGGATGCCGGTGCCGATGCCGGCCGACGCGAAGGTGAGCTTGCCCGGATTGGCCTTGCCGAATGCGACCAGCTCCTTCGCCGACTTGAACGGCGACGACGGATGCACGCAGAGCACGAGCTGGGTTCGCGACAACAGCGACACCGGGACGAAGTCCTTGCGGGTGTCGTAGGGCAGGCGATCCTTGAGCAGGCCCGGATTGGTGACGAAGGCGCTATCCACCATGCCGATGGTGTAGCCGTCCGGCTGCGCAGTCGCGACCGCCTGGGTGCCGATGACTCTCGCGCCGCCGGCGCGATTGTCGATGATGAGGGTTTGGCCGAACTCGCGCTCGATCTGCTGCGCCAGCAGGCGGGAGAACACGTCGGTACCGCCGCCGGCCGCGTACGGCACGATCAGCCGCACGGTGCGCTGCGGGTAGGCCTGCGCGAATGCCGGCCGCGAGCCGAGCATCGCCGAGCCGGCAACCGCCACCGTGCCGGTCAATACGGCGCGTCTGTTCAATGTGGTCATCGCAGCATCCTCCCAGGGATTTTGATTTTTGGTTCTAGATTTTAATTCAGATCATATGCGGAAGCGGCTGATCAATTCATCTTCCGGATCGGCGCCGAGGCCGGGCCGGTCTTCCGGCACTTCGACCGCGCCGTTCACGTTGGGCACCGTCTTGGAATAGGCCGTGAAGGCGACATCCGCGAACAGCCGCTCCAGCGGCGCGTCACGCTCCTTGCAGGCGATGGCGTGCAAGGTCGCGAGATAGCCGGGCCCGAAGAAGAACGCGTGCGGCACGCAGGTGACGCCGGCCTTTTCCGCCTCGGTCGCCACCTGCCAGAGATTGGTCAGGCCGCCGATCTTGACGATGGAGGGCTGCACGAAATCGGTCGCGCCCGCGGCCACCATCTTGCGGAAATCCAAAACGCCGGTGGCGTTCTCGCCCATCGCCAGCGGCACGCCGGTGGCTTTGCGCAGCGCCGCCAGCGACTCGAAATCCTCGGGCGGCCAGATCGGCTCCTCGACCCAGAACGGTTTGGACGCACCCATCGCCGCGACCGGCCCGTTGGCCTCGCCCGGCAGCCAGGCGCAGTTGGTGTCCACCATGATCGGGATGTCGGGGCCGGCGACGGCACGCGACGCCGCGACCGCCTCCGCGGTTTTCTCGTGCAGTTTGATGTGGCGGTAGCCTTGTTCCAGCGCGCGTTCGGTATTCCGCTTCACGTGCTCGAGTACGCCATTGTATTGCAGCAGCGAAGCGTAGGTTTCCACCCGCTTGCGCTTGGCTCCGCCGAGCAGTTTCGAGACCGACACGCCTTCGAGCTTGCCGCGGATATCCCACAGCGCGATGTCCAGCCCGCTGATCGCGTGCAGGGTCGAGCCGGCGCGGCCCATGCCGTGCAGCAGCCGTTCGAGCCGCGCGGTGAGGGTCTTGTCGGTCGGGTCCTGTCCGATCGCAAGGTGCTTCACCCAGGCGTCGAACACCGCGTTGAGCAGCGGCAGGCTGGAGCCATAGCACTCGCCCCATCCGACCACGCCGTTGCTGGTCTTCACACGCACCAGGAACATCTCGACATGGGTTCGCGGCTTGCCGGCGAACATCGGCGGCGGCGCCCAGGTGTCGAGCGGAATGCGAAGCGGGATGGTGTTGATGGTCTCGATGGTGACGGCGGGCATGCATTCCTCACTGCCGCGGGTCTGCGGCGGCGCTATAGTGTCTGACATGACGCCGCAAGCAATCCGGCTTTTTGCAGTTCTGCTCTGTTTGTCGGTGGCCGCGCCCGCGCTGGCCCACACCGGCGGCGTGGCCGGTGGCTTCGTGGGCGGGCTGGCCCATCCGATGTTCGGTCCCGATCATGTCGTGGCGATGGTAGCGGTCGGGCTGTGGGGCGCGTTTCTCGGCGCGCCGGCCATCGTCATCCTGCCGGTGGTGTTTCCGCTGGTGATGGCGCTTGGCGGCGTGCTCGGCATTCTGGGCGTGCCGCTGCCCGGCATCGAGGTCGGCATCGCTGTTTCCGCGGTCGTGCTCGGTCTGGCGGTGGCGCTGGCGGCCCGGCCGCCGCTGTGGATCGCATCCGTCGTGGTTGGAGCATTCGCGATCTTCCACGGTCACGCCCATGGGGCGGAGCTGCCGCCCGGGGCCGACGCGGTCGCCTATTCGGTCGGGTTCGTGGTGGCGACCGGTATCCTGCATCTTGCCGGCATCGCGTTTGGCCTGCTGGTGCGCTGGCCCGGCGGACGGATCGCGGTGCGGGCGGCGGGCGCCATCATCGCGGTTGCCGGCTTCGTGTTCCTGAGCCGCCTGGCATGAGGCTGCTGGTCCTGATCGCGGTGGTCCTGGCGACGACCGCAACGAGCGCGATGGCGCATCCGCCGCCGCTCGGCATCGGAGGCATCTTCGGCGGCGTGCTGCATCCGCTGTTCGTGCCGGCGCACCTGCTTGCCATCGTCGGCCTCGGGCTGCTGGTCGGTCAGCAGGCCGAGTGGGCGAGGCCCGCGCCGTTCGCCTTCATCGCCACGCTGGCGGCGGGGCTTGGCGTGATGACCTTCGGCTTTGTCCCGAGCCTGATGGGCGAGGCGGTGCTGCTGCTTGGGTTTGCCCTCGGCGCGCTGGTTGCCTGGGGCCGGACGCTGCCGGAAGCTGTAGGCATTGCGCTCGGCTCTGCCATCGGATTCGCGATCGCCCTCGACTCGCCCCCAGAGGTCCTCTCGGTGCGCGAAGCCAACTTCATGCTGATCGGCACCGGCTTTGGCGGGACGATTTTGCTGATCGTGGTGGTGGAAGCCGCGTCGCGGCTGCGCGGTGGCTGGCGCAGCGTCGCGGCGCGCATCCTCGGCTCATGGATCGCGGCCAGCGCGATCCTGGTGTTGGCGTTGCGCTTCGCGGCTTAGACCGGCGCGGCCTGCGCTGAGCGCTGCTCGGCGAGGAAGCGCTCGCGGTTGTTGGCGACCTGCTCGATGGCGTTGGCGAGCACCTCGGGCGACTGCGCGCCGGTGACGGCCGCAACGCCGCCCAGGATGAACGTCGGCACGCCGTCGATGCCGGACTCCTTGGCCGAATTGGCCTCGGCCTCGATACGGTCGAGATCGGCGTCGCTCGCCAGCATCTTGCGGATGTCGTCAGCGTTCAGGCCGACGTCGGCTGCGGCCTTCACCAGGGTCTCGCGGTCGGAAAGGTCGGCGCCGTCGGTGAAGTAGAGATCCATCAGGTGCTGCTTCATCGTCGCCGATTTGCCGATGGAGTTCGCCCACAGGATCAGGCGATGGCAGTCCGTGGTGTTAGGCTGCCGCTTCATCTTGTCGACCGCGTAGATCAGGCCTTCCTCAGCCGCCGCGGCTTTGACCCGCCCGGCAATCGCCGTGTAGCGGTCGGGCGAGCCGAACTTGGTGGTGAGGTATTCGTCGCGCGCCATGCCCTCGCGCGGCACCCACGGATTGAGGAAATAGGGGTGAAATCGAACCTCGACTGGAATATGCGGTTTCAAGGCTAAGGCCTTCTCAAGACGGGCCTTTCCGATGAAGCACCAAGGGCAGACGACGTCCGATACGACGTCGATGGTGAGCGGCGTTACGGGCTGTTCGGAAGAGGACATAGGCGGACCTCGCTGGGCTGGTCCGCTAGATTTAAGCCCCGGACTACTCGGCGGCAACCGCACGCGGCGCAATCCGCGCCAGCAGGGTGAGGACGGTATCGGTGGGCTTGAGCGTCGCAAGCGTGACGCTCGGGCTGACCGGGGTCTGCTCGGCGCCCGGCCGCAGCATTGTGTGCTTGAGCACCGCGGCCAGCCGGCGCGCCACCACGTGAGCGTGGCGGAGATCGGTCTCGGTGAACACCGCCAGGATCGAGCCGTCGTCCTGCCGGCAGGCGAAATCGACGTTGCGCATCAGCCGGCTGAGCAGCCGGGCCGCGTCGAAGCTGGTGCGGCGGTCGATGGCGTCGTCGAAACCGAAGCGCGCAATCGAGAGGCCGACGCCGCGCTCCGCGGTTTCGTCGATGGCCTGGGTGAGGTCGCGGCCGAAGGCGTCGACATTGAGCAGTCCAGTCTGCACGTCGAGCATGCCCTTGCACTCGATCGATTGCAGCAGGCGCTTGAGGCGGCCTTCGAAGGCGCGCAGCCGGATCAGCGGCAGCATGCGTTCGATCAGGATCGCCGGATCGCCCGCGCGTACGAAGTTCGGCAGCACCTCGGGCTCCGGGCCGGAGCCGAGTGCGCCGACCGGCATTTCGCGGAAGCGGGCATCCTCGGCCAGCGCCGCATACAATGCCTCCAGGCCGCGTGCGGGAATCCCTTCGCCGATGACGATGCCTTCGATCTCGCGCGCGTTGAGGCAGCGTGCGGCGGAATCGACGCTGAGCGCGCCCATGATGCCCATGCGCTCGCCGACCGCCACGCTGAGCACCGGATGCGAACGGCCGCGGCCGAGTACGAGCACGGTCGCGTCCTCCAGCGGATCGGTCGGCGGAAGTTCTGCGATGATGTTGCGTTCGGTCTTCAGCGTCTGGGCACGACGGAGCACGGTGGCGTGCAGGGTGCGCAGCCGGATCGCCGAGGACAGCCGCGCGATCAGACGTTCGATCGGCGCCTCGGCCGAGATCGGCAGCGCGCCGGGAATGGCGGGATCGGCATCGTCGCGCACGCGCGCCACCACCGGCAGCAGCGGCACGGCCGCGGCGATCTCGCGGGTGAGGGCCTCCACCGCGCGCGCGTCGGCGGGGTCCGGATGGGCTAGCACAACGGCCGCCGGCTTGATCGATCGGATCGCCGCCGGTGCATCGGCCCAGCACGCCTCTACGATCGGAAAAGCGCCTGCATTGCTGAAGGCTTGAGCAAGGCCTGCCGCCGGTTTCTCGGCAACGACGACGATCGGACCTTGCAGGGACATGAGGACGCACGCGGCACGAGGAAGGCCGCAACCTAGGGGATTGCTGTTAATGCCTCGTCAACGCAGCAACCAGCTTGGGGACCGTCAGCCGGTCGAGCCGTCCCTGCGCCGGTCGCGGAAGGCGTCGGCGACAAGTGGATTGGCGCCGAAAGCGGTCAGTACAGTCTGCGCCGCTGTCCGGTCGGCGGCGTGGCCCGCGAGCCGGTTGCCGGTCAGGGCATCGGGCAGCGCGGCTATTCCTGCGCCGCTCTCCGCACGCGCGGCCATCTCCGCAAGCTCCCGGACCAGGAAGCGATAGCCGCCAACGTTGACGATGCCGGGCGGTGGGCCGGTGATGACCAGCGTTTGGGTCGCGCGGTCGAGCCGGCACGCATAGCCGGTGTCGACCAGGCCGCCGGCGTCGATCTTGATCTGGGGGCCGGATGCTTCCGGCGGGAACGCATGCTGCGGCACCAGAGGGCCGCGCACGCCGAGGGTGCCGGCGTCGCTTCGCACAAGCTCGGCCACCACGATGGCGCCAGGGGCGCCGCGCGGTGCAGTCACCGGACCTGAGGGGATCGGCGCAGGTTCGCCGCCGGCTCCGCGGCGGGTGCCGAACAGCGCGACCTCGCCGAACGCCAGCACGTCGACCAGCCCGATCTGGGGACGATGCCAGGCCGGAGCGGCGGGAAGGCGCTCAGGCGCACGCCACAGCGCCAGCACATTGCGCAGGCCGGGATGGTCGAGCAGGCCCGCGGATGCCAGTTGCGGCACGACGGGAGCTGGCAGCACCACCGTGTCGCAGCCATCGTGGCACTGCGCTGCGAACGCCTCCGCGTCGAAGCCGTGATGCAGCAGCAATGTCCCGCCGGTCAGCAGCCACGGCAGGAGGCCGAGGCCCAGGCCCGCGAACGTACTGGGCGGGCAGGGCGACAGGATCGTCGCATCCTGTTCCAACTGGCCCTCCAGCATGATCGCGAGTCCACCGGCGATTAGCGCGGCGTGATTGCGCGCGACCGGTACAAGCCCGTCCGGCGTGACGTCCCAGGTGACGACCGCCACATGCGCAGCCGGATTGCCGTCACGCTGGACCGGCGGCAGGGGTTCGGCGTGCTCGCTGGTCAGCAGCTCGTTGAACGGGATCACACCGTCGGGGAGCTTGGCGCCGAACCCGCAGACGTAGCGGATCTGGAAAACCTCGGCCGCGGCGTGCGTCGCCAGTTCGCAATGATCGAATTCGCTGATGCGCGAATGCGCTACAATGACCCGAGCGCTCAGCCTGCGCAGCGCGGTGGCGGCATCGGCGCGGCGCCACAACAGCGGCAACGGTGCGGCGATCATTCCTGCGCGCAGCACGCCGAGCAGCGTGAGCACGCCTTCCACCGTGTTGGGAAGCTGCAGACCGATCACCGCATCGGTCGCGAGCCCGAGCCGAAGCAGGCGTCCGGCGATGGCCGAGACGATGCGATCGGCCTGCGCATAAGTGAGGCGGAGCGGCGCGCCGTCGGTGAATGCCTCGCGGTTGGGTGGGTCGGCCAGTGCGAGGGCGTCAGGCCGGCGCGCCACGGCCCGACGGAACAGGTCGTCGAGCGTGGTGCGGCCGTCGTCGCCAGCCTCCGGAGCGTGCGGCGGGTTCAGGATCACGGGCGCCTCGATGCGGGCTCGCGGGGGCTCACGCTCCACCAGGTTTCCGGGAGATAGCCGAATAGCGATACCGCCTCCGGCCGTGCCACATTGGTCCAGCGCGCCACCCATTGTTCCGGCAGGTGGAACAGCGGCATGACGAAGTGTCCTGAGATCAGCACGCGGTCGAGCGCACGCACCGCGGCGACGAAATCCTCGCGCGCGCGCGCCTTCAGCATGGCGGCGATCATCGCGTCGGCGGCTGCGCTTTTCACACCCATGTAGTTGCGCGTGCCCTGTTCGTCGGCCGCGGCCGAGCCCCAGTAAAAGGCCTGCTCGTTGCCCGGCGAGAGCGACTGATCCCAGCGGTATTCGATCATGTCGAAATCGAATCCGACGCGGCGGCGGTCATACTGTACGGCATCGACGACGCGCAGCCGCGCATTGATGCCGGCGCGCTTGAGATGGCGGGCGAACGCGATGGCGAGGCGCTCCTGCTCCTTGGTGGTGACCAGCATCTCGAACGACAATGGCTGGCCGGTGGCGCGCGAGCGCAGTTCGGT
>CAMDFO010000051.1 GCA_945897515.1 Rhodoplanes serenus | reverse complement strand
GTGCCAAGGCGGCCGGTACCTACACCGTGTCCGACCAGCACCAGTGGTACGGCACGTTCCGTATCCAGCGCGACTGGGTGCCTTGATAACGGCCTGAGCCTCAAGGCTCATGTCACGACCCCCGGCGGCTTACCCCGCCGGGGGTTTTTCTTTGCACTCAGTGTTGTCGCGACGTCTCGCACGCGACCACAAAGGCGGCGATCTGCCGGATCAAGGCAGGCTCAGCCAGCAACGGCGTATGGCCCTGGTCGGGCACCACGATCGCCTGCATGGAAGACCGCCGCGCCCGCATGGCCTCGACGGTGGCAGCCGACAGAATGTCGGAATTGGCCCCGCGGACCACCAGAAGAGGGACGCGCGCCAGCGAGTCGAACTCGTTCCACAACGTAGGCAAGGGCTGCTCGATATCGATGCCTTCGAGCGTCTTGGCGATCCTGCCGTCATAGGTCAGGACCATTTGCCCCTCTCGCTCGTCCCAGGTGCGGCGGGCGTATGCGAGCCACGCCGCTTGGTCTAGCCGGGGAAATTGAGCGGCGAACAGCCGCCGCAGGATTTCGGCGCCTTCCTCCAGGTTCTTGGGTCGCGGCAGCTTGCCGACGTAGCTCTTGATGCGCATGAGGCCCTTCGGCTCGATCACCGGGCCGATGTCGTTGAGGACGACGCCTGCGATGGCCGCCGGGCGCGCCGCGCCCAGGAGCATCGTCAGGATTCCGCCGCGCGAGGAGCCGACGAACACCGCTGGACCGATATCGAGGGCGGTGAGCACGGCAAGCAGGTCTGCAAGTTCGACCGCCAGATTGTAATTGGCCGGATTGCGGTCGTGAGCGGAACGGCCGCGTCCGCGGGAGTCCAGCGCGAGCACGCGACGGGGCCGCTGCCGGTCGGTTGCGAGCGTGCGGGCCAACTCGTCGAAGTCGGCGGCGGTGCGCGTCAGGCCTGGAAGACACACCACCGGCAGATCATTCCGAACCCGCGGCCCGTAGGTTCCGACATGGAGCGTGAGTCCGTCCGGCGCAGAAACGAAGGTGCTCTCTGGGCCGCTGGCGCGGCCGCCGTCCAAGCTCATTTGCGTGTACTCCTTGTGCCCTTTGTTGCGCCGGGGAGGCCAAGGCATAAGGTTTAGCGATAACGCCGCCCAGAAGTCAGGGGTTACGCGCTGCGCTCCGGCAAAGCCTGACGGCTCAATTCGCCGTGCTGCCGCGGCGGAGGTCCGCTTCGATCAACAGGCGTTGGGTTCCATCGAAGCGGGCACGGTAGACCTGGACGTTCTCCATCACGCGCTGCACGTAATTGCGCGTCTCCGCGAACGGAATGCGTTCGACCCAGTCGATCGGATCGACCTTCGGATCGCGTGGATCGCCAAAGCGGGCGACCCAGTCTCGCACCCGGCCGCGGCCTGCGTTGTAGGCGACGAACGCCAGGATATACGAGCCGCGATAGTCCTTGATGACGTCGCCAAGCTCGGCCGAGCCCATCTGCAGGTTGTAGACGTTGTCGTTGAGCAGCCGCTTCTCGTCGTAGCTGACCTTGAATTTCTTGGCGAGATATTGCCCGGCGGCCGGCGTGACCTGCATGAAGCCCATGGCTCTGGCGCTGGAAATGGTGCGCGGATTGAACCAGCTTTCCTGGCGCGCGATCGAATAGACCAAGGCGGGTTCGACCTCCGGACCGATCGGCGTGTAGCTCGGCAGGCCGACGGTCGGGAACGCCGCGTGCTCAAGCGGGTGCCCGCGGGCCAATGAAAGCTTGCCCACCAGAAGCATCGCGCGGGCGTCTTCGTATTTGGCCGCGATTTCCGCCAGGACCAGAAGCGCGCCGGCATCCTCCAGCTTGTCGCCGAGATCGGCCATCAGCGGATAGACCAGATCGCGGGCATCGGCGGCGTAGAGGATTTCGGCCGCGCGCACGACTTCGACCTGGCCGAGCTTGGCGCGATCGCTTGCAGACAGGACAGGGGGCGGACTGAGCCCGATTTCGCCGAGGCCGGCCTTGGCGCGGGCGATCTGGCCGTAATACGTGGTTGGATAGCGCGCGGCCTCCACGTAATGGGCGCGCGCTTCCTGCGGTTTCTTCAGGGCTTCCGCGCCGCGCCCCAGCCAATAGAACGCGCGGGCGAGCGCGATCGGATTGTCCTGACCCTCGGCAACTTGCCGGAAGTGGGCGTAGGCGGTCGCCGGATCGTTCAGGAATCGCAGCGCGATCCAGCCCGCGGTGAAATGGTGCTCGGCGCGGTAGTTGTCCCGCGTCGGCAGCGTGGCGTCCCGCGCCACGAGATAGGCCTTCTTGGCGTCGCCGGCGTCGAGCAGCTTGCGGGCCAGAAGCCGCCGCTCGATCCACCATTCGTCGAGATCGTGGCTGTCATCCAGTTTTGGGATGCTCAGCATTAGTTCGGTGGCCTCGGCGATGTGGTCGCCGCGGCGAAGCAACTGGATCCGGGCGAACTTGTAACCGATGTCGCCGCGTGCGGCAGCCGGCACGGCGTCAAGCAACTTCTTGTCGCCGCCCTTGCCCAGCATGGCGATGCGGGCCTTGGCGATTGCTGGCTCATGGCCGCCCAGACGAGCGGCGGCACGGACGCCGCCGTCGAAATCGTCCTTCTCGTAGAGCCGGCGGTCCATGCGCGCCTTGTGGTCGGCACGCGTCAGGAACTCGCCGAACTGCTCGTGCACCCGCGTTTCAACCTCCGCCGAGAATGAGTCGCTGCGCCAGGCTTCGCGCACCACAGCCTCGGCGCCTTTGCGGTCGCCTTGCGCAAGGAGGGCGCGGGCGAGCGCGAAGCGGCCTTTGGCCGTGAGCGGCTTTGTGGTGGCGAAGAAGCCGCGGATCGCGCCCGACTCCGGCCGCTCCTGGAACGCCATGGCTTCGGCCTTGCGGCGGAGCGTGACGATGCTTGGCCAGCCCGGGTTTGCATTGATAAACGCGGAGTAGCGCGAAAAATCGGCGCCGGCGTCGTCGCTGCGCAGGATCACCCATTCAACGACCTTGCGGGCGACCGGATCGGTGATCGACTTCTTGAGTTCGTTGGCCTCCGACTGGCGGCGGCCACGCACATGCTCGATGGCGCGTTTCACCGCTGCGATATCGACCGATGAGGTGGAACTGGAAGCCGCCATTGCGAGCGGCGCTCCGCGCGGTGCTGCAATGGGCTTGGCCGGCGCGGCGGCGGTTGCGCCAAGCACGTGGCCGCTCTGAGCCGGCAGCGATGGGCGCAACGCATCCGGCGCAGCGGTCTTGGCGCCTGGTTTCGCGGCGCTCTTATCGGGCTTCTTGGACTTTGCGGTTTTCTCAGACTTAGGTTTTTCAGTAGCCTTGGGCTTTTCCGCAGCCTTGGGCTTTTGCGCAGCGTTAGGTTTTTCTGCAGCCTTCGGTTTTTCGGCTTTGGGTTTTTCGACTTTGGATTTTTCCGCCGTAGGCTTGGCGGCAGACTTCGCCGCGGCTTTCGGGGCTGGCTTGGCTGCAGGCTTCTCAGCTGCAGACTTCTCAGCTGCAGACTTCTCGGCTGCGGCCTGGGCGGGTGCGCTATCCGCCGGGTTCGTCAACGCGAACAGGCCCGCGACCGTGAGCAGCAACAAGGACTTGCGCCGGTTGCTTAAGGTCAATCTGCGCTCCCTTTGGACGGCGAATCGGCCGTCAGCCACCCATACCTATTCCATTGATAAGATTGACGAATGCCTAATCAACTGGAAATCGCGGCCACAGTTTGACGGCGAGTGGAAAAAATCCACGATCTGGATATGAGGTTAAGTTACCCCATGAGGGTTTTCATCGACCGCACCGAGGCCCTATTTTTTGCTATTATGATCGCTCGAATGCGCCGCAGCAGGGCGTAGCGCAACAGTTGCCGAGGACTATGCCATGACCGCCAAGACGAGCTTCCGTGGATCCTTCACTGCGCTCGTCACGCCCTTCAAGAACGGCTCGGTGGACGAGAAAGCGTTCCGCGACCTGGTGGACTGGCAGATTGCCGAGGGCACCAATGGACTGGTGCCGTGCGGTACGACCGGCGAGAGTCCGACCCTGTCGCATCAGGAGCACGAAGAGGTCGTCGAGTGGTGCATCGACCAGGCCAAGGGCCGGGTCCCGGTGATCGCGGGCGCGGGATCGAACTCGACCAAGGAAGCGGTCAGCCTGTCCAAGCACGCTGAAAAGGCCGGCGCCGACGCCGTGCTGGTGGTGACGCCCTATTACAACAAGCCGACCCAGGAGGGGCTCTACCAGCACTTCAAGGCGATCAACGACGCCATCGGCATTCCGATCATCATGTACAACATTCCCGGCCGCTCGATCGTGGACATCAACGTCGACACGATGAAGCGGCTCTACGAGCTTCCGAATATCGCCGGCGTCAAGGACGCAACCGCCAACATGGCGCGGGTGTCGCAGCAGCGCGCCGAAATGGGTCCCGACTTCAATCAGCTTTCGGGCGAGGACATTACCGCGCTCGGTTTCAACGCGCACGGCGGCCACGGCTGCATCTCGGTAACGTCGAATATTGCGCCGCGCCTGTGCTCTGAGTTCCAGGCCGCCTGTCTCAAGGGCGACTACGCCGCCGCGCTCAAGCTGCAGGACAAGCTTGCGCCGCTGCACATCAATCTGTTTGTCGAGACCAGCCCGGCGCCGGTCAAGTACGCGTTGTCGCTGCTCGGCAAATGCTCGAACGCCTTGCGGCTGCCGATGGTGCCGGCTTCGGAGAAGGCGCAAGGCGCTGTGCGCGAAGCCATGGTGCACGCCGGCCTGATGAACTAAAGAACTAAGTTTTCCACCGGGGGACGTGCAGGCTCCCCCACAGACGGCATTCCCGTCCAAGCTCTGCGCAACGCTCGATTTGTCGAGGAGATTGCGCTTTGGACAAACTCGCCGACCGATCATCATCCACCATGCGTTCCGACGTTCGTCTGCTCTACGCGGCGCGCGGCGTTCGCGGTTTCGGCGATGGCTTCGCGGTCATTATCCTGCCGGCCTATCTGTCGGCGATCGGCCTCGGTCCGGTCGAGATCGGATTGGTTGCGACCGCGGCGCTGCTCGGCTCCTCGATGCTCACGCTGGCCGTCGGGTTCTTTGCACCGCGCCACGATCTGCGGACCCTGCTGATCGCCGGTGCCGGTCTGATGGTTGCGACCGGCATCGCATTTCCAAACGTAGAACACATCGCATTCATCCTGATGGTCGCCTTCGTCGGCACGATCAATCCGAACACCGGCGACAGCGGCATCCTGGTGCCGCTGGAGCACGCCATGCTGACCAAGGGCGTGTCCGACAGCGAACGAACCCGGACGTTCGCGCGCTACAGCCTGACCGGCGCGCTGGCGAGCGCGGCCGGTGCGCTCGCAGCCGCGACGCCCGATCTGCTCACGGCCGCGGGCACCCCTAGACTCACGGCGTTCCAGGCCATGTTTTACGCCTATGCCGCTCTTGGGCTGGTCGGCGCGGCGCTGTACCGCCGTCTGCCGCATGCCCAGGCCGAGGATAGGCAGGCAACCACGCCGCTCGGCCCTTCGCGCTGGATCGTCTACAAGCTGGCCGCGCTGTTCAGCCTGGATTCCTTCGCCGGCGGACTGATCGTGCAATCGCTGCTCGCGCTCTGGCTGTTCGAGCGCTTCGACCTGTCGCTGTCGGCGGCCAGTCTGTTCTTCTTCTGGTCGAGCACCCTGACGGCATTTTCCTATCCGATCGCTGCGTGGCTTTCCAAGCGCATCGGGCTGGTCAACACCATGGTCTTCACCCACATCCCGTCCAGTATCCTGCTGATCGCGGCCGCGTTCTCGACCGATCTCTACCTGACGCTGGCGTTGCTGCTGATCCGTTCCGCGCTCTCCCAGATGGACGTACCGGCGCGGTCGTCCTACGTGATGGCGGTGGTGACGCCGGCCGAGCGCACCGCTGCGGCAAGCGTGACGGCGGTGCCCCGCAGTCTCGCGTCGTCGCTCAGCCCGGCGCTCGCCGGCGCCCTGCTGGCGACTTCGTTTTCCGGGTTGCCGCTGGTGATCTGCGGGGTGCTCAAGATCGCTTACGACGTGGCGCTGCTGTATTCATTCCGCCACGTGAAGCCTCCGGAAGAAGCTGGGCCTTCATGATTTTCCTTGGCATGCGGCAACGCCGCGATGTGAAACGCATGGTCGCTCGCGCGTTGTCCCACCGAGCGCGGTACTCCCGCCCCGCGCGCAAACTTCGAGGCCATCGTTCGCGGTGGCCTCTCTTGTTTGGCGCTTCGCAGCGGAAGGTGCTGCTGTCGGCGATCATGCTTGCGTGCCGGTTGACCCGGGACCCCGCTTTTGGTCGATTGGCCCGCCATGGCCGCCAAGCCCGACCCCCGATACAAGATTATCGCCGACAACCGAAAGGCCCGGTTTCATTACGCTATTGGCGAAGTTTTCGAGGCTGGCGTCGCGCTGACCGGCAGTGAGGTCAAATCGCTTCGCACCGGCAAGGCCAATATCGGCGAGTCCTACGCCACCACCCGCGACGGCGAACTGTGGCTGCTCAACTCCAACATCTCCGAATACAAGCAGGCTGGTCGCTTCAATCACGAGCCCAAGCGTCCGCGCAAGCTGCTGCTGCACAAGCGCCAGATCAGCAAGCTGATCGGCGCTGTCGAGCGCGAGGGCATGACGGTGGTGCCGCTCAAGCTTTATTTCAACGAAAAAGGCCGCGCCAAGATCGAGATCGCGCTGGCCAAGGGCAAGAAGCTGCACGACAAGCGCGAGACCGACAAGAAGCGCTCCTGGGAGCGCGAGCGCGGCCGCCTGATGCGCGACAAGGGGTGAATGATGGCTGCCGAACGTCTCATCGGGATGCTGATTTTTCCGCGGCTGACGCAGCTCGACATGACGGGTCCCTATGAGGTTCTGGCGCGGCTGCCCAACACCAAGGTCCATCTGGTCGCGCACACGCTCGACCCGGTGAAGACCGATCGCGGCATGATGATCGTGCCGACCGTGACCTATGCGGATTGCCCGCAACTCGACATCGTCATGGTGCCCGGCGGCCCGGGGCAGCAGGATCTCATGGAAGACGCGGTGGCGATCGGGTTTCTGCAACGTCAGGCGACGGCCGCGAAATACGTCACGTCGGTCTGCACCGGTTCGCTGGTGTTGGGCGCGGCCGGCCTGCTCAAGGGCAGGCGCGCAACCTGCCATTGGGCGGCGATCGACCATCTCGGGCTGCTGGGCGCCATCCCGGTGTCCGAACGCGTCGTCATCGACGGCAATATCGTCACCGGGGCAGGGGTGGCGTCAGGCATCGACTTTGCGCTGGCGCTCGCGGCTATCCTGGAGGGCGAGACGGTCGCCCGCGAAATCCAGCTTCAGATCGAGTACGACCCCGCGCCGCCGTTCGACGGAGGCTCGCCGCGCACCGCCGCGCCGGAGACGCTCACTACGCTCCGGGCCCGCGGCGCGGCGCTCAACGAGCAGCGCCGAGCGGTCGTGCAACGTGTCGGCGGCAAGCTCGGTGTGACGCCAGCCCAGTGATCATCCGACAGGCACCGCCATGGCCCTTCCAACCAAGCTCGATCATTGCGTCATCCACGTCTCGGACTGGGCGCGGTCCAACGCGTTCTATCGCGACGTGATGGGCGCCGAGCTGGTCAAGCGCGAGGCTGGCTTCGCCTATCGCTTCGGCGACAAGCAACTCAACGTCCACGGCGTGGGCGTGCGTCCGGCCGAGGTGGCGCGGCTGCCGGTGCAGCCGGGCAACAGCGATCTTTGCTTTGAATGGCAGGGGCCGATCGAGGACGCGGTTGCGCATCTCAAACGCCACAGCGTCGCGGTCGAGGCCGGCCCGATGCAGCGCTTCGGCGCGAAGGGCACGGGCACCAGCGTCTATTTCCGCGATCCGGACGGCTCGCTGATGGAATTCATCACCTACCCGGATTGACCATGGCCGAGATCGCGCACAATCCTTTGGTTCTTCCGGACGGCCTGCCGGTGCCGCAGGACGATGGCGCGGCGCGGCATCTGACAGGCGTGGCGCTGCCGGACATCGTGCTGTCGGCGACCGACGCGACGGCGGTCAACCTGTCGAAGCTCAAGGGCCGCTCGGTGGTCTATGTCTATCCGCGCACCGGCCGTCCGGGCCAGGCGCTGCCGACCGGCTGGGATGGCATCCCCGGCGCGCGCGGCTGCACGCCGCAATCGTGCTCGTTCCGCGACCACTTCGCCGAGCTGAAGAACTTCGGGGTCGAGCGGATTTTTGGGCTTTCGACGCAGGACACCGCCTATCAGCGCGAAGTCGTGGAGCGGCTGCACCTGCCGTTTCCAATTCTTTCCGATGCATCCTTGCTGCTCACGCGCGCCATGACGCTGCCGACATTCGAGGTCGACGGCATGACGCTCATGAAGCGAATGGCCTGGGTGATCGACGGCGGCGTGCTGACACGAGTTTTCTATCCGGTGTTTCCGCCGGACCGGAGTGCCGGTGATGTAATCGCCTGGCTGCAGGCGCAACGCCGCCCGGCCTGAAAGGAAGGCCAGGATACCGCGGCCGACTTCGCCAATTTCGCAACAGGCGGCGTCACGCTGCCGATCTGCGACGTTCAGACCCTGCCGTCGAGCTGAGCGCGCACTGCCGCGAACACGCTGCGGAACATGTCGGTCGTCAGCACGCCGGTGTTGGTGTTGTAGCGCGAGCAATGGTAGCTGCTGAACAGCGTGAGCGGGCCGATCGCAGCCTTCGCGCCGTGCCCGAACGCCGCCGCTGACCGTTTGATACCGAGCGCCTTGACCGCCGATTCATGCGCGATGCGGCCGAGCACGACGATGGCGCGCAGGTTCGGCATCTCGGCAATGGTGGGGACGAGGAAATCCCGGCAGGTGTTGATCTCAAGCGGGGTCGGCTTGTTTTCCGGCGGTACGCAGCGCACCGCATTGGTAATGCGGGCATCCACCAGTTCCAGGCTGTCATCAGGCCGCGCCTCGAACTGACCGCGCGCGAAGCCGTACTCCTTCAGTGTGGCGTAGAGCAGATCGCCGGCGTAGTCGCCGGTGAAGGGCCGGCCGGTGCGATTGGCGCCGCGCAGCCCCGGCGCCAGCCCCACGATCAGCAGGCGCGCCTCAACATGCCCGAACGAGGGCACCGGCGCGTTGAACCACGCGGGTTCGCGCTCCCGCCAGGTCTGACGGAAGGCCACGAGTCGGGGGCAGCGGGGACAGTCCCGGCCGGCTTTGGTGGAGGATGGGCCAGCCATGCGACGCGATCTTGCGAAATGGCGGCGACCCGATCAATCCTCGTAATCGTCGTCCGGACCTGCCGGCGTGCGCTGGGGGGAAGCACCGCGTTGCAGGAATTGCGGAGTGTGCTGGCGGTCGCCGCGCGGCTCGCGCGGGGCCCGCTCGGACGGATCGCGACCGACCTTGGGTTGCAACTCCACGATGTCGAGGAAAATGTCGGCTTGGCGGCGCAACTCGTCGGCCACCATCGGCGGCTGGGTGGAAATGGTGGAAATCACGGTCACGCGCACGCCCCGGCGCTGCACCGCCTCGACCAGCGAACGGAAATCGCCGTCGCCGGAGAACAGCACCATGTGGTCGATATGGGGCGCGAGTTCCATGGCATCGACCGCAAGCTCGATGTCCATGTTGCCCTTGACCTTGCGGCGGCCGGTCTGGTCGACGAACTCCTTGGTCGCTTTGGTCACGACCGTGTAGCCGTTGTAGTCCAGCCAGTCGATCAGCGGGCGGATCGACGAATACTCCTGATCTTCGATTATGGCGGTGTAGTAGAACGCACGCAGCAGATTTCCGCGGGTCTGGAATTCGCGCAGGAGCCGCTTGTAGTCGATATCGAAACCCAGGGATTTGGCAGTCGCGTAAAGATTGGCGCCATCGATGAATAATGCGGTTTTTTCGCCTGGAATGGACATGAATTCCTCATCTGGTCATCAAAACGGGCGGTGATCCACCGTCATTCCCGCAGACGCGCGGGAGCGACAGGGTAAGGAAGCATCCTTATCGGGACCGAGGACGGTATCGCCAAAAACCGGCAATAACCGACCAATCGACCAATCCGACGTTAAAGCAGGTAAATCCCCCAGCGTCGGCGTGGTTCCCTAGTGACTAACAAAGCCTCACACATTCGCCAAGCCTATTTCTCCGCCTGCTGCGATCTCTTCGGACCCTTGCGCTTTCGGGCCCAGGAGGCTAATTACGTCGCAAATTCCAGGACAATGCCCCGTTGCGAGGAGTGCCGAGCCCATGGCCCGTGTCACCGTAGAAGACTGCATCGACAAGGTTGAGAACCGCTTCGATCTCGTGCTGCTCGCAAGCCATCGCGCACGCATGGTTTCGTCCGGCTCTCAGATCACCATCGATCGCGACAACGACAAGAACCCGGTGGTCGCGCTGCGCGAGATCGCCGAGAAGACGATCTCCCCAGAGGACCTGAAAGAGGACCTCATCCATTCGCTGCAAAAGTACGTCGAGGTCGACGAGCCGGAAGGCGACTCGGTGCCTTTGATCGCAGGCTCCGGCGGATCGGCCGATGCCGACGACACCGAGGTGGCGGTCGAGCATATGAGCGAGGAAGAGTTGCTGAAGGGCCTGGAAGGGCTCGCCCCGCCGGAAGAGCAGCCGGAACCCGACGAAGACATCGCATAAAGGCGACCTTCGCGTTGCCAGCGGCCCGGGAAACCGGGCCGTTCGCATTTTGGTACCCAATTTGCTGCTGCACCCTTGCAGCAGTTTCGAATCGCCGTGATATCGTGGGTTGGAACGCCCCCGGGACCGTTTAGCCCCTTGGTGGCGGACAGGCGATCATGGTCCGTTCGAGTAGCGATCTGCCACGGATGCAGAATCCCCCACGCAGCCGGAGCACGCTCGGCCGCGGCTTCAACATCGTCTCGCAAGTTATTGGCCGTTCTGATAAATCTTCCGTGCCGGCGCCGATGATGCGGCAGTACGATCTGATCGAGCGGGTGCGCGGCTACAATCCCAATACCGACGAGGCTCTGCTCAACCGGGCCTATGTGTACGCCATGAAGGCGCACGGCGAGCAGAAGCGCGCGTCCGGCGACCCGTATTTCTCCCACCCGCTCGAAGTTGCGGCCATTCTCACCGACCTCAAGCTCGACGACGCCACGATCGCGGCCGCCTTGCTGCACGACACCATCGAGGACACCCCCACCACCCGGAGCGAGATCGACCAGTTGTTCGGCCCCGACATCGGCCATCTGGTCGAAGGCCTGACCAAGCTGAAAAAGCTCGACCTGGTGTCCCGCGAAGCCAAGCAGGCCGAGAACCTGCGCAAGCTGCTCCTCGCAATTGCCGACGACGTGCGCGTGCTGCTGGTCAAGCTCGCCGACCGGCTGCACAACATGCGCACGCTTGAGCACATGCCGCCCGAGGGGCGCAAACGCATCGCCGAGGAGACGCTCGACATCTACGCCCCGCTCGCCGGGCGGATGGGCATGCATGGTCTGCGGGAAGAGCTCGATGAATTGGCCTTCCGTCAGCTCTATCCCGAGGCCTACAAGGTGGTCAGCGAGCGGCTAACCGAACTGGCCCTGCGCCACGAGAACCTGATCACCGAGATCGAACACCAGCTCACCGGCAAGCTCGCCGAATCCGGTATCGCCGCCGAGGTCATCGGCCGCCGCAAGCGGCCGTATTCGATCTGGCGCAAGATGGAACGCAAGTCGGTGGGCTTCGAGCAGCTTTCCGACATCTTCGGCTTCCGCGTGATCGTGAAGACGCTGCCTGAGGTCTATCGCGCGGTCGGGGTGGTTCACACCACCTGGCCGGTGGTGCCGGGTCGTTTCAAGGACTACGTCTCGACCCCGAAGCAGAACGATTACCGCTCGATCCATACGACGGTCATCGGGCCCGGCAAGCAGCGCGTCGAGCTGCAGATCCGCACCGACGACATGCACGAGATCGCCGAATACGGCATCGCGGCGCACGCGCTCTACAAGGATACCGCGGGATCGCCGGTCGATACGCTGTCGCGCGAGTCGAATGCCTATGCCTGGCTGCGCCGTACTGTCGAACTCCTGGCGGAAGGCTCGAACCCCGAGGAGTTCCTGGAGCACACCAAGCTCGAACTGTTCCACGACCAGGTGTTCTGCTTTACGCCCAAGGGCAAGCTGATCGCGCTGCCACGTCGAGCCACGCCGATCGACTTTGCCTACGCGGTCCATACCGACGTCGGCAACCGGGCGGTCGGCTGCAAGATCAACGGCAAGATTGCGCCGCTGGTGTCGGAGCTCAACAACGGCGACGAGGTCGATATCCTGACCTCGAAGGCGCAGACCGCGCCGCCCGCCGCCTGGGAATCGATCGTGCTCACCGGCAAGGCGCGCGCGGCTATTCGCAGAGCCACGCGCGTCGCGGTGCGCTCGCAATACGCCGAGCTCGGCCGCCGTATCGTCGAGCGGCTGTGCCAGCGCGCCAAGCGCGAGTATTCCGACGAAAAGCTTCAGGGCGCGCTGCCTCGGCTGGCGCGCAGCTCGATCGACGATGTGTTCTCCGCGGTCGGCCGCGGCGAGATGCGGCCCTCCGACGTCGCCCGCGCGATGTACCCGGACTATAAGGAGGAGCGCATCGCCGCCGTGCCGCCGCCGAAGTCCGAGGCCGGTTGGTTCGGGCTGAAGATGGGCCGGGCGATGAAGTTCAAGGTGCTGACCGACGAGGAGAAGAACGCTTCGATCCCGATCCGCGGCATCAACTCCGACCTCCCGGTGAGCTTCGCGCCGAATGGCGGCGCGGTGCCGGGCGATCGCATCGTCGGCATCATGACCCCGGGCGAGGGGATCACCATCTACCCGATCCAGTCGCCGACGCTGAAGGACTTCGAGGAGACGCCGGAACGCTGGCTCGACGTGCGCTGGGATACCGACGATCGACCGCCGGAGCGCTTTCCC
This sequence comes from Rhodoplanes serenus, assembly GCA_945897515.1. Lineage (GTDB taxonomy): Bacteria > Pseudomonadota > Alphaproteobacteria > Rhizobiales > Xanthobacteraceae > Z2-YC6860. Next base: position 20,119 of record CAMDFO010000051.1, on the reverse strand, counting down.
GCCCGGGTCGCCGTGCAATCGGTGAACGAGCCGGGCACGCTCGCCCAGATCGCCCAGGTGATCGCCGAGAACGACGGCAATATCGACAACATCCGCATGACGCGCCGCTCGCCCGACTTCACCGACTGCACCATCGACCTCGAGGTGTACGACCTCAAGCACCTCAACGCGATCATCGCGCAGTTACGCGCCAAGAAGGTGGTGGCGGCGGCGGAGCGGGTAAACGGTTGAGGCCGGCAGAGAGACGAGAAACCACGTGCCAGCCTCCCACCTCCGCCTCGGCGTCAACATCGACCACGTCGCCACGATCCGCAACGCGCGCGGCGGCCGGCATCCCGATCCGGTGCGGGCGGCGCGGCTCGCCATCGAGGCCGGAGCTGACGGCATCACGGCGCATCTGCGCGAGGATCGCCGCCATATCAGCGACGCCGACATCGAGCGGCTCAAGGCCGAGATTGCCAAGCCGCTCAACCTGGAGATGGCCGCGACCGACGAGATGGTCGCGATTGCGCTGCGCACCAAGCCGCATGCCGCTTGTCTGGTCCCGGAGCGCCGCGCCGAACGCACCACCGAAGGCGGGCTGGATGCGGTTGGCGGCCGGGTTGAGTTGCAGCCGAAGATTGCCGCCCTGCGCAACGCGGGGATCCGGGTATCGCTGTTTATCGCCGCCGATCGGGCACAGATCGAGCAGGCGGCGGCGCTGGGTGCGCCGGTGGTCGAGATCCACACCGGGGCGTGGTGCCATGCGCTCGCCAATGGCCACGCATCGGCGGCGGATGCCGAATGGCGGCGTATCCGCGAGGGCGCTGCGCTGGCAAAGGGCCTCGGCCTCGAAGTCCACGCCGGTCACGGCCTCGACTATGCCAGCGCGAAGACGATCGCGGCGCTCCCTGAAATCGCCGAACTCAACATCGGCCATTTCCTGGTGGGCGAGGCGGTGTTCGTCGGCTTTGCCGCCACCATCAAGACCATGCGAGATTCGATGGACCGCGGCCGTGCAAAGGCCGCCCTATGATGCAGCCATATGATCAAGAGTCCTGAATGATTCTCGGCATCGGCTCCGACATCACCGACGTGCGCCGCATCGAAAAGGTGATGGAGCGCCACGGCGACCGCTTCCTCGAGCGTGTGTTCACCGAGATCGAGCGGGCGCGCGCCAACCGGCGGAAAAACCGGGTCGAGACCTATGCCAAGCGCTTTGCCGCCAAGGAGGCCTGCGCCAAGGCGCTCGGTACCGGCATGCGTGCCGGCGTGTGGTGGCGCGATATGGGCGTGGTGAACCGGCCCTCAGGTCAGCCCACCATGCGGCTCACCGGGGGCGCGCTCCGCCGCCTGCAAGCCATCACGCCGGCTGGCTACCAGCCCCAGATCGATCTCACGATTTCGGACGAGGGGCCGATGGCGATTGCCTACGTGATCATCTCGGCGGTCCCTGTAGCAAAGGGATCGGATTCGCCTGGGGCGGCTGCCGCGACGCATGCCTGACTCGCGGCGTCGGCTTTGATCGCCGCGAATGGTGATAGAAAACATTCAGAAGTTGGCCTATACATTTGAATTATCATCAAAAAATATTCAGGGCTGGCGACGCCGGGAAACCCGGGCGCTTGATTGCGCCATGCCGCCTCAGCGGCTACATAGGGCGCGGGGCTCCTCCAGGGACAAGCTGATCGATGAGCGTGAGCAGCGCAAAGCGCAAAGAAGGCGGCGTGGGCGAATTCATCCGCCTGCTTGTTCATGCCGGGATCATCGCGCTCGTTATCCGCACATTGCTGTTTCAGCCATTTAACATCCCGTCCGGATCGATGAAGCCGACGCTGCTGGTCGGCGACTACCTGTTCGTGTCGAAATACACCTACGGCTACACCCACTATTCGCTGCCGCTGTCGCCGCCGCTGTTTTCCGGCCGCATCCTGGTTCTGAGCCAGCCCGAGCGCGGCGACATCGTGGTGTTCCGGCTGCCGAAGGACGATTCCACCGACTACATCAAGCGGATCATCGGACTGCCCGGCGACCGCATCCAGATGATCCAGGGCGTGCTGCATATCAACGGCCAGCCGGTGAAGCGCGAGCGGGTCGAGGACTTCACCGACACCGAAGAAGGCCGCCGGCCGCAGCGCGTGCGGCAATGGAAAGAGAGCCTGCCGAACGGCGTGAGCTACAACACGCTGGAACTGCCCTACAACCTGCAGTCCGACAACACTGAGGTGTTTCACGTCCCGGCCGACAACTATTTCATGATGGGCGACAACCGCCACAATTCCACTGACAGCCGCTTTCCGCAGGTCGGTTACGTGCCGTTCGAGAACATCGTCGGGCGCGCCCAGATCATCTTCTTCTCGGTGCTCGAAGGCGAGCGTGCCTGGGAAATCTGGAAGTGGCCGTGGACGGTACGCTGGAGCCGACTTTTCACGATCGTGCGATGAAGCGCTTACGCAAGATCAGCGGCGCTTCCCCTGCGACACAGAGCGCCGGCGAGCAGGCTGGCCAGAACAACGGCGAAGAAAGTCTCAAGGAAAGCGCCAAGGGACTGGCCAAGGGCAAAGCTTCTGCCGCGGAGGCCGCGCCCGCCGCTCCGGCGCTGAAGCCGGCGGCTCGGCGGCGTGTGCGTGCGTCGGTCGCGCTGGAGCAGACCATCGGCTACCACTTCAAGGATGAAAGCCTTCTCGACCGCGCGCTGACCCATGTGTCTGCGGCGGCCGGCGCCAACCGCGCCGGCAGCTATCAGCGGCTGGAGTTTCTCGGCGATCACGTGCTCGGCCTGGTGATCTCCGACATGCTGTTCCGCGCCTTCCCCAAGGGCGACGAGGGCGAGTTGTCGCGCCGGCTGGCCGATCTGGTGCGGCGCGAGACCTGCGCCGAAGTGGCCCGCGCGATCGAGCTCGGCGCGGCACTTCGGCTGGGAGCCTCTGAGGTCAGCGCCGGCGGCCGGCTTCGGACGGCGATCCTGGCCGACGTCTGCGAGGCGCTGGTCGGCGCCGTGTTCCTGGATGGCGGCTATCCGGCCGCGGAGGCGCTGGTGGAGCGGCTGTGGGGCGAGCGGATGCGGGCGCCGGTGCGTCCGCTGCGCGATCCCAAAACCATGCTGCAGGAATGGGCGCAGGCGCGCGGCCTGCCGACGCCGACCTACACGGAGGTCGAGCGCACCGGCCCGCACCACAATCCGGAATTCCGGGTCGCCGTGGTGCTGCCCGCCCGCGAGCCGGCCGAGGGCATCGGGAAATCGAAGCGGGTGGCGGAACAGGCGGCGGCCGCCGCCATGCTCCAACGCGAGGGTGTGCGGGTGGACCGGGCCGATGGCTGAGGGTCCCGACCAGGCCGCCACACGCTGCGGCTTTGTCGCGCTGATCGGTGCGCCCAACGCCGGCAAGTCCACGCTGACCAACGCGCTGGTCGGCAGCAAGGTGGCCATCGTCACCCCCAAGGTGCAGACCACGCGGACGCTGCTTCGCGGTATCGCCATGGTCGGCGACGCGCAGCTCATCCTGATCGACACGCCGGGCATCTTTGCGCCGCGGCGGCGGCTCGATCGCGCCATGGTCACGACCGCCTGGGGCGGCGCTCATGACGCTGACGTCGTGGCATTGCTGATCGACGCCAAAAGGGGACTCGACGAGGAGACCGAGGCGATTTTGGCGAAGCTGGGCGAAATCCGGCAACCCAAGATCCTGATCCTCAACAAGGTGGATCTGGTCGAGAAGGAAAAGCTGTTCGGGCTCGCGCAGGAAGCCAACGAGCGCGCGAAATTCGACGCCACCTTCATGATCGCCGCGCTGACCGCCTACGGCGTTGCCGACGTTCGCGCCTGGCTCGCGGCCCACGTGCCGCCGGGCCCGTGGCACTATCCGCCGGACGAAGTGTCCGATGCGCCGCTCCGACATCTTGCTGCCGAGATCACGCGCGAAAAAGTCTATCTGATGCTGCACCAGGAGCTTCCCTACCAGTCCACGGTGGAAACCGAGACCTGGACCGAACGCAAGGACGGCTCGGTGCGCATCGAACAGACGATCTATGTCGAGCGCGAAAGCCAACGCAAGATCGTGCTCGGCAAGTCCGGCCAGACCATCAAGGCGATCGGGGCGGCGGCCCGCAAGGAGCTTGCCGAGATCATCGAGCAGCCGGTGCATCTGTTCTTGTTCGTGAAGGTTCGCGAAGGGTGGGGCGACGACCCGGAGCGCTACCGGCAGATGGGATTGGAGTTTCCCAAAGAATGAAACCACTCCTTCAAACGGGCTTGGCGCTGGCGATTGCGATCGCCGGCGTTGCCACGGCTTCGGCGCAAGGCGCGCCGGGCACGCACACCAATGTTTTGCACACCAACGAAGCCGACATCGAAGAGGCGACCCAGGCGAGCACGCTCGCCATCGCCGATCCGCTCGCGGTTTTCGCTTTCGTGCTCGGGCGGTTGCCCGAGCGCGTGAAGGTCATGCCGACCGAGAACTATTACTATTTTCGCTTCACCCATAACGGGGTGCCCTACGCCGGCAACATCCGTCTGGCGATGGCCGACCGCGACCAGGGCAAGGTGCACTTTGCGTATGGCGATCAGCCGGCCGACTGGCGCACGCAATTCGACGTGCAGCATAAGGTGCTCGATGCGGCCAAAGGCATCACGGTGGAGAAGGTGGGCAACCTGATCTATCGCGTCGGCCATGGCGGCAAAAGCGTCACCTTCGCGCTCAACGATCTGTCGCAGGTCAAACCGCCGGCGGATTTGCTTGGACCGGACGAGACGTTTCTCGGGCCGGTGTTCGACGAGTCGGCGATGCGTTTCTTCCTCGTGTTCAACGCGCCGATGAAGGTGTTTCACTACATTCTCGACGAAACCGGCAAGGTCCCTGACGAATTCGTCGCCGCCAAGGCGGTTGACCGCATCCTGATCGGCAAGCGCACCGGGTTTGCGTTCTACCGCGACGATCGCCAGCGAAAGATATTGATCGGAGTGAACGAGCGCGCCTCGCAGCTCAACACCGCGTTCGACGGCCCGTTCGACCAGTTGCCGGAGAACTTCATCGAAGGCGATACGTTGCGCGACGCCATCCTCACGGTGGACCCGAGCCTGAAGGACAAGATCGACCGTCTCGGCAATTTTGCGGATGGCCGCGAACGCAGCATGATTCACCCTTATCTGCTGTACCGGCGGGAATCCGATCTGACGGTGTTTCACCGCTGCATGACGCATCCGCGCGTGCCGGCGGCGATCCGCGCGCGCTGTTTCGTCATCGGCGAAGACGAATTGCAGAATCGCAATCCGATGCCGCTTGCGATGCGAAGGCGTTGAGGACTCAAGGGCGCTGGCTTACAGGTCTTACGTATGGAATGGACCGACGAAGGCATCGTGCTGGGAAGCCGGCGTCACGGGGAGGCCAACGCCATCCTGGAGGTGCTGACCCGCGAGCATGGCCGGCATCTCGGCCTGGTGCGCGGCGGCGGCGGCTCGCGGCTGCGGCCGGTGCTGCAGCCTGGCAATACGGTGCGGGCGGTCTGGCGGGCGCGCCTCGACGAACACCTGGGCCACTATACGATCGAGCCGCTGCGTCTGCACGCCGCATCGCATGTCGCGGTATCCCATGTGGTCTATGGCGTGACGCATCTGGCGGCGCTGTGCCGGCTGCTGCCGGAACGCGATCCGCATCCCGAACTGCACGACCAGCTCGCGGCGGTGCTCGACCATCTGGAGGATCGCGTTGCCGCCGGTACGCTGATGGTGCGGTTCGAGCTGCAGATTCTGGCCGAACTCGGATTCGGGCTCGATCTGTCCGCCTGCGCCGCGACCGGGGAGACCGGCGATCTGAGCTATGTCTCGCCGAAATCCGGGCGGGCGGTGTCACGCAACGCCGGCGAGCCCTGGCGGGACCGGCTGTTGCGGTTGCCGACCTTCATGGGCGCTGCGGCGGAGCCTTCGACCGACGACCTCGCCGATGGCTTTGCGCTCACCGGGTTCTTTCTCAATCGTCACGTGCTTGAGCCACGCGGATTGGCGTTCGCCGACGCACGCGAAGGCTTCGTGGCAGCCGTGCTGGGCCGCCGCGCCGGGGCGCGCGCCGCGAGCGGTTTATCGTCGTTGCCGGGCTGATTACCGGCGCGTGTTGAAGCACCACGGCGTGCCGCACGACATGATCACGCACTTGCGCTCGAACTGGCCGGTGTCCTGACGGGACGACGCGTTCGCGTTCGACGTCGTGCTCATGTTCGCCGAGCTTACGTTCGATGTGACGATGGTGGCGTTCTTGGGGGCGGAGCGGTTCTGGGCAACGGCTTCAGACGCTCCGCTCAGCGCAAGGCCGGCGGTCATGCACCAGGCAATCGACAGGCTACGCACGCTTCAACTCCATGAGCCCAGTTTTGCCTCCTGGACCCCACGCGTCGCCGCATTAACCCTAAAATGCCGCATTCCGCGCGGTCATGCAAGCATGCAAACGGCGGATTTGCCGAAAGCAAATCCGCCGTTAAATCAGTTACTTAACTGATCGCATCAACGCCAACGGCGATGCCCGCGCCAGGGCCGATAGTGACGGCGGCCCGGCTCCCACCAGCAGACCCGCCGGCTGGAATAGCCGCGGTGCCGGCAGACATAGCGCACGTCGTCGACCAAGCTGGTCTCTTCCAGCGCGCCGAGAACGCCTGCGGCGGCGCCAGGCGTCATCGCGTTGGCCGCCGTCGGAGCCAGCGATGCGGCGGAGACGATGGCTGCCGCGGCAACCATCGAGAGTAGTGTTTTGCGCATTCGATTACCCTCCTGGGGTTTTGTTTTGAAGATGACCCGACTGAGCGGACCTTCTACACGCAGCCCTTCCAACACCTGGAAATGGCTCTAGTTCCACATTGAGCCGGAATGTTCCTGAACTCGCCGTTGGTAGACCATTCATCTGGCGTTCATGGCTTCACGCAGGGTTAATCCGCCATGTGTTGGTCGCGGCACATGCCGACATGGTTCAAATACGATTGCCGCGACAGTGACGATCAGCGGTCAAAACGCACAACAGATTCTCAATGATCACCGGCGTTCAAGCGGTCGTATCTTGTTCGCCCGTGCGGGGCGCTGTACCGATCAGCCATGGGAAAAAGGCTGATTCCACCCGAACCTGCAGACGTGCAGGAAATCGCTCTACGCGAAGCGCTCGAGGAACGCTACCTCGCATATGCGCTGTCCACCATTATGCACCGTGCGCTACCGGACGCACGCGACGGGCTCAAGCCCGTGCACCGTCGCATCCTCTACGGCATGCGCCTGTTGCGGCTGGACCCTGGCGCTCCGTTCAAGAAGTCCGCCAAGATTGTCGGCGACGTGATGGGCAACTTCCACCCTCACGGCGATCAGGCGATCTATGACGCGCTGGTACGGCTCGCGCAGGACTTCGCCTCGCGCTATCCGCTGATCGACGGCCAGGGCAACTTCGGCAACATCGACGGCGATAATCCGGCCGCCTACCGCTACACCGAAGCGCGCATGACCGAGGTCGCGCGATTGCTGCTCGACGGCATCGACGAGGACGCCGTCGACTTCCGCCCGAACTACGACGGCCAGTCCGAAGAGCCGATCGTGCTGCCGGGCGCGTTCCCCAATCTGCTGGCCAACGGTTCGCAGGGCATCGCGGTCGGCATGGCGACCGCGATCCCGCCGCACAACGCGGCCGAACTTTGCGACGCGGCGCTGTTCCTGATCGACAATCCGAACGCCCGCAGCAGGACGCTGCTGAAATACGTGCAGGGACCGGACTTCCCGACCGGCGGGATCGTGGTCGATCCGCGCGAGCAGATCGCCGAAGCCTACGCCACCGGCCGTGGCTCGTTCCGCGTGCGTGCGAAGTGGCACAAGGAGGAGGGCAGCCGCGGCACTTACCAGATCGTTGTCACCGAAATCCCCTGGCTGGTGCGCAAGACCAGCCTGATCGAGAAGATGGCGGAGCTGTTCAACGAGAAGAAGCTGCCTCTGATCGACGAATTTCGCGACGAGTCCACCGAAGACGTTCGCATCGTCATCGAGCCGAAGTCGCGCACGGTCGATGCCGAGCTGCTGATGGAGTCGCTGTTCAAGCTGACCGAGCTGGAAAGCCGCATCGCGCTCAACATGAACGTGCTGTCCAAGGGCAAGGTCCCCAAGGTGATGGGGCTGGCCGAGGTGCTGCGCGAATGGCTCGATCACCGGCGCGACGTTCTGGTCCGGCGCTCCAAATATCGCCTCGCGCAGATCGATCACCGCCTCGAAGTGCTGGGCGGTCTGCTGATCGCCTATCTGAACATCGACAAGGTCATCAAGATCATCCGCAACGAGGACGAGCCGAAGCCCGTCCTGATGAAGACCTTCAAGCTTTCCGAGGTGCAGGCCAATGCGATCCTCGACATGCGCCTGCGCAACCTGCGCAAGCTCGAGGAAATGGAGATCAAGACCGAGAACAAGGAGTTGCGCGACGAGAAGGCCGGACTCGAAAAGCTGATCCGCTCCGAAGCGGCGCAATGGAAAACCGTTTCCGACCAGATCAAGAAGGTGCGTGACACGTTCGGCCCCAAGACTCCGCTCGGCAAGCGTCGCACGCATTTCGCCGAAGCGCCGGTGCATGACGAGGCCGCGATCGAAGAGGCGATGGTGGTGCGCGAGCCGATCACCGTCGTGGTTTCGGAAAAGGGCTGGATCCGCGCGCTGCGCGGCCACGTCACCGACCTTTCCGGCGTCGCGTTCAAGACCGACGACCAACTCGGATTTGCGTTCCCGGCCGAGACCACGTCGAAGTGCCTGGTGTTCGCCACCAACGGCCGATTCTACACGCTCGATGCCTCGAAGCTCCCCGGCGGCCGCGGCCACGGCGAGCCGATCCGGCTGTTCATCGAGCTGGAGCAGAACGACGAGGTGATCTCGGTGTTCCCGTTCCACAGCGGGCGCAAGTTCATCGTCGCGAGCAGCACGGGCCGGGGCTTCGTCGTCGCCGAGGACGACTGCCTCGCCAACACCCGCAAGGGCAAGCAGGTGCTCAACCTCAAGGCCGGAGAAAAGGCTGCGGCCATCAACACGGTCGAGGGCGAACTCGCGGCGTGCGTCGGCGAGAATCGCAAGATGGTGATCTTCCCGCTGGAGCAGGTGCCGGAGATGGCGCGGGGGTCGGGCGTGCGGCTGCAGCGCTACAAGGACGGCGCGTTGTCGGACGTGACCACCTTCAAGGCGGCCAACGGGCTGACCTGGATCGACAGCGCCGGCCGCACCTTCACGATGTCGCTGAAGGAGCTGTCCGACTGGCGCGGCAATCGCGCCGATGCCGGACGGCTGGCGCCCAAGGGATTCCCCAAGAGCAATCACTTCGGCCGCTTGCCGGAAAACGGCAAGAACGGGGGCGGGTAGGGCATCGCAAGGCTCCTAGCCGAGAGATACTCGGGGTCGACGCCCAATCGCGCATTTCGCCTTCTCGGCGATTGATTTGAGCGTGCATTCGAACGGGCGAAAACCTGCGTTAGTCGGAAATCCGGACCCCCAGACCTCAACCTTCTTGCGAGCCATTTGCAACAAGGTTGACAGGCTCAGGCTGACGAGCCACATTCACTTAGTGCGAATAATTCGCAATAGCAGGAATCCGTGGTGCGTTTGAATCTAGGTTTTGCAACTGCCTTGGTGATGGTGGCCGGTGTCTCGGCTTCCGCGAGCGGTTCGGCTCTTCCGGACAACAGCAAAGAGCGCTTCTCGTTGTTCGATCCGACGCCGGATCGTTTGTTGCGCGATCTTACGACCGACCGGCCGGACACCACTGAAAGTCCCTTCACCGTCGACGCCGGACGTATACAGATCGAGACAAACCTGTTCGGGTTGTCCCGCTCGCGTGCCGATGCGGACGGCACCGCGACGGACACTTACGATGTGGCCGCCACCAATTTTCGGCTTGGACTGACGCACCGCTCCGAGATCAATGTCGTGGCTCGTCCGTTTGGCGTGGTGCGCACCAAGCCGAACGATCCGGCGGAGGCCACGCGCCGGTCGGGCGTTGGCGGCCTCGACATTCGTGCAAAATGGAATTTCTGGGGCAACGACGCGTTCGAGACGCCGGGCGCGACCGCGCTGGGGCTGCTGCCTTACGTCAATCTGCCGACCGACCGGAGCAACGGCGTAAGCCCGGAGCACGTCGAAGGCGGATTGATTGTGCCGTTCGCGGTCAAGCTCAGCGACAAGTTCGGCCTTGGGCTCAACACCGGCGTGCACCTTGCCAGGAACGCCAGCACCGCCGGCTACCATCCGGAATATCTGAACTCGGCGTCGCTCTCCTACGAATGGAGCGAGCGGCTCGGCACCTATTACGAGGTTGCGACCCGGTTCGGTACCCGCGATCCGCTCGGCCATATCGTGATGCTCGGGACCGGCGTAACCTACAAGCTCAACAAGAATCTTCAACTCGATGCCGGTGTGAACTTCGGGGTTACGCGCGCCTCCGACCGTATCAATCCGTTCGTTGGGCTGGCTGCGCGCTTCTAGGATGGATGGGATCGATCGATGCAACAGAATACATCTCGGCCGATGCGACAGCTCCGGCATTTGCGGCGGATCGCGCTGAGCGTCATCGCGGCGCTGGTTGCGGGTGCGATGCTTTCGGGGGCAGCCTCCGCGCAACAGTCCGCGCGAAAATTCCGGGTCGTGACGACATTCACGGTGATTCAGGACATCGCGCAGAACGTCGCGGGAACGGCTGCCATCGTCGACTCGATCACCAAGCCCGGAGCCGAAATTCACGACTATCAGCCGACGCCACAAGACATCGTCCGCACCCAGGATGCCAACCTGGTGCTCTGGAACGGCTTCAATCTCGAACGCTGGTTCGAGCGCTTCTTTGAGAACGTCAAGGACGTGCCGAGCGTCGTGGTGTCGGAAGGCGTCGAGCCGATGGGAATCCGGGAAGGCCCGTATTCGGGCAAGCCCAATCCGCATGCCTGGATGTCGCCCAGCAACGCGCTTCTCTACATCGAGAACATCCGCAAGGCGCTGGTGAAGCACGACCCCGCGAACGCGCAGACCTATGACAAGAATGCCGCGGCCTATGCGGCGCAGATCCGCGCCATCGACGAGCCGTTGCGCAAGCGCCTGACGGCGATCCCCGAGGCGCAGCGCTGGCTCGTCACCAGCGAAGGCGCGTTCAGCTATCTGACGCGGGACTACAAGATGAGGGAGGCGTATCTCTGGCCGATCAACGCCGACGAGCAGGGCACGCCGAAACAGGTGCGCCAGGTGATCGACCTGGTGCGCAAGAACAAGATTCCGGTGGTGTTCAGCGAAAGCACGATTTCGGACCGCGCCGCCAAACAGGTCGCGCGCGAAACCGGAGCGCGTTATGGTGGCGTGCTGTACGTGGATTCGCTCAGCGAGGCCAAAGGACCGGTGCCGACCTACCTCGATCTCCTGAAGGTGACGGTCGAGACCATCGCCAAAGGTTTTGGCAAGTGAGCATGATCCCGGAGCCGGCGAGCGCCGGGACCAACACAGACGACAATCTCCACGCCAGCATCTCGGTGCGTAACCTGACCGTGACCTACGGCAACGGGTTCACCGCCGTGGAGAATGCATCGTTCGAGCTCGAGCCGGGAACCATCTGCGCCCTCGTCGGTGTGAACGGTAGCGGCAAGTCGACGATCTTCAAGGCCATCATGGGCTTCGTCCAGCCGGCGGCGGGCGAAATCCGGCTCTGCGGAAGGCCGGTCGCGGAGGTGCTGAAACGCAGCCTCGTCGCCTATGTGCCGCAGAGCGAGGACATCGACTGGAACTTCCCGGTCCTGGTCGAGGACGTTGTGATGATGGGCCGATATGGCCGCATGAATCTTCTGCGCATCCCGTCCCGCACCGACCGCGACAAGGTTGATGAGGCGCTGGAGCGGGTCGGCATGACGGCCTACCGGTCGCGGCAGATCGGCGAGCTCAGCGGCGGCCAGAAGAAGCGCGTTTTCCTCGCGCGCTCGCTGGCGCAGGAAGGACGCATCATCCTGCTCGACGAGCCGTTCACCGGCGTCGACGTGAAGTCGGAAACTGCCATCATCGATCTGCTGCGGGAGCTGAGGGCCGCAGGCCACTTGATGCTGATCTCGACGCACAATCTCGGCAGCGTGCCGGATTTCTGCGACCGGGTGGTGCTGCTCAACAAGACCGTGCTCGCGGCCGGTCCGACCGCGGAGGTGTTCACCCAGGACAATCTGGAGCGGGCGTTCGGCGGGGTGCTGCGGCATTTCAATCTCGGCGGCGCGGCGCTGCACAGCGACGAGGACCCGCGGCGGCTCACGGTGCTCACCGACGACGAGCGGCCCCTGGTGCTCTACGGAAACGGCAAGAGCGCCAGCGGCGAGTCGCCTCCGAAGCCGCACGAGAAGTAAGCACCCATGATGGCCGAACTGCTGGTGCCCTTCAGCTACGAGTACATGGCGAAAGCCATGTGGGTCAGCGCGCTGGTCGGCGCCGTCTGCGCATTCCTTTCGGCCTATCTGATGCTCAAGGGCTGGTCGCTGATGGGAGACGCGCTGGCGCACTCAGTGGTGCCGGGCGTTGCGGGGGCCTACATCCTGGGCTTTCCGTTTGCGATCGGCGCGTTCTTTACCGGGATGCTGGCGTCGGTCGCGATGACCTTCGTCAAGCAGCATTCGCGGTTGCGCGAAGACGCCGTGATCGGACTGGTGTTCACCGCGCTGTTTGCGCTTGGCCTGCTGATGGCCTCGATCTGGCCCACGTCTGTCAGCGTCCAGACCATCGTGCTCGGCAACATCCTGGCGATCTCCAACGAAGACGTGGTCCAGGTCGCGGTCATCTCGGCGGTCTCGCTCGGCATTCTCGTGCTGAAATGGAAGGACCTGATGGTCACGTTCTTCGACGAGAACCACGCCCGCGGCATCGGCTTGAACCCCGGCATGCTGAAGATCCTGTTTTTCACGCTGCTCAGTGCGTGCACGGTGGCGGCGCTGCAGACCGTCGGCGCATGCTTGGTGATCGCCATGGTGGTCACGCCCGGCGCGACCGCTTACCTGCTGACCGACCGGTTCGGCCGCCTGATCGTCATCAGCGTCGCGCTCGGCGCCGGCACCAGCTTTGTCGGCGCCTATCTCAGCTATTTTCTCGACGGGGCGACCGGCGGCGTGATCGTGACGTTGCAGACGCTGCTGTTCCTGGCGGCGTTCTACCTGGCGCCGAAGCACGGCGTGCTGGCAGCCCGGCGGCGGCGCATGGCGACCGCGGAGGCGTCGTCATGACCGGAATTATCGACTGGATCGTGCTGCCGCTGAGCTATCCGTTCATGCAGCGCGCGCTCATCGTCTCGGTGATGGTCGGAGCGGTTTGTGCGGTGCTGTCCTGCTATCTCGTTCTCAGGGGATGGTCGCTGATGGGCGACGCCATCTCGCACGCGGTGCTGCCGGGTATCGTGGTGGCCCATGCACTCGCTCTGCCGCTCGCGGTCGGCGCATTCGCGGCCGGACTGTCGTGTGCGCTGCTCACCGGCTATCTGAAGGAAAGCAGCCGCGTGAAGGAGGACACGGTCATGGGGATCGTGTTCTCCGGCATGTTCGGTTTCGGATTGGTGCTGTTCACCAAGGTCGACACCGACCAGCATCTCAATCACATCTTGTTCGGCAACGTGCTGGGCGTGACGGTGCGCGACCTGGTCGAAACCGCGATCGTCGCCGGCGGGACGCTCGTCGTCGTCCTGGTCAAGCGCCGGGACCTGCTGCTGTATTGCTTCGATCCCAACCACGCGCGCGCGATCGGCCTGCCGGTGCGGCTGCTGCACTACGGGCTTCTGGTGCTGCTCTCGCTGACCATCGTCGGTTCGCTTAAGGCGGTTGGCATCATCCTGGTGGTCGCGATGCTGGTCGCACCTGGAGCTACGGCCTATCTGCTCACCGACAGCTTCGAGCGGATGCTGGCGATCGCGACGGTTGCGGCAGTCGGATCGTCTGCGGTCGGGACGCTCGTGAGCTTCCATCTCGACGGCGCGACCGGCGCCTGCATCGTGCTGGTCCAGGCGTTCCTGTTCGTGCTGGCGTTCCTGTTCGCTCCCAAGCGGGGATTGCTGTCGGCTCGCATGCAGCGCCGCCGCGCCGCCGGGGCGGCGCTGAACGCTTCGGAACTTGCGGACTGACGGCGGGCCGGTCTTTTGCGGCGCTCAGGCGTCGACCCGGGTCCAGCCTTCCGTGCTCAACCGCTGCTGCGGCAGGAAGCGCGCCTTGTAGTCCATCTTGCGCGAGCCGTTCACCCAATAGCCGAGATAGACGAACGGCAGGCCCAGCCGCCTGGCGCGCTCGATGTGGTCGAGGATCATGAAGGTGCCGAGCGAGCGGTCGCCGGCATCCGGATCGAAGAACGAATAGACCATCGACAGGCCGTCGCTTAGCACGTCGGTCAAGGCCACGCCCAGCAGCGCGCCGGTGCCGCGGCCGTTGATCGAGCTGTCGGGACCGCGCCGGCGATATTCCACCAGCCGGGTCTTCACATGGCTGTCTTCGACCATCATGGCATAGTCGAGCACCGTCATGTCGGCCATGCCGCCGTCACGGTGGCGCGTGTCCAGATAGGCGCGAAACACGCCGTACTGTTCGGAGGTCGGCACCAGCGCCCGCATCTCGCCGACCATGTCGGCGTTGCGCTCGGCGACGCGGCGCATGTTGCGAGTCGGGCGGAATTCGTCGGCGATCACCCGCACCGAGACGCAGGCGCGGCAGCCCTCGCAGGCCGGCCGGTAGGCGATCGACTGGCTGCGCCGGAAGCCGCCGTGGGTGAGCAGGTCGTTGAGCCCGGGCGCCCGCTCGCCGACCAGATGGGTGAAGACCTTGCGCTCTTCCTTGCCCTGCAGGTACGGGCAGGGCGATGGCGCGGTCAGGTAGAATTGCGGCGTGTCGCGGGAGTGCTGGGTCACGGCGTCCGAATGCTCTTTGCGCCTGCAAGCTTAGCCGAAAATGTCGCTTGAACGAGCCCGTTCGTCAAACCGGGGAGCACCCCGGATCACGGCCGGCGCGTGGCCCGCAGCGCGTTGGCGCGGACCTGATTGTTGATGACGACGGTGCCGACCAGGATGTCGTGCAGACAGCGGCGGCGCAGGTTGAAGAATGGCACCAGAAGGACCAGCGGCGTCAGCACCGAAACGATGATCCAGAACGCCACCGCATGAACCGCGCCAAGCACAAAATAGGCCGGCGAGCCGTACCAGGTGCGCATTTCGAGATCCATGACGCGCATGCCAAGGGTGGCGGACTGCGGGCTGCCGAGCGTGATGCCGTAGTAGAACAGCGCCCAAAGCACCATGGCCGGCGAGAGCAGGGCGTAGAACACGAAGCCCAGCCCAAAGGTCACCACGCCGACCACGAAGATGAACATCGCCAGGAACACCACCGGGATGGCGAGGACGATGAGGTCGATGAGGAAGGCGATGACGCGCCGCGCCAGCACGCCCTCGAACAACTCCGGGTTGGTGACCGGATCGTAGGCGTGCGGCTTGAGCTCGATCGAGACGCCGATCCGCTTGGGTTCGCTGGTGGACATGATTCTGTTGCACCCGCTCGTCGCCACCGAAATGGCCAATTATTCCGGCGGTTGCAAGGGGGGCAGGCGGTCACATCTCGCCATAACGTTAGCGCCGGCCCCGAGGTTGCCCTGGGCCGGCGCAATTTTAGGCAGCGGCCGGATAACCGGCCGGCAAGAAAAACGCTAGTTCGGCGTGATGCCGGCCTTCTTGACCACGTCGGCCCATTTCACCAGTTCGGCGTCCACGTAGGCGGTGAACTGCTTGCTGTTGAGCGGCTGGACCACCGCGCCCAGCTCGGCGAAGCGCTTGCGCACGTCCGGCATGGCCAATGTGTCGGCGAGCGCCTTCTCGAGCCTGGCGACGATCGCGGGCGGCGTCTTGGCCGGAGCCATCAGGCCGAACCAGTACGATGCCTCGAGCGGGTAGCCGGCCTCCTTCATGGTCGGCAGGTTCGGCAGGATGTCGAGACGCTTGTCGGAGGCGACCGCCAGGCCGGTGAGCTTGTTGCCCGAGATGTTCGTCAATCCGATGACCGGGCTCAGGAACATCGTCTTCACATGCCCGGCAAGCAGGTCGATCATCGCCGGCGCGCCGCCACGATAGGGGATGTGCTGGAGCTTGATTCCGGCGGAGCCGTTCAACATTTCGCCAGCCAGGTGACTGGCGCTGCCCGGGCCCACCGAGCCATAGGTAAGGATGGTGGGGTCCTTCTTGGCAAGCTCGACCAGGCCCTTCACGTCCTTGATCGGGATGCTCGGATGCGCCACGAACACCAGCGGCGTGTAGCCGACGAAGCCGATCATCTGAAAGTCTTTCACGCTGTCGTACGGCAGGCTTTTCATCGTCGCCGGGTTGAGCGCGTGATTGTCGTTGACCATCATGATGGTGTAGCCGTCGGGATCAGCCTTCGCGAGCGCGCCCGTCGCAAGCGAACCGCCGGCGCCGCCCCGCGCCTCGATGATGAACTGCTGGCCCATCAGCACCGTCAGCTTCTCGCCGACGATACGGGCGACGGTGTCCAGCAGGCCGCCTGCCGGGAAGCCGATCAGGATCTTCACCGGCCGGTTCGGGTAGTTGTCCTGCGCCGTCGCCTGGCTCGCGCTAATGCCAAGCAGCGAAACAGCCGCAATAACGGCCGCGGATAGTTTCTTCATCGCTTCCTCCCTGTTGCCGGCGTTGTCGCGCGGCCTTCGTTACGAATGAACCTCAGACAACCTTCTTGGCTCTCAGCTCTGCGATCTGTTTGGAATCGAGGCCCATCTCGCCGAGAATCTGCTCGCTGTGCTCGCCAAGCACCGGCGGCGGAGCGATCGGCCCCGGCCGTTGGCCGTCGATGAACACGGGGGGATGAATGCCCCAGACCTCGCCCTCGGTCGGATGCTGCACCTGGTAGAACGTGCCGAGATGACGGACCTGCTCGTCGTCCATCACCTCGGTGACGTTGTGCACCGGCGCGTAGGGCACGTCCTGCGCCTCAAGGCGTTGCGCCCAGTGCGCGCGCTCGCGGCTGGCGAAGGTCTTCCCGAGTTCGGTGCGCAACGCGACGTAGTTCTCGATGCGCTTTTCGCGGGTCGAAAAATCCGGATGGGTGTTGAGGTCGCCGCGCTCCAGCGCCGCGAGCAGGCCTTCCCAGAACTTCGGCTGCGACGACAGATGGATCGCGATCAGCCGGTCGTCCTGGCAGCGGAACGCGTAGGACTGCGAAGCGCTCACCCGCGTCAGCGGCCCGACCGGAATGCCGTAGCGTTTGAAGTTGATAAAGGCGTCCGGCGCGAACGCGATCGTCGATTCCAGCATGCTGGTCTCGACGCGGCGGCCCTTGCCGGTGCGCTGGCGCTCGTAGAGTGCGCCCATGATGCCATAGGCTGCGTAGAAGCCGGTGATGTTGTCGGCGAGCGTCGGCCCGCCGGCTTGCGGCTCCTTGGGATCGACGAACTGGCTCAGCACCCCGGACAAGGATTGCGCGACCGCATCGTAGGACGGCCGGTTCACGTAAGGTCCATCGGAACCGAACCCCGTGAGCGAGCAATGGATCAGCTTCGGATTGGCGTTCGTCAGCACCTCGGACGAAAAGCCCAATCGATCCATGACTCCGGGACGAAAATTTTCGATCAGGACATCGGCGCCGCGCACCAGGTCGAGGAGGATTTCCTTGCCTCGCGCGGAACGCAGGTCGAGCGTGAGGCTGCGCTTGTTGCGATTGTAGGAGAGGAAGTGTCCGCTGTAGCGGCCGCCGCGAAAGGAGCGGAACGGGTCTCCGCCTTCCGGGTTCTCGACCTTGACGACGGAGGCGCCGAGATCGGCCAGCATCATCCCGGCCAGCGGCCCGGTAATCATCGTGGTCAGTTCGATGACACGAACGCCGTCGAGCAGGCCGCTCATGGTCAGTGCGCCTCGGCGCGGAAGTCGTCCGGCGTGGTGCCATCGTAGGCGATGCTCTTCTCGCCGGCCTCCGACATCAGGAATCCGATGGAGCGCCATTGCTCCTCGACCACATGCGCAACCAGGCTTGCCGCGCGGGCGAGGATCGGCACGCCCTTGAGGCCTGCCTGCGGGAAGCCGGCATCCAGCAGCACGGCCGGGATGGCGCCCGAAACATTGAGGACCAGACTCTTTCCGGCGATCTCGGCGATGGCGCGCTCGGCCGCCCGCGCCGCCGCCACATGCGCGCCCGACAATCCTTGCTCCTGCGCCACCGCAAGAAGCCGTGCAGCGCGCGGATCGGCGTCCTTGTGCAGGGGATGGCCGTAGCCCGGATAGGGAATTTTTTGCGCGCGATACTCCTGCGTGACCGCCATGGCGGCAGCGGCGAGATCGCCGCCGTTGGCGCGTTCCTTGATCTTCGCGAGGTAGCGGCCCGAATTCTCCGCGCTGCCCAGAATAACCGATCCGCAACCCAGGATGCCCGCAGCGACCGCGCCCTGCATGGCCTCGGGTCCGGCCGCGAACGTCATGCGGGCGGCCTGCACGCTCGGCACCAGGCCATGCTCGGAGATCGCCACCAGGCAGGCATCCAGCACGCGGCCCTGCGCCGTGGTCGCGCGCTGCCCGGTGACCAGCAGCCAGAAATGCTCCGTCAGCGAAACCGATCCGATGAGGTCCTTGCAGAGGTCGAAACCCCGCACGACGATCATCTCGGAATTGGCCGTGGCGATGGAACTCGACGGGTCTTTCTGCTTCCCAATCTTCACAAAAACCTCTCCACAAGGCGTATCTTTTCGCCGGCTGGAATGTTTCACAGACCGGCTGAGGATGGAAGCGGCGGAATGACACGCGATCAGCCCAACGCCGGCATCACGCTTGCCCACATCGAGGCGGCGCGGCGGATCATCGCCGGCCACGTCCTGCCCACACCGATGCTGCCGGCGCCGAAACTGTCTGCGCTCACCGGCGCGGAGGTTTTCGTCAAATACGAGAACCTGCAGGTCACCAACTCGTTCAAGGAGCGCGGCGCGCGCGTCAAGCTCGCCTCGCTGACCGCCGACGAGCGAAAGCGCGGCGTCATCGCCATGTCGGCCGGCAATCATGCGCAGGCGGTCGCCTATCATGCCGCCAGCCTGCGCATTCCGGCCACCATCGTGATGCCTGTGACGACGCCGTTCGTGAAGATTGCGGCGACCGAGAGCTATGGCGCCGAGGTCGTGCTCGACGGCGAGGGCGTCTCGGAATCGCAGGTCCGCGCGGAAACCATCGCACGCGAGCGCAATCTGACCTGGGTGCATCCTTACGACGACGCGCATGTGATCGCCGGGCAGGGCACCACCGCGCTCGAAATGCTCGAGGCGGTCGGCGATCTCGACGTGCTGGTGGTGCCGATCGGCGGCGGCGGGCTGATGTCCGGCATGGCGATCGCGGCCAAGGGGATCAACTCTTCGATCGAGATGATCGGCGTCGAGGCCGCGCTCTATCCGTCGATGCGGAACGCGATCCGCGGCGAAACGCGCGAGCTCGGCGGCGCGACGCTCGCCGAAGGCATCGCGGTGAAGAACGTCGGCGCGCTTACGCTGCCGATCATCCAGGCGCTGGTCAGCGACATCCTGCTGGTCGACGAGGAGCACATCGAGCGCGCGGTCAACGCCTATCTGACATTGCAGAAGACCATGGCGGAGGGCGCAGGCGCCGCCGGGCTCGCCGCCATGCTGGCGGAGCCGGCGCGGTTTCGCGGCAAGAAGGTCGGGCTGGTGCTGTGCGGCGGCAACATCGATCCGCGCATTCTGGCGTCGATCATGGTGCGCGAGCTGGAGCGCGACGCCCGTATCGTCTCGTTCCGCCTGACCATCCCCGACCGGCCCGGCGTGCTCGGCCAGATCGCGACCTTGCTGGGTCAGGTCGGAGCCAACATCCTGGCGGTCGATCACAAGCGGCTGTTCCTCGACGTGCCGGCCAAGGGCGCGCGGCTCGACGTGACGGTGGAAACCCGCGACGGCGCGCATGCCGAGGATATCTTGCAGGCGCTAAAGGCCGCCGGTTTTGCGCCGGTGCGCATCGAGACTGGCGCTGCGATGGACTAGGGTCTGGACTCACAACTTGATCCAATAGAGTGCACCGACCAGGGTCGCGGCGGCAAGGAAGTTCCGGGCGAGCTTGTCGTAACGTGTGGCGATGCGGCGCCAATCCTTGATACGACAGAAGTAGTTTTCGATTTTGTGGCGTCG
>CAMDFO010000050.1 GCA_945897515.1 Rhodoplanes serenus | reverse complement strand
GGCCAGAGCTGACGTGTTCGACTACATTGAGCGCTTCTACAATCCCAAGCGCCGACACTCTACGATCGGTTATATGAGCCCGATGGAGTTCGAACGGCAGGCGGGATTAGCTTAGGCGGGTGTCAACGAAACCGGGTGCAGGCCAGGGAGGACGTCGGGTTGCCTTGCAGGAATTTGCGTCACGGCGAAAATGCGGTGCTTTGCGATATCCTTCGTTTCATCGGTACCGGGAGTCCCAATTGAAATCGTGATACTCGGAGTATTCGGGCCCGGGTCATATCCGCTCGGATCGGCGACACAATGGAGGAAATTCTCAGACACAAATGACGTCGCTGTTAAAAGAGAGGTGTCGAGGAGCGTGCCGTCATCTTTTGCAAATTCGATAGGTGTCGCTGTGAGGACCTTCAGATCTGGATTCTCTTGGAGATCGTAGCGAACGATCACCCCTTCGGAAAATATGAAGGCGTGAGGAAGACAGGCGTCGGTCATATGGATTGGGACGATGTCGCGAAGATTTTTGAACTTTCCGTCCAATAAATCTCTTACCGCGAGTAGGTAGGCCTTCAGTGTCTTTCCCACTCTTGAACGGTAGTCGGAGTTGGCATCCTTGTTCGTTAAGTCCACCGGCCTGTCTGGCTGATCCGAAATATCAATAGGTAATCCCGGTCGGATCGACATCCGTCCAAATTTGATGTTGCTAGAATCCGGGCACACAGTTAGCTCCGCTCGTTATTCCGCCGCCTCAATCCTCTTCTTCCCCTTAGCCCGCGCCTCTTTCCGCGCCAGCACCGGCGCCAGAAACTGCCCCGTATAGCTCCGCTTCACCTTCACCACGTCCTCCGGCGTGCCCGCCGCGACGATCTCGCCGCCGCCGTCGCCGCCCTCCGGACCCAGATCGATGATCCAGTCCGCGGTATTGATCACCTCGAGATTGTGCTCGATCACCACCACGGAATTGCCCTGGTCGGTGAGTTCGTGCAGCACCTCCAAAAGCTTCGCCACGTCGTGGAAGTGCAATCCAGTGGTCGGTTCGTCCAGGATATAGAGCGTGCGGCCGGTGGCGCGCTTGCTCAGCTCCTTGGCGAGCTTGACGCGCTGGGCCTCGCCGCCGCTGAGCGTCGTGGCCTGCTGGCCGATGTGGATGTAGTCGAGGCCGACGCGGTGCAGCAGCGCGAGGATGTCGCGCACCCGCGGCACCGCCTTGAAGAACTCCAGGCCTTCCTCGACCGTCATGTCGAGCACGTCGGCGATGGTCTTGCCCTTGAAGGTGACGTCGAGCGTCTCGCGGTTGTAGCGCTTGCCTTTGCAGACGTCGCAGGTGACGTAGACGTCCGGCAGGAAGTGCATCTCGATCTTGATGACGCCGTCGCCTTGGCAGGCCTCGCAGCGGCCGCCCTTGACGTTGAACGAGAAACGGCCGGCCGCGTAGCCGCGCGCCTTCGACTCCGGCAGGCCGGCGAACCACTCGCGGATCGGCGTGAACGCGCCGGTGTAGGTCGCGGGGTTGGAGCGCGGGGTGCGGCCGATCGGCGACTGGTCGATGTCGATCACCTTGTCGAGGTGTTCAAGGCCTTCGATGCGGTCGTGCGCGGCGGGGGCCTCGCTCGCGTTGTTGATCTTGCGCGCGATCGCCTTGTACAGCGTGTCGACCAGGAACGTGGATTTGCCGCCGCCCGAGACGCCGGTGACGGCGGTGAACACGCCGAGCGGGATTTCCGCGGTGATGTTCTTGAGATTGTTGCCGCGGGCGTTGATCACCTTCAGTGCACGGCGCGAGCGCGGGCGGCGCTCCGGGATCGGCACCACCAGCTCGCCGGACATGTACTTGCCGGTGATCGAGTTCGGGTTGGCGATCAGGTCGTCGACCGTGCCCGCGGCGATGATCTCGCCGCCGTGGATGCCGGCGCCGGGGCCGATGTCGAGCACGTAATCGGCGGTGCGGATGGCGTCCTCGTCGTGCTCGACCACGATCACGGTGTTGCCGAGGTCGCGCAGGCGTTTCAACGTGACCAGCAGACGCTCGTTGTCGCGCTGGTGCAGGCCGATGCTCGGCTCGTCCAGCACGTAGAGCACGCCGGTGAGGCCCGAGCCGATCTGCGAGGCGAGGCGGATGCGCTGGCTCTCGCCGCCGGACAGGGTGCCGGAGCCGCGCGCCAGCGTCAGATATTCCAGGCCGACGTCCATCAGGAACTTCAGCCGGTCGCGGATTTCCTTCAGCACGCGCACCGCGATCTCGGTCTGCTTCGGGGTCAGGTGCTGGGGCAGCTCGCCGAACCATTCGCCGGCGCGCTTGATCGACAGGTCGGAAACGTTGCCGATGTGCAGGCCGGCGATTTTCACGCACAGCGCCTCGGGCTTGAGGCGGAAGCCGTTGCAGGCGGCGCAGGGAATGTCGGTGAAATACTTCTGCAGCTCCTCGCGCGCCCACTCGCTCTCGGTTTCCTTGAAGCGGCGGTCGAGATTGGTGATGACGCCCTCGAACGATTTCTTCGTCTGATAGGCGCGCATGCCGTCGTCGTAGGAAAACTTGATCTCGTCGTCGTCGGAGCCGTAGAGGATCGCCTTCTGGGTGGCCTTCGGCAGGTCCTTCCACTTGGTGTCGAGCGTAAAGCGGTAGTGCTTGCCGAGCGCCTCCAGGGTCTGGACGTAATACGGGCTCGACGACTTCGCCCACGGCGCGATCGCGCCCTTGCGCAAGGTCGCGTCCTTGTCGGGGATCACCAGGTCGGCGTCGATGTGCTGCTCGACGCCGAGGCCGCCGCAGGCCGGGCCGGCGCCGAACGGATTGTTGAACGAGAACAGCCGGGGCTCGATCTCGGAAATGGTGAAGCCCGACACCGGGCAGGCGAACTTCTCGGAGAAGATCAGCCGCTCGGCATTCTCGTTGCGGCCGGCGTTGGCCTTGGCGCGGGTCGTGGTGCTGTCGGCCAGTTCGACGACTGCCATGCCCTCGGCGAGCTTGAGCGCCTGCTCCAGTGAATCCGCGAGCCGCGTGGCGATGTCGGGGCGCACCACCAGGCGATCCACCACCACGTCGATGTCGTGGGTGAACTTCTTGTCGAGCGGCTTGACCTCGCCGATCTCGTGGAACGCGCCGTCGATCTTGACGCGCTGGTAGCCCTTCTTGAGGTATTCGGCGAGCTCCTTGCGATACTCGCCCTTGCGGCCGCGCACCACCGGCGCCAGCAGATAGATCCGGGTGCCCTCGGGCAGCGCCAGCACGCGGTCGACCATCTGCGAGACGGTCTGGCTCTCGATCGGCAGTCCGGTGGCGGGCGAGTAGGGTACGCCGATGCGCGCCCACAGCAGGCGCATGTAGTCGTAGATCTCGGTGACGGTGCCGACGGTCGAGCGCGGGTTGCGCGAGGTGGTCTTCTGCTCGATCGAGATCGCGGGCGACAGGCCGTCGATCTGGTCGACGTCCGGCTTCTGCATCATCTCCAGGAACTGGCGCGCGTAGGCCGACAGCGACTCCACATAACGGCGCTGGCCCTCGGCGTAGATGGTGTCGAACGCGAGCGAGGATTTGCCGGAACCCGACAGGCCGGTGAACACCACCAATTGGTCGCGCGGGATTTCAACGTCGACGTTCTTGAGATTGTGCTCGCGCGCGCCACGAATCGCGATGACGCGGCGGTCATGCGCGTCTCGTGCGGCGGCGCGCTGTTCGGAAACACGGGAACCGGCGCGCCGGCTCTTGTCGAAAAGGTCGTTCATGGAACCCTAGGGGCAAGGCAAGCCGGCTCGGCCGCCGACGCGATCGGAGCAGGGATTGATCAGAACGTAGTGAGAACAGGCGGATTTCGCCAGTGCCCGGCGCCGCAAACAGCCATGCGATTGTGGATGGCGCGCGGAACGGCAAAAAAGGCTTGCGCTCCCGCAACGGCCGGCCAGCGCGTAGCCGCTCAGAACTTGAAGTTCACCCCGGTGCGCACGACGTGCATGTTGAGCTTGACGTCGCGTTCCGCGCCGCCGCCGGTGCAACTGGTGTTGCAGGTGACGTGGCCCAGATCGACGTAGAGGTATTCGATCTTCGCCGACCAATTGTGCATGAAATAGTATTCGCTGCCGGTGCCGAGCGTGTAGCCGATCTTGCTCCGGGTGGTGGCGGACAGGCTGTTGGCGGTCTGGATGCCGCCGTAGGCCATGCCGCCGGTGACATAAGGCATGTAGCGGTCGAGCGCGTAGCCGAGACGGCCGCGCAGCGTGCCGAGCCAGGTGTTCTTGGTCTCGCAGAAGCTGGCGCAGGTGGGATGGTTGGTACTGCCCTTGATGCCGCTCCAGTCGAGATCGGTCTCAAGCCCGACCACGAACCCAGCGGTCTCGTAATTGTATCCCAGGGTGCCGCCGACCTGCATGCCCTGGGCCCGGAAATGGCCGGTGGTGGCGCCGGTCGAGGGGGTGCCCCAGGTGCTGGTTCCAAGGCCGTAGCCGAGATTGAATCCGGTGTAGGCGCCGGTCCAGGTGAAGAACGGCACAAAGACCGAAGGCGGCCGCGGCGCGGGAAGCCGCTGCGCGACCGCCGGCGCTCCGGCGAAGGCCGAAGCGACGACGCACGCCAGCACCAGCTTGTTTTTCATTGCAGTTTCTCCCGGTCGGCTCTGCGTTATCCACACAACCGCACGGGCTGTGGATTACGTGAGTCGAGCCGGCCGACGGTCGCAATTTTGCAACGCTGCCGGCAGATCGACGGTCGGCGGGGTAGGGGGAGGACGTCATCCAACGGCTTCGACGCGATGGGAATGCAGTCCCGGCTTGCCATCGAGGCGAATGCCATGATAAGAACAAACAGAGAACAATGACGATGCCGCGGCGCTCACGCCGATGTGGATAACGCCGAACAAGCTTGTTGTGCGGGGCTCGCGCACTAGCTTCAGGTGCAGCAGCGCGGCATGCATTGTTGAATTCGGAAAGAGGCAGGAGAGAGCGTCATGGCAGGCTCGGTGAACAAGGTCATCCTCGTTGGCAATCTCGGGAAGGACCCGGAAATCCGCCGCACCCAGGACGGCCGGCCGATCGCCAACCTGAGCGTCGCGACGTCGGAAAGCTGGCGCGACAAGAACAGCGGCGAGCGCAAGGAAAAGACCGAGTGGCACCGCGTGGTGATCTTCAACGAGGGGCTCTGCAAGATCGCCGAGCAGTATCTGAAGAAGGGCTCGAAGGTTTATCTCGAAGGCCAACTCCAGACCCGCAAATGGCAGGACAAGGATGGAGTCGAAAAATACTCGACCGAAGTCGTCCTGCAGAATTTCAATGCCACCCTCACCATGCTCGATACCCGCGCCGGCGGTGGCGGCAGCGCAGACACCTCCGACAACGACTTCGGCTCGCAGGGTGCAACCGCGGCGCGCAAGCCGGCCATGGCCGGCGGTGGCAAGCGCGGCGACATGGACGACGAGATACCGTTTTAGAGCATACTCTCACGATCCGGGTTCAATTGAATTGGACCGTGGTCCGGATCGAAGCGCATCGCACGCCAAAAAATGCCCCGCCTTGCAGCGGGGCATTTGTGTTTGTCAGCCGCTGTGGATCCGGCGGCGGCTTGTCTGCGCCATCAGAACCGCATGTTCATGCCGGCGCGCAGCACGTGTGAGCGGCTGGTTCCGCTGACCGAGGTCGTGCCGGGCGCGATCGGCACCGTGTTGGGACTGCCGATGTAGAGATACTCGAACTTCGCGGTCCAGCCGCTTCCGACCGCTGTTTCGACCTCGGGTAGGCTTTCCAAAATTCGTCAAAGAGGCCACCCGAGGGGCGTGTCGCCTTTGCGACCGCCCGAATGTCTTTCTTTTCCTCCTTCCCTCCTCCTACCTCCTCCATCTGCGGAGGAAATTCCTCTTTTCGCGGAATTGATGGCGCTTCATCTGTCGTCATTTCAGAAATCGACTGAGTTAAGCCGACATAGTTTCGGATTTCGTCAGTGATTGGGTGTACAGCGTTGGGTGATTTCGGGCGCTGGTACTTGCGGAAATTCCGAATTGCCCCGTACTGACGGTTGTTAACAGCGTAACGACATATGAATTTAGCGGCCTCCAATTCATCCAACAGATCGTCCACAGGACCGTCCTTCGTAGGACGAAGGCGCATCCGAAGGGTCAAGGGTTTCCACTCGAATGCCCCCTGATCGTCCGCCTCGGTCCATATCCCCATGAGGAAAACTTGCGCGTCCGCCGTGAGGCTTACGAAAGCCTCATCGGTGAACAGGCCGGGGTGTATGCTGCGGATGCGTGCCATTCTATGCCGCCCTCACGGTGATGACGCAGTGATCGGTTAGGCTTGCATCACGCTCGGCGCTGACTTTGCGGGTGTATCGGTCGTCCGGCGTTATCAACCGGGAGACTAGAAAATCCTCCGCGCACTTAATCAAATTTGACACGTCCGCGCGGCATTTCGCCGGCACACGCAATTCCACGGCGCATGGCCCCTCGAAGGGCTTAAGCCCGCGCTTTTGCGTCAGCAGCCATTTGTCGGCTTCCTTGAGCCAGTTCGTGTATTTCCCCGTCTTGACGCGACCGACCTTCGCTACGTTGCGATACATCGCGTTGACCGAGACGGGGACCGGCAATCGAAGTTCAATCATCGGATAGGCTTCCACGTATTCCCGGAGCGGCATGTATCCGGCGTCAACCAAGGCCCTTGCCGTTTCCCGATCCATTATGCCGCCCTCTGCTTCTGTCCGAACGACGGGAAAGCCCTGGCTCGCGCGGGCTGCGGCTTCGTGTAATTCACCGCATGGTGCCAGCGGCAGAACCACGGGCCATCCTCTAGCTTGCGATGGCCGCAGCTCAGGTGGCCGGTTTCGTCACGACCGACAATTTCCCGGCAGTGGAACCACTCAAGATCGGAATACCGGATGTTGAGCGGCTCGACAGGGACGGCGCGTGAAAGATAATCAACGGCCTTGACGATCCTAATCTTCGGGCCACCGAGACCAACGCCACGCAGACGCTTGCTGCATTGTCCGGGATTGGTGTTCCTCAGCCGTTCGAGCCCAAGCCGTTTAGCGCGCCCGACCACGGCATTGCGTGTGACGTTCAAATGCTCCCCGATCAGGTCGGAGGACAACTTGCCCCGGTTCGCGGTCAGGTAGTCATCCATGTCTGGGGTCCATAGGCGACGGCTGGCGAGGCCGAGACGCAACTTTTCTGCTGGCGTCAGCAATTCAAGGCCCAGCCTCTCGGCCCGCCGGCGCCCGCGGTCCAGGTCCAATAGCTTTCGGTGTCGTTGAAGCCAACACCGGTCGGGGCGTTCGCGATCTCGGCCGGCGCGCTTCCCGCCGGTCTCACGCTCAACGCCTCGACCGGCGCGGTCAGCGGGACTCCGACCGCGAGCGGCGTTGCGAGCTTCACGGTCCGTGCGACCGACACGCTGGGCAACGTCGGCACGCGCGCCTATTCGGTCAACATCGGCACCGTTTCGCTCACCGTGAATCCGTCAAGCCTGCCGGCTTCCGTGGTGGGCCGGGCCTACAGCCAGACCGTTAGCGCGACCGGTGGCACCGCGCCCTACACGTTTTCGGTTTCGGCCGGCTCGCTGCCGACGGGACTGACGCTGAACGCTTCGAGCGGAGTGATCGGCGGCACGCCGACCGCGGCCGGCGCGTTCTCATTTACCGTCCAGGCGCTGGATGTGAACGGCAACGTCGGCACGCGTGCCTTCGCGCTGAACAACCGCGCGGATCCTGCGTCCGATCCCGAGGTGCAAGGACTGATCCATTCGCAAGTGGCGGCGGCGCGCCGCTTCGCATCGACCCAGATCGACAACGTCACGCGGCATCTGGAAGGATTGCATGACCGGTTCCAGCCGTGCGGGCTGGATATGGGCATCGCGTTGCCGACCGACGCCTATGCGCAGGCGACGCCGCAGCAGCCGTACTACGCCGCCCCCGGCTATGATTCGCGAGGATATGCCCGCCAGTCGTCGCCGGCCGAGCAGGTGGCGCGGCGGTCCCAGGTCGCGGGCTGCGGAGGCGGCGGCTGGACCTCGTCGTTCGCGCTGTGGACCTCAGGCGCCATCCAGTTCGGCACCTCGACGCCGACCGGCCTTACCAACTCCAATCGGTTCGTGACCGCGGGACTGACCGCCGGCATCGACCTGCGGCTGTTCGATAACCTCATCGTCGGCGCCGGCATCGGATACGGCTCCGACCGCACCGACGTCGGGCAGAACGGCACGCGCAGCGACGCGCAAAGTCTCAACGGCGTGCTCTACGCCAGCTTCAAGGCGTTCGATGCCTGGTTCATCGACGCCGCCCTGGGTTACGGCAAGCTCGGCTACGACAATCGCCGCTGGGTGACGGCTGACGGCACGATGGTGAACGGCACCCGCACCGGCTCGTACTGGTTCGGCTCGCTCGGCACCAGCTTCGAAGTGAAATATGGCGCGCTGAAGCTTGCGCCTTATGTGCGCGGCGACATCACGTCGACGACGCTTGAAGGCTACAGCGAGGCCGGAACCAGCACGGAGGCGCTGACCTATGGCGCGATGCAGTTCCGCACCGTGACCGGCACGCTTGGCTTGCGCGGCTCCTACGACATCGCGATGAACTGGGGCACCCTGACGCCGATGGCGCGGCTGGAATACCGGCGCGCGCTCGATGGCGCCTACAGCCAGTCCATGTATTACAGCGATCTCGGATCGGCGGGGAGTTCGGTGCTGAACCAAGCCTCGGCGAGCCGCAATCTGGTGACCGGCAGTGTCGGCTTCCGTGCCTCGGTGCCCGGCGGAATGGCGTTCGAAATGGTCTATGGCACGTCGCTGGTGGCGGGAGCCGAGCAGGTGCGCTCGCTCAAAGCCAGCATGAAGCTGCCGTTCTAGCTCGGTCGATTCCCCCTTTTTTTGTCGCTTTGGCGCGCGAAAAAATCGTGCCTCGTAAGGGTCTGTCAGGTTGTTCCAGGCCTCGACAATAAGTCTTTGAATTCCTATGTGAATTGCGGTGCCCACAGGCGTGCTTTGCGGCTTTCGCCCGGGCTTTGAATCGGTTATGAAAATCCCACGGGATTCGCGCCAGCGACCCGCTCAGGAACTCGCCATTGTCTGACGTCGAAAATCCTTCTTCCGGGGGTGAGCTACCGCCCTCGGATGTGCGCCCCGTGTCGATCACGGACGAAATGAAGCGCTCGTATCTCGATTACGCGATGAGCGTGATCGTGTCGCGTGCGCTGCCGGATGTGCGAGACGGCTTGAAGCCGGTGCACCGGCGCATCCTCTATTCGATGCACGAGCAGGGCCACACACCCGACAAGAAATACGTGAAATCGGCGCGCGTGGTCGGCGACGTGATGGGCAAATACCATCCGCACGGCGACAGCGCGATTTACGACGCGCTGGTGCGCATGGCGCAGGACTTCTCCATGCGCCTGATGCTGATCGACGGGCAGGGCAACTTCGGCTCGGTCGACGGCGATCCGGCGGCGGCGATGCGGTACACCGAGTGCCGGCTCGCCAAGCCCGCCATGTCGATCCTGGCGGACATCGACATGGATACTGTCGATTTCCAGTCGAACTACGACGGCAACGAGCACGAGCCGGTGGTGCTGCCGGCGCGCTTCCCCAATCTGCTGGTCAACGGCGCCGGCGGCATCGCCGTCGGCATGGCGACCAACATCCCGCCGCACAATCTCGGCGAGGTGGTGGATGGCTGCATCGCGCTGATCGAGGATCCCGCGCTTGGGATTGACGATCTGATCAACATCATTCCGGGCCCGGACTTCCCGACCGGCGGCATCATTCTCGGCCGCCAGGGCATCCGCTCGGCCTATCATCTGGGCCGCGGCTCGATTGTGATGCGCGGCAAGGTCGAGTTCGAGACGTTGCGCGGCGAGCGCGAAGCCATCGTGATCTCGGAAATTCCCTATCAGGTGAACAAGGCCACGATGGTCGAGCGCATCGGCGAACTGGTGCGCGAGAAGAAGATCGAAGGCATCTCCGCGCTGCGCGACGAATCCGACCGCCAGGGCTATCGCGTGGTGGTCGAGCTCAAGCGCGACGCCATGCCGGACGTGGTGCTCAACCAGCTCTACCGTTTCACCGCGCTGCAATCGAGCTTTGGCGCCAACGTGGTGGCGCTCGACGGCGGCCGCCCGCTGGTGCTGAACCTCAAGGATCTGCTGGTCGCCTTCATCGCGTTCCGCGAGGTGGTGGTGTCGCGGCGCACCAAGTATCTGCTGAACAAGGCGCGCGACCGTGCCCATATCCTGGTGGGGCTTGCGATCGCAGTCGCCAATATCGACGAAGTCATCAAGCTGATCCGTGCTTCGAAGGACGCCAACGAGGCGCGCGACGCCTTGATGGCGCGCGAATGGCCCGCCACCACGGCGGCCGAGCTGATCGCTCTGATCGACGATCCGCGCCACCGCGTCTCATCCGCCGGCACCGCGCGGCTGACCGCGGAGCAGACCAAGGCGATCCTCGATCTGCGGCTGCAGCGGCTGACGGCGCTCGGCCGCGACGAGATCAAGGACGAACTCGACAAACTCGCCGCCGAGATCACCGACTATCTGGACATTCTGCGCTCCCGCGCGCGCATCCAGACGATCGTCAAGGACGAGCTGAAGGCGGTGAGGAACGAATTCGCCACGCCGCGCCGCACCGTCATTCTCGACCAGGAAGGCGAGATGGAGGATGAGGACCTGATCGCGCGCGAGGACATGGTCGTCACCGTCTCGCACGTCGGTTACGTCAAGCGCGTGCCGCTGTCGACCTACCGGGCGCAAAAGCGCGGCGGCAAGGGCCGTGCCGGCATGCAGACCCGCGACGAGGATTTCGTCAACCGGCTGTTTGTGGCCAATACCCACACGCCGGTGCTGTTCTTCACGTCGCTCGGCCGGGTTTACAAGGAAAAGGTCTGGCGCCTGCCTGCGGCGGCTCCTCAGGCGCGCGGCAAGCCGTTGATCAACATCCTGCCGATCGCGCAGGGCGAACTGATGACCTCGATCCTGCCGCTGCCGGAGGACGAGAGCACCTGGGGCGAGCTCGACGTGATGTTCGCCACCACCAAGGGCACGGTACGGCGCAACAAGCTGTCGGATTTCGTCGACGTGCGGCGCTCCGGCATCATCGCCATGAAGCTTGACGAGGGCGAAGCCATCCTCGACGTGCAGATCTGCACCGAGAAGGACGACGTGCTGCTTACGACCGCGGCCGGGCAGTGCATCCGCTTCGCGGTGCCGGAGGTGCGCGTGTTCCAGGGCCGCACCTCGATGGGCGTGCGCGGCATCAATCTCGCCGAAGGCGACAAGGTGATCTCGCTGTCGATCCTGCGCCACGTCGATGTCGAAAGCGAGGAACGCGCGGCCTATCTCAAGCGCGCCGCGGCGGTCCGCCGCAACAACGGCGACGAGCTGGAAGAGGTTGCTGCCGACGCCGACGACGCGGCGGCCGGTGCGATCGAGCTTGGCGAAAAGCGCTATGTCGATCTGTCGGCGGCCGAGCAGTTCGTGCTCACGGTGTCGGAGAACGGCTTCGGCAAGCGTAGCTCGTCCTACGAGTACCGGACCACGGGCCGCGGCGGCAAAGGCATCGTGGCGATGTCCGTGACCGAGAAGAACGGCCGCCTGGTGGCATCCTTCCCGATCGAGGAGAGCGACCAGATCATGCTGGTGACCGACGGCGGCCAGTTGATCCGCTGCCCGGTCGACGGCATCCGCATTGCCGGGCGCTCGACGCAAGGCGTGATCGTGTTCGACACAGCCGAGGGCGAGCGCGTGGTCTCGGTCGAGCGGCTGTCCGAAGAGGGCGAAGAGAACGGCGGTTGAGGCGGATGCCAGTCCGCCTCAGGCCAAGGTCATCGCCGGCGGCTCACCATCCGACGTTCCGGGTGTCGTAATAGCCGTCCCGGTAACGAACGTAGGGGCTATAGCCGACATAGGGTCGGTACGGCCGATACGCCCATCGCGAATGGTAGTGGCGGTGGTACGTCCGGTAGTAAGGGCGGTAATACGGCCGGTGATAGGTGTAGTGCGGACGGTGTTGGTAGTGGTGGTGATACGGCCGGTAGTGCGGCCGATAATACGACACCCGCGGCGCCCAGCAGATCCGCCGCCAGCCGCAACCGTAGTAGCCGCAGCGCCAAACGGACTGGCACGACACCGTCTCGGTGATGTCGACCGCCTTGATCGCATCGTTCAGCCCGGCCGGCGCCGAAAGCGGCATGGCCTGCGCGGGCCTCATCGCCAGCGCCGCCGCCGCGACCAGCACCGCCAGCGCTACGCCGAACACGCCTTTACGCATGGTCCCCTCCATTGCTGCCGAAGTCCCGAAACGCCGCAGGCAGGACCCGCGGGGAACTTGATCCAATCCCTGCATTTTCCGCTACTTATATGGTTAACGCAACCGCTCAGAGGTCCATGGTGCTGGGGGCGAACAGCTCCTCCAGCGCCACTCGGCGGGCGGTCAGTCCCTGCTCGTGGACGTATTGGCTGATGGTTTCCAGCACCGGGCGATTGGCCTTCACGCCATAAATCATCGGGTCGCGGGCCAAGGCGTCGCGGGTTGCCTGGTCGACCATGCCAAGCTCGTCGAAAGCGCGCAGCCCGACCCTGGCGCGGTTGACCACCTCGGCGCGGGCCGCCGCGAACGCCGAATAGAGATTAAGCGCCAGCCATGGATGGCGTTCCAGCAGCGAGCGCCGCACCACGACGGTGTGGTTGATCTGATAGATGCCAGTCTTGCCGTAGTAGCGCCGGGCCTCCGCCGCGCGGTCGGGGAACAGCGGTTTCACGCGGGCATCGTTCGAGAAATTAATCCGGCTGCGATCGACCAGGTTGGGATTGGTGAGATAGAGCAGCGTGGCGTCGAGCTCGCCGCGAACCAGCATTTCGCCGATGTTGGTGGTCGCCGGGATCTGGTTGACGGTGACGCCGGCCGGCGGCGCGAATGCGGTCGAGCCGCCGTGGCTCTTGTCGGGCGTGCGCTCCATGAACCATTCGATCTCGCGGGCGTGCACGCCGAATTCGTGCTGCAACACGCCGCGGCCCCAGATCGCGGCAGTCTGCTGATACTCCGGCACGCCCACGCGTTTTCCCCGCAAGTCCGCCGGCGCGGCGATGCCGGCGTCCGCGCGGACCAGGATGCGCAGGTGAAAGAATTCCCGCGAGGTGAACACCGGCAGCGCAACCCACGGCGTCGGTCCCTGCGAGGTCGCGATGGTCAGCGACGACATCGACATCTCCGACACGTCGAAGTCGCCGAATTTGAGCTGCCGCCAGAACATCTCGGACGGATGCACCGCGGTCGGAAACAGATCGACCCCCTGGGCCTTCACCACGCCGTCGAGCAGGGGCCGGGTGTTCTCGTTGTCGGAGAGCGCAAGGCTCAGCGCCAGCCTGGATTCCGCCATGCTCAGTCGACCTTGATGTTGGCGTCGCGGATGACGCGTTCCCACTTGCGCACGTCGGCCTGGATGAATTCGGCGAACGCGGCCGGGGTGCCGCCGAGCGGCTGGAACATGTAGGGGTCGAGCGAACGCGCTCGGAACGTAGGATCCTGCAGAATGCGCTGCGCTTCGGCGTTGATCCGGTTGACGATCTCGGGTGGCGTGCCGCCGGGCGCGAACAGGCCGAACCAGAACAACGCCTCGAACGTCGGCCAGCCGCCCTCGGCGACGGTCGGCACGTCGGGCAGCTGCGGCACGCGCGTCGCGCCGGTCACCGCCAGCAGCTTGATCTTGCCGCTGCGCGCCTGGGGCGCCGCCAGTCCGACGCTGACCACCATCATCGGCACGTGACCGGCGATCACGTCGTTCATCGCCGGCGACGAGCCGCGATACGGCACGCCGACGAACTTGGCGCCGGTCGTGCTTTGCAGCAGCGCCATGTTGAGCTGCCCGCCGGCGCCGAAGTTGGCGTAGTTCAGCCCGCCGGGCTTCGACTTGGCGAGTGCGATCAATTCGGAAACGTTGTTCGCCGGCACCGCCGGGTTCACCACCACGCCCTGGCTGATGGTGATGAGGCCGGATACCGGAGCGAGGTCCTTGGCCGGATCGTAGGGCAGGCGGCTGTAGAGGCTCGGGATCAGCGCCGTGCCTTCGGTCAGCAGCAGGGTGTAGCCATCGGGCGAAGCCTTGGCCACGGCGGCCGCCCCGATCGTATGCGCAGCGCCGCCGCGGTTCTCGACGATCACCTGCTGGCCGAGCGCCGGGCCGAGCTGTTGGGCGAGCGCGCGCGCCAGCGTGTCGGAGACGCCGCCCGGCGCCACCGGTACGACCAGGGTGATGACCCGGTTCGGATAGGCCTGGGCGTTCGCCTGGTTTTGGATGCCGGCAAGGCTGAGCCCGAGACAGGCCAGTGCGGTCAGGACGCGGTGCGCTATGGTCATTCGTATTCCCTCTATCGTCCGCCGGCCTGTTCCAGAACCCGCGCCATCTCGACGTAACCGCGGCGGCGCGCGTGCTGCAGCGGCGTGGTGCCCTGTTTGTCGGCGATGTTGACGTCGGCGCCGGCCTCGACCAGCGCCTTTAGCGTATCGGTGTGGTTCTTGCCGCCGTTGCCGAGAACAATGGATTCCATCAGCGCGGTCCAGCCGAGATTGTTGACGTGGTTGAGCGGGGCCTTGGCGGCGATCAGCATCTTCACCACCTCGGCGTGGCCAAGATGGGCGGCTGCGATCAGCGCGGTGCCGTCATAGCGGCTGGTGATGTTGCGCGCGCTGCCGCCGCCCTCGATCGCGATTTTCAGCATCTCCAGGTCGTTCGCGACCGACGCGATGGTGACGATGTCATAGCGGTCGATTTCCAGGGCGTTCGGATTGGCGCCAAGCTTGAGCAGCACGCGCGCCGCGTCATGGCGCTTGAAGAAAGCCGCGACGTGCAGCGGGGTGCGGCTCCTGGAATCCTGCAGGTTCGGCCGCTCGCCGTCCTTGATCAGTTGCTCGATCTCGGCGGCGTCGCCGCGCGCCGCGGCATCGTGCAGTCCGGCGTAGATGCGCAGCTCTGCCTGGCTTGGCGCGGTTTGTGCCTGCACGGCAACGCAGGTCGCGAGAAAAAGCAGACAGGCGAGGGCGGATTTCATTGTTTCGTGGACCTCGTTGCCATCAATCAATCCGCCTTCGCTCCGGCGGCGCGCATGATGGCGCCGATCCGGACATATTCGTCGGCGATGAACGCGGCCATCTCCTGCTGGCTCAGGAACTTGGCTTCGGAGGCCAGCATCTTGAGCCGGTCGGCCATGTCCGGCGAGCGCATGCCGGCGACGATTTCCGATCGCAGCCGTTCGACGATCGCGGACGGCGTGGCAATGGGCGCGACAATATTGATCCAGGACGACGCCACCATGTCGATGCCGCTCTCGCGCATGGTCGGAAGGTCGGCGAGTTCCGGCAGGCGCGTCTCGCGCAGCAGGCCGAGCGCGCGGGTTTTTCCCTCGCTGATATGTCCGAGCATCACCGATGTGGTCTCGAAGCCGGCATGGATGCGTCCGGCGATCATGTCGGTGATCAACGTGGAAGCGCCGCGATACGGCACCACCAGCACGTCGGTGCCGGTACGCGCCTTGAACATCTCGGCCAGCATGTGCGGCGGCGCGCCGTTCGGCACGCCGAACGTGAGCTTGCCAGGATTAGCCCGGGCGTAGGCCAGGAACTCGGCGACGGTGCCGGGCGCGTTGTTTGCGCCGACCATCACGTAAGGCGTGCTGGAGATCATCGCCACCGGCACGAAGCTGACGCGCGGATCGAGGCCGCTGTTCGGGTAGAGCGTGGGGCCGATCGCCAGTGCGCCGGCGCCGCCTAGCAGCAGCGTGTAGCCGTCGGGTTCGGCGGTCGCGACCGCCTTGCCGGCAAGCGTGCCGCCGGCGCCGGGGCGGTTCTCCACGATCACCTGACCAAGCGTCATGGAAAGCCGTTGCGCGATCAGCCGCCCCATCACGTCGGCGGGTCCGCCCGGCGGGAATGGCACCAGCAGTCGGATCGGCCGGTTCGGATACCGGTCCTGGGACCGGTCTTGGGCTTGCGCGCCTGCGGCAGCGAAGCTCAGTGCAGTGGCGGCGATGGCGACGAGCACTCTTGCAAGCATTTCATTGGCCCTATTCGAGCTTCATTCCGGAGGAGCGTATCACTGCGCCCCACTTGGGCACCTCTTCGGCGATGAAGGCCAGGAAGTCGGCCGGCGCGCCGGGCTTGGTGTCGACGCCGAGCCGCTTCATGTGCGCCTGCATGTCCGGCGTCCGCAGCTCGGCATTGATCGCATCGTTGAGAATACGAACGATCGGCGCAGGAGTGCCGGCCGGCGCCACGATGCCGGTCCAGGACACCGACACGAAGCCTGGCAGTCCGCTTTCGGCCACTGTCGGCACGTTCGGGATCTGCGAGTTGCGGGCCGCGCTGGTGATCGCGAGCGGCCGCACCTTGTTGTCGTGGATATGACTCAGCAGGACCTGGGTCGGCTCGAATGCCATGTCGATCTGGCCGGCCAGCATGTCGGTGATGACCTGCGCCGCGCCCTTGTAGGGGATCGACTGGATGCTGATTCCGGCGCGCTGCTTGAACAGCTCGCCGGTGAGATGCGGCAGCGTCGCGGTCGGGAATCCGAAATTGAGCTTGCCGGGATTGGCCTTGGCGTAGGCGATCAGCTCGACGGCGGTCGTCACCGGCAGGCTGGGCCGCGACACCAGAACGAACGGCGAGCTCGACAGGAACGCGATTGGCGAAAAGCTCGTGACCGGATCGTATTCGAGCCCTTTGTAGAGGTTGGGACTGACGCCCATGGTGGTGCTGGTGGCGATCATCAACGTGTAGCCGTCGGCCTCCGAGCCGGCGACCAGCTTCGAGGCGATCGTGCCGCCCGCATCGGGCCGGTTGTCCACGACGAACTGTCCCAGGCTCGGCGCCAACCGCGCGGCGATCAGGCGTGCCATGACGTCGATCGGTCCGCCGGGCGGGAACGGTACGATCAGCCGGATTGGTTTGCTGGGATAGGATTGAGACAGCGCGGGAAGGGGACTTGCGAGCACGAACAGGGTTATGAATAAGGCGCGAATGCCAGCCATGTCTGCCACCCCCTCAGCGCGTCCCGCCCCGATGATATTGTTCTTTTCGCAAGCGTGCTCTCAAAACGGACGGCACACAAGCCGATGACGGATAAGGTTGCGATCGTCGGCGGCGGCATCGGCGGGCTTGCCGCGGCGCTTGCCATGCTGCGGCACGGCATCGACGTCGAAGTGTACGAGCAGGCTCCCGAGCTTAAGGAGCTTGGCGCCGGTGTGCAGATCAGCTCGAACGGCACGCGCGTGCTCTATGCGTTGGGGCTGAAGGAAGGGGTCGAGCGGCTGGGCGTGATCGTTGCCGGCAAAGAGATCCGGCTGTGGAGCACCGGCCAGACCTGGAAGCTGTTCGACCTCGGCGCGATTTCGGTCGAGCGCTACGGTTCGCCCTACGTGATGTTCCACCGCGGCGACATGCATTCGCTGCTGGTCGATGCGATCCGGCGCGAGAGACCGGATGCGCTGGTGCTCAACCGGAAATGCGTGGGCATTGCGCAGGACGGCGAAGGCGTCGAGATCCAGTTCGAGACCGGGGCACCGGCGCGCGCGCCGATCGTCATCGGCGCAGACGGCGTGCAGTCGCGGGTGCGTGCCGCGCTGTTCGGCGCCGACCGGCCGGAGTTCACCGGCATCGTCGCCTGGCGGGGTTTGGTGCCGCGCGAGAAAGTCCCGGCCGGCGTCAAGATGAACGTCGGCACCAACTGGGTCGGGCCGGGCGGCCACGTTGTGCACTATCCGGTGCGCGGCGGCGCGCTGATGAATCTCGTCGGGCTCCTGGAGCGCGACGACTGGCGGGTGGAATCCTGGACCGTGCAGGGCACCAGGGACGAGTTCGCCAACGACTTCTGCAACTGGCATCCCGACATCCACGCCATGATCCGCAGCGTCGACGTGCCGTACAAATGGGCGCTGTTCGCGCGTCCCCCGATGCCAGCCTGGACCAGCGGTCGAGTGACGCTGCTTGGCGACGCCTGCCACTCGATGCTGCCGATGTTGGCGCAGGGCGCGGTGACGGCGCTGGAGGACGGCTATGTGCTAGCGCGCTGCATCGAGAAATATGGCGTTCAGCCTGAGGCGCTGCACCGTTACGAGGCGGTGCGGCGCGAACGCGCCAACAAGGCGGTGAGCGGCTCCGCGGAGAACGCCAAGCGCTTCCACAATCCGGATTTGGCGCACGCCGCCGGGGCGGAGGCTTATGTGACGCGCGAATGGCAGGAGGAGAAGGTGAAGCAGCGCTACGAGTGGCTGTTCACTTACGACGCGACGACGGTGCCGGTGTAGGCTGGCTTACCGCACCCGTTCCGTGCTAACCACACGAACCGCCTTGGCCTGCCCCATCGGCATCTTGCGGTCCTTGATGCAGCCGGGCTCGTAGTGCGGCCAGGCCTGCTGCGAGCACTTCGGTCCGACCACGCGGATGTCGAGCCGGTCGCCCTTGCCGCTGTTGAGCGGGGCGCTGGCGGAAACCTTGCCGCTGGCGCCGGAAATGATCGTCAGGGCGGCCGCAACGACCGCGGCGGCCACGATGGCGGAAATCGTCTAGGATGAACTCTTCAACATGACACGCCCCTAGTCGGGTCCGTTGGCGACCCGTTCCATGGAGGTAGTCGCTCGGACCCCGAAACAGGTTCACGCCCCGCTACACTTTTTTGCGACTGGCTGGTGATCGTGGTTCGGCCCGAAAACCCGCCAGACCGGCCTTGCCGGGCCGGAAAGGGCAGGCTAGACCCCCTTTTATGCGGATCGCGCTCTATGCCGGGTCGTTCGACCCGGTCACCAACGGCCATCTCGACGTGGTGCGGCAGGCCACCCGGCTGGCCGACAAGCTCGTGCTGGCGATTGGCATCCACCCCGGCAAGGCTCCGTTGTTTTCGGCCGAGGACCGGCTGGCTATGCTGGAGGAGACCTGCCGGCCGATGGCCAAGGAAACCGGCTGCGAAATGGCCTTCACGACCTTTTCCGACCTGGTGGTGACGGCGGCCAAGCGAGCCAGCGCCACGATCCTGATCCGGGGCTTAAGGGACGGCACCGATCTGGATTATGAAATGCAGATGGCCGGCATGAATGGCACCATGACGCCGGAGGTGCAGACCGTGTTCCTGCCGGCGTCGCCCTTGGTCCGCCCGATCACCGCCACTTTGGTCCGGCAGATCGCCAGCATGGGCGGCGACGTCTCGGCCTTCGTGCCGGCCCCGGTGCTCGGCCGCCTGACCAAGAAATTCGCCGGCAAGCCCGGTTGATCCTCCACGGATTCATCAAGGAGAACAGGATGTTTCGTTTCGTTGCCGGCTCCTTAGCCGCCGCCCTGGTCACGCTCGCGACACCCGCCTTCAGCCAATCGGCCAATCTCGCCAATCCGGCTGCGCTCCGCGAACAGGCGCCGGCGACCTACAAGGCGCGCTTCGACACCAGCAAGGGCGCGTTCGTGATCCAGGTGACCCGCGAACGGGCGCCGCAGGGCGCCGACCGGTTCTACAATCTGGTCAAGAACGGTTTCTACGACAACGTGCGCTTCTTCCGCGTGATCACCGGCTTCATGGTGCAGTTCGGCATCAGCGGCGATCCGGCGCTCTCGGCGAAATGGCGCGAGGCCCGCATCTCGGACGATCCGGTCAAGCAGAGCAACAAGCGCGGCTTCATCACCTATGCGATGGCGGGCCCCGACACCCGCACCAGCCAGGTGTTCATCAATTTCGGCGACAATTCTTCGCTGGATCGCCAGGGCTTCTCGCCGTTCGGCCAGGTGATCTCCGGCATGAACGTGGTCGATGCGCTCAACGCCGAATACGGCGAAGGCGCGCCGCGCGGCCGCGGTCCCGACCAGGGGCGTTTGCAGATGGAAGGCAATGCCTATCTGCAGAAAGACTATTCGCGCATGGACTTCGTCAAGAAGGCGACCATCGAAAAATAGCGCCCTGACGGCGTTCATTCATCAACGACTGAAGAGCAAGGAAACAAGAAATGGCAAAACCCGAAGACACCATGATCCTGGAAACCACCCAGGGCAAAGTCGTGATCGAGATGCGTCCCGATCTCGCCCCCGGCCATGTCGCCCGCATCAAGGAGCTGGTGAAGGAAGGTTTCTACGACGGCATCGTGTTCCATCGCGTCATCGACGGCTTCATGGCGCAGACCGGCTGCCCGCAGGGTACCGGCACCGGCGGCTCGGGCAAGAAGCTCAAGGCGGAGTTCAACCGCGAGCCGCACGTCCGCGGCACCACCTCGATGGCGCGCGCGCAGAGCCCGGATTCCGGCGACAGCCAGTTCTTCATCTGCTTCGACGAGGCCTCGTTCCTCAACAACCAATATACGGTGTGGGGCAAGGTGACCGAGGGCATGGAGAACGTCGACAAGATCAAGCGCGGCGAGCCGGTGCAGAACCCGGACAAGATCGTCAAGGCGACGATGGCGGCGTAAGCCAGCCCCGCGGCGTAAACACACTTGTCATGCCCCGCGAAAGCGGGGCATCCATTTTCTTTGTCAGTGCTGGATCGCCCGCCGGAGCTTGTCATCGGGCCGGCCAGAGGCCGGACCCGTTGGCGGGCGATGACACCGAGCAGTATGCGCACCGATCTTTTCGATTTCGACCTCCCCAACGACCGCATCGCGCTGCGGCCGGCGGTGCCGCGCGATTCCTCGCGGCTGCTGGTGGTACGTCCCGGCGAAAAGCCTGAACTCGACGACCGCGGCATTCGCGATCTGCCGGACCTGCTCGAACCGGGTGACGCGCTGGTGGTCAATGACACCAAGGTGATCCCCGCCCGTCTGGTCGGCCGCAGGCTCGGCGGCAACGAGCCCAAGATCGAGGCAACGCTGACCCGCCGTGTCGACGGTTCGCGTTGGCTCGCTTTGGTGAAACCGGCCAAGCGGCTGGGTTTGGGCGACACCGTCCGTTTCGGCGAAGAGGGCCGGGTGTGCCTGCTCGGCCAGCTCGACGCCACGGTCGAGGCCAAGGGCGAGGGCGGCGAGGTGACGCTGTCGTTCGCCTGGCACGGCGCGGTGCTGGACCAGGCGATCGACGAGACCGGCGAAATTCCGCTGCCACCCTACATCGCCGGCAAGCGCGCGCCGGACGCCCAGGACCGCACCGATTACCAGACGCTGTTTGCGCAGCACGAGGGGTCGGTGGCGGCGCCGACGGCAGGATTGCATTTCACCGATGAACTGCTGGCGCAGCTCAAGGCGCGCCGCATCAGCGTGCATCCGGTGACGCTGCATGTCGGGCCCGGGACGTTCCTGCCGGTGAAGGCCGAGGACACCTCCGGCCATCAGATGCAGCCGGAGTGGGGCAGCGTCTCGCCCGCTACGGCTGCCGCGCTCAACGCGGTGCGGGCTCGCGGCGGGCGCATCGTCGCGGTCGGGTCGACCGCGCTGCGGCTGATCGAGAGCGCGACCGGCAGCGATGGGAGCATCCAGTCGTATACCGGCGAAACCTCGCTGTTCATCGCGCCGGGCTACCGGTTCCGCGCCGTCGACATGATGGTGACCAATTTTCACCTGCCGAAATCGACGTTGTTCATGCTGGTTTCGGCGTTCTCCGGGCTGGACGTGATGAAGCGCGCCTATGCGCATGCGATCGGAAGCGGCTATCGTTTCTATTCCTATGGCGACGCCTGCCTGCTGCACCGCGCGCAGAGATAAGATGGCCGATCCGTTCTCCTTCCGCCTGATCGCGACCGACGGCGCAGCCCGCCTCGGCGAGATCGCGACACCGCACGGCATGGTGCGAACGCCGGCGTTCATGCCGGTCGGCACCCAGGCGACGGTGAAAGGCGTGATGCCGGAAGAAGTAAAGCG
Source organism: Rhodoplanes serenus (assembly GCA_945897515.1). Taxonomy (GTDB): domain Bacteria; phylum Pseudomonadota; class Alphaproteobacteria; order Rhizobiales; family Xanthobacteraceae; genus Z2-YC6860. Next base: position 12,151 of record CAMDFO010000050.1, on the reverse strand, counting down.
TACCGGCGCCGACATCCTGCTCGGCAACACCTATCACTTGATGCTGCGTCCCGGAGCGGAGCGCATCGCCGCGCTCGGTGGCCTGCACAAATTCATGAATTGGTCCGGTCCGATCCTCACGGACTCGGGCGGCTTCCAGGTCATGTCGCTCTCTGAGCTGCGCAAGATCACCGACGCGGGCGTGACGTTTCGCTCGCATCTCGACGGTGCGATGGTCGAGCTTTCGCCGGAGCGCGCGGTCGAGATCCAGGCGCTACTCGGCGCCGACATTTCGATGCAGCTCGACGAGTGCATCAAGCTGCCGAATGCGCGGCCGGAGATCGAGCGCGCGATGCGGCTGTCGCTCGCCTGGGCGGAGCGCAGCAAGCGCGCCTTTGAAGGCCGCGCCCGCGAAGGCGCGGCGCTGTTCGGCATCGTGCAGGGCGGCGATGACGGCGCGCTGCGGGCGCAGAGCGCGCGGGCGCTGGTCGATATCGGATTCCACGGCTACGCGGTCGGCGGGCTGGCGGTCGGCGAACCGCAGGACGTGATGCTCAAGGTGGTCGAGGACGTGACGCCGGCGCTGCCGGCGGACAAGCCGCGCTATCTCATGGGCGTCGGCACGCCGGAGGATCTGCTCGAAGCCGTGGCGCGCGGCATCGATATGTTCGATTGCGTGATGCCGACGCGCAACGGCCGCCACGGCGCGGTGTTCAGCCGGTTCGGACAGATCAATCTTTCCAACGCGCGCCACCGCGACGATGCGCGACCGCTCGACGATGAGAGCGGTTACGATATCGCGCGGACATATTCGCGCGCCTACCTGCATCATCTCATCCGCGCCAACGAGATGCTGGGCGCCATCCTGCTGTCGCAGATCAACCTGGCCTATTACCAGGAACTGATGGCCGGCATGCGCGACGCGATCCGGCAGGGCCGGTTTGAAGAGTTCCGCACGGCCACCCGCGAGGGCTGGATGCGTGGCGATATTCCGCCGGTCTAGATTCTGCTGACACCTAGTCTTACTGCGTCATGAGCGATTTTGACTTGGGCGTCTCTGGATTTGAGCGGCACAGCAGGGACATCGCGACAGCGTCCTGACCAGTGCAACGATTAATCGCCGGCGCATGGTCGCGATCGAGTTCGGGATGTGGCGTTCAGGCCGCAAGGGCGGAACCTCTGGGTCGATAACCGTCGGGTACGGCAGGTTGCGGGAACAGCGTGGTGGAATGAGGTCCACAGGGGGGAATCGTCTCCCTCTCGGAGATCAGGAATCCGTAGGCCGCGATGCATAGCGTGGCGTGGTGATGGAAGCCGCGCCATCCGCGCCCTTCGAAATGCCCGAGCCCGACCTCCTGCTTGAGTTCCTGATAGTCACGCTCGATGCGCCAGCGCAGCTTGGTCATGTCCACCAGCGAGCGGAAGGTGATGTCTTGCGGAAGCGTTGAGAGCCAGTATTTGGTCGGCGCATCCTCGCCCTTTGGCCACTCGATCAGCAGCCACTCGTGCGGCCGGCTGTGGGTGAGATTGTAGTCACGGTGCGCAACACGAACGCGCACGCGTGCAAAGCGCGAGGACAGCCTCTCGGTCGTCCCCTCCCGCCACTCGATCGTGCGCCAGGCGCGCTTGGGCAAGCCGCGCGCGAGTTCCTTGACCGAGATCGGTTGATGCTCGTCGTCGCGGCGAATGAGCTTCGGATGTCGGCCGCGACCCGACCACGTTTTCGGCGGCAGCGGCCCCTTGCCGGATGTCCACACGGTCGTCTGCGGCATGATGCCGGCGACGTAACACAGCGCGAGTGCGCTGACGCCGGCGCGCAGGTCCGTGTTGCAGCCATAACCTGCGTCCATCAGCACCACGCCGCGAGGAAGGCCGGCCTTGCAGGCCGCCTCGATCTGCTCCAGCGCGATCTCGGGCTTGGTCTTGAAGCGGACATCCTCAGGCACGCCCGTCTTGCGCCGACGTTTGCTGTCCTCCACCCAGTCTTCCGGCAGATACAGACGGTAGGCAATCGGCAAGCTCGCGTGGTGATTGGCAAGCGACAGCGACACCGCGACCTGGCAGTTATCCTGCTTGCCGAGCTGGCCACAATATTGCCGTGCCACGCCAACCGAGTGCTCGCCCTTCTTCGGAAAGCCGGTGTCGTCGATGATCCACGCTTCAATCGGCCCCTGACGCTCAATCGCCGGCAGCACCATCTCGCGCGCCTTGGCCAAAACCTTTTCGTCCGACCAAGCCGCGTTGCCGACGAAATGCAGCAGCGACTGATGCTGCGCTGCCGTCCGCCCAGGCGCCGTCACCGCCGCCATCGGCTCGACGCTCTTGCGCTCGCACGGCATCATCAGGCCGACGCAATAATCTCGCAACGGGCTGGCACGGTCCGCGTGACCAATCACGCTCACAAGTCCCTCGACATAACCCGAAAACCGCGATTCACTGTCGCCAAATGCTCGGAGATCCATATCAGCCTCCATCTGCTGATGCCTGAATCTCTCCGCCTACCTGAGTCGGATCATGCGTCGGCTGCGGCTTTCTGACTCAGTAAGACTAGTTGGGCTGGATGCCAGCCGCGATGATCAGCGGTGGCCATTTTTCCCGCTCGCGCGCGAGAAACGCCGCGAACTCCTGCGGGGTGGTGATCTTTCGCTCGTAGCCGAGCTTTCGGGCGAGCGTTTCCATCTCCGGCGATTTCAGGCTCTCGTTCATCGCTGCGTTGAGCCTGTTCACGATCGCCGGCGGCGTGTTGGCGGGCGCCAGAATACCGACCCAGGCGTCCGGGTCGTAACCGACCTGCGGCAAGCCGCTTTCAGTCATTGTCGGAACGTCGGGCAGGTCCGGGCTTCGTGCCGGTCCGGTAAAGGCGAGGGCGCGCGCTCTGCCGTCCTGAACCAGGGCAAGCAGCGTCGACACCGGCGCCATGTTGATGTGAACGCGGCCGCCAAGCAGTTCGGCCCTTGCCTGCTCGCCGCCGCGGAACGGGACGCTGAGCAAATCGAGGCCCGTCACCTGCTTGAAGGTCGAGCCAAGGACGTGCGGTGTGGTCCCCGAGCCGAACCCGAACACCACCTTGCCAGGATTGGCCTTGGCGTGTGCGACGAGTTCGCCCATGGTTTTGGCCGGGACGCTCGGCGCGACCACCATCAGATGCGACCACGTGAACACCGTGGCGACGGGTGCGAGGCTCTTGAGCGGATCGAAGTCGAGATGGGGATACAGCACCGAGTAATAGGCAATCACCGGCGCGGCGATCAGCAGGGTGTAGCCATCGGGGGGCGCGGTAACGACGGATTTGACTCCGATCGTCGTGCCGCCGCCGGGCCGGTTCTCGACCAGGAAGGACTGGCCGAACCGGGATTGCAATTGCTGGGCGATAATTCGGGCGGCGCCGTCGGGTGGCGTGCCCGGTGAATACGGCACGATCAGTTTGACCACCCGGTCGGGATAGACCTGCGCCTGCGTCGGGCTCTGCGAAAGCCCCAACGACAGCAACGCTGCTGCAAGACACCGCCGCATTTCCATCATTGCCTCCCGCCCGCTATTTCCCGCGAGATTCCCTACGAACTGAGCCACGTTCGGAGGATGCCGATACCGTACCCCTTTCCGTGAACATAGCGATGCCGCGTGGGCGGAGATATGGGGCGGACGTGGAGCTCTTTTTGCTCGCACCCGGCGCACAATATTTTGCGCGCCCCCTCGACGGCTCCCGGGCCGTGGGAGCAGAATGGAAGCAATCCAAACAAGACAAGGCGCAACAAGCGCCGAACCATTCCTGGGAGGCGACAAGCCATGGCCGTGAATCTCAAGGTCAACGGTGCCAGCCGCAGTGTGCCGGCGGAGCCCGACACGCCGCTGCTCTATGTTCTTCGCAACGATCTGCAACTCAACGGCGCCAAGTTCGGATGCGGGCTGGCGCAGTGCGGCGCCTGCACCGTGCTGGTCGACGGCCGGCCGACGCGCTCTCGCATTGCGAAACGTCGAGATTTACAGGTTTGCGTTTCGCGTCCAATCGTGACCCTACCTAAGTCGCGGATTTGTTTGCGTTACCAATGACATCCTTCAATGTCGCGCGGGGTCACGGTTGGACGCGATTTTACACTTCGTCCTTTCTGTCTTGGCTTCGTATTCAAGTCGAATGTCGGCTTGCGGCCGAGAATTCGGTTCTGGGCGGACTTCATCACCACTACGTGCGAGTTTAGATGTTCGGTACACACAGGGCAGGTGAGGCCGCGGTTTGTCACTCCGCGGTGATCTTGTGGGCGGCGAGAAAGCTTTTCCATCGCGTCACGTCGGCAGCGACCTGGGCGGAAATCGCCTCCGGCGTGCTGCGCTCCGGGATTACGCTCATCGCGAGGAATCGATCACGCTCCTCCGGCATGTCGAGCATGATGCCGATCTCCCGGTTCAGACGCTGCACGATCTCGGGCGGCAGTTTCGCCGGGGCGCTCAGCAGAAAGTAGATTTCGAGGTCGCTCTCCAATTTCTTCAATCCCAGTTCTTCGAAGCTGGGGGCCTTGATCTCGAACAAGGCGCGGTCCTTGGCAGAGATTGCGAGCACCGTGAGAGCACCGCTCTTGATCTGCGACAATGAAGCGTTGACCGGGAACATCCCCATTTGGACGTGCCCGGCCAGCAGGTCGTTCAGAGCAGCGGGGGACCCTCGATAGGGAACGTGGACGATGTTCAGGCCGAATTCGTCCTTGAGGGCTTCCATTCCGAGATGATGGGGGGTGCCGTTTCCGGATGAGCTGAAGTTCAGTTTGCCAGGCTGGGCGCGCGCTCTGGCAACCATTTCGTCCAGCGATTTCACAGGGAGCACCCGAGGGTTCACCAACAGCGCCACGCCTCCGGTGCCGACCTTGGAAATGTGCGTGAAGTCGGTCACGGGATCGAACGGGAGGTTCTTGTACAGGCCCGGCAGCACCGGCAGGAGGTTGGCGTTGTACATCAGGGTGTAGCCGTCGGGTGCCGCCTTGGCGACAAACTCGCTGCCGATCACGCTGCCGGCGCCAGGCTTGTTGTCAACGATGACCGTCTGTCCGAGCCGCGGCGACAGATTGGCTGCGATCCTGCGAGCCATCACGTCGACGCCGCTCCCGGCCGCAAGGGGCACGACTAGTGTGATCTGGCGCGATGGATAGGCCTGGGCGGAGGCTTCTGCCGACCAGACCACCGCAATACACAACACAACGTGCCGCAAGAGTGCAGGTGACAGCATCGTTTCCTCCTTGGTGGCGCCGGGCAGACCGCGTCTGTTTGGATTGCTTGGGCGCGCGTTCCGCTCTCTAGTCTAGAGTATCCTAAATCCTCTTGGAAACCCACCTGAGGTGTCGCAATGGCGAGGTTGTCGGCCACTGGATGTCTGTGCACCGACCTTACAGTATCGTGCGTCAATCCCTGGCGCTGGCGGGGACAAAGGTTTCGGCGCGAGCTCGGCGGTTGGCTTGAAGACGGTGCTGTGGATTGTTTTCGCGCTGCGCGTACATGGTGCGCGCTGCCGATGTCGCGACGGTGGCGGCCCGGGCCATCGTCGTGCCAAGACGTGAAGAACTTGGCAGTGAGCGGACGTGGTCTGGCCGTGTTGCAGGGGCGCACAGTCTCTTGATAAATTGCTGAGTGGATAACATCACGGTACGACAATGGCTGCGATAGAACCCCGAGGCGTGGTGCATTTCAGCATCGCGGTGAGCGATCTCGAAGCCAGCAGCAGGTTTTACACCGAGGTGCTCGGCTTAAAACAGATTTTCTATGCACCTGACTTCGGGATGGTGTTCCTGACGGCCGGCAAGGATTACGTCATCCTCTGCAAGAGCGAAACGCCGATTCAGCCAAATCCGGAAGGGCAGCGGCGCGTGCATCATGCATTTGCGGTCGACCCGGGCGCTTACGACAGCGCCAAGGCGGTTCTGCAGCAGAATGGCGTTGAGATCATCGACGAGGAAAACCGCACGGCCGGCATCTTCACCGGCCGACAGATGTATTTCCACGATCCCGATCGCAACGTGCTCGAACTGACCGAATGGCAGGGCAAGGAATACTGAGGCTTCAGCGCGATCAACGCCGAAGCCGGAATGCTCTGGCTAGGATGCGAGCCGCACGGTCGGCACCGGCCGTCGCAGCCCCATTCGCTCAAGTCGTGGGATGACCTCCTGCACGAAGTAGGGAAGCTCCTGCCGGTAATTGACAAAGCCGATGGCAACGCCGTCGAAGCCGGCCTCGCTGAGCCTGGCCAGCTCCTTTGCCACCATGTCCGGCGTACCGAACAGCGCGTAATGACTGCGCCCGATGGCTGCTCGCGCCTGCTCGTGCGTGCGTATCTGTGCGACTTCCTCCGGCGTCTGCGATTTCGATCCCTTCGGCGACAGGATGCTGCTTTCCCGTTTGTCGACGGCGCCCCAGTCGGCATTCTCGATGCAGTGCTGCAGATAGGCATTGACCTCCGCCTGCGTCGGACGGCACACGACCGCGATCGGCGTCCAGACCTGGAGTTCGCGCCGTCCCGCTTGCGCCTTGCTCTCGCGAATGCGTGGCGCGCTATCCTCCGGACGGATGCAGAAGTCGTAGTGAAGATCAGAGTTGCGCAACGCGAAGGCTCGCCCAACGGGCGACGCACCAGCATTCATCATCGGCGGATTCTGGTCGCCGTAGGGACGCGGCCGGCCGATCACGCCCTGTAATTTGAAATAGGTGCCTTCGTAATCGAAATACTCCTCACCAGACCACACGCGGCGGACAATGTCCCACCACTCCTGTGCCATCGCGTAGCGGTCGGGGTGATCGCCAAGCTCGGCGCCGAACATGCGGAATTCGTCTGCGTTGGAACCGGGCACGAGATTGAGTCCGAAACGTCCGCCTCCGATGATGTCGGCCGTGACAGCCTGCTTCGCGGCGAACACGGGATGTACCAGCGCCGAATGCACCGTGGCAAAGACCGAGATATGCGAGGTGTGGGCGAGCAGTCCGGACGCCCAGGCGAGGCTCTCGAAGCTGTACAGGTTGACGTTGCTCTTTCCCCCATAGCCCTTCCAGCGTTGCAGCGGCACAAGGCATTCGATGCCAGCGGTGTCGGCCATCTGCGCCACGGCCAAATTGTTATCCCAACTCGCATCCCACCGCTCCGGGACATCAACCAACGCGAGACCGCCGGAAACGTTGATCGCAAAAACTCCCAGCTTGAACCGGTTGCCGCCGAATAGGCCGGGATTCCGTTGTGTCATCGCCATCGCTCTACCTCGCCCTCTCATCGGCATCGTTCACTGCGTCAGCGTGTCCTGGTCGCCTCGATCAGATGATTTATTTTGGGCGCGGCTTGCAGCATGGCAAGCATCCTTTCGCCTGTTTTGCGCATCACCGCAGAGCCAGTAGCGCCTTCATCCATCCTAACCCGTCCTCTGTCCGGCCGGCGGGTAGATATTCTGCAGCAATGCAGTCGTCGTATGCGATCCCGGCGAGGGCATTCATAACCGCAGCGAAATCGATGTTGCCAGTGCCAGGCTCGTGCCGGCCCGGTGCATCGGCGATTTGGACGTGTCCGATGTCGGCGCGGCTTTCACGGAGCATTTGTGCGGGATCGAGACCCTCCATTGCGACATGATAGACGTCGAACAAGATACGAAGATTGGGATTGCCTACCTCCGCCACCACCCGCCGCGCCAATGGGAGGTCGAGGAAATAACCAGGGAAGTCCACGCGGTTGATTGGCTCGATCAGCACGCCAACGCCGTGAGGCTCGAACAATTCCAGGGCGTGGCGGAGATTATCGAGATACGTCGCGTAGCTGCGCGCCAACGAAATCCCTGGCGCGGGCGTCCCGGACGGCAAATGTACCCAGCGGAGCCCCGTGGCCTCGAAGTAGTTCAGGACCGCCGCGCAGCCGGCTTGGAACTCGGCTTCGCGGTCCGGCAGAGCGGCCAGTCCCGGCCCGCGACCGTCGGCATTAAGTGCGGCGGCGGTTGTTTGTTGGAATGGCAGCCCGCTGCGACGCATTCCTTCGACGATTTCCACGAGCGGATACCGCGCCACATCGGAGAGATCGACGGAGACGAAGCCCGCATCGCGCGCGGCCAGGAACCGATCCACCAGCGGGCGCTCGGTGAACAGATAGCCGATATGTGCCGAAAGCTTCAGCAAGGCAGGTCGCTATTCAGCAGCAATGGCTTGATTGTCGACGCGGCCTTGGTTCTCGAACAGGAAATCGGGGCCAAGGTCCGCTACGGACGGACAGCCGATGAGCGCCATCGTCATGTCTACTTCGTCGCGGAGGATGTCCAACGCCTTTCGCGCGCCGGCGACGCCGCCGGCCGTGACGCCGTAGAGGGTTGCCTTGCCGACGAACACGAAACGCGCGCCAAGGCAGAGGCCAATGATGATATCGGAGCCGCGCCGCACGCCGCTATCGAGCATGACCACTATGCGGTCGCCCACAGCCGCGGCAATGGCGACGAGCGCATCAACCGTTGCCGGGGCACGGTCAAGTGTCTTCCCGCCATGGTTCGACACGATGACGCCATCAACGCCGGCATTGGCGGCGCGCACGGCATCCGACGCACGGGCAAGCCCTTTGATCACGAAATTGCCGGGCCAAAAGCGACGAAAGCGTTCGACATCACGCCACGTCTGCACGGAAGGATTTTGGCTACGCCGGAACAGTGCGACTTCGGACGGCGTCGCGCCTGCAGGAGCATAGGGCTGCCATGTGCGCATCATCGGCAGACCGCCGTTCCTCAGCCATTCCGCCGTCCAGCGCGGATGCATCAGGGCATCGACCAGTAGTGGAACTGTTAGCCGAAACGGCACCGAGAAGCCATTGCGCTTATCCCGCTCCATCTTGGGAAAGACGGGATTGTCGACCGTGAGCACCATCGTGCTGTAGCCCGCATCTCGGGCCCGCCGCACGAAGTCATCGGAGATGTTCGGATCGCGTGCGGCGTAAAGCTGAAACCAGGCATTCCCCCCCGACACATGCGCGATCGTCTCCGGCGGGGTCATGCATGAACCCGAGATGATGCTCGGCACCTTTGCCGCTGCGGCGGCCTGTGCCAGCATCGAGTCAGCGCCGCGACGGAAGATCTCGGCAACGCCGGTCGGGGAAATTCCGAACGGGCTCGCATAGGTTCGGCCGAAGATGGTGGTTGACTGGTCCCGCTTGGATACGTCGACAAGGTGCCGCGCCAGCAATTGATGCTTGTGGAAGGCCGTCTCGTTGCGGATGACGCCTTGCTCGTCCTCGACACCGCTACCGATGCACTCGAAAAGAACGCGTGGTAGACGCTTCTGCGCGAGTCGCTCGAGATCGCCGATGCTGAGCGCGTCCTGGAGGCGCATGGCCCTTCCTCCGTCGTTGCGAGCAGACGACCGCGCAGCCAGCGAACGTCACCATACCGCGGGCCGAAGTGCTCGGCGTCGTCGACCGCCCTGCATCACACGTGCGACGCGATTCACCGATGCAGCGGTTGCTTATTTGAATCTCAACATAAGCGCCCTGTGCTGTCAAATGGTCGTACGCCCTTAACCAAGACGAGCAACACCCGATGGCGCAAAGCTCGGCAACCCCTCCACGTTTGGCCCGGCAGAAGCGCGCGGTAGGCGAGTTTCAGGTCGTGGCTGCCGATTAATTCGTGTCGATCAATTAAACAGGCAGGTGCCATCAGGGTATCATAATGGCGCCGCCGTTCACGGCGATCGATTGGCCGGTGATGTAGGCGGCGTCGTCACTGAGTAAAAATGCTACTGCCGCGGCGATGTCTTGCGGCTGCCCTATGCGGCCAAGCGGTATATGGGCTCCCATGGCGTAGAGCTCGTTGTCGCCCATTTCGATGCGCGGCTGCGCCGTGTCAGTGATGCCCGGGATGACGCAGTTGACGCGGATGCCGTAGCCGGCCCAGTCGTGTGCGAGCGACTTGGTGAGGGCGATGATGCCGCCCTTGGACGCCGAATAGTGCGCGCCGTTGGCTGCGCCGGCGAGCGCACGGCCTGACGCCATGTTGACGATAGCGCCACGGCCATCCTCCTTCATAAGGGCGGCGACGGTCCGAGCGCAGACAAATGTACCAGTGAGATTAACGCGCACCACCTGTTCCCATTCTGCCAAGTCCATGTCGAGCGCCCGCGCTCTTGGAAAAATGCCGGCATTGTTGACGAGGCCATCCGGCCGGCCCCAGTCTCGCTCGAAAACGGCAACTGCGGCCTCGATCTGTTTGGCGTCGCCTATATCAACGACCGCGGCACGCGCCATGGCGCCCTGCTGGCGGCACAGTGCCGCGGTGTCCTCGACACCCTCGGCCTTGGTATCCCATACGGCTAGATAAGCGTCGCGCACCGCAAGACGCAGCGCCACGGCGCGACCGATGCCCTGCGCCGCGCCGGTGACGATTATCTTCATCGGTGCTGCCATAATTCTCCCCACGTGTTCTGATGCCTAGTCCCAATGCTTATGTCATTGCGCAGGGGTCGTATTCAATCCGTGCATCAAATCATAGGCGCGAACCTTTGATTCATGAGCTAGTTTGTGGCCTCATGAGCTTACTGCCGTTAGCGGCGGATGATGATCAGGAGTGGGGCCGATGAGTTTTACATTATGGCGCGGAGTAGTCGGCATGGTTCGCCCGACCCGGCGCCCCGGAACGCTTGAAGAGCTTATCCGTATTTTGCCGGAAGGGATCGGCATCGTGCCGCTGCTGCTGAATTTCAAGGCAGGCAGCTCAGCCGAATTTCTTAGGTCAATTCCACTCTATGAGCGCTTTGCAGCCGAGCTCGCCGAGCAAGGCGTCGACGTGATCATGCTTTCGGGTGCACCTCCGTTCATGCTGCTGGGCCCCAAACGCGAAGCCAAGCTGATCAGCGATTGGGAGAAGAAGTTCAAGACGCCCGTCGTCACTGATCCGCAAATGCACGTCGCCGGTCTGCGCGCGATGGGCATCAAGAAGTTCATCGGCGCAAGTTATTCCGCGCTGCAGAATAAAATCGTGCTCGATTACATGACGAAGGCCGGATTTCGTGTGCTGTCGATGGAGCCGATCGATGTCCCCTTCGACCAAGTGGCGCAAATTTCGGTCGAAACGCTCTACGCGCACGTCAAGAAGCTATATCGCAAGCATCCGGACGCCGATGGCGTCTACATCCAAGGAGGCGGCTGGCAGACAGTGCGCGTCGTAGAAATGCTGGAGAAGGATTTAGGCGTGCCCGTCGTGCACGCGACGATTTGCCAGGCGTGGCAAATTCACAAACGGCTTCGTGTCCGCGACACCAAGCCAGGTCTGGGTCGGTTGCTGGCAGAACTGCCGTAACAGGTGTCACGGCATACGATTGGCAAACGGATCATCATCGCCGGCACGAAGCCGGTTCGGTGACCTTCAGAACCGATCGGTTCCGGCCGGAACGATCGCCGCCATTTGATCAATAACGACCGCGATATACCGTACCGTCGCGCGGTCGAGCTCACGCAGGCCGTCGAGGTGGAGGTTTCTGAGTTCCTGAGCCGGGCGAAAAACAGCTTGTCGGCGAGCGCCGGTCGGGCGACAGGCGGTCAGTCGTGGACAGACGGGCCGAGAGAGCCAGCCCGCCCGGCGAACCCACAAAACCCTGTCGCCGACCAACGTGAGATCGACCCCAAGATTCTCCCCAAAATCAGGCGGCAGCTTTCAGTGTCCGCACTGCGGTTCAAAATACGTCGTGACCCTGACCCCGCTTCCTGTTGCCGACAGCGGCACGGCCTATTGCGAGAATTGCCGCCGCCGGATGACCGAGTGGTCTTCGACTGACGCGCCATCGTATCGGCTCGTTCAGCGCGTCGGTGCAACTGCCTCTGATTAATCTCCTCCGGCGCTCGCCGCCGCCTGCGGCGATTAGAGAGTCGTGGATTCGATTTGCTACTCAGCCGCGGCTTTCCAGCGCGAATTAGAATAACGCATCAGCGACTCGCGTAGGCTGATTGCGCACGTAACCATCGCGTTCACACCACTTCGTCGCTCTCGCGTATTCGGCGCTCGGAATCGCGCTGAAACCGCTCAACCGACCCCAATTTGTTTTGTGCCCCTGGCGTGCCCCTGACGACAAATCGTCGCATCCATATGCGTCGGGGATGGAGAGGTAACTTATTGATTTAACTCACCAATATATTGGTGAGCCCGCTGGGACTCGAACCCAGGACCCCGTGATTAAAAGTCACGTGCTCTAG